>NZ_JBVJIP010000003.1:64805-78602 GCF_055586225.1 Actinoplanes sp. NPDC051388 | reverse complement strand
CCGTGGCGAGGGGACGGGCTGGCGGTTATGCCTGCCCGACACGCCCCGCCCCCCAAGCCGCCGGTGAACGCTCACCGCTTTTGTCGTTTTCGGCGGCGCCCCCCCCCCCCCCCCCGCCGAAGCGAACAGGCCCAACACGAATCCGACGACGATGCAGACAAAGGCGATCTTGAAAATGACGGACACGTCTGAGAGAACCTTCATCGCGGGCCTCCCGAGGGTGAGCGGCCCGCATCGATGGGGGACTGATGACTTCTGCCGGTTGACGAATAGGCCTCAGCGGCACATATGCCATTGCCGTTTCGCCTGCTAGCGTTGACCATTGGTTACCGTCCTGTGGGCTTGGATCACCGGAGGTTTCCTTGCTGGGCCGGTGGCCGACACCGGCCCAGCATCTAGTCGCCCCCAAGTTGCCGCCCGGGGGCTCGACGAAGCCATTCCGATCTTCGTTTCACCCCCTCGTCCACCCGCAAGAGTGACGACAACGCCGCCGAATCCTTTTGATCAAATGAACACTCGCCGTAACATTAATGCTGCTTGATCGAATGGCAATTGCCAAGCACCCGTTGCCAAGATATTGTTGCCCATGGCAGATGCCACCTGGCAGATTGCGACATAGCGTCGTCGTTCGGAGGTGACGCAAATTGCCCGACGAACCCGGCCCCATGGTCCGCCGCCAACAATTGGGCAGCGCCCTTCGCCACTATCGCCACCTGGCCGAGATGAGCGTCGGCGAAGCCGCGACGCGTCTCCTCGTCGCGCCGTCGAAAATCAGCCGGATCGAGAGTGCCCAGCGCAACGCGACCGTCCGTGACGTCCGCGATCTCTGTGACATCTATGGCATCGACAACGAGGCGGTTCGCACCCAGCTCATGGATCTGGCACGCGGCAGCCGCGAGCGCGCCTGGTGGCAGGACGCCAACCTCTCACCCGCGTTGCAGCGGCTGGCGGGGCTGGAGCCTGCGGCGCGGCACATCAAGGAGTTCGAGCCGATGGTCGTGCCCGGACTGCTCCAGACATCGTCCTACGCCGATGCGATCACGCCGCACTACATGGTCGACCGGCCCGAGGAGACGAGCCGGAACATCGACGCCCGATTGCGCCGCCAGCAGCTCCTGCAACGAGACTCGCCACCGCTGATCGACATCATCCTCGACCAGGCGGTGCTGACCCGGCTGGTGGGCGGTCGAGCGGTCATGCGCGAGCAGGTCGAACGCCTCATCAAGGTCACCGAGACATCCGGTCTCACCCTCCGGGTGATCCCTTTCTCGGCCGGTGCGCACATCGGCATGAACGGCGGATTCACCATTCTCGAATTCGCCCCGGACGATGATCTTCCCACCGGGGAGGCGGTGCAGCCCGTGGTCTATTTCGAGACGCTCAATCGCGAGGAGTACCGCGACCAGCCGGGCGAGCTGAGCGGATATCTTTCGGCCTTCGACCAGTTGGGCGAAATGGCGCTGAGCCCGGCCGAATCCGCTGATCTTCTGCGAGCGGCGCACCGCGACCTCTGATCGAGCCGCAGATCTAATCGATGCGGGCGACTCCGGCCAGGACCGCCATGGACTCGGGGTGCTCGCCGTCCTCCGGCGGCGCCGGCCACTCGTGCAACCACACCAGGCCCGGCGGCACCAGCTCGGCCGTACCGAAGAAGCTTTTGATCTCGGGGCGGGTGCGGCCCGCCGCGACCGCCACGTCGGTCCGGCTGTAGATCGAGGTCACCTGGTCGCGTGACGCGTCCGCCGGTGTCTCCACCACGCCATGCGACACCGCCATGAACGAGCCCGCCGGCAGTGCCCCGCGCAGCACCTCGACCGTCTGGAAGGCGTCCTCGTCCGGCAGGAAATGCAGCATCGACAGCATCAGCAGGCCGACCGGCTGGTTGAAGTCGAGGATCATGTCGGGGTGGGTGAGCAGCTCCGCCGGGAAGCGGGCGTCCGCCTGGATCGCCACCGCGACCGGGTTCTCCGCCAGGATCTCCTTGCTGTGTGCGACCGCGACCGGGTCGATGTCCACATAAACCACTCGGGCCTCCGGTGCGGTGCGGCGGGTGACCTCGTGCACGTTGCCGACGGTCGGGATGCCGCTGCCGATGTCCAGGAACTGGCGCACCCCCTGCTCCAGCATGTAAATCACCGCCCGGCTCAGGAAAGTCCTGTTCAGGCGGGCCATCTCGCCTGCGTAGGGTATTGCGGCGAGCAGCTTCTGGGCGGCCTCGCGGTCGGCTGCGAAATTGTGGCTGCCGCCGAGGAGCGCGTCATAGATGCGGGCGCTGCTGGGGCGCTGGGCGAAGTCGCCGGAGGACATGGACGCGAACCTATCAGGCCACAATGGCCGGTCGGCGCAGCAAAGATGCCACCCGATGAGGCGTGGACGGCGCTGCGTAACGCAGGCCCTGGACCGCGTCGCAGCCGGAGCGTTCGACGGCCGCGGCCATCCGTTCGTCGTCGACGCCGTGCACGGTCAGCACCAGGCCGAGTGCGTGCGCGATGGTGGCCAGGCCTTTGATCAGCACGCGCTCGGCGGCGCCGGCTCCGGCGGTGATCAGCGGGAGCGGGCAGCGCAGGCCGTGGATCGGCAGCTCCCGGACGTACGCGACGCTGGTGTACCCACTGCCGAAGTCGTCGAGCACCATCCGCACCCCCAGCGCGGTGAGCGCCGCCAGCACGGTGTGGCTGTGCGCCCCGGCCGGCACCGCGTCCAGCCCGGACAGGTGCACCTGCAACCGGGCCGGCGGCAGACCTGACGAGGACAGCGCCTCGCGGACGAGTTCCACCACCTCGGGGTAGCCGATCCTGCGGACCGGCAGTTCCATTCCGACGTACGGGCCGTCCGCCGCCCCGCTCCACGCCATCGCCTGCCGGCAGACCTGGCGCAGCACCTGCCCGGCCAGCCGGGTGGTGGCCGCCCGATCCCCGGTCAGGTCACCGATCCGGCCCAGGTCGAGCGACCCGAGGTGCGGATGCCGCCAGAGTGCCCGGACGTGCAGCCCGACTACCCGCCCGCCGACCGGGTCGAGGATCGGCTGATACATCGGCGGCGCCGTGACCAGCCCGGTGATGCCCGGCCCGGTGATGCTGCCCGGCCCGGTGCGGCCGGCCGGCACACAGCGGTCGTGCACCGCCCAGCCGGTGCGGGCGGACCGGGCCCGGCGCACCGCCACCTCGGCGTCCACCAGCAGCTGGCTGACGTCCAGATCGACCACGGACGCGTCCACCACGCCGACCGCGGCCTCGAGTGGCACCGTCGGGCCGTCGTCGCCGGGCAGCGTGACCGGCGCGGCCAGCAGGGCGAGGATCTGCTCGGCGAGCTCGACCATGTGCGCCACCCCGCCGCTGTCCTGCACGAGCAGCGTGAACGAGTGCATGCCGTGCCGCACCAGCAGGTGATCCGGCCCGCGGGCGACCGCGCGCAGCCGCCGGGCCACGTCGATCAGCAGGTGGTCGCCGGCGTCCGGGCCGCTGTGCTCGCGGATCGCCGGGAAGCCGCCCAGGTCGATCAGGCAGACCCCGGCGTGCCGGGCCGGGTCGCCCATCCGCGCGGTCTGCTCGAGCCGCTGCACCAGCCGGGCGCGGTTGGCCAGGCCGGTGAGCGAGTCGTAGTAGGCCAGCCGGCGGTAGCGGGCCTCGCTGTCCTCCAGCGCGAGCTCGAACTCGCGCGCGGCCCGCAGCGTGGCGCGGTGCAGCGCCTCCTGCTGGCTGAGGATCTGCTCCTGCATGGCCGCCGCGTGCCCGGCGAGAAAGGAACCCAGCACGTCGGCGAGGACGCCGGCGGAAGAAGAGCCCGCGGCGGCCGACGTCCTGGCCGCCGCGGGCGCACCATCGGTCATCGGGGCAGGAGTGACCGGTGGTGGTTTCGCGGTCGCCGTGGCAATGGCGGCCGCGAGATGGGCGGAGAGCACGCGGATGGTGCCGGGCAGCACGGCCGGGCGGCCCAGCCCGAGCGCCACCGCCTCGCGGCCGACCCGGCACGCGTCCTCCCCGTCGGCCGGGACCGCCAGCACCGCCGCGCGCAGCCGCTCGGCCAGCTCGTGCAGCCGACTCTGGGCCAGCTCGGCGGGCAGCGGCAGGAAGGTGCCGGCGGCGATCACCGCCGCGTGCCAGGACCGGCCGACGCCGAGGTCCGGCGCGTCCTTGACCGGGCGGCCCGGTTCGTGCGGCGGCGGGACCGTCGCGGCCGTCTCACGGGCGCTGATCACCGTGCGCGCGGCCTGCGTCAACGCCGCGTCCCGATAGTGCTCGGCGGTCTGGTGGGCGGCGGCCACGATGTCGTCCGCACGGTGCCGGGCCTCCTCGATCAGCCGGTCGGCCGACCCGTCCTCGCGCACCGGTTGGTAGCCGCACTCCCGCAGGATCCGGTTGAGCGCGGTGAGCATCATCTGATCGGTGATCGGCGGGTGCTCCGGCGGCTCGGGGCTCACTTCTGGTCGCCCCCCTCATGCGGGTCCCACAGCTCGACCGCCTGCCGCCGGCCCAGCTTGAGCGCCGTGCGCACCGCCTCCGGGGTCTTGCCGACCAGGTCCGCGATCTCGGCCGGGGTGAGCCCCTGGGCGGAGAGCCGCAGCGCCTCGCGCCGGGCCGGCGGCAGTTGGTCGAGCACGTGGGCGAACCACTCCTCCAGCTCGAGCTCGGTGAGCGCCGGGTCGGTCTCGCGGCCCTCGTCGTACTGCTCGACGTCGGCGACCAGCACCTCGTTCTCGCCGTGCGTGGCCCGGCCCCGCTGCTTGAGCCAGTGCGAGCGGGCCGCGACCCGCACCCAGGCGGCCGGGTTGGTCAGCGTGGGCCAGCGGCGCAGGGCCTCGCGGATCGCCTCGGCGACCGCATCCTGCGCCTCCCAGAGCTTGGCGCCCTCGCTGAGCAGGCCGCGGACCAGGCCCTCCCAGTGGGCCCGGAAGAACCGCTCTATCTCGGCGGCGGGCGGCGGGTCAGGGATGGACGACTGGTCAGAGTCGTCCTCGTTGCCGACCACCCGTGCCTCCGTTCGCCGATGAACCTCCGTCTACTTAGGTCCATCGGCGAACGGTCGCGTGACACGTCTACGCGATCTTTTTTTGATTCCGTCAAGAAAGCAGGTCAGACGCCCACGAGTCGGCGTGCCGCGGGACGCAGGTACACCATCCAGGTGACCAGCACGCACAGTGCGTAGAAGGCGATGAACGTGAGGTAAGCCGCGTCCGCGGTCTGGTATTCGAGGAAGGACTGGCGGAAGGCGAGGTTCACCAGCACGCCGCCGAAGGCGCCGATGGCTCCGGCGATGCCGATCACGGCGCCGGAGAGGCGGCGGGACTCGTGCTCCGACTCGGGGTGCCGGGCCCGGAAGATCGCCGGGATCATCTTGTACGTGGACCCGTTGCCGACGCCGCTGAACACGAAGAGCGCGATGAACCCGACCAGGTAGAGCGGCAGTGATCGCAGCTGGGAGGCGATCAGCACCACCGAGGCGCCGACCGCCATCGCGACGAAGTTCCAGAAGGTCACCCGGGCGCCGCCGAGCCGGTCGGCCAGCGCCCCGCCGACCGGCCGGATAAGCGAACCGAGCAGCGGTCCGAGGAAGGTGAGGTAGGCCGCCTTCACGGGCGTACCGAAATCTTCGGCGAATTGGACCTGAAGAACCTGCCCGAAGGCGAAGCCGAAACCGATGAACGATCCGAACGTGCCGATGTAGAGCAGCGACATGATCCAGGTGTGCGGATCCTTCGTGGCGTCCCGCATGCCGCGCTTCTCGTTGCGGACCTGGCTCAGATTGTCCATGAACATCGCCGAGCCGAGCGCGGCCAGCACGATCAGCGGGATGTAGATGCCCGCCACCAGGCCGGGACGCCCGGCGCCGAAGACGGCCAGCACGAACAGCCCGACCAGTTGCACCGCCGCCACGCCCAGGTTGCCGCCGCCGGCGTTGATGCCCAGCGCCCAGCCCTTGAGCCGGTCCGGGTAGTAGGCGTTGATGTTCGCCATCGAGGAGGCGAAGTTGCCGCCGCCGACCCCGGCCACCGCGGCCAGGATCAACAGCGTCGAGTACGAGATGCCGGGCCGGATCAGGAACGCGGCCAGGATCGTCGGCACCAGCAGCAGGCCGGCGCTGACGATGGTCCAGTTCCGCCCGCCGAACCGCGCGACCGCGAAGGTGTACGGGATGCGCAGCACCGACCCGATCAGCGCGGGCACGGCGGTGAGCAGGAACTTCCCGGCCGGATCGATGCCGTAGGCCGGGCCCAGGAAGAGCACCAGCACCGACCACATGGTCCACACCGAGAAGCCGATGTGCTCGGAGAAGATCGAGAAGATCAGGTTGCGGCGGGCGATCGGGGCGCCGGTGTTCGCCCAGAAGGCGGGATCCTCCGGTCGCCAGTCGTCGATCCAGTGGCCGCGGATGCTGGTGGTGGCGACAGGCCGGTCAGTAACGGCGGTCATCGGTGTCCTCCAAGACGAGTTGGTTCTCGTCGTCCACCCGGACGGCGTAGACGGTGAGTGGCGGCTGTCCGCTGGTCGAGCAGCCGGTGGCGAGGTCGAAGACGTTCTGGTGCAGCGGGCAGACCAGCACCTTGTTGTCGATCTGCCCGTCCGCCAGGGGCCCGCCGCGATGCGGGCAGACGGCGGAGAGCGCTCGCAGCGAGCCGTCCCGCAGCCGGAACACGGCGACCTGCGCGTCGCCCACGGCATAGGCGCGGCCCTCGCCGAGCGGGATGTCGTCGACCGGTCCGAGCGTGGTCACGACAGGACCGTCAGCGGCAGCGAGGTGCGGAACTGGCCCGGCGTCGCCGGAGCCTCCCGTTCGCGCCACGGGTCGCGGTAGGAGGCGACGGACGCCGCCATCGCCGCGTCCAGGTCGGCCGCGATGCCGTCGGCGTCCTCGACGACGATCTCCCGGATCCGGTCGATGCCGACCCGGGGCACGAACGCGTACGTGCGCTCGAGCCAGTTCGCGTTCTCCCGGTAGTACTGCAGGAACCGGCCGGTGAGCGTGATGACCTCGTCGGCGGTGCCGACCGTGGCGAGCAGGTCGCCCTTGCGCACGTGTGCGCCGGCCGCCCCGCCGACGTAGATCTCCCACCGGCCGCCGTCGATGGCGACCACGCCGAGATCCTTCACGTACGCCTCGGCGCAGTTCCGCGGGCAGCCGGTGACCGCGAGCTTCATCTTCCCGGGCCCCTCGATGCCCTGGAAACGCTCCTCGATCGCGATGCCGAGCGAGGTCGAGTCGCCCACCCCGAAGCGGCAGAACTCCGAGCCCACACAGGTCTTCACCGTGCGGAAACTCTTCCCGTAGGCCCAGCCGGACGGCATGTCCAGGTCGGCCCAGATCTGCGGCAGCTTGTCCTTGGGCACGCCGAGCAGGTCGATGCGCTGGCCGCCGGTCAGCTTCACCATCGGCACGTCGTGCTTCTCGGCCACCTCGGCGATGCGCCGGAGCTGGGCCGGTGTGGTGACGCCGCCCTTCATCTGGGGCACCACCGAGAACGTGCCGTCACGCTGGATGTTCGCGTGCACCCGGTCGTTGATGAAGCGGGCGTCGCGCTCGTCCTCGTACTCCGCGCCCCACATCATCTTGAGCAGCGAGGCCAGGCCCATCTTGCTCTTCGCGTCCTCTTCGCCGCCGGGCACCAGTTTCGCGAAGACCGAGGACACCGACTTCAACTGATGCGAACGGATCGCAGCCATCAGCTCCGGCTTGGGCATCGGCACGCCGGGCACGTACCAGGAGGCGGCCGGATCCTCCTCGACCGCTCCCCCGGCGGCCCATTCGACGATCTGCTGGACCAGGCCCTTGCAGGTGCCGCAGCCCTTGCCGGCCCGGGTTCGGTCCATCACCCCGCTGACCGTCTTGCAGCCGCCCTGCACGCAGGCGGCGATCGTGCCCTTGGTGACGCCGTTGCAGTTGCAGACCTGCGCGTCGTCGTCGAGCTCGGCCGCGCTCACCTCGGCCGGCGGCCCGCCGATGTCGAACATCAGCTCGACCCGCTCCTCGGGCAACGCCAGCCCGCGGTCGAAGGCCTGCATCAGGAACGCGACCTTCGAGACGTCGCCGACCAGGGTGGCGCCGATCAGCCGGCCGTCGCGGATGATGACGCTCTTGTAGACGCCCTTGCGCGGCTCGGCGAAGACCAGCGTCTCGTCGTCGTCGCGCTCGGCCTCCTTGATGCCCATCGCGGCCACGTCGACGCCGGCCACCTTGAGCTTCGTCGCCACCCTCGAGCCGTGGTATGCGGCCGCGGGGTCGCGCCCGGTGATCTGGTCGGCGAGCACCGCGGCCTGCTCCCAGAGCGGCGCCACCAGGCCGTAGGTCGCCCCGCGGTGCTGCACACACTCGCCCACCGCATAGATGTCCGGCTCGTCCTGGGCGTGCATCCGGTCGTCCACCACGATGCCGCGCTCGACCACCAGGCCGCTGGTCTCGGCCACCTCGCTGTTCGCCCGGATGCCGGCCGCGACCACCACCACGTCACAGTCGATGGTGCGGCCGTCGGCCAGCTTGACGCCGGTGACCGCGTTCTTGCCCAGGATCTCGGTGGTGCGCGCGCCGGTGACCACCGAGATGCCGAGCTGCTCCACGCTGCGCTGCAGGATCCGGCCGCCCTGCGCGTCGAGCTGGGAGTTCATCAGGTGGCCGGCGGAGTGGACCAGGGTCACCTCGGACAGGTGATTCTGCAGGCCGCGCGCCGCTTCCAGGCCCAGCAGGCCGCCGCCGATCACCACCGCGCGCTCGTGATCGCGGGCATAGCGGATCATGTTGCGGGTGTCGTCGAGCGTGCGGAACGCGAAGACGCCCTGGTGGTAGCCGCGGCCGGGGCGGTGGATGCCGGGGATCGGCGGGACGTGCGCGCGGCTGCCGGTGGCGATGATCAGCTTGTCGTACGCGGTGGCGCTGCCGTCGTCCGCGTAGACCCGCTTCGCGTAGCGGTCGATCCGGGTGATCCGGCGGCCGTGGTGCAGCGTGATGCCGTTGTCCGCGTACCAGGTGAGGTCGTTGAGGAAGATGCCGGCCTCGTCCTCGACCCCGGCGAGCACATTGGACAGCATGATGCGGTTGTAGTTGCCGTACGGCTCGTCGCCGAACATGGTGATCCGGAAGTCGCCGCCCCGGGCGAGGATCTCCTCGACGGTGCGGGCGCCGGCCATGCCGTTGCCGATCACCACCAGGTGTTGCGTCATCAGATCTCCACCAGGCCGAGGTCCAGCACCACCGAGCCGGTCAGCCCGGCCGGCGCGGCCAGGCGCAGCTCGATCGCGGTGCCCGCGTCCAGGTCCTCGACCACCCGCAGTGGCACGTGCACGTCGCTCTTCGCGCCGATCGGGAAGTAGCGCATCGGGCGGCCGTCGCGGATCAGCACGACGCAGACCAGCTCATCCGAGGAGTTGCCGCCGCGGAAATAGACCGCCTGCGCGGTGGCGCCGTCCGGCACCAGGTAGCCGAGCAGGCCGTCGATCGGGGCCGGCTGGTCGAGGCCCTTGCCCTCGAACGGGAAGACGCCCTGCAGAAATCTGGGGGTCGAGTGCACTCGATCGGTTCCTTCCGTGATCGGCGCGATGGCCACCGCGCAGGCTTTGAAGGCCGGCATCCTGGAATGCGGATCCAGCGCCGGGTCGGTGAGCAGGTTCGCGCCCACCCAGTGGAACGGGACGAAGATGGTGTCCGGCCGGATGCCGGTGCTGTGCCGGGCCCGGAAGCGCGCCCGGCCGCGGCGGGTGCGCAGCTCGACCATGTCGCCGTCGGCGAGCCCGTGCCGGCGGGCCAAATCGGGATGGATCTCGGCGCGCGGCTCGGGCAGGGCCACGCTCAGCGAGGACACCCGCCGGGTCTGGTTGCCGCTCTGGTACTGCTGCATGTTGCGGCCGGTGGTCAGCACATAGGGGAACCTGCGGTCCGGCGTCTCGGCCGGCTCCCGATGCTCGACCCGGAGAAATCGGGCACGCCCGTCCGCGGTCGGGAAGCGGTCGGCGAACAGCCTCGGCGTACCCGGATGGTCCTCGGCCGGGCACGGCCAGAACACGCCGTCCTCGGCCTCGATCCGCGCCCAGCTGATGCCGGCGTAGTCGGCGATCCCGCCCGCGCTGGCCCGCCGCAACTCGTCGAAGACCACCCGCGGCTCGTCGCTGAAGTGCCTGCCGCGGCCCAGGCGGTCGGCCAGCGCCTTCAACATCTGCAGATCGGTACGCACCTCCGGCGGCGGCTCGATGGCCTGCTTGCGACGCAGGACGCGACCCTCCAGATTGGTCATCGTGCCGTCCTCCTCGGCGAACTGCGTGGTGGGCAGCACGACGTCGGCGAGCTCCGCGGTCTCCGACCGGAAGATGTCCGAGACGACCAGGAAGTCCAGCGCCCGCAGGCGATCGGTGACGTGGTTGGCGTGCGGCGCGGAGACGACGATGTTGCTGGCCAGCACGAGCAGCACGCGCACGCCGCCCGGGGTGCCGAGCCGATCGAGCATCTCGTAGGCCGATTTCCCGGGCCGGGGCAGCGAATCCGGGTGCACGCCCCACACCGCGGCCACGTGCGCGCGCGCCGCCGGATCGTCGAGCCGGCGATAGCCGGGCAGCTGGTCGGCCTTCTGCCCGTGCTCGCGCCCGCCCTGCCCGTTGCCCTGCCCGGTGATCGTGCCGTAGCCGGAGAACGGCCGCCCGACCAGACCTAAAGCCAACGCCAGGTTCAGGTAGGCCTGCGCGGTGTCGGTGCCGTTGCTGTGCTGTTCGGCGCCGCGCGCGGTGAGGATCATCGACGGCCGGTCGGTGGCCAGCATCCGCACCGTATCCCGCAGGTCGTCCGCCGCGATCCCGGTCATCCGCTCGACCCGATCGGGCCAGTAGGCGGCGGTGGACCGGCGCACCGCGTCGAATCCGGTGGTGCGGTCGCGGATGTAGTCCTCGTCGACCAGGCCCTCCCGGACCGCGATGTGCAGCAGGCCGTTGGCCAGCGCCAGATCCGTGCCGGGCCGGGGTTGCAGATGACGGTACGAGCCCGCGGCGGTCGCCGTGCGCCGCGGATCGACCACGATGTGCCGGGCGCCGGTGGACCGGCCGGCGTCCAGATATTGCATCGCCGGGGGCATCGCGTCCGCCGGGTTCGCGCCGACGATCAGCACCGTCCGGGCCCGCGCGATGTCGGCCACCGGGAACGGCAGTCCGCGATCGACGCCGAGCGCCCGGTTCGAGGCGGTGGCCGCGGACGACATGCAGAACCGCCCGTTGTAGTCGATCGCCGACGAGCCGAGCGCCACCCGCACGAACTTCCCGAGCGTGTACGCCTTCTCGTTGGTCAGTCCCCCGCCTCCGAAGGCGCCGACGCTGTCCGGCCCGTACCCGTCCTGACTGCTCTTGATCCGGGCCGTGATCAGCGCGAGCGCCTCGTCCCAGCTCGCCTCCCGCAGCGGGCTCAAGCGGTCCCCCGGCACCTTGCGGATCAGCGGGGTGAGCAGGCGATCCGGGTGATCGAGCAGCTCCGCGGCGGTCCAGCCCTTGGCGCAGAGGCCGCCGTTGTTGACCGGGAAGTCGGACGGCTCGAGTCTGATCGCCGTCCGCGCCGGTGTGAGCGTGATGCCGCACTGCAGCGCGCAGTACGGGCAGTGGGTCGCGGTAGCCGGCATGCGTTCATGCTGTCCGCGCCTCGTTACCCGCCGGGGATATCGCTGTCACGGTGAGGTTCGGAAGTTCCCACATCCGGTCCGGAGCCGATGTGAGCTGTTTCGTCGAGCCGCAGACGGTAGCCGCGCTTGATCACCGTCTCGATGTGGCCGCCCGAGCCCAGCGCGGTGCGCAGCCGGGCCACCGCGACATCCACCGCGTGCCCGTCGGTGGCCCGGGGCAGCGACTCGGCCAGGCGTTCCTTCGAGACCACCGCGCCGGGGCGGGCGGCCAGCGTGGACAGGATGGTCATCGAGGCCGGCGGCAGCACGTGCAGCCGGCCGTCGATCAGCACCGCGTGGCCGCGCAGCTCGAGCGTCGTGCCGGCGACCCGGATCCGGGTGGCGCGGCGCGGCAGCTCGTCGGCGATCGACTTGATCAGCGCGCCCAGGCGCCAGCGCTGCGGCGACACCACCGGCACCCCGTGCTCGGCGAACGGCCCGGCGGTGACCGGGCCGACGCAGGCGGCCATCACGCCGCCGCGGAACCGGGCGAGCAGGGCGTCGGTGGACGGCCCGGCGATCGCCAGGAACGCCCGCACGGCCGGCGCGCTGGTGAACGTGACCGCGTCGACCTGGCCCTGCACCACCTGCTCGACCAGCCGCCGCACCGGTGCGGTATCGGCCGGCAGCGACCAGCGGTAGACCGGCACCTCGACCACCGCGGCCCCGGCCGCCCGCAGCGCGGCGACGAACTCGACCTGCGGCTCGCCGTGCTCCTGCACCACGATCCGCCGCCCGGAGACGCCGTCGGCGAGCAGGCGGGTGAGGATCTCCTCGGACGCCTCGGTGGCCGCGGCCCACTCCTCGGTCAGACCGGCCGCCCGGATCGCGCCGCACGGCTTCGGCCCGCGCGCGATGATGCGCGCGCGGCCCAGGGCGGTGCGCAGGTCGTCACCCATGCCCCAGCCCTCGGCGGCCTCGAGCCAGCCGCGGAAGCCGAAACCGGTGGTCGCGATGACCAGGTCGGGGGCTAGCCCGATGCAGGCAGCGGTGGCCGCCCGCAGGGCCTCGTCGTCGGAGAGCGGCACGATGGTGATCGCCGACGCGGTGACCACCCGGGCGCCCCGGCGCTCCAGCAGCGCCGCCATCTCGTCGCGGCGCCGCTCGGCGGTCACCGCGACGGTGAAGCCGGCCAGCACGCCGACTTCGTCACCCACTCGCCCGACCGTCACCCCGCCCATGCTCGACAGCGTCGGTGTCACTCGCGCGGCGGTGGTGTTTCGCAGGTGTCAAGCCGACATCACTTCGGTCCGCGTACCCCGGAGAGGATCTTCTCCAGGTCCGCTCGCAGCAGCGCCAGCCGGTGCCCGCCGACCAGCTCGGCCAGCCGGCCCTCCAGCTCGGGCACCAGGGCCTGAGCCAGGTCGATCACCTCGCGGCCACGGACGGTGGGCAGGACCAGCTTGGCGCGGCGGTCGGCCGGGTCGGACAGCCGGGTGACATAGCCGTGTTTCTCCAGGTGGACGACCAGTTCGGCCATCGCCTGCTTGGTGATGCCGGCCCGGTCGGCCAGCACGCTGACCGTGGTGCCGGCCTCGTCGAGGAACTGGAAGACCGCGCTGTGCGCGGGCCGGATCACGCCGTGCCCGTGCGCGGCCAGCCGGTCGACGACCAGGTCGTTGAGCGCCACGAAGACCTCGCGGGCGAGGCTTGCGAGATTGAGCGGCCGGGTCTGTCCGTGGTTCACCGGCAAACGCGTTGACATCGACAGGTTACCTGTCTACTTTGAGGGAATGGACAAGCTACCTGTCGATCGTGCCACATGCGAACGCCTCCAGCTGGGCGGGGATCAGATCACCGTGCTGGCGACCAGCGCCTCGACCGGGGGCGCGCTCTTCGCCGTCGAGGTCCGGATGCCACCCGGCGGCGGACCACCGGTCATGCACCGCCACGAGCCCGGCGAGATCTATCACGTGCTGGAGGGCGAGTTCACCTTCTATCTGCCCGACCAGCGCGTGACCGCCCGGGCCGGAGACGTGGTGCCGCTGACCGGCGGCACCCCGCACACCGTGCGCAACGAGTCGGCCGCGGAAGCCGTGGCGTTGGTCGTGCACGCGCCGGGGGCGCCGATGGAGGGCTTCACCCGGGCGGGGGGGGGGGGGGGGGGGGGGGGGGGGGGGGGGGCAGGGGGGGGGGGGGGGGGGGGGGGGGGGGGGGGGGGGGGGGGGGGGGGGGGGGGG
>NZ_JBVJIP010000003.1:0-64795 GCF_055586225.1 Actinoplanes sp. NPDC051388 | reverse complement strand
TCGCACAGGTCCGCCGGCGAATTCTGGGTTTTGGCTCCCCCATGCCTGGGGGGCTCGGGGGCCGCTCTCATCTGTGGTGGGTTTGCGCCCCCCCCCCCCCCCCCCACCACCGGAGATGGCCGAGGTGCTGGAGATCGCCGCGCAAAACGGGATCGAGATGCTCGGCCCGATCCCGTCCCTCAGCTGACGCCGGACCGCGCCAGGGGGAAGTCCTTGCGCTTGATCTTGGCGCGGCGCCCGTCGGGGTGGTGGAAGACGATGCCCTCGGCCAGGTGGCCCGGGGCATAACGGCTCTCCAGCGTCGCCAGATAGGTCCGCAGCCCGGCATAGCCCCGCGGCACCTCCGGAAAGACCGGCGCCTCGAGGTTGAACGGCACGCACCGGCTCTCGGTCAGCTCGAGCGGGTTGCCCTGCACTCGCGGGCCCAGCGCCTCGCAGGCGTGCTCGCCGTCCGGCCAGCCGCTGACGTCGGTGGCGCGGGCGGCGGTCAGGATCCACCGGTCTTCGCTGCCGGCCTCGTCGGTGTCCACATACCACCCGTCGACGATGCCCTGCTGTTTCTGCAGCTTGCTCGGGTTGCGCCGCTTCTCCACCCGCACCAGCTGCCCGCTGCGGACGGTCAGGCGCACATTCATGCCGTCGAGCTTCTCGGTCGGCGTGCCCTCGCCCTCGAACACCCAGGCGCACTCGGGCCGCGGGCGGTCGACCACCCGGAAGTGGTCGTCGCGCTCGAACAACGTCGGAATCTTCTCCATGACCTGCGCTCCTTTCCGAACGTGGCCGATCAGCTCATCGGGGGTGATCACCCCCTCCGCCAAGCCGGCCGCCAGTGACCGAACCAGGTCCGCCACCGAGACGTCCGCGTCAACCGCGAACCTCTTGAGCGCCCTCTTCTCCTCCGGCGAGACCCACGCGACCAGGCGCGACCACCCCTCCGGCGGCGTCCACCGCGCCAGCCGCTCCGGGTCCTTGCGCGGCCGGCCGCGCCCTCGAACCTCGCTCACCCCCGGAACGATAGGGTCGATTTTCAGCTGTGTCAATTGGCATAACAGGAATTCGTTGCGGCCACGGGAACCACCAGTTGGCGTCGCCGGCCAGGCGCATCAGGGCCGGCACCAGGATGCCCCGGATGACGGTGGCGTCGACCAGGATCGCGACGGCCACCCCCACGCCGATCATCTGGAGATACATGACGTCGCCGGTGGCATAGAGGGAGAAGGAGACGGCCAGGATGATCGCCGCCGCCGTCACCAGCGGGGCGCTTCGCTGCAAGCCCTCCAGGACGGCCCGGCGGTTGTCGCCGGTGGCCTGGTGGCGCTCGCGGATCCGGGACAGCAGGAAGACCTCGTAGTCCATGGACAGGCCATAGGCGACGCAGAACATCAGGATCGGGAAGGCCGGGTCCAGGGTGCCGACCGGGGTGAAGCCGAGCAGGCCGGCGAAGGCGCCGTTCTGGAACACGAGGACCAGCACGCCGAACATCGCGGCCAGGCTGAGCAGGTTGAGGACCGTGGCCTTGAGCGGGATGAGCAGGCTGCGCGTCATCGCCATGATCAGGCCGAAGCCGACGAGCAGGATCAGCACCGCGACCAGCGGCACCCGGTCCATCAGCGTGCGCCGGAAGTCGGTGAGCTCGGCCGGGTCGCCGCCGACCAGGGCGGCGCCCAGGGGTGTCGCGGCGGCCCGGACGGCGGCGACCAGCTCGCCCACCTCGGTCCCGCCGAGCGAGGAACGGGTCGGCACCGCCTCCAGCCGCAGCCGGGTCGTGCCGCGCAGCCGGTCCGGGTCGACCGGCGGCCCGCGGCGGACCCCGTCCACATAGATCCCGGCCACCGACTCGACCCGGGCGATCCCCGGGATGGCCGAGATCGCGGCGGCGACCGCGGGCACCTGCGGCTCGGCGCCGGCCGGCGCGACCACCTGGAAGGCGTCGTTGGGCTCGGTCGCGAAGCCCGCGCGCAACTCGTCGGAGACCTGCCGGGTGGAGGCGGCGGGCGGCAGCACGCGGTCGTCCGGCAGGCCGATCCGCAATCCCGCGGCCGGCGTGGCAAGGACTCCGACGACGGCCAGGCCGGCCAGCGCGAACAGCACCGGCCGCCGCATCACCGCAGACCCCCACTGCAACCACAAACCACGACTCCTCGGTACGCCGCGGCGCAACGCGCGCGGCCCGAGCACCGCGAGTCCGGCGGGCAGCAGCACCAGCGCGCCCAGCACCGCGGTCACCACCACGAGCACGCCCGCATAGGCGAACGAGCGCAGGAACGAATAGGGGAAGACGAGCAGCGCGGACAACGAGGCGGCCACCGTCAGTCCACTGAAGACGACGGTGCGCCCGGCCGTGCGGATCGTGGTGGCCACCGCCGCAGGCACCGCGGCGCCGGCGATCAGCTCCTCGCGGAAGCGGGCGATCACGAAGAGGCAGTAGTCGACGCCCAGCCCGATGCCCATCACCAGGGTCACGTTGGCCGCGAACGTGGACACCTCGGTCACCATGGCCAGCAACCGCAGCCCGGCCAGCGTGGCGATCACCGCGAACAGGCCCACGCCCAGCGTCATCAGGGCCAGCCGGACGCGCCGGTAGAGCAGAATCAACAACCCGACCATCAGCGGGACGATCAGCAGCTCCGCGCGCACGAAATCCTCGGTCGCCTGTTGGCTCACCTGGGCCGCCACCGCCTCGCCGCCGGCCACCCGCACCTGGATCGCGCCGTTCTCGCGGGTGAAGGCGGGCAGCAGCGCGTCGCGGATGTGCGCCCGCGCCTCGGTCGGCTCGCCGCGCACCCAGGCCAGCACCAGCGCCTGCCGGCCGTCGGCGCTGCGCAGCGTCGGATCCTGCTGCTGCGACCAGTACGACCAGACGTCACCCACCCGCGGATCCGACGCCAGCTCGGCGCCCAGCGCGATCCCCTCGTCCCGGATCGCGTCCACGGTGCCGGCCCGCGCGGTGACCAGCAGGATCAGGTTGGCGTTGCCGGTGTCGAAGTCGCGCTCCAGCGCCTCCTGCGCGCGCACCGACTCGGTGCCGGGCGCCTCCCAGCGGTTCAGCACCAGGGCGTTCAGCGTGCCGGCGGCGAGCACGCCGAGCGCCAGGGTGACGAGCAGGCCGGCCCACAGGACGGCGCGACGATGACGGACGAGGAACACGCCGACCTCCGGATGCAATAATGCGAGCGGTCGCTTGCGTTCTAAAGTACGAGCGATGACTCGCGTTTTCAAGGGGTGGCGTCTTGGTCAAGCGGCAGGCTCGTGGCGAGCAGCGCATCGCGGAGATCCTGGACGCGGCGCTCGCGCTCTTCGCCGAGGTCGGCTACCCGGCCGCGTCCACCAACGCGATCGCCGCCCGGGCCGGCATCTCGCCCGGCTCGCTCTACCAGTTCTTCCGCAACAAGGAGGAGATCGCCGAGGCGCTCTCCCAGCGGCTGGGCGACGCGACCAGGCAGGCGCACGCCGCCGCATTCGCCGACCGGCCGGTCACCAAGATGGCGCTGGACGAGCTGGTGGACCGCATGATCGAGCCGCTGATCGCGTTCAACGTGGCGAACCCGGGCGCCAAGACGCTGTTCGGCAACACCGACATGCCGGCCGCGCTGGCCGCCGCGACCCGGCCACTGCACGAGGCGGTGACCGGGCGGGTGGCGGCGGTGCTCGCGGCCCGCTCCCCCGCGCTCTCCGCCGAGGACGGGGGGCGCTACGCGACGGTCGCCGTGCAGATCGTCAAGGCGATGATGCCGCCGATCGTGGCGGCCACCGGCGCCGAGCGCGAAGCCCTGATCGGCGAGCTGCGCCGGGCCCTGATCGGCTACCTCGCGCCGGTCGACGGTTTAACCGGTTGACCTGAACCTTGCTGCAGGTTCTAGCCTCCCTGGATGAGCATGGAAGTCACCGCGTGGATGTCCCTGCATCACGCGATGAATCAGCGTGATCAACGACCGTTCTCCAAGGCGACCCTGAAACGGATCTGGGCCTTCGCCCGCCCGCACCGGCGACTCATCGCGCTGTTCCTGGTGTGCAGCGTGGTGGCCGCGGTGCTGACCGTGGCGTCGCCGGTGCTGGCCGGCCGCATCGTGGACGCCGTCGTGGACCGGCGCGACGAGGGGGTGGTGATCTGGCTCGCCGTGGCCATCGCGCTGATCGCGCTGGCCGAGGCCGGGCTCGGGCTGCTGACCCGCTACCAGTCGGCGCGGATCGGCGAAGGCCTGATCGTCGACCTGCGCACCGCGGTGTTCGACCACGTGCAGCGGATGCCGGTGGCGTTCTTCACCCGCACCCGCACCGGCGCGCTGGTCTCCCGCCTCAACAACGACGTGATCGGCGCCCAGCAGGCGTTCAGCGACACCCTCTCCGGGGTGGTCGGCAACACCGTGACGCTGGTCCTCACGCTCGCCGTGATGCTGAGCTTCTCGTGGCAGATCACTCTGCTCGCGCTGGTGCTGCTGCCGATCTTCGTGCTGCCGGCCCGCCGGATGGGCACCAAGCTGGCCCGGCTCGAGCGCGAGGCGGCCGACCACAACGCCGCGATGAGCACCCGCATGACGGAGAAGTTCTCCGCTCCCGGTGCCACCCTGGTCAAGCTCTACGGCCGCCCGGCGGAGGAGTCGGCCGAGTTCGCCGCGCGGGCCTGGCGGGTGCGCGACATCGGCGTGCGCACGGCGATGTTGCAGTGGGTCTTCATCACCGCCCTCACGGTGGTCGGTTCCCTCGCCCTCGCCCTGGTGTACGGCGTGGGCGGCGTGGCCGCGGTCCGGGGGCAGCTGGACGCCGGCACCGTGGTGGCGATGGCGCTGCTGCTGTCCCGGCTCTACGCGCCGCTGACCGCCCTGGCCAGTGCCCGTGTCGAGATCATGAGCGCGCTGGTCAGCTTCGACCGGGTCTTCGAGATCCTCGACCTGAAGCCGATGATCGTGGACAAGGCGGAGGCTCGTCCGCTGCCCGACGGCCCGGTGGCGGTCGAGTTCGAGAACGTGCGGTTCGCGTACCCGTCGGCGGACAAGGTCTCGCTCGCCTCGCTGGAGGATGTCGCCAAGCTGGACGCCCGCGGTGGTGAAGAGGTGCTGCACGGCGTGTCGTTCAAGGCGGAGCCCGGCCAGATGGTCGCGCTGGTCGGCTCGTCCGGGGCGGGCAAGTCGACGATCGCCCAGTTGCTGCCCCGGCTCTACGACGTCGAGCAGGGTGCGGTGCGGCTCGCCGGCGCCGACGTGCGGGACCTGACCGCCGACTCGATCCGGGACGCGCTCGGAGTGGTCACTCAGGACGGTCACCTGCTGCACGACACGATCCGCGCGAACCTGCTGTTCGCCCGGCCGGGCGCGACCGAGGACGAACTCTGGGATGTGCTGCGCCGGGCGCGGCTGGCGGCCCTGATCGAATCGCTGCCGGACGGGCTGGAGACGGTGGTCGGCGAGCGTGGCTACCGGCTCTCCGGCGGCGAGCGCCAGCGGCTCACCATCGCCCGGCTGCTGCTCTCCCAGCCGCGGGTGGTGATCCTGGACGAGGCCACGGCGCATCTCGACTCGACCTCGGAGGCCGCGGTGCAGGCCGCGCTGGGCGAGGCGCTGACCGGCCGGACCAGCGTGGTGATCGCGCACCGGCTCTCCACCATCCGGTCCGCCGACCAGATCCTGGTGCTGGAGGACGGTGCGATCGTCGAGCGCGGCCGGCACGCCGACCTGCTGGCCGCCGGCGGGCGCTATGCGGAGCTTTATCGCACCCAGTTCGACCAGCCGGTGCCCGCCTGAGCGACGGGCACCGGCCGGTGCGAATCAGGGAAGGGAACGCGGGCTGTTGCCCGGCACCAGGGTGTCGATGAACTCGTGCGGGTCGTGCACCTTGCTGGAGACCCGCGCCTGCTCGGCCTCGGCCTTCATCGCCCGGGCCACCGCGCCCGAGTCGGCGCCGGCCTTCTTCGCGGCCGCCACCGTCTTGTTGTACGCCTGCTCGGCCAGCGTGTAGGCGATGCGGTACTCGTGCTTCGCGAACGCCTTCTTCGACAGACCCAGCAGCAGGTCCGCCGTGCGCAGGTCGGCGGTGCCCTTGCGGGCGTCCTTGGCGGCGAGCACATCGGCGGCCAGACGGTTCGCGCCCTCGTGGTAGGCCGCGGTCAGGAACCGGTCGCTGTTGTCCCGGTCGAACTGGCTGAAGTCCCAGTTCACGTCGATGTAGCTCATCATCGAGTTGCTCTCGTCGCCGATCCAGGCGAAGTAGAAGTCACCCGACGGGCCGACGTCCGTGCCCGACTCGCTGTCCCAGCCGTCGTGCGGGTGGCTCATGCCCAGGTGGTGACCGCCCTCGTGGATCATCGTGGTGGTCAGGCCGTAGCCCGCCTCGACGATGCCCGGGGACAGGAACGAGAACACGTAGCTCTGCGTGCCGTCGGTCCAGTTGTCGTCGGCGAACCCGAGCGGGGTCGGGTAGTCCTCGCCGGTCGCGTAGTTCACGTACGGCAGCTCGTAGTCGACCTCACCGGCGTCGTCGCGCAGGGTGGCGTCGTTCTCCACCGCGTTCAGATAGAGGTTGGCGTCCGGCGGCAGTTCCTGGCCCTCGTAGCAGGGCTCGCCGGTCACGTAGAGACCCTGGAAACACTCGAGGGCCTTGCCGTTGAGCTCGAGGTCCTGGTTGTCGTAGCTGAGCCGGTTGCGCCAGCGCAGGTCGGCCGTCTCCTCGACGAGCAGGTCGGGCTTGATGTATTCAGCCGAGGCGTCCACACCGGACCAGCCCTCGTACGTGTTGCTGTCCAGGTTGACCGACTTCGGCAGGCCGGTGGACGAGGGCAGCGTGACCGGGTAGAGCGGGGACGTGGTCATCAGCAGGTCGAGGGCCACGTACCGAGTGATCTTGGAGAGGTCGCCGGCGATCGCGTCGGGCGACCGGAAACCGTCCTCCGTGTACTCCCAGGACGGCGGCATCCGGTAGTCCGGAGCCCCGTCGCCGTCCACGTCGAGCTCGTCGACGATGTAGTTGGCCATGTTCGCCTCGGGGCCGGCGGACAGGTCGGCGAACCAGACGCGGCGGGTCGAGCCCAGGCCGGTCTCCTCGTCGTCCGCGGTGGTGCCGCCCCACGCCATCATCTTGCGGCTGCCCCGGTTGAGGCCGAAGTCGTAACCGGTGTCCGGGTCCGGCTCGCCGGTCTTCTGGTACAGGTGGAACTTGAAGTCCGAGCGGCCGTACCAGTCGATCAGGAAGATCGTGTTCTGCCTGGTGTTCACCCCGCGCGGCGGGTTGTAGGCCAGGTAGCGCTCGACCGTCGGTGCGTCGATGTAGTTGTTCTCGGTGATGTCCAGGACGTTGCTCTCCTGGGCGTTGTACTCCTCCTGGAACACGGTCAGCGGCGCCGGGGTGGCGAGCTGGCCGAGCCGCTTGAAGAACTTGTCCTGATATGCCTTGTCGGCATAAGAGATGTTGTAGTCGTACGTGTATTTGATGCCGAGCTTGTCGGTCTCCCCGTACCACTGAGCCGAGCGATTCTCCGGCTCGTAGGTCTTCGCCAGGCCGGCGACGAAGTCCGACTTGTCGACCTCGTTGCGGTCGTAACCCAGGAAGACGATGTTGACCGGCACCTTCTCGGTCAACTTGGCCGGCGCGCCCGGGTTCAAGTGCGTGAACTTCGGTTTCGGCGCCGCGGCGGTCGCCGGTGTTGCCGACGCCCCCACCACTGCGGCAATCAGCGCTGTGACAAGCGCAGCTCTCCGTATCATGCGGCCACGCTGCCATTCAGCAACCGCACAGTAAATGCCTAGATGGAAATATCTGCCTTCATGAGATCTATCCAGCCCCGGCGGGCCACCGAAGCGGTCATCGCGTCCAGGATCCGGGCGCTCGCCACGGCGTCGTCCAGGGTCGTGCCATAGGCCTTGCCCTCGGCGATCGAGCGTACGAAGCGGGACGCCTCGATCACCTTGAGGTCGTCGAAGCCCATGGAGTTGGCCGATCCGGGCTGAAATGCCGCGTATTCTCCGTGTCCGGGTCCGATGTAGATGGTGCTGACCGACTGGTCCTGATATGCCGTGCCGACGCTGACCCTGAGCTCGCCCAGCCGGCGGAAGTCCCAGAACACCGAGCCGCGGGTGCCGTGCACCTCGAAGCCGTACGCGTTCTGCTCGCCCACCGCGACCCGGCTGGCCTCCAGCACCGCCCGCGCCCCGGACTCGAGCCGCAGCTGCGCCGAGACGTAGTCCTCGTTCTCCACCGGGCCCAGCTCGCCGCCGGAAGCCCGGGTGTGGCCGGCGGTGGCGCCCGTCGGCCGAGCTCGCGACGGCACGAAGATCGCCGTGTCCGCGACCAGCGAGGTGATCTCGCCGAGCAGGTGGCGGACCAGATCGGCGGCGTGCCCGGCCAGGTCCCCGAGCACCCCGTTGCCGCCGCGGGCCCGCTCGAACCGCCAGCTGAGCGCGCCCTCGGGGTGGGACGCGTAGTCGCTGAAGAAGCGGAACCGGGCGTGCGTGACGGCGCCGAGCTCGCCGCCCGCGATCAGCTCGCGGGCCGCCTCGACGGCCGGCGCGTTGCGGTAGTTGAAGCCGACCGTGCCCTGCACGCCGGACTCGTGCACCGCGGCGGCCACCGCCGCCGCGTCCTCGGCGGTGAGCCCGACCGGCTTCTCGATCCAGATGTGCTTGCCGGCCCGGGCCAGCGCGACGCCCATCTCCCGGTGCAGGAAGTTGGGCGCCGCGACGCTGACCGCCTGGACACGCGGATCGCCGGCCAGCGCCCGCCAATCGGTGAGCGCGGTGTCGAAGCCATATTGTGCGGCGGCTTCGTCGGCCCGGCCGGGCACCTCGTCGGCCACCGCCACCAGCACCGGGCGCACGCCCAGCCCTGGGAAGTGGTGGGTCAGCCGCTGGTATGCCTGGGTGTGCACGCGGCCCATCCAGCCGAAGCCGGCCACCGCCACGCCGAGAGTCTCCATGCACCCGAGTCTGGCAGGACGGAGATCTCCCGGCAGGCGATGCAAACCATCAAAAACCACTCCACGGGCCGGGCGCCGGCGGCGTGACCACCGGCGGCCGGTCCTGGCAGCTGATCACGTTCGGCAGGTAGGGGCCGAGCCAGCCGCCGTCGTTGCCGCCGAGGTCGGTCAGCGTGAACTCGGAGCCGGCCGGGGTGAAGTGGAACGAGCCGCAGTTGTTGACCCCCTGCGCCCCGACGTTGCGGGCGTCGACGTTCCGGAAGGACGCCGATCCGGCCGTGCGTGCGCTGACCGCGCTGGTGCCCGTACCGTCGATGTGGATGTCCTGGAACTTGACGCCGTCGATCGAGTAGACGTCCTTCACGCCGAACTCGGAGACCAGCATGATCGCGTTGTAGCTGCTGTCCAGGTAGTGGTCGCCGGTGACCCGGACGTCCGCGGCGATGCTGCGGTCGAGGGCATAGAACCAGATCGCGCCCAGGCCGATGGTCCAGTTCAGGTCGAGCCCGCCGGCCCGGACCGTGGTGTTGTTCGTGAAGTCGAGCCGGCCGGCGAACGGCTCGGCGCCGAATCGGGACCCGGCGTGCAGGCCGCTGCCCTCGCGCAGCGGATCGGCGACCAGGTTGCCGGAGACGGTGTTGTCGGTGCCGCCGTAGATCGCGATGCCGTTCGCCAGTGTCGGCGTCTGCACCGTGTTGCGGTCGAAGACGTTGCCCGCGTCGGCGGTCTTCTCCGACCACATCGCGAGGCCGTCGTCGCCGGTGTTGCGGATGAACGAGTTGCGCACCGACGAGCCGGTCACCCCGGTGTGGAAGTTGAGCGCGTCGGCGATCTGGTCGACCACGATGGTGTCGCGCACGGCGAGGTTGCGCATCGGGCCGTCGAACCAGAGCCCGACCTTGGTGTGCCGGATGTGCAGATCCCTGATGGTCGAGTCGCTGAGCGCACCGCCGACGCCGTTCACCTGGTCGGTGTCGATCCGCTCGCGCACGTCGCCCTCGATGGCGAAGCCGCGCAGGTGCACGTGGTGGCTGCCGCCGTCGGCCGCGTCCCGGCCGTAGAAACCGACGCCGGTGTGCACCGAACCGTCCGGGGTGGGCTCGGCCAGCGCGACCTCGTGACCCTTGATGATCGTGTGCCAGTTGCCGGCGCCCTCGATGGTCACGTCGTCGACGATGATGTGCCGGTTGACCTGGAAGGTGCCCGGCGGCACGTAGACCGGCAGCCGCAGCTTGCGGGCGAGCGCGATGGCCCGGTCGAAGGCGGGCGCCGAGTCACGCCGGCCGGTCGGGTCGGCGCCGAGCAGCAGCACGTTGACGGATGTGAGAATGACCCGCGGCGGCGCGACCAGCTCCGAGTCGAGCAGGTCGATCACGGTCCACGGGACGGCTGTGCCGGCGGTGAGCCGGATCCGGTCACCGGCCCGGTAGGTCCGGCCGAGCTTGAGTCGCTGCTCGTCGTAGAACTTCATCGGGCGGAACGGCTTGCTGATCACCGGCGCCGGCGTGGTGGCGGCCGGCACGCAGGCGCACTCGGCGATCCACCAGTCCGGGTGCAGCAGGTCGCCCTGGGGGTCGTTGGAGAACGGGTACTGGTTGTAGAGGTACCCGTACTCCGAGGTCAGGGCCATGGTCTTGCGGTCCTTGCCGTTGACCTTGACGTCCAGCGGCGCGCGCAGGCCACCGCCCTCGGCAGCGTCCGGGATGCTGTAGCGGACCGTGATCGCATTGGCGGCGGCCGGGAGCGTGAACTCGACCCACTGCCCCGGCGCGAGCTTGACGGCCTTTCGGCCGGAGGCTTCCGAGGCGATGGTGTACGGGGTGCGGTCCGGGCCGATCACGACCCCGGTGGTGCGCGCGTTTTCCGCCTCCTGCTCGAGGAAGCGGACGTTCGCGCCGCGCCCGGCGACCAGTGCCGGGTCGAGGGCCGCGCGAGTGACGACCGGCTCGGTGCTGTGCGCGGCGGCGGGGACGGGTAACGCGGCGACGGTGGCGAGGCCGGTCAGGACGGCGATGATCCCGGTGGCAGGCGGCATCGACGAATCTCTTTTCTCTTGTGTGAGGACGACGCGACCGTAGCCGGAGTGTGATCCGCTTCACAAGAGGCTGTCAGGGAATTCCGGGAGTTTGCTTACTTCTTTCAGTCGCCCCGCAAGCCAACGCGCAGCTTGTCGAGCGCGCGGGCGATCAGCCGGGACACGTGCATCTGCGACAACCCGACCTTCGCGGCGATCTCGGACTGGGTCATGTTGCCGTAGAACCGCAGCGACAGAATGCGCTGCTCGCGCTCGTTCAGCGTGGCCAGCGCGTGGCCCAGGGTGATCCGCAGCTCGGTCAGCTCGAACTCGTGGTCCTCGCCGCCCAGCGTGTCGGCCAGCTCCATGACGCTGTCGCCGGCCACCGGCGTGCTGAGGCTGGTCGCCTGATAGGCCCGCGCACCCTCCAGGCCCTCCAGCACGTCCTCCTCGGTGACCTGCAGGAACACCGCGATGTCGGCCACCGTCGGCGACCGGCCGAGGGTGTGCAGCAGCTTGTTGTTGGCGTCGGTGATCGCCATCCGCATCTCCTGGGTGCGCCGCGGCACCCGGACCGAC
This sequence comes from Actinoplanes sp. NPDC051388, assembly GCF_055586225.1. NCBI lineage: Bacteria > Bacillati > Actinomycetota > Actinomycetes > Micromonosporales > Micromonosporaceae > Actinoplanes > Actinoplanes sp. NPDC051388. The sequence continues at coordinate 53,300 of NZ_JBVJIP010000003.1, read as the reverse complement.
CAGGTGCGGTCGCGGAAGTGGCGCTTGACCTCGCCCAGCACGGTCGGGATGGCGAACCCGGCGAACGCGAAGCCGCGCTCCGGGTCGAACCGGTCGACCGCCTTGATCAGGCCGACCACCGCGGTCTGCACCAGGTCGTCGGCCGGCTCGCCGCGGCCGTGGTAGCGGGCGGCCAGGTGCTTGGCGAGCGGGAGCCAGGCTTCGATCACCCGGGAGCGCAGCGCGGGCCGGCGTGGGTCGTCCAGGGGCATGGTCGCCATCGCCTGAATCAGCGCGTCGGCGTTGGTCGGCGTCGATTCCGTCGCATAGGGCATGCGTCGACTGTAAATCGACTCAGTAATCGACGCAACTCATTGACCTACGGTGGTGGCATGGATCTCGCAATCGTGACCGCGGGCGGTTCCGGGTTGGGCCGCGCGCTCGCCCTGGGCCTGGCTCGCAGCGGCACCGGAGTGCTGGTCGCCGATATCGACGCAGCGGCCGCCGCGGAGACCGCGCGCCTGGTCTCCGACCTCGGCGTCACCGGGCTCGCGGCCGAGGCCGACCTCCGCGACCCCTCGGAATGCGGGCGGCTGGTCCGGCTGGCGGTGGACAACGGCGAGCTCGCGGTGCTGGTGAACAACGCCGATGGGTGGACGCCCGGCCCGAAGCAGTTCCCGGAGGCGCCACCGGACGCCTGGCTGGCCACCATGACGCTCAACCTGCTCACCCCGATGCTGCTCAGCCAGCTCGTGCTGGGGCCGATGCGGGCGCGTGGCGGCGGCGCGATCGTCAACATCGCGTCCAGTGCGGGCGCCGCCACCGACGCATACGGCTCCCCCGAGTACGGCGCCTCGAAAGCCGGCTGCGCCTTCTCGCACTCGTGGTCGCGCAGCTGGCGGCGCCTCCATGACCCGGAGTACGTGAAGGCGCAGCCGGATTGGAGCGGGCGCAGGACGAGGTCGCCGCGATGCCGCCGGAGAAGCGCGCCGCGACACCACCGCTGATCCCGCCGGAGGTGATCGTGACGGCGGCGCTGGATCTGATCGCCTCCGGGCGCTCCGGCACGGTGGTCGAGATCCCGGACGGGGCTCAAGTCTGAGCGTTGCGTGCCGATGTGGCAGATGTGACCCTCGGCGCCCACCTCGTGCACGTCGGCCGGCAGCCGATCTTCGACGCCGCCGGCACCGTCGTCGCCTACGAGCTGCTGTTCCGCGGCAGCGTGGAGGCGATCGAGGCGGGCCGCCAGGACACCTACGCCACCAGCCACGTGATCGTCAGCGCGTTCACCGAGTTCGGCCTGCACGAGGTGACCGGCGGCCGGCCGTGCTTCCTCAACCTGACCACCGAGTTCCTGACCGGCGAGCTGACCCTGCCGTTCGGCCCCGAGCAGGTGGTGCTCGAGGTGCTGGAGACGGTGGCGATCGACGAACGGGTGATCGCCGGCATCACCGCGCTGGTCGAGCAGGGCTACCGGATCGCGCTGGACGACTTCGTAATGGGCTCCGGCCACGAGCGCCTGCTGCCGCTCGCCTCGTACGTGAAACTCGACCTCCTGGACGGCGACCTCACCGACCTGGACGCGATCGTCGCGGAGATCCGCCGCCACCCGCGCATCCAGATCGTCGCCGAACGGCTGGAAACCCCCGCGCAGCTCGCGCTCGCCGACCACCACGGCATGGAGCTCCGCCAGGGGTACGCGCTCAGCCGCCCACAGGTGCTCTCCACCGCGAGCATCTCGCCGACGAGGCTGCGCCGCCTGGAACTGCTCAGCGCCCTGAACGCCCCGGACTCCAGCCTCGAATCGGTGCTGTCGATCATCGCCACCGACCCGGCGCTCTCCATGCGCGTGCTGCGCGCCAGCAACTCGGCGGCGGCCGGCGGCTCCAGCCGGGTCTCCTCGGTGCGGCAGGCGGTGGTGATGATCGGCCTGGCGCACATCCGGCAGTGGGCGATGCTGATGGTGATCGACGACATCGCCGAGGCCACCGAGGAGCAGATGGTCGGCGCGCTGACCCGGGCCCGGCTGAGCGAGAACGTGGCGCCGTCGGTGGGCGCGCCCCGGGAGGCGGCGTTCATGGCCGGGCTGGTCAGCGGCGTCGCCGAGCTGCTGGGCACGCCGTCCGCCACGCTGGCCGAGCAGTTGCCGCTGACCGCCGAGGTGTCCGCCGCGCTGGTGGACGGCAGCGGGCCGCTGGGCGAGGTGCTGCGGGTGGTCGACGCCTATGACGCCGGGGATGTGCGCGGACGGGACCTGGCCGCGCACTACATGGAGGCGATCCGCTGGTCGGCGCGCGCCACCGCGCACGTCTGAGGTCTCAGCCCGGCCCGCTCTTGCCCTTGCCGCTGTTCGCGCTGCCCGGGCCGCTGTTGTCCGGCTTCCCCGGCGGCTTCGGCTTCTTCGGCTTCTTCGGCTCCACCTTCTCGGGCTTCTCGGGCGGCTTCGGCGCCGACTTCGTGACGGTGTCCGTGCTCTTGCTCGTGGTCTTGGTGGCCGGTGCGTCGCCGAGCGCGTCGTCGGCCGTCGGCGGCTGCGGCGCCACGGCGGCCGGCGTCGCCGGGGGCGGCGCCTCCGGGCTGCGGGCGAACCAGCCGACGCCGGCGGTCGCGACCAGCACCGCGGCGAGCGCGCCGACCAGCACCGGGCGGCGGCGGTCCCGGATCACCGTGGTCGGGATCGGGCTGGTCGACGTGGGGGTCGGCGACACGAGCAGCTTGGGCCGCGCGACCAGGCCGGCCGCGTCGGCCAGGATGCCGGCCGCCTGCTGGGCGCTGGGCCGGTCGCCGGGGCGCTTCGCCAGGCAGCGGCGGATCAGCGCGGACACCGCCGAGGGCAGGCCGGGCACCGGGGGCAGGCCGGCCGGGTCGGCGTAGACGTGCGCGCGCAGCATCTGGGTGGTGGTCGACGCGTCCCACGGCAGGCGGCCGGCCAGGGTCAGATAGAGCAGCAGGCCGAGGGCGTACACGTCGGTGGCCGGACGGACCACGCCGCCACCGATCCGCTCGGGCGCCAGATAGGCCGGCGTGCCGTAGATCTCGCCGCCCTCGCCGTCGGCCTCCCCGGCACTGGCCGAGATGCCGAAGTCGACCAGCTTGACGCCGTCGGCCGTGACCATCACGTTGCTGGGCTTCACGTCGCGATGCACGATGCCCTGGGCGTGCGCGGCGGCGAGCGCGTCGGCCACCTGCGCGCCGATCGTCACGGCCGGCGTCCACGGCAGCCCGCCGCCGGAGAGCAGGTCGGCCAGCGAGCGACCCTCGACCAGTTCCATCACCACGAAGGGCAGTCCGTCGTCGGTCTCGCCGTAGTCGTGCACCTCGATCACGTGCGGATGACGCAGCCGGGCGGCGGCCCGCGCCTCGAGCTGGATCCGGGCGGGCAGGCCGGGGCGGGCGGCCAGATCCGGCGAGAGCACCTTGATCGCGACGGCCCGGTCGAGCACCTCGTCGTGGGCGCGCCACACCACCGACATGCCGCCGGCGCCCAGCCGTTCGAGGAGTCGATAGCGATCCATAAGCGTCCACGGTGCCCGCCGGAGGAGCACCCGAAACGGCTGAGGGCTTTTTGATGTTCTCGGCCCCTTGTTACAGCACGGTTACCGAAAGCATTCTCAGGGCGTGAGTCTTCTGGAGGGAAAGGTCGCGCTGGTCAGCGGCGGCACGCAGGGCCTCGGGCTGGGCATCGCGCGGGCCGCCGCGCGCGAGGGCGCCACCGTCGTGGTGACCGGACGCCGCCCGTTCAGCGACCCCGATCTCGGCTACGTGCGGGCCGACGTCGGCGACGTGGCCAGCGCCCAGGCGTCGGTGGCCGCCACGATCGAGCGGCACGGGCGGATCGACTGCCTGGTCAACGCGGCCGCGCTGACCACCCGCGGCAGCCTGCTGGACACCACGCCGGAGCTGTTCGACGCCCATGTCGCGGTGAACATGCGCGGCCCGTTCTTCCTGATGCAGGCGGCCGTGCGGGACATGCGGCGGCGCGGTGAGCCGGGCACGATCGTCAACATCATCACCACGTCGGAGCTGGGCGGGCAGCCCTATCTGGCGTCGTACGCCGGATCCAAGGCCGGCCTGGCCGGACTGACCCGCAACGCCGCGCACGCGCACCGCTTCGACCGGATCCGGATCAACGGCCTGGACATCGGCTGGACCGACACCCCGGGCGAGGACGAGATCCAGCGGCGCTTCCACGACGGCGGCGACGACTGGCGCGAGCAGGCCGCCAAGAGGCTGCCGATGGGCAAGCTCGGCCAGATCGACGAGATCGCCGACTTCGTGGTGTTCCTGCTCTCGTCGCGCAGCGGCGTGGTCACCGGGTCGGTCATCGACTGGGACCAGAACGTTTTCGGAGGGATGGACTGATGCGGCTGGGACTGATCGGGCTGGGGCGGATCGGCGCGTTCCACGCCGAGACGCTGACCGGGCTGGGCGTCGACCTGGTGGTGCACGACCCGGCGCCGGGGCACGCCGCGACCTATGGCGACGCGTTCCGGTCGTCCGCGGGCGAGGTGATCTCGGCCGGGATCGACGGGCTGGTGATCGCGGCCGCCACCGACGTGCACCCGCAACTGATCCTGGCCGGGGTCGAGGCCGGCCTGCCGGTCTTCTGCGAGAAGCCGGTGGCCCGGGGCGCGGCCGAGGCGGCCGAGGTGCTGCGGCACTGCAAGGACGCCCAGGTGCAGATCGGCTACAACCGCCGGTTCGACGCGGCCATCGTGCGGGCCCGGGACGCCGTGCGCAACGGCGAGCTGGGCCGGCTGCACACCGTGCGGTCGACCACGATGGACCCGGCGCCGCCGCCGGCCGCCTATCTGGCCGGGTCGGGCGGGATCTTCCGGGACTGCAGCGTGCACGACTTCGACACCATCCGGTTCGTCACCGGGCGCGAGGTGGTCGAGGTGTACGCCACCGGCGATTCCCGCGGCGACGCCGTCTTCCAGGAGATCGGCGACGCGTCGACCACGGCGGCCGTCCTGACCCTGGACAACGGCACGCTCGCCGTCGTCTCGAACACCCGGTACAACGGGCGCGGCTACGACGTGCGCCTGGAGCTGCACGGCTCGGCGGACAGCATCGCGGCCGGCCTGGACGACCGGTTGCCGATGCGGTCCGCCGAGCCGGGCGTCACCTTTCCGGCCCTGCCGCCGCACCAGTTCTTCATGGACCGCTTCATCGACGCGTACCGGCGTGAGCTGGCCGCCTTCACCGAGCTGGTGGGCGGCGAGCGCGAGTCGCCGTGCACGGTCGCCGACGCCGTCGAGGCCGGTTGGATCGCCGAGGCCTGCACCCTGTCCCTGCGCGAGCACCGGCCGGTGCGGTTGAGTGAGGTAAAGGTATGAGGATCGCCGGAGCGCCGATCTCCTGGGGAGTCTGCGAAGTGCCCGGCTGGGGACATCAGCTGCCGCCCGAGCGCGTGCTGCGCGAGATGCACGAGGTCGGCCTGACCGCCACCGAGTACGGCCCGGACGGCTTCCTGCCGCCGGATCCCGAGCCGCTGCTGACCAGGTTCGAGCTGACCGCGCTCGGCGGCTTCGTGCCGGTCGAGCTGCACGCGACGGACACCGATCCGGTGGACACCGTCGCGTCCTTCTCCGGCGAGGTGCTGGTGCTGGCCGCGGCCACCGGACGGGACGGCTACGACGAGCGCCCGGCCCTCGACCCGGCCGGCTGGCGCCGCCTGCTGTCCACTCTGGACCGTTTCCACGAGCTGGCGCTGGCGAAGGGCTTCCGGGCGGTGCTGCACCCGCACGTCGGCACGATGATCGAGACCGGCCCGGAGGTCGAGCGCGTGCTGGAAGGCTCGCGCATCCCACTCTGCCTGGACACCGGGCACCTGCTGATCGGCGGCACCGACCCGGCCGTGCTCGCGGCCGACGCCGCCGACCGGATCGCGCACGTGCACGCCAAGGACGTCGACCTGAGCCTGGCCCGCAAGGTGCAGTCCGGCGACCTCACCTACACCGAGGCCGTGGCCCGGCAGATGTACCGCCCGATCGGGGCCGGCGACGTGGACTTCGCGGCGGTGGCCGGCGCGCTCGGCAAGCAGGGCTACGACGGCTGGTGGGTGCTCGAACAGGACACCATCCTGACCGCCGAGCCGATCGGCGAGGGGCCGGTCGCCGACGTCCGGCGCAGCGTGTCCGCCCTGCGAGCCCTGGCCTAGAAGCGATACCTGGTCTGGGTGTGCGGGTTCTTGCCGAAGGACAGGACCTTGGCCGGACGCACCCCGAAGACCAGCCCGATGCGGCCGACGACGTCGCCGAAGCCGTCGTCGCCGACCGTGTAGTCCCAGTCCAGCCGCGCCTTCCAGATCGCGGCCAGCTCGACCAGCCGGTCGTGGTCGGTGACCCGCACCGCCTCGCCCTCGACCACCACGTCCACGCCGGAATGCAGCTGGTCGGTGCCGGTGGTGATCGCGACCCGCGGATTGACCGCCAGGTTGGCCGACTTCTGCTCCTTGTCGCCGGTGCAGAAGTGCAGCGTGCCGTCCACCCAGACGCACGGGACCGGGGTCACGTGCGGGCGGCCGTCCGTGCGCACCGAGGACAGCCAGAACATCTGGGCGTCGGTCAGGATCCGGTCGACCTCGGCCCACGGCACCGGGCTCGCGCCGGGCTCGCTGAAGTCTCCGTTGAACTCCACGGTCGGTGTGGTCACGTCAGCTCCTCTGCTCGGCCGAGCAGAGCGCGCCGCTCGGCGGGTGATGTGGTCAGTTCGGCGGCCTCGCGGAACAGGGCCGCGGCGCGCGGATGGTCGCCGCGCCGGGCGGTGAACTCCGCCTCGGTGGCGACGGCCGGCGCGTAGCCGTCCAGGGCGCCGGTGGCGCGCGCCTCGGTCAGCAGCGCCAGCCCGGCGTCCGGTCCGGTGGCGAAACCGTGTGCCACCGCGCGATTCAGCTGCACCACCGGCGTCGGCTGCAGGGTGGCCAGTTGGTCGTACCAGCTCGCCACCGCCGGCCAGTCCGTCTCGTCGTGCGTGTGGCAGGCGGCGATCCGGGCCTGCACGCCATAGGGTCCGGCCACCGGCGTGACCGCCAGCAGCGCGCGCCCCTCGGCGATCGCGCTGCGATCCCAGAGCGCGCGGTCCTGCTTGTCCAGGGTCAGCAGGTTGCCGTCGGCGTCCACCCGGGCGTCACGCCGGCTGTGCTGGAACAGGCACAGCGCGAGCAGCCCGGCGATCTCCGGCTGGTCGGGCATCAGCCGCCGCAGCAGCCGGGCCAGCCGGATCGCCTCGTCCGCGAAGGCCGCCTCGCCGTCCGGGTTGTAGCCCTGGGTGAACAGCAGATAGATCACCGCCAGCACGCCCGGCAGCCGTTCGCCCAGCGCGGGTCCGCTCGGCACCCGATAGGGAATGCGCGCGTCCGCGATCTTCGTCTTGGCCCGGGTCAGCCGCCGCGTCATCGTCGACTCGCTGGTCAGGAACGCGCGGGCGATCTCGGCGGTGGGCACGCCGCACACCGTGCGCAGGGTGAGCGCGACCCGGGCCTCCAGCGCGAGCGCTGGGTGGCAGCAGGTGAACACGAGTCGCAGCCGGTCGTCGTCCACTTCCTCGGTCTCCTTCCCGGGCTCGGGCGGGTCGTCCGCCAGGGCGGCCAGCTCCTGCAGCTTGCGCTGCTCGACGGTGGCCCGGCGCAGCACGTCGATCGCGCGGTTGCGCGCCACCGTCATCAGCCAGCCGCCCGGATTGGCCGGCACCCCCGTGGCCGGCCACTTCTCGAGCGCCGCCGCGAGCGCCTCCTGGGTGCAGTCCTCGGCCAAGGTCCAGTCGCCGGTCACCCTGATCAGGGTGGCGACGATCCGGCCGTAGGACTCCCGGGCGGCGGCGGCGACCTCCTCCATCAGTCGTCGAGGTTCAGCGGGTCGAAGGCGCGCAGTTCGATCCGGCCGGCGTAGGCCATCGGGTGGTTGCGGGCGATCTCGATCGCCTCGTCCAGGTCGGCGCACTCGAGGATGTCGAACCCGCAGATGACCTCCTTGGTCTCCGCGAACGGGCCGTCGGTGAGCAGCAGCTCGCCGCCGCGCACCCGGACGGTGGTGGCGGTGTTCGCCCCGGCCAGGCGCTCGCCCAGCACCGCGCGGCCCTTGCCATAGGTGTCCGCCACCCACTGCTCGATCGGCGGCGCGGCGTTCTCGGCGGTCTCCGGCTCGGTGTCGGTGCAGACGAACATCATGTAGCGCATGGCTGACTCCCTCTCGGCTGTCTTGATCTCACCAGGGTGACGAGCGGTCCGCACGGAACCGGACAGCCCCCGGAAGTTTTTTCAGAACCGCACCGGCGGCGCGTTGTGCGGGGTGATCACCTGGATGGCGGACGGGTTCGTGCGCGGGCGGCCGGGCAGCGCGCCGCCCGCGTGCATCAGCGCCCGGCAGGCCAGCCGCATGTCCTGGCGCAGGTCGTGGTGCAGCACCGCGGACAGCCGGCGGTCCCGCAGCAGCGCGGTGTTCTCGCCGTCCAGGTCGTGTGCCACGAACACGTCGTAGCGGCGGCGCTCGGCCGTGAAGGCGTCCACCACGGCCGCGTTGCCGCCGGCGCCCGCATAGAGCGAATAGACCGCGCGGACCGCCGCGCTGCCGGCCAGCAGCTCGCGGATGCCGAGGTGCACGGCGTCGGCCCGGTCCTCCTCGTCGACCACCTCGACCAGGCGGCGGCCGGGCGCCCGCATCCGCATCTCGGCGCGGAAGCCCATCTCGCGCTCGTCCTCGCCGCGGAACGAGCCGTGCCCGCGGACCACCAGCACGTCGCCGGCCCGATCGGCCAGCCACTGCTCCACCAGATAGGCCGCGGTGGCACCGGCGGCCCGGTTGTCGATGCCGACATAGGCCACCCGCTTGCTGCCCGGCAGGTCGGTGACCAGGGTGACCACCGGCACCGGCAGGCGGGCCACCGCGGCGGTGATCGCGGGCGCGTCCGGCGCCTTCAGGATCACCCCGTCCGACTTCGTCTTCGCCACCTTGTCCAGCACCGCGACCAGGTCACCGACGGCCGGGCTGTCCAGCAGGTGGAAGCGGCACCGGATGACCGCGGGACGCAGGGCCGGCAGCTCGGCCTCGAGCGCGGCCCGCACGGTGGCGGAGAACCGGCCCGGCGCCTGCACGACCACGTCGATCATGAACGTGCGCCCGCCGAGCCGCACCTGGGACTGCTGCCGGTCGAGGTCGGCGATGGCCTGCTTGACCTCGCGGACGGTGCTCTCCCGGACCCCGCCACGCGAGTGCAGCACCCGGTCGACGGTGGCCGCGCTGAGCCCGGCCTGAGCGGCGATCTCGCGGATTCGATAGGGGTGCTTCACGCCACCAACAGTGATGGTTTTTTGAGGTCTTATCAATCGTCCTTGATGGTGTTTCCGGGCCTAGCCTGACGACATGACAACCTGGTTCACCGCCGCCGACTGCCGACTGGAGGACTTCCGGGCGCTGGTCGAGCAGCAGACGCAGAAATCCGAGTTTCCGCACGCCATCGACGTCGTGGACAACGTCCTGATCTATCCCGGCGACCTGCCGGACAGCACCGAGATCCGGGCCGAGCTGGCCCGCGCGCTGATGGCCGGCCCCGGCATCGTGGTGTTCCGCGGCGCCGTCGCGCCGGACGTGGTCGATCGCGCCACCGACGTGTTCTTCGCGATGATCGCCGACCAGAAGGCGGCCGGCGTGGTCGGCGGCGACCACTTCGCCAAGCCCGGCGCGAACGACCGGGTCTGGGGCGCGCTGGACAAATTCGCGCTGCGTGACCCCGACGCGTTCGCGGCCTATTACGACAACCCCACCCTCGCGCTGATCTCGGCCGCCTGGCTGGGCGCCGGATATCAGGTCACCTCGCAGATCAACGTGGTCAACCCGGGCGGCCAGGCACAGGTCTCGCACCGCGACTACCACCTCGGCTTCATGTCCGAGGCGCAGGCCGCACGCTATCCCGCGCACATCCACCTGCTCTCCCCCGCGCTCACCCTGCAGGGCGCGGTGGCACACGTGGACATGCCGGTGGAGACCGGCCCGACGCTCTACCTGCCGCACTCGCAGAAATACCCGCCCGGCTACCTCGCCTTCCACCAGAGCGAGTTCACCGAGTACTTCGAGCAGAACCACGTGCAGTTGCCGCTGGCCAAGGGCGACGCCGCGTTCTTCAACCCCGCGCTCTTCCACGGCGCCGGCACCAACCGATCCGGCGACGTCCGCCGGATGGCCAACCTGCTGCAGGTCTCCTCGGCCTTCGGCCGGGCGATGGAGACCGTCGATCGCACGGCCATGTGCGAGGCCCTCTACCCAACCCTTCTCGGGTACGCGGGCAGCACCGCACACGTGATCGCCGCGTCGGCCGAGGGCTATGCGTTCCCCACCAACCTGGACCGCGACCAGCCGATCGGCGGCCTGGCGCCGCAGACCCAGGCCGAGCTGGTGACCCAGGCGGTGTCCGAGCGCTGGGACCCAGCCACCTTCACCAAGGCGCTGCGCGACCAGGCGTCCCGCCGCCTCACCTGATCGCGTTGCGGCGGCCGCGACGACCGACCCGCGCCCGGTCGATCAGGTGCTGTCCGACTTCGTCGCCTGGGTGCGGGGACTGCCCCAGCCGCGCATGTTCGCCGCGTCGCCGATCGCCTTCGACGGCACCTGGATGGACTACTACCTGCGTCGCTTCACCCGTTACGGCCTGGCGATGGGCCCCTATGAGAAAGACCCGTTGTTCCATGGCAGCGGCCTCTGCCTGGCCAGCTATGCCGCCGCCGTGACGGGCCGGCCGGTCGCCGAGATTCGACCGCACAACCTCCCGGCCGAGTGGCTGGGTGACGTACCCCACACCCACCACGCGATCGACGACGCCCGCGGCTACGCCAACCTGCTCACCAGCCTCTTCCGGCGCGCCGGAAATTTCTGACCGCCGGGCCGGATGGCCGGGAACGGCCTTGCGTTGCAGGTGGCCGCCGAGGCGGCGGGACGGTGTGTCCGGCGTACCAAGATCAAGGTTTTGATCTGGATCTTTTCCGGAGTTATCGTGTCTGGAGCCGCTCGAGAGGCGCTGCGACGGAGGACAGCCTCCGCCACGCTCGGCCGGTCGATGACTTCAGCAAGGGCGCCTCCTGACATTGGGGGGTGCCCTTTTTCATGTCCGACAAGTTGCAGAACGTGAATGGTCTCGAGTTCGCCGTCGCGGATCTCACGCTGGCCGAGGCCGGTCGTCACCAGATCCGGCTCGCCGAGCACGAGATGCCGGGCCTGATGTCGATCCGGTCGGAGTTCAAGGACTCGCAGCCGCTGCGGGGCGCGCGGATCGCCGGCTCGCTGCACATGACCGTGCAGACCGCCGTGCTGATCGAGACGCTGGTCGCGCTCGGCGCCGACGTGCGCTGGGTGTCCTGCAACATCTTCTCCACGCAGGACGAGGCGGCCGCCGCGGTGGTCGTCGGCGCCGGCACCGTGGACGCGCCGACCGGCACCCCGGTATACGCCTGGAAGGGCGAGACGCTGGAGGAGTACTGGTGGTGCACCGAGCAGCTGTTCGCCTTCGCCGGCGGCCAGGGCCCGAACATGATCCTGGACGACGGCGGTGACGCCACCCTGCTGGTGCACAAGGGCGTCGAGTTCGAGCGGGCCGGCGCGGTGCCGCAGGCCACCGAGGACGACAACCACGAATACCGGATCATCCTGGAGACGCTGCGCGGCACGCTGGCCAAGGACGCGCAGCTGTTCACCCGGATCGCCGCCGACATCAAGGGCGTCACCGAGGAGACCACCACCGGCGTGGCCCGGCTCTACAAGCTGGCCAAGGAGGGTGAGCTGCTCTTCCCGGCGATCAACGTCAACGACGCGGTCACCAAGAGCAAGTTCGACAACAAGTACGGCATCCGGCACTCGCTGGTCGACGGCCTGAACCGGGCCACCGACGTGATGCTCGGCGGCAAGCTGGCCGTGGTCTGCGGTTACGGCGATGTCGGCAAGGGGTCCGCCGAGACGCTGCGCGGCCAGGGCGCCCGTGTCGTGGTCACCGAGGTCGACCCGATCTGCGCGCTGCAGGCGGCGATGGACGGCATGCAGGTGGTGCGTCTCGAGGACGTGGTCGCCGAGGCCGACATCTTCATCACCACCACCGGCGGCACCGACATCATCACCGCCGACGACCTGGGCAAGATGAAGCACAACGCGATCGTCGGCAACGTCGGTCACTTCGACGACGAGATCGACATGGCCGGCCTCGCGCGCGTTCCCGGCGTCGAGAAGATCGAGATCAAGCCGCAGGTGCATGAGTGGCGCTTCCCGGACGGCCACTCGGTGATCGTGCTCTCCGAGGGCCGCCTGATGAACCTGGGCAACGCCACCGGTCACCCGTCGTTCGTCATGAGCAACTCGTTCACCAACCAGGTGATGGCCCAGATCGAGCTGTGGACCAAGCCCGGCGACTACGAGAAGCAGGTCTACGTGCTGCCCAAGCACCTGGACGAGAAGGTGGCCCGGCTGCACCTGGACGCGCTCGGCGTCCGGCTCACCACGCTCACCAAGAAGCAGGCGGAATACCTCGGCGTGGACGTCGAGGGCCCGTTCAAGCCGGATCACTACCGCTACTGATGCACCTCGGTCATGTGCGGCCGGCCAGCCGGCCGCACATGGCCCGCTACTCTCCGTTGAGAAAATCCAGCAATATCCGGTTGAACTCGCCCGGACGCTCGATGTTGGGCAGATGGGCGGTGCCGTCGATCTCCGCCTTGCGCGCACCCGGCACCGCGGCGACGAAACGGTCGACCATCTCGACGTGATCGCGGGCGTCCAGCGTGCCGATCACGCCGAGGGCCGGCACCGCGATCTCGCCCAGCCGCTCCCACGAGCCCCGCACGTGGTGCGGCGGCACCGCCTCCGGCTTCGCATGGTTGCGGACCGTGTCGGTGGTCATCTCCCGGCAGCGGGCCAGCACGGCCCCGTCCATCGTGTCCCGATAGGGCCCGATCACGCCCTGCTTCAGGGACAGCTCGATCCAGGCCGGCGCGTCGAGCCGCTGCTGCGCCTCGGCCATCCGTGCCTGGATGTCGAGCATCCACGGGTCGGTGAAAGTCGGCTCGTTGGTGCCCGCGCCGCACACCACCAGATGGCTCACCAGCCCGGGGTATTCCAGCGTGGTGTCGGTGGCCGCGCCGGCGCCCATCGACAGGCCGACCAGCGCGGCCCGCTCGACGCCCAGCTTGCCGAGCAACTCGGCGACGTCGTCACACTGCCGGAACGGCGCGGTCGGCGTCTCCGAGCGGCCGTGCCCGCGGGCGTCGGCCCGGATCACCCGGAACCGCTCGGCCAGCGCCCGCACCTGGTCGTCCCACATCCGCAGGTCGAGGGCGCCGCCGTGCAACAGCAGGACGGTGCGCTCACCGCGGCCGGTCTCCTCGTAGTGGATCATCGAACCTCCTCACTGTGCTGTTTCCCGGCGCCTGGTCCTTCGGACGGCGCGGGCGCCGACCAGCCGTGATCGTCACCCCGCCGCTGCGCCACCTCCCGGGTGTGGGCCGTCAAGGCCGAGATGACACGTACGCAAGCGGCGATGTCCCCCGGGTCGAGCCGCTCGGCGAGCGTGCCCAGGTCGGCCAGCTCGCCGGCGTGGATCTCGGACCACACCCGCCGCCCCGCGCCGGTCAGCTCGGCCAGCCGCGAGCGGCGATGCGCCGGGTTGGCCACGAACCGCAGATAACCCAGCTCGGCGGCGGCGTCGGCGAGCCGCTGCACGACCTGCCGCGGCAGCCACAGCGACCGGGCCACCTGGGGCACCGTCTGCGGGCCGTCGGCGAGCCGCTCGAGCACCGCCCGCATCGGCATGCTGACGTCGCGCTCGGCCAGCGCGTCCGCCACCGCCTTCGCCGACCACTGATGCAGCGGCCGCACGTGCCGAAGCACCTCATAGAGCCCCTCGGCGCCATCCGTCATGACACCCAGAGTGTCCCTTTGACACCGCCGGTGTCAATAACATCGCAGAAACCCGAGCTAGATCGCTTTCCGGAAGAATGGCCGGGTGCATGTCGAAGAAGTGTTGCTGTTCGTCCTCGCCGCCCTCGCCGTCGTGGTCGTGGTGCGCTGGCTCAGTGAGCGCACCGGGCTGCCTGCCGCCGCGCTGCTGACGCTGCTCGGCATCGTGTACGCATATCTCCCCGGGCCGAACGTCGAGCTCGAGCCGGAACTGATCCTGACCCTCGTCATCCCGCCGCTGCTCTACAACGCGGCGCTGGACTCCTCGCTGATCGACATCCGCCGCAACATGCGCACCGTGATCAGCCTCTCGGTCGGCCTGGTGATCGCGACCGCACTGGTGATCGGCGCCGGGTTCTCGCTCTGGGTGACCGGCGCGACGCTGGCCGCCGGGGTCGCGCTGGGTGCCGCGGTGGCCCCGCCCGACCCGGTCGCGGCGCTCGCCGTGGGCCGCAAGGCGGGCCTGCCCAACAACCTGGTCACCCTGATCCAGGGCGAGGGGCTGCTGAACGACGCGACCGCGCTGACCATCCTGACCGTGGCGGTGAGCGCCGCGGCCGGCACCGAGTTCACCTTCACCAACGCGGTCGGCGAGTTCGTCCTGTCCGCGACCGGTGGGGTGATCGCGGGCATCGTGGTGGCGTGGTTCGTGCGGCTGCTGCGCCCGCTGCGCAAGGACCCGCTGAGCGCGAACATGCTGTCGCTGGCCACGCCGTTCGCGGCATATCTGCTGGCCGAGCGCGTGCACGTGTCCGGCGTGCTGGCCGTGGTGGTGGCCGGGCTGATCATCGGGCACGACGCCCCGCGCTACGCGACCGGCGCGAGCCGGCTGCAGACCGGCGCGGTCTGGCGGCTGCTCGACTTCATGCTCGAGGGCCTGGTCTTCCTGCTGATCGGCCTGCAGCTGCCCCGGGTGGTGGAGGAGCTCGCCAAGTACGAGACGTCGACCATCGTGATCGCGGTGTCCATCACGGTCGGCGTGGTGCTGCTGCTGCGCCCGCTGTGGCTGGTCGCCACCCAGCTGCTGCCGCGCTCGATGCACGCCCGGCTGGGCGGTCAGGCGGAGGTCAACGAGACGGAGAACGACACCGTCGCGGTCCGCAAGGCACGGGAGAAGGCGCTGTCCGCCCGCGAGGCGACGGCGATGAGCTGGGCCGGCACCCGCGGCGTGATCAGCCTGGCAGCGGTCTTCACGCTGCCGGCCGGCTTCCCCGACCGCGAGCTGCTGCACTTCTGCGCCTTCGTGGTGGTGCTGGTGACACTGATCGGGCAGGGCCTGACGTTCGGCCCGCTGGTGCGGCGGCTGGGCCTGCGGGCCAACCGCGCGGACGAGGCACGCGAGCGCAACGAGGCCCGGTCGGCGGCGGTGCAGGCCGCGATCGACCGCCTCGACGAGATCCAGCAACAGCAGCACGACCACGTCGAGGACCACGCGATCGAGAACATGCGCCAGCAGCTGGAGACCCGCATGCAGCGCTATCGCAGGCGGCTCGACCTGCTGGAGAAGTCCGACTCCGACGAGGTGCCGGTGTCACCGCAATACGAGGCGGCGCTGATGGTGCGGCGCGCGGTGATCGAGGCGCAGCGCGACGAGCTGTTGCGCTGGCGGGACGCGGGCCGCCTGAACGACGACGGGCTCCGCGTCCTCGAACGCGAGCTGGACCACGAGGAGCGCCTGCTCCCCGACCGCCGCTGACCCTTTGCTCTGCTTCCTCTGAGGAAGCGCTCCTGCCGTGCGGCGCTCCCTCTCGGGAAGCAGAGCCGCTCTGCTTCCTCCGCGCCAGCGCTCCCTCTCGGGGAGCAGAGCCGCTCTGCTCCCTCCGCGCCAGCGCACCCTCTCAGGTCGCAGAGCCGCTCTGCTTCCTCCGCGCCAGCGCTCCCTCTCGGGAAGCAGAGCCGCTCTGCTCCCTCCGCGCCAGCGCTCCCTCTCGGGAAGCAGAGCCGCTCTGCTCCCTCCGCGCCAGCGCTCCTGCCGGGAGCGCTCTGCGCGGATGCTTCCTCTGAGGAAGCAGAGCAAGACGGCGTTAGCCGAGGTCTCGGCGGCGGAAGGCGGTCAGGCCGGCCGCGCCGGCGGCCGCCGCGACCACGGTCAGAGTGATCAGCGGCGTCCACGTGAGGTCGCCGCCGGGCAGGTGTGGCACGTGGGTGAACGGCGAGATGTCGAGCACCCACTGGCTCAGCTGCAGAGCGCCGCCCACCAGCAGGATCAGCAGGCAGATCGAGAGCGCGCCCCAGGCGAGCGCCGACCACTGCGGCACCAGGCCGAAGAGCAGCACCGCCACCGCGACCAGCACCCACACCGCGGGCAGCGCGGCCAGCGTGCCGCCGACGATGCCGGACAGCACGCCCAGGTCGCCGGTGATCAGGCCGTAGGTCAGGCCGGCGACCACGCTCTCGACAGCCAGCAGCAGCGCCGCGCCGAATAGCGCGAAGAGCAGGTGCCCGCCGACCCAGACGAGCCGCCGCACGCCGGTGCTGAGCAGCATTTCGGCGTGCCCGGTGGTCTCCTCCTCACGCATCCGCAGGGTGGCCTGCACCGCGTAACACGCGGCGATGATGCCGACCATCGCCGCGATGGTGGCGAAGTAGCTGTCCACCGGCCCGGCGCCGCCGCCCATCCGGGCGAAGATGTCCTTCATCGCGTTGTCGCCGTCGGCCAGGCTCTGCACGCTCTGCCCGACCGCTCCGAAGACCAGGCCCAGTGCCGCGAACCCGGCCGCCCAGCCGAACAGCAGGCCGCGCTGCAATCGCCAGGCCAGCGCGAGCGGTGTCCGCAGCCCGGGTGCGGCGGTCGCCGGGCCGGGCCGTGCGGGGAACAGGCCGGCGCCCACGTCGCGGCGGCCGAGCAGGACCACGCCCAGCCCGGCGGTGCCGATCGCGAAGAGCACCAGCAGCAGCGCGGGCCAGAGGTTCGCCGCACCGAACGGGAAGATGTGCGTGGCCCAGCCGACCGGGGAGAGCCAGGACAGCCAGGACAGGCTGCCGTCGCCCATCGCGGAGAGATCGCCGGCCAGACGCAGCACATAGGACGCGCCGACCACCGCGATCGCGGTGCCGCGTGCGGACCGGGCGCTGCCGGTGAGCTGGGCGGCGATCGCGGCCACTCCGGCGAACGCCCAGCCGGAGGCGGCCAGCTCGAAACCGGACCAGACCGCGCCGGCCGCGTCGTCCACCCGGCCGAGCAGGGTCACCGTGGTGATCACGCCGAGCACGGCACTGGCCAGCACCGTGGTGATCAGCGCGGCGGCGAGTTGTGCGTGCCGCCCGACCACGCCGGCGCCGATCAGCTCGGAGCGGCCGGTCTCCTCGTCGGCGCGGGTGTGCCGGATGACGGTGAGCACGACGAAGACGCCGAGCATCACGGGCAGGAATCCGGCCCGCCACATCGCCAGCCCGGGGAGGCTGGAACCGTCGAGGGGGCCGTAGAGGGCGACGAAGCCGGCGTTGGTTGCGCTGAGCTGCGCGTACCCCAGACGTTCTTGGTCTGTCGGGAAAAGACCGGCCAGAGTGGACAGATAGCCGACCGGGAGCACGCCGAGAACGACCACCCAGAGCGGCATCAGGAAGCGGTCGCGGCGCAGGATCAGCCGGATCAGCTTGGCGGTGCCGGTCATCGCGCGTCGGCGTTCTGGTATTGCCGCAGGAACAGCTCCTCCAGCGAGGGCGGTTGGCTGACCAGGCTGCGCACGCCGACCTGGACCAGCATCCGCAGGGCCGGCTCGAGCGCGTCGGTGTCCACGTCGAAGCTCACCCGGTCGCCCTCGGTGTGCAGGTCGTGCACGCCGGTCAGGGTGGACAGGCCGTTCGGCGAGCCGGTCAGCTCGGCCTTGATCGAGGTGCGGGTCAGGTGCCGCATGTCGTCGAGCGTGCCGGTCTCCACCGCGCGGCCCTCGCGGATGATCGTGAGCCGGTCGCAGAGTGCTTCCACTTCGGACAGAATGTGGCTGGACAGCAGCACCGTGCGGTCGCCGCGCTGCTTCTCCTCGCGGATCACGTCGCGAAAGACCTCCTCCATCAACGGATCCAGCCCGGAGGTCGGCTCGTCCAGGATCAGCAGCTCCACATCGGACGAGAGCGCGGCGATCAGCGCGACCTTCTGCCGGTTGCCCTTGGAATAGGCCCGGCCCTTCTTGCGCGGGTCGAGGTCGAAGCGCTCGAGCAGGGTGTCGCGCCGCTTGGTGTCGAGGCCGCCACGGAGGCGGCCGAGCAGGTCGATCACCTCGCCGCCGCTGAGCGTGGGCCACAGCGTCACATCACCCGGCACGTACGCCAACCGCCGGTGCAACGCCGTCGAATCGCGCCACGGGTCACCGCCGAGCAGACTCGCCGTGCCGCCGTCGGGCCGCATCAGCCCGAGCAGGATGCGGATGGTCGTGGTCTTCCCGGCGCCGTTCGGCCCCAGGAAGCCGTGCACCTCGCCGGTGCGGACCCGCAGCGTCAAGCCGTCCAGAGCGCGGGCGCGCCCGAAGGTCTTGATCAGTCCGTCGGCATCGATGGCCTCGGTCATGACTACTCCTCGGAGGGAAACAGGGAATCGAGAGCTTTGAGGGTCTGCGCGGCCTGCTCCTCGGTGATCATCGGCAGGCGGAAGATCTCCACCGACGCGCGCAGCAGGCGGCGGTGGCCGGCCGGGGTGTGCATGTCCTGGCCCAGCACCCGGGTGAGCTGGTCGCGCATGAGGAACATGCCGACCTTCATCGCGACCAGGACGGCGAGATAGCCCTCCGGGTCGTCGGGCTTGAAATCGACGCCGGCCAGCCAGGTGCGCCCGGACTCCATGGCCGCGTCGAAGAGCGAAGTCGAGTTGCCGTCCATCATGGAGCGAATGAGATAGGTCTGCAGCCGCAGTGCGGTCGGGTGCATGGCGGCGAGCAGCGTCGGGTCGGCCACGGCGTTGGGGCCCAGCATGCGCTCGCGCAACTCGTTCAACTTCGCCATCGCGAACTCGTCGCAGGCGTCGCGCAGGCCCTCTTTGGAGCCGAAGTGGTGGCGCAGCAGTCCGGACGAGACGCCGGCCCGGTCCGCGATGTCGCGGATGGTGGCGGATGCGACCCCCCGCTCGGCGAAGAGGTCGATGGCGGCGTCCCGAATCCGGGCGCGAGCGGTCAGGTCCTCACTACTCACGTGTGTAGGCTACTACACGCCCGTGTAGCCGAGCTAGAGCGCGGGACGCAGATTCGCGAATGCCCAGCTCTCCAGCGTCGTCGGGGTGGTGCTCAGCACGGTCCGGGGCTGCTCGGGGGTGAAGTTCTCGCGCAGGCCGGCGGTCATCAGCACGATGCCCTCGACGGCGGCCGCCGGGATCCGGGCGCCGCCCAGCGCCGCCCGCAGGTCGTCGTCGCTCAGCACGCTGAGACGGATCTCCCGGCCGCACGCCGCGGAGATCTTCTCGGCCGCCTCGGCCCAGGTCAGGTCCGCCGGGCCGTGCACCGCGCCGACCTCGACGCCGGTCCAGTCCGCGGCCAGCAGCCGGGCGGCGGCGACCTCCCCGACGTCCCGCGGGTCCACCCACGGCATCGGTTGATCGGCCGGCTTGGTGGTGCTCAGCGCGCCCTCGCGCAGCTCGTCCAGGCTGCCCAGCAGGTTGGTGAAATAGAAGCCGCAGCGCAGGATCAACAGGTCGGCCCCGGTGGCGGTGAGCGCCTCCTCGTTGCGGGCCAGCCCGTCGATCAACCCGGCGCCGTGCCTGCGCTCGGCGCCGACGCTGCTGATCATCAGGACTCGGGACACGCCGTTGGCGAGCACGGCGGCGGCCGCGTGGTCACCCAGGCGGGTCATGTCGGCCACCGGGTCGGTCGCGGTGAAGTCCTCGGGTACGACCCAGAGCAGCGCGTCGACCCCTTTCGTGGCCGCGATCACGTACTCCGGATCACCCAGGTCTCCCTCCACCGGGGTGACCAGTTCGCGCAGCCCGGGATCCAGTTTGGCGGCGTCGCGGAGCAGCACGGTGGGACGGACGCCCGCCTGCACGAGCAATTGCACGGCCCGCGAGCCGACGTGTCCGGTGGGCGTGGTCACGGCGATCGTCATTGCCCTGCGGTACCCGATCTTCATCCGTCCACACGCGCCGATTCCGCCGTTTCCCGGTGCTGTTGATTCGGATATTCTTTGCACTCAGGATTCGCGGCGCATCGGAAATGAGCACCCGTGTCAGAAACGCCTTTCGATCGCAGCCGACCCGGCCCGGCGGGAGGCGCCGGGATCAGGTCGCGCCCGCACCGTCTCGACGAGACCGGCCTGCTCTGGGGCAACGTCCCACCCCGCAACCGGCACTTCACCGGCCGCGACATCCTGCTCGACCAGCTCGTCGAGGCGCTGCGCGTGGGTTCCACCACCTCGGTGCTGCCGCAGGCGCTGCGCGGCATCGGCGGCGTCGGCAAGACCCAGCTGGTGGTCGAGTTCGTCTATCGCCACCAGCACGAGTACGACCTGGTCTGGTGGATCCCGGCCGAGCAGACCACCACCGTGCTCACCTCGCTCAAGCAGCTCGCCGAAGCACTCGACCTGCCGGTCACGGACAACCTGCAGGAGACCGCCCGCACGGTGCTGGTCCAGCTGGCCGGCGGCGACCTCGACTGGCTGCTGGTCTATGACAACGCCGACGATCCCGCGGCACTCGAGCAGCTGGTGCCGTCCACCGGCGGGCACGTCATCATCACCACGCGCAACCAGGCGTGGAGCAGCGTCGGGCCGTCGCTCGAGGTGGACGTGTTCGAGCGCGCCGAGAGCAAGGCGATGCTCGCCAAGCGCACCAAGGAGCGCGGTGACGCCGCGATCAAGGACGACGAGGCCGAGGAACTGGCCGAGCGGCTCGGCGACCTGCCGCTGGCGCTGGAGCAGGCCGCCGCGTGGTACCTGGCCACGGCGATGCCGGTCACCGAATACATCGAACTGCTCGACAGCCACATCAAGGAGTTGCTCGACGAGGGCAAGCCGCCGGGTTATCCGCTTTCCATCGCCGCATTCGTGGCGCTCGCACTCGAGACATTTCGCGGCCCGGCGGAGGCCACCGCGCAGTTGTTCACGCTGTTCGCCTATCTCGGCGGGGAACCGGTTCCACTGTCCCTGCTGCGTGGCGGCAGCAGCGGCGAGATCACCGAGCCGCTGCGCAGCGTGCTGCACTCCTCGATCGAGCTCAACCGCGCGGTCCGGGCGCTCAGCCGATACGGCCTGGCAAAGGTCGACCCGACCCAGCGGGTGCAGGTGCACCGCCTGGTGCAGCGGGTGCTGCGCGACACGCTCACCCCCGAGCAGCAGGGCACGACGCTGCGCAGCGTGCGCAACCTGCTGGCCGCGGCGAGCCCGGGCGACCCGGACGAGAACGGCGGCTTCGAGCGGCAGCAGGAGATCGGGCCGCACATCGAGCCGGCCGATCTGGTGCACGCCGAGACGCCGCAGGCCCGGCAGGTGGTGCTCGACCACGCGCGCTACCTCTATCTGAGCGGCGACTACGAGAACTGCCGTTACCTGGCCACGCTGGCGTCGGACGCGTGGGCGCACAACCGCGACGACGAGCGGATGGGCCCCGATGGCGAATACACGCTGCTGGCCCGCGCCCAGGTGGCCAACGCGATGCGCACGCTGGGCTTCAGCGCGCAGGCGGCGCTGATCACCCAGGGCACCTACGAGCAGTTCCGCCGCAACCCGCACCTCGGGCCCGGACACGAGTTCACCCTGATCACCGGCAACCAGGTCGGGCAGGACCTGCGGATCGCCGGTCGCTACGCGGACGCGCTGGAGTTCGACACCGAAAACGTGGCGCGGCACCTCGACGTGTTCGACGCGGCCGAGACATACACGCTGCGAGCCAAGGCCAACCTGGCGGTGGACTACCGGATGACCGGGCGTTATGCGGATGCGCTCGCGCTCGACCTGGAGATCGCCGAGCGCTGGGAGGACGCCGGCGGCATCGAGCCGTCGCTGGTATATGCATACATGAACCAGGCCCGCAGCTACTACTGCATGGGTGCCTACCGGCGGGCGGCCAAGCTGATCAACCAATGGCTGCCCAAACTGCACGAGCTCACCAAGACCGGGCACAGTCAGCGGCTGCTGGCCGGGCGCACGCACGGAATCACCCTGCGCAAGCTCGGGCGGGTCGGCGAGGCGGCCGTCGTGTTGAGCGAAAACCGCGACCAGGTGCAGGACCGGTTCCGCGGCGCCAACCACGAGTTCACGGTGGCGGCCATCGTCAGCCTGGCCAACGCGCTGCGCGAGACCGGGCAGCTGGTGGAGTCGGCCGAGCTGCTGGTCGACGCCCTGAAGCGATACCGCGCCGACTTCGGGTTGGAGCACCCGCTGACCCTGGCGGCACAGGTGAATCAGGCCGCCACGGCGCGGGCCCGGGGCGAGGACGACCTGGCGCGCGAGCTCGACCAGCAGAGTTTCGACAGCATGACGGCGCTGCTCGGGGTGGAGCACCCGTACACGATCTGTGCCGGCACCGCGCTCGCCACCGACCTGGCCCGAGCCGGCGAGACGCGCGCCGCACGGCTGCTCTCCGAGTCCATGTGCGAGCGCGGCGCCCCGTCCTTCCGCACCGGGCATCAGGCGCGCGACGGCGAGGAACACCCCTACCTGCTGATGCGCACCATCAATCTGGCCTACGACCTGCGCGCGGACGACGACGAGGAGCGGGCCGAGGGGCTCTATCAGGACGCGCTGGCCGGGCTGACCCGCCTGCTCGGCCCGGAGCACCCGGACGTGCTGGCCGCGACCGAGCGCAAGCGTCTCGAGGGCGACATCGAGCCGCAGCCGACCTAGGGGTCTAGGAGTTGCGTTCCTCCCAGGCGCGCAGGGTGCGCTTCAACGCCTCGTCGGCGGCCCGGGCCACCGCGGCGTCGATCGGCTCGGCCAGCATCTCGTCGGTGACCACGCGCAGCCGTGCGGCCAGGTCGCGGCCCTGCGGGGTCAGCCCGCCGGAGTGCTCCACGGCGGACAGTCCCCGGTCGACCTGCAGTCGCGCGGCGGCGAACTCGCGCTCGGCCAGGGCGCCCGGACCGTCCGCGGCGCGCAGGGCCCGCCAGGTGTCCGCCACCCCGGCGAAGGCGTAGACGCCCTGCACCAGGCCGGCCAGCGGGCGGGGATCCACGCGCCACGGTGCGAAGTAGCGGCCCTCGTCGGCCGGGTCGGTCAGCGGCACCAGATCGAGCAGCGCGCTCAGCTTCGAGTGCTGGAACTCGTGCACCATGGTGACCGCGAAGTCGGCCGGCGACGGCGGGCGGGTCAGCCCGAACACCCCGAACGCGTGCCGGATGGTGGCGCTGCGGGCCGAGTGGTCGTCCTGCCGCAGCGGCACCAGCGTGCGCAGCCCGGCGCGCAGCTCGGCGGCGCGCTCCGGCAGATGCTCGGCGAGCAGCTGCCAGCCCTCGGCGAACACCTCCTGCCACCGGGCCACCTCGGCGGCGTCGAGCCGGAGCGCGGGCGGCACGTGGTGCCCGTGCCGATAGGGATGCAGGTCGTCCAGCCGCACCCGGATGTCCGATCCGAGAAGGCTGCGAACCGGCTGCCAGCCCGGCCCGGCGGCCGCCGGGTCCGCCGGGACGACGACCTCGAACGCTCCGGCCGGGCCGATCGCGCGCACCGTCAGCCGGCCGCCGGCGGTGACCGCCTCGGCCTCCTCCGCGTCGCCGACCGCCGCGGCGCCGAGACCGGGCAGCACCACCAGCCCGTCAAGCGCGGGCACCCGCAGCGTGCCGTCCACCCCGGCACCGGCCGCCGCCACGATAGCCAGGGCGCTCAGGTGGGTGAAGTCGGCGCGGCCGGCGGCGCCCTGCTCCACCGCGCGCGCCGCGATGCCCGCCCAGGCGCCGACCAGCGGCGCGCCGATCACCTCGCGGAACACCTCGGGCGCCGCCACCCGGGCGCGTTCGAGCAGGCCGGCGACCGCGTCCCGCTCGCCGGGGTCGCCCGGCCAGCCGTCCAGCAGGTGCCCGATCAGCAGCAGATGCTTGCTGACCTGGCCGGCGTGCAGCTCCGCGATGGCGGCGGCGCCGCCACGGCCGCCGGCGACGGCCTCGAACAACGGCGGGCTGATGCGGTGGTGCGTGATCATGGTCCTCCCGCCAGCAGCCGGCGGATGTCGGCGTCCAGCGTCTTATGGATGTGGTTGATCAGTTTGCCGAGGTCCGCGCAGTACACCGACGGCTGCCGGAAGCCGGCCCCGGCGCGGTACCGATGGGCGTAGTGGCCGCCGCCGCAGACCGGGTGGACCGGGCAGCTCAGGCAGGCGTCGGAGAGGGCGCGGAGGCCGATCTGCCGAGCCGCCACGCCGGGGTCCTCGAAGGCGGCGTCGAAGTCGTCGCGCAGCACGTGCAGCCCGGTCGCGCAGGCGCCCTCATAGGCCGACTTCAGCGCGTCCACCTGCTCGATCGCGCCATCCGTCTCGACCACCAGCACGGCCGACGGGCTCAACCCGACCTGCTCGCCGCCGCTGTGGCCGTTGAGCATCTGCCGCATCACGTCCTCGAACAGGCGCACCCGCACCGGCGAGCGGCCCTGGGCGCCGTACCAGTGGTCGAAGACCCGGATCAGCCAGTCCGCATAGGCCGTCGCGCCGCCCTCCGGACGCCACGGCGGGTGCTCCCAGTTGGCGTGCGGCAGCAGGAAGTCGATCATCGGCGGCTCGAACTTGATGATCTGCTCGTACGTCTCGACCGGGTCGGCGTCCGGCATCACGGTGCACAGGATGCCGGCATAGACCGATCTGTTCTCCGGCTGGTTGAGCAGGTCGAGGGCGCGCGCCACGGCGGCGAAGCTGCCGCCGCCGCGGCGGGTGCGGCGGAAGCGGTCGTGGGTTGCGGGGGTGCCGTCCAGGCTCACCCCGGCGCGGATGCCGTGCGTGCGCAGCACCCCGATCATCGCCGCGTCCAGCCGGACCCCGTTGGTCTGCAGGCCGATCTCGACCGCACAGCCGTCCGGGATGCCGGCCCGGATCTCGGTGGCCAGCTCGGCCAGCCGATCGGCGCCGTAGAGCAGCGGCTCGCCGCCGTGCAGGATGACCCGGACCTTGGTCAGCTCGTGCGCCCGGACGTGCCGCGCGAGACGCTCGACGGCGGCCCGGCGGATCTCCGGCGACATCACCACCGGCCGGTCCCGCCAGGTCTGGTCCGCCTGCTCGTACACATAGCAGTAGTCACAGGCCAGGTTGCAGCGCTGATGCACCTTCAGCACCACGTCGCGGAACGGCGTGGGCCGCCAGCCGCCGGCGCGCAGCTCCACCAGATCGAGCTCGCCGTGCGGCCAGGGCGCCGCACGGCGTTGAGCGGTCCGCACCGCCGCGACCGAGCTGACGGTGACGGACTCGGTCATCTGTCCGAGACGAACGACTGGAAGGCGGAGATCACCCCGTGCGGGTCGTCGAGGGTGCGGATCACCTGACGCAGGGACCGGGCCGTCTCGGGACGATCACAGCGCCGCAGCTCCGCCACCGACCAGCGGGAGACGTCGATGATCGGCATGAAACCGGCATCTCCAGGGACGGGCGCAGCATCCACGTTCGACCTCCACAAGACCATCGAATCAGCCCCTGTGCAGGGTCCTCGGGCAACGGATGCGGGCAGCGCGCAACACGCGCCCAACCCGATCACGCTATCGCCTGGCTGTCGAGGGTCGTCAGAAAATCGCCGTCTCTTGACACAACTTGACAGCGGGGCGGCGTCAGGTGGACGGCGGCTCGATGTCGCACTCCACCCGGGCGCCGCCGGCCACCGCGTCCACCACCGGGTGGTCCGGCCCGATGGACCGGCGCAGCCCGGCCAGCACCTCGTCAAGGGGCGGGCCGCCACGCTCGGTGACCACGCCCGCCGCGTCCACGGTCAGGTTCGCCGCCGCGGCCAGCGTGTCGAAGTGCTGCGGCCCGCGGGTGGTCTCGGCGATCTGCCAGGCCCGCAGCGACAACCCGTGCGCGCCCACCTGGTCGCCGTCGTGCGCCAGGTCGGAGCCCAGGTTGATCATCGCCACCACGGTGAACGGGTGCCGCTCCCCCACCGTCTGACGCAACGTGTGGAAGGCGGCGTCGTCGGCCCGCCGCGCCTCGGTGCGCTCGCCCATCTCGCGCAGGATCACCCCGAGGTTCACCTGCGCGGCGAGGGTCAACGGATTGAGATGCCCAAATGCCCTTTCGTACGCGCCCACGGCATCCACCGCCAGCGCATACGCCTCGCCGACCCGCCCGCGCCAGCGCAGTGAGTTGGCATAGCTCATCGTGGCGGCCAGCGTGAACTCGTGGTCCGCGCCCCACGACTCCACGCACTCGTAATAGGTGGCCCGGAGTAGCTCGGTGGCGCCGCCGAAGTCGCCGAGCCGCCGCTTGGCCAGCGCGACCATCCGCCGGGCGAGCAGCACCGCACGATCGCCCGGCCGCAGCGTGCGCTCCGCGACGGCCAGCGCCGCGCCCTGCACCTCGATCACCTGCCGCCACCGGCCGAGACCGAAGAGGTCCTCGGCGACCGCGTTCTGCGACAGCAGCGTCCGCCGGTTCTCGTCGCCGTGCCGGTCGCTCTGGTAGGTCACCTCCTCGAGGTCGATCTCCAGCGCGGCCGGGAAGTCGCCCAGCAACCGCAGGCACACCGCCAGGTTGTGCCGGCTCGACACGGTGCGCTCGTGGTCGGCGGTGTAGTGCCGCAGATGCTTCTGGTAGCCGACCCGATCCACCTCGAGCGCCGCCGCGTATTCGCCGGCGATGCGCAGGTCGGCGGCGTGGCTGCGGGCCATCTCGAGGGTGGAGCGGTGGTCGTCGCCGAACCGAGGGTTGTCCCGCATCCGCAGGTAGGCGTCCGCGGTGATCGCCCGGGCTTGCTCGTAGCGGCCGAGGGAACGCAGCGCGTTGGCCCACTCGCGGCTGGCCAGCAGCACCAGCTCGTGGTCGGGGCCGAAGAACTCCGGCTCGCGCCACCGGGTGACCGCGGCCGCGCCGAGCCGCCGCGCGTGCTCGTAGTCGCCGATCAGGTAGCGGTAGCGGATCTGGTTGTGCACGGCCTGCGCGGCCTCGATGTCCCGCGATTCGACGAGCCGCGCGGACAGCACGTGCGGGGCCACCGCCCGGTGCATGTCCCAGTGCCCGAGGCCGTCCGGCCAGCCCTTGCCCGCCTCGGTGAGGATCGCCTGCACGTTGTGCAGCGCGCGGGCGCGTTCCTGATCGGAGAGCAGGTCGCGAAGGGCCAGCTGGACCAGCGGCTGCACCTCGATGCGCTGGTCGCCGGTGTGCAGCCGACCCAGTCCGTACCGGTTGATGTCCTTGATCGCCCGGCTCAGGTCCAGCGGGTTGGCGAGCGTGCGCTTGAGGCCGGGCGAGACGTCCCCGGCCGCGCCCTGCCGCAGCAGCGGCCGGGACACCGGTTCGGTGCCGAACCAGGCGAACAGCTCGAAGACCTGCAGCGCGACCGGGTTGGCGCCCTTGAGCTGCTGCAACGCGAGTTGCAGCGAGGCCGAGACGGTGTGCGGGTAATAGGCGGGCTCGGCGTCCGCCGCGAACAGACCGGCATCGGGCTGGGTCAGCTGGGTCACCAGGTCCTGCCAGGACAGCCCGGTGGCCAGCCGCAGCGCGGAGACCTGCTCGAGGGCCAGTGGCAGGCGGCCGAGCCGGCTGGTCAGGTCGCGGGCCAGGGCACCGCTGATGCCGGCGTCGCGCTTGCGCAGGAACTGCACGGCCTCGGAGTGATCGAAGTCCGGCACCTCGAGAGACTCGTTCGCGGTGTCGTGTGCCCAGGCCGGATCCCGGCTGGTCACGATCACGTTGCCGCCGATCGCCGGAATCAGCCCGCGGATGTCCTCGCCCTGGGCGCCGTCGAAGACCAGCAGATAGTGGATCTCGCGTGATTCCAGCCGGGTGAGCACGCCGCCGACCGTTTGCTCGGCGTTCGCCCGCAACGGCACGCCCAGCCGCTCGGCCAGCCGCACCAATGACGATCTCGCCTGTTCCAGGTCGTCGGCCGGCACCCACCAGACGACCGCGTAATCCGCGCCGAAGCGATGCACGTATTCGCGGGCCAGTTGCGTTTTGCCGACGCCACCCAGGCCATAGAGCACCAGCGGCGCCAGCGGGTGTTCGTGGTGCTTGGAGAGCATCGCGTCGAGCAGCAGCTCGCGGCCGGTGAAGTGCTGGCTGCGCTCGGGCAGGACGCCCTCGATCCGATCGGCCGGCGCCGGGGCGGGTCGCGGTGGCAGCGGTGGTGCTGGTGGCTCCGACGGCGGTTCGGACGGCGGTTCGGACGACGGTTCCGGTGTGGGTTCGGCCGGCGGGATGATCTCCTGCGGCGTGCGCCGCACGATGATCCACAGTGTCTGGAACTCCTGCAGCAGCTCGTCGAGGTCCTGGTCGACCAGCGACTTGCGGGCCAGCACGGTCACTATCGCGCGGACCTTTTCCCAGGTCGGCACGGTGGTGCCACGCAGCGTCGAGCTCACCGTCTCGTGTGAGACGGACTCGATGTCCTCGGTGCTCTTGAAGATCGTGCGGCTGATCTGCCGCGCGGCAGGCTGCCCCGCCTGGTCGTAGAGCCGGTGCAGGGTCTCGACGAAGTCGCGCGTCGGGCCCGGGGGTAACCGGTCCACTCCCGGGAGTGCGATGGCCACGCAGCACGCTCCGAACCCGCGCGAATTTCGTCAAGTTTTGTCAGGCCACTCAGGATCGCATGGGCCTCGGAGGCGCATCAACCGCCCGAGCGGCCGAACCATGTGACGGCCGGCCGAATACCCTGATCCTACGTGGGGCCGGCCTTTCCGCCGCGCTGTTCACCCTGGTGAAGCGGCAAGAATTGTCAGGGCGAAACGGCTCCCGGCAGTCCATTGAGAACGAGCCGCCGCGCCGGGAGGCGCGGCGGCTCGCGATGATCCTCCACCCGGGTCAGGCGACCGCCGGCGGCGGCGGGGTGGCGCCGGTCATGATCGCCACCGCCTCGGACATCGAGTGCGACTGCGGCGTGATCACCGTGGCCCGGCGACCGAGCCGCTGGATGTGGATGCGGTCCGCCACCTCGAACACGTGCGGCATGTTGTGGCTGATCAGGATCACCGGAAGACCGCGGTCGCGGACGTCGCGGATCAGCTGCAGCACCCGGTTGCTCTCCTTGACGCCGAGCGCCGCGGTGGGCTCGTCGAGGATCACCACCTTGCTGCCGAAGGCCGCCGACCGGGCCACCGCCACCGCCTGGCGCTGGCCGCCGGAGAGCGACTCGACCGCCTGGCCGATGTTCTGCAGCGTGCCGATGCCGAGCTCGCTCATGTGCCGGCGGGCCTCGGACTTCATCTTGCCCTTGTCGAGCATCCGGAACACCGAGCCGAGCACGCCGGGCTTGCGCTGCTCCCGGCCGAGGAACAGGTTGTCGGCGATGTCCAGGCCGGGCGAGACGGCGAGGGTCTGATAGACGGTCTCGATGCCCGCCTCGCGAGCCTCCATCGGGTTGCGGAAGACGACCCGCGTCCCGTCCAGATAGATCTCGCCGCTGTCCGGCACCAGCGCGCCGGAGAGCGCCTTGATCAGGCTGGACTTACCGGCGCCGTTGTCCCCGATCACCGCCAGGATCTCGCCGGGGTAGAGCTCGAGGTCGCCGCTCTCGATCGCGGTCACCCGGCCGTACCGTTTGGTGATGCCCTTGGCCTGCAACACCGGGGTCATCGTGGTGGTCGTCATCAGGTCTTCACCTTCCTGATCCACTGGTCCAGCGACACCGCGACGAGCACCAGCAGGCCGATCGCGAAGCCCTGCCAGACGACCTCCACGCCGCCCAGTTGCAGGCCGTTGCGGAAGACGCCGACGATCAGCGCGCCGATCAGGGTGCCCAGCACCCCGCCCCGGCCGCCGAAGAGGCTGGTGCCACCCAGCACCACGGCGGTGATCGAGTCGAGGTTGTACTCGGTGCCGACGTTCGGGCTGGCCGAGGCGAGCCGGCCGATCAGGATCCAGCCGCCGATCGCATAGAGCAGGCCCGCGACCGTGTAGACCGAGAACAGCACGCGGCTGGTGCGGATGCCGGCCAGCCGGGCGGACTCGACGTCGTCCCCGGTGGCATAGACGTGCTTGCCCCACGCCGTGCGGCCCAGCGCGTAGAAGAAGACCCCGAAGAGCAACAACATGATCAACGACCCGTACGTGAGCCGGAACGCGCCGATCGGAATCGTGGTGCCGGTCCAGGTCATGATCCCCGGCATGTCCGAGCCCCGGATCGTCTCGCTCTCACTGATCACCGAGTTCAGCGAGAAGAAGATGGTCAGGGTGCCCAGCGTGACGATGAACGGGGGCAGCTTGATCCGGGTCACCAGGAACGCGTTCAGCGCGCCCATCAGGGTGCCGCAGATCAGCCCGAGCACCAGCGCGATCAGGCCGGGCATGCCGATCTTGGTGCAGAAGTTCGCCATCAGGATGGACGAGAAGACGGCGATCGCCCCGGTCGACAGGTCGATGCCCGCGGTCAGGATGATCAGCGTCTGCCCGAGCGCGAGCACCGCGATCACGGTGACCTGCGCGAGGACCAGGGAGAGGTTGGGCGCTGAGAAGAACCGCGGGTTGACGATCGAGAAGGCCACGATCGCGACCAGCAGCACGGCCAGCGGACCGAGCACGGGGTTGCCGTGCAGGATGTGCTGGATCCGCAGGCCGATCGAGTCGTGCTGCTGGGTTTCGAAATCGGGTCCGGACTGAGGCTCCTTGGTGACCGTTGTCATGATCAGCCCCAGCAGTTCTCTTTGCCCCAGGCGGAGTCCTTGGCCTCGACTCCGGTCTGCGGCTGGTCGGTGATCAGGGTCGCGCCGGTGTCCACGAAGTCCTTGCCCGCGCTCGCCTCGGGCTTGGTGCCGTCCTTGGCGAACGCCGAGATGGCGGCGATGCCGTCCTCGGCCATCTTGATCGGGAACTGCATCGAGGTGGCGCCGATGACGCCGGCCTTGACGTTGTCCACACCCGGGCAGCCGCCGTCGATCGAGACGATGGTGACGTCCTTGTCCTTGCCGGCCGCCTTGATCGCCTGGTACGCGCCGGCCGCCGCGGGCTCGTTGATGGTGTAGACCAGGTTGATCGTCGGGTCCTTCTGGAGCAAGTTCTCCATCGCGGTCCGGCCGCCGTCCTCGGCGCCGTCGGTCACGTCGTGCCCGACGATCCGCGGATCGCTCTCATCGCCGATCTTGTTGTTGTCCCCGACGGTGATACCGAACCCTTCGAGAAAACCCTGATCCCGCTGTACGTCCACCGAGACGCCATTGGCGTTCAGGTCCAGCATCGCGATCTTCGCCTGCTTGCCGTCCTTTTCGAACTTGGCCTTCGCCCACTGGCCGACCAGCTTGCCGGCCTGCCGGTTGTCGGTGGCGAAGGTGGCGTCCACGGCGTCCGCCGGGTCGGTCGGGGTGTCCAGCGCGATCACCAGCAGGCCCGCCTGCTTGGCCTTGTCGATCGCCGGGACGATGGCCTTGGAGTCGCTCGGGGTGATCAGGAAGCCCTTGGCGCCGGCCGAGATCAGACTTTCGATCGCCTGCACCTGGGCCTCGTTGTCGCCGTCCTGCTTGCCGGCGAACGACTGCAACTCGACGCCCTGCGCGGTCGCGGCCTTCTGGGCGCCTTCCTTCATCTTGACGAAGAACGGGTTGGTGTCGGTCTTGGTGATCAGGCCGACGATCGGCTGGCCACCGGAGCCGCCGCCGGAATCGCCGCCGCAAGCG
This sequence comes from Actinoplanes sp. NPDC051388, assembly GCF_055586225.1. Classification (NCBI taxonomy): domain Bacteria; kingdom Bacillati; phylum Actinomycetota; class Actinomycetes; order Micromonosporales; family Micromonosporaceae; genus Actinoplanes; species Actinoplanes sp. NPDC051388. Next base: position 21,741 of record NZ_JBVJIP010000003.1, on the reverse strand, counting down.
GCGACGCCCAGCGCCAACGCCGCGGCACAGCCCACTGCCAGTGTGGACCGCACGGGATGGGGATGGCGCATGTCTCCTCCAAATCGATTTAGCGCGACGCCCGGAGACGCGGCTAACGCGAGACAACGTTGTCTCTACTAGACGACCGAAGGCATCAACTGTCAACAATAAGTTCCCGCTATGTTGCACCCAGTGATCGACATCGAGATGTTTCCCGTCGAGGGAGGCGCGGTGACCGGGGACTCACGGCCCACCATGAACGACGTCGCGCGGACCGCCGGCGTGAGCCTGAAGACCGTCTCCAGAGTGGTCAACGGCGAGACGACGGTCGCGCCGGATCTGGCCGCCCGGGTGCACGCCGCGGTCGAGACGCTGAACTACCGGCCGCATCTCGGGGCCAGCCTGCTGCGCCGCAACGACCGGCGCACGCGCACCATCGGGGTGCTGCTGGAGGACGTCGGCAACCCGTTCTCGGCGGTGCTGCACCGGGCGGTCGAGGACGAGGCCCGGCTGCACGGCGTGCAGGTGCTGGTCGGCAGCATCGACGAGGATCCGCAGCGCGAGCGAGAGCTGGCGGCCGCCTTCAGCCAGCGGCACGCGGACGGGCTGATCATCGCGCCGAGCGGGCCGGACCAGAGCTACCTGCGATCTATCTCGGACATTCCGGTGGTGTACGTGGACCGTCCCGGCACCGGCTTCCCGGGCGATGCGGTGCTCGCCACCAACGTTTCCGGCTCCCGGGACGCGGTCCGGCACCTCGTCGCGCAGGGGCACACGCGGATCGCGTACCTCGGGGATGGAGCCCGGATCGCGACCGCGCGGGAGCGGCATCGCGGATATCTCGCGGCACTCGGCACGGCCGATCTGGCCCCGCACGCGGTGCGCCGGCTGCGGCATCCGTCCTACGCGGAGAGCGCGACGCTGGCGCTGTTCGACCGGCCGGATCCGCCGACCGCCGTGTTCACGGGCCAGAACCTGATCACCATCGGCGCGTTCCGGGCGCTGCGCCGGCTGCGGTTGCAGGGCCGGGTGGCGCTGGTCGGCTTTGACGACTTTCCGCTGGCCGACCTGCTGGAACCGGCCGTCACGGTGGTCGCCCAGGACCCGACGACGATGGGTCGCACGGCTGCCCGGGTGCTGTTCGAGCGGATCGGCGGCGCCGACGGTCCGCCGCGCGATTTCTGGATACCGACCCGGCTGATCCGGCGCGGTTCCGGCGAGATCCGGCCCGGCCCGGCGTAGGTTTCCGGCTCATGCGGTTGTTGCTGATGTCCGACACCCACGTCCCGCTCCGGGCGCGCGACCTGCCCGCCCCGCTCTGGGCCGAGGTGGACGCGGCCGACGTGGTCTTCCACGCCGGCGACTGGGTCGACGTGGCCACCCTGGACGCGTTGTCCGCCCGGGCGCGGCGCCTGATCGCGGTGTACGGCAACAACGACGGCCCGGCGCTGCGGGCCCGGCTGCCGCTGGTCGCCCACGAGGTGCTCGACGGGGTGCGCTTCGCGGTGGTGCACGAGACCGGCGCGAAGACCGGGCGGGAGGCGCGGTGCGCGGCGGCCTACCCCGACACCGACGTGCTCGTTTTCGGACACTCGCACATCCCGTGGGATTCGGTGGCGCCGACCGGGCTGCGCCTGCTCAACCCCGGCTCGCCCACCGATCGGCGCAGCCAGCCGTTCGCGACCTATCTGACGGCGACCCTGGCCTCCGGCGCGCTCCGGGACGTGACGCTGCACCGACTCCCGGCTCAATCCCGATCTTCGGGCGGCGCCTGATCTTCCGGTGGCGCCTGATCCTCGGGGGGCGTCTGTGACCGCGCCGCGCGCAGGGTGTTGAGCCGGTCCTGGGCGCGCTTCACCGCCGCCCGGGAGCGCTCCAGGAAGGCGTCGCTGCGGTCCATCCGGGAGACCTCGCGGGCGAACGCCTCCTCGACCCGGTTGCTCAGATCGACCGGCTCGCTGAACTCGCCGGCCTCGCGCTGATCGAGGACCCGCTCGCGGGCGGTGGCGTGCGCCTCCCGGGTGTCCGCCAGAGAGTCCCGTTTGTTGCCCTCGCGTTCGCGTTTCTCGGCCGCGACCTCCCGCTCGGCGACCAGGGCCTCCCGCGCGTGCAGCACCTCCTGGCGCGCGGCCAGGTCACGCTCGACGCCGGCCAGCCGCTCCTGCCGGGCGTCCAGCAACCGGTCACGACTCTCCAGCTCGCGTTCGCGGTCGTCGAGATGACGGTCCCGCGCATTCCAACGCTCGTCAGGGAACACGTCTGATCCTCACACAGTCGCCGTCAGTCCTGGACACGGTCTCGTACCCACCGTCCGCTCGGCGCGAAACTCACCCTCGCGGGGGCCCGCGGACGGCCGCTCGCCGATAGCTTGGGCGGCATGGAACGCACGATGCACGCCTGGCGGATCGAGGATCGGGAGTACCGGCGGCAGGAGTCGCGGCGCGGGCGGCGGCACGCCTTCACGTCGCTCGTGCCGGAGCGCACCGCCCTGGTGGTGGTCGACATGGTGCCGTTCTTCGCGGAGGAGTTCGGATATGTCCGGGGCATCGTGCCGAACATCGCCCGGCTCGCCGCCGAACTGCGCGCGGCGGGTGGCACGGTCGCCTGGGTGCTGCCCGGGGCGGGTGAGCCTTCGGCGCTGGCCGAGGACTTCTTCGGGCCCGGGTTCGCCGAGGCGTTCCGCACCAGCGGCGGCGAGGGCCCGCTGCGGTCGCGGCTGTGGCACGAGTTCGAGGTGCACGACGCCGATCTGGTGCTGGAGAAGTTCGCGGCGAGCGCCTTCTTCCCCGGCAAGTCGCCGCTCCCCGGCCTGCTGGAAGAGCGCGGCATCGACACGGTGCTGATCACCGGCACGGTGACCAACGTGTGCTGCGAGTCCTCCGCTCGGGACGCCCGCACGATCGGCTACCGGGTGATCATGGTTGCCGACGCGAACGCGGCCCGCCGCGACGAGGACCACAACGCGGCGCTCTACACGATCTACCGGACCTTCGGCGACGTCCGCACCACCGACGAGGTGATCTCGCTGATCCGGGCGCCGATGACCGCCTTCGAGGTCGTCGGCGAGCTGGACGCGCCGCCGCTGGTGCTGCTGCACGGGCTCGGCGGCGATGGCCGCGACTGGCGGCCGGTGCTGCCCGCGCTGGCCGAGAAGCATCGCGTGCACGTTCTCGACCTGCGCGGACACGGCCGGAGCCCGCACCCCGGGCACTACTCCTTCGAGCTGATGCGCGACGACGTGCTGGCCTACCTGGAGGCCGCCGGCCTCGAGCGCTGCGCGCTGGCCGGCCATTCGATGGGCGGCGTGGTCGCCATGCTGGTGGGGCAGGCCGCGCCGGACCGGCTCAGCCACCTCGTGCTCGAGGACGCGCCGATCCTGCGGCCGGGCGACCTCGAGCGTCCGCCGCTCCCCCCGCCGGACGAGCCGACGCCGTTCGACTTCGCCGCGGTCAACGCGATCCGGGCCCAGCTCGACGACCCCGACCCGGCCGGCTGGGAGAACGCCTCGTCGGTCACCGTGCCGACGCTGATCATCGGCGGCGGCCCGGACAGCCAGATCCCGCAGCACCTGCACGCTGAGCTGCGGGATCACATGCCGGCCGCCACCCTGGTCACGATCGCGGCCGGGCATCACGTCCACCGCGACCAACCGGCCGAGTTCGTGGCCGCGGTCGACGCCTTCCTGACGAACTACCCCAGGTCGACCGAGGGATAGAGCGGGTAGTCGGCGAGCAGCTCGGTGGCCTGCTTGCTGACCCGGTCGGACACGGCCGGGTCGAGGGTGAACTTCGCCTTCGAGGTCGGCGAGGGCGTGGTCTGCGACAGCACCGTGTGCATCAGCTCGGCGATCTGGTCCATCTCGCCGGTGCCGAGGCCGCGCGAGGTCAGCGCCGGGGTGCCGATCCGGATGCCGGAGGTGTACCAGGCGCCGTTCGGGTCGGACGGGATCGCGTTGCGGTTGGTGACGATGCCGGAGTCGAGCAGCGCCTGCTCGGCCTGGCGGCCGGTGAGGCCGTACTTGTCGACGTCGATCAGCACCAGGTGGTTGTCGGTGCCGCCGCTGACCAGGGTCGCGCCGCGGGCGAGCAGGCCGGCCGCGAGCGCCTGGGAGTTGTCGACGATGCGCTGCGCATAATCCGCGAAGGACGGCTGACGCGCCTCGGCGAACGCGATCGCCTTGGCCGCCATGACGTGCGCGAGCGGGCCGCCGAGGACCATCGGGCAGCCGCGATCGACCTGGTCGGAGAGCTCGGGACCGCAGAGCACCGCGCCGCCGCGCGGGCCGCGCAGGCTCTTGTGCGTGGTGGTGGTGACAATGTGCGCGTGCGGGATCGGGTCGAAGTCCCCGGTGAAGACCTTGCCCGCGACAAGACCGGCGAAGTGGGCCATATCAACCATGAAGGTCGCGCCGACCTCGTCGGCGATCTCGCGCATGACGCGGAAATTCACCTTGCGGGGGTACGCGGAGTAACCACCGACGATCACCAGCGGCTTGAACTCGCGCGCCGTGGCCCGCAGTGCGTCGTAGTCGATCTGCCCGGTCGCCGGGTCCACGCCATAACTGCGCTGGTCGAACATCTTGCCGCTGATGTTCGGCCGGAAGCCGTGCGTCAGGTGGCCGCCGGCGTCCAGCGACATGCCGAGCATCCGCTGGTTGCCGAAGGCCGCCCGCAGCTCTGCCCACTCGGCGTCGGTCAGATCGTTGACCTGCCGCTTCTCGAACTTCTTGAGATGGGGCACCTCGACCCGGTCGGCCAGGATCGCCCAGTAGGCCACCAGGTTGGCGTCGATGCCGGAGTGCGGCTGGACATACGCGTATTGCGCGCCGAACAGCTCGCGGGCGTGCTCGGTGGCGACCGACTCGACGGTGTCCACGTTCTGGCAGCCGGCATAGAACCGGCGGCCGATGGTGCCTTCGGCGTATTTGTCGCTGAGCCAGTTGCCCATCGCCAGCAGCACGGCGGGCGATGCGTAGTTTTCGCTGGCGATCAGCTTGAGCGACTCGCGCTGGTCGTGCAGCTCCTTGGCGATCGCGTCGGCGATGCGGGGCTCGACCTGGCGGACGACTTCGAGGGCGGAGCGGAAAGCATTGGACTCGGCGTTCATCGGACCTCCTGCGCTTCTCGGCAAACTCAGCACGGATCAAGAGGCCCAGGCGCACGGCAGTCGTCGTCGATGACGGGACCGCTCCACGATGGTTGACCCATCCGAACACGCCAGTCACGGCCCGCGGCAAGCATACTCAGCCCTCACGGTGATCAACATGAACGGTGTCGAGATCCTGCTCATCGTCGCGATCGGCATCGAGGATCTCGATCTGCGGCAGGCCGCGCGGCACACCGGCTCTTAATTCACTGGTACGCCGGGACGGCCGTTCAGTAGGGTCGCGGGATGATCACGACGCACGCTCTGCTCGCCGGGCTCGTGACGCCCGCGCGCGGACCGCTGTCTTCGATCCGTCTGCGCGACCGGCGTCCGGCCCTGGTCGCCTAGCTCCTTTCGCCTGAGCCCGCCAGGGCCTACGTGTCCTCTTCCGTTCTTGCCTTCGCGTCCTCGCGACGGCGGACAGGACCATGGTCATGGCGCCCTCTTCTCCGCGACGTGCGCATTCCCGCGCCCGTCGTGCGTACGGTCAGAACTTCCTCTCCTCCACCGCTGCCCTGCGTCAGGTGGTCGCGGCGGCCGATCTCGAACCCGACGATCTCGTGTACGAGGTGGGCGCCGGCCGCGGCCACCTGACCTCACTGTTGCTGGCGCGGGCGGGCCGGGTGGTCGCCTTCGAGGTCGATCCCGCGGTCGCCGCCGCGCTGCCGTCGCACCCCGCTCTCGACGTGCGCATCGCCGACTTCCTCCGCGAGGACCCGCCCACGTCCTCCTTCGCGGTGGTGGGCAACATCCCCTACGCGCTCACCTCCGGGGTGGTGTCCTGGTGCCTCGGATCGGCGACCCTGCGTCACGCCACCCTGGTCACACAGCTGGAATACGCCCGCAAGCGGACCGGCGACTACGGCCGCTGGACCCGCCTGACGATCAGCACCTGGCCCACCCACTCGTGGGAGCTGGCGGGCCGGATCCCCCGCACCGCCTTCCGCCCGGTCCCCCGGGTCGACGCCGGCCTGCTGCGCCTGGTCCACCGCGACTTTCCGCTGGTCACGCCGTCGGCGATGGCGGAGTTCCGGTCGTTCGTGGAGTGCGGCTTCACCGGCGTCGGCGGCTCGCTGGCCGCGTCCCTGTCCCGGCGCTACGGCAACCGGCGGGTCACCGCGGCATTCCGGGCGAACCGGCTCTCCGCCGAGGCGCCGGTCGGCGTGGTGTGGCCGGAGCAGTGGCTGAACCTCTTCCGGCTGATCACTTGAACGTTTCCGGCGGATGGAACGTAACAGCGGGGTGTCGGTCGCCATCACACCATTTGTCGTGAGGCGGCCCGACCGGATACTGATTGTCGGCACGTCCGCAGGTCCCCGTGGAGGTTCGATGGCGCCGCTGTCCCGTCGCCATTTCTTGGCGCTAAGCGGGGCACTCGCCGTCCCGATCCCGGCCCGGCGGCCCGCCGGACTCTGGGCGCGGCCGGTGGACGACCCCGTCGCGGCCACCTATCACCGGCTGCTGCACCTGCACACCCGGTGGGTCGAGCAGCAGTGGGACCCGGCCACCGGCGCCTACCGTTCGGACGACTTCCGGTTCGCGTCGGTGCTGGGCAACGCGGTGCTGCTGCGGGCCGAGGGCTACGACGAGGCGCTGGCCGGCGTCGGCAAGAGCACGCTGCAGGAGCACACGCTGGCCACGATCGGGCGGTTCGCCGGCACGAACCGGCTGGCCGGCGGCTCGGACTGGGGCCGGCAGCTGTTCTGGGACTCGACCTTCGAGCTCTACTTCGTGCTCGCCGCCCGGCTGCTCTGGGACGACCTGGACGACCGCACCCGCACGAAGGTGTCGGCCATCGCGTCGGGGCAGGCCTCCTATGCGTACGGGCTGGCGTACGCCGACGATCCGCTCAGCGGCGACTGGACGCCGAACGGCACGGCGGGCGGACACCTCGGTGACACCAAGCTCGAGGAGATGGGCGTCTACGCGCAGGCGATCGCGCCGGGGCTGGCCTGGGGGCGGGACGACGCCGCGTTGCGCGGCCGGTTCCTGTTCTGGGCGGCCAACGCGAGCGCGCTGCCGGCCGCCGACCGGGCCAACCTGGCGCGGCTCGACGGCGTGGTGGTCAAGGACCTGAGCCGGGGGCACAACCTGCACGACACGTTCGTGGTGGAGAACCACGAATCGGTGAACCCGCACTACCAGGCGGAGTTGTGGCGCACGGCGGGCCGGGCGGCGATCCACTTCATGACGGCCGGCAAGCGGGTGCCGGACGTGCTGCTGCGGCAGCCGAACGGCGAGCAGTTGTGGCGCACGCTGCGGCTGCTGGCCAGCGACGCGGGCGAGACCGTGATGCCGATGGTGGCGGATCGATATCACCTCTATGGGCGGGACGTGCTGCCGCTCGCGTACCTGGCTCAGGTTTTGCGCGATCCGGACGCGGCGCGCGCCGAAGCCGATCTGGCCGGACGGCTCGAGCCCTACCTGCGGCACTCGCCGGAGTTTCGCCTGACCAAGTTCAGTGGCGAGGAGAAGTACGAGCCGGAGGCCCGCGCCGAGCTCGCCATCTCCTACCTGTTCCACCGCCACCGCGGCCGGCCGACCAAGCCGGTGTCGGCGCCGCAGTTCTTCGCCCGGGCGAGCGGCACCCGCGACTTCGGCGACCAGCTCGGGCTGACCGTGCACCAATCGGGTGACGCGTTCGCCGCGGCGGTGACCAAGACCGGCTTCGTGAACTTCCTGTGGCAGCCGCGACACGACAACTGGCTGATCGACACGCGCGCCGCCGCGTTCCTGCCGGCCTCGTCGCGGGCGCCGTCGGACACCTGGACCGCGGCCTATCAGCGTGTCCGGGACGGCGTCGACGCCACCGCGACCGTGCTCATCTACGGCGAGGAGTACGCGGCCTACGCGACGCTGCCGACCGGCACGGTGGTCTACGCGAGCACCGGCGTGGGCACCGACGAGGGCGCGTTGTCGCTGTTCAACCTCGAGATGCCGGGCATGCCCGGGCTCACCGGGCGGCGCACGTTCACCAGCACGACCGGCTCGATCACGCTCGACGGCAGCGCGGGCGGCGGCGGCGACGGCGGCATCGACGAGCTGCTGTTCGAGGCGCGGCCCGCTCGCTATGTGCGGATGCAGGGCCGGCAGGCGGCCAATCAGTACGGCTATTCACTGTGGACGTTCAGCGTGCTGGACGAGGCCGGCGCGGATCTGGCACAGGGCGCGCTGACCGGGGCTTCGTCGTCGGACGTGAGCTATCCGGCGTACAACGCCACCGACGGCAATCCGCAGACCCGCTGGGCGGTGGACCGCACCGAGCGCGGGCGGCAGGACAGCTGGTTCGCGGTCGATCTGGGCTCGCCGGTCACGGTCGCGGGGGTCCGGCTCTCCTGGGAGTCGGCGTACGCGACCAGATACGTGATCCAGACGTCCGAGGACGCGGTCGCCTGGTCCGACGCGGTGGTGGTGCCCGACGCCCACGAGCTGTCCGGTGGCTGGGTGGACATCGACGGCCGGGCCGGCCTGGTCACGCACGACACCGGCCGGCCGATCACGGTGTCCGCCACCGCCGTGATCGCGGCCACCGGCCCGCCCTCGCCGACACTGATCGAGGCCTATGCGCGACCCGGCGTCGACCTGGCCGCGATGGCCCGGCGCCGCATCCCGGACACCCCGCCCGGCCTGCGGGTCAGCGACGCGGACGGCTACCTGAGCGTCTTCAACCTGACGGCCGACCCGATCACCGGCGCGACCGTGACGATCCCGTCCTCGCGCCGGCTGTATCGCGGTATGCAGGTGCTCCGGAAGGACGGCCTGGCCTGGGGCGTCACGCAGCCGGCCGGCACCGGGCGGGTCGAGCCGCCACGCTTCGAGGTGCGCGGCGAGGTGCCGCTCGGCACCCGCTTCACCGTGCCCGACTCGCACCACGTGACGATCACCGCGCCGCAATCCCAGCCGGTGGCGATCGCTGTGCGATCCGGTTCCTGGTCTTCTCCGGTACGCCTGGCGGCCGGCAAGTCGACGACGCTGACCGTGCCCGGCGGCCCGGTGACCCCGACGGCCGACCTGGCCCGGGGCCGCACCACGTTCCCCACCTCACCGCTGCCCACCGGCATGACCTCCCCGGCGCGCGCGGTGGACGGCGACACCCGCACGTCGTGGCGTCCCGGCCCGACCGGCCGGATGGTGGTCGACCTCGGCGCCACCGAGTCCCTGACGATGGTCCGCCTGACCTGGACGGCCGGCCGCCGCGGCTCGATCCGCATCGAGCGCTCGACCGACGCGGTCACCTATTCGACCGTGGCCAAGGTGGCCCGGCCGGCCCGCCTGACCGAGATTCCGCTGCGCGTCTCGGCTCGCTATGTCACCGTCGTGGTCGACAACTGGCAGCCCGGCAACGCCGAGCTGACCGACTTCGCCGTCTTCGGCTGAGCCGTTTCCCTCTGGAGGTGGCGGTGCTCGCACTCGTCGTTCGTTTCGACTGCCGGGACGAGGCCGCGGCGGCCCGCTTCGACGAGCTCACCGCGGCCGCGGTCGAGCAGATCACCGCCCGCGAGCCGGGCACCCTGGTCTACGCCACGTCGGCGGTCGAGGGCGAGCCGCTGGTCCGCGTCTTCTACGAGGTCTATCGGGACCGCGACGCGTTCCGGGCCCACGAGGACGCCGAGCACGTCCAGACGTTCCACGCCCGGAAGAACCCGCTGCTGACCGGCACGCGCGTCGAGTTCCTCACCCCGGGCGTATCCAAGGGTCTTTAGTACAGCGCCTGCTGTACTATCAGCGGATGGAAACGGCGACGCACGGGCAGGTCCTCGCCCGCTTCGGCCATGCCCTCTCCGACCCCACCCGGGCCCGGCTGCTGCTGGCCCTGCGCGACGGTCCCGGCTACCCGGCCGAGCTGGCCGACCTGCTCGGCGCGACCCGGCAGAACCTGTCCAACCATCTGGCCTGCCTGCGCGGCTGCGGGCTGCTGGTGGCCGTGCCCGAGGGCCGGCGCACCCGTTACGAGCTGGCCGACCCCCGCCTGCGGCATGCCCTCGGCGACCTGCTCGGCCTGGTGCTGGCGGTGGACCCGGCCGCGTGCCCGGACGCCGATGTGGACGGTTGCTGTTGATGAGCCGGCAGGCCGTGCTGACCCGCCGGGTGCGGTGGCTGGTCGCCGCGACCATCACATACAACGTGATCGAGGCGGTGATCGCGATCGGCGCCGGGGCCGTCGCGTCCTCCACGGCGCTGATCGGCTTCGGCCTGGACTCGGTCATCGAGGTGTCCTCGGCGGCGGCCGTCGCCTGGCAGTTCGCCGGGCCGGATCCCGCGGCCCGCGAGAAGACCACGCTGCGCGTCATCGCGTTCTCGTTCTTCGCGCTCGCCGCCTTCGTCACCGTCGAGTCGGTGCGCGCCCTGCTCGGCCAGGCCACGCCCGACCACTCCCCGGTCGGCATCGCGCTGGCCGCGGTCTCGCTCGCGGTCATGCCCGGCCTGTCCTGGGCCCAGCGCCGAGCCGGCCGCGAACTGGGCTCGCGCACCGCGGTGGCCGACTCCAAGCAGACCCTGCTCTGCACCTATCTGTCCGCGGTGCTGCTGGTCGGCCTGCTCCTGAACAGCCTGCTCGGCTGGTCCTGGGCCGACCCGGCGGCGGCCCTGATCATCGCGGCCATCGCGGCAAGGGAGGGCCGAGCCGCCTGGCGCGGCGACGCCTGCTGCGCGCTTCCTCCGACGGCCAACGCGTGCGCCTGCTGCTCCGGCGACGGCTGACGGCACCCGGGTTCACCGACGACGGCTGGGCTGGGCTGGGCGTTCCGGCGCCGCTCACGCTCGGTCGAAGTGGTCCTGCTCCGCCGCCACCACGAAGATGCGCCGTGCCGTTGCCGCTCTACACACCCATACGCAACACCTGTGGTCGGCCGGCTCAGTTCGGGGCCGGGCGGCTTCGGAGGAAGGCGATCATCTGGTCGGCCAGGTGTTCCGGGAGGCCTGGGGACAGGAAAGCGTGGCCCATGTCGGGGACTCGGATCGCCCGGGCGCCGGGGATCAGTTCGGCCAGGGCCTCGGAGTGGGGTGGCGAAAAGATCGGGTCGGCCTCGGCGACGATCACCAAGGTGGGCGCCTCGATCGCGGACAGCGACGGCATGGTGGCCGGGTGCTCGCGGATGCGGTGGTGGTTGGCGGACTTCGTCCAGTCGCGGGCCCGGGCGAAGTGCCTCTCGGCCAGGTCGCGGGCCGCCGCCTCGTCGAAGGGCAGGCGTCCGCCGACGAGCAGCTGATAGACCTGCACGTCGGCCTCGATCCGCTGCTCGACCGTGTCGCGGGGCAGCTTGCCCAGCTCGGCGAAGCGGTCCAGCACCTCCGGCGCGGGCGGCGGCAGCTCGCGGATGCCGTCGGGGATCGTGGTGGACATCAGGATCAGCGCCAGCACCCGGTCGGGGTGGGCGGCGGCCACCCACTGGCCGATCAGGCCGCCCATCGAGGCGCCGACCAGATGCGCCGCCGGCAGGTCCAGCCCGTCCAGCACGGCGACGGCGTCCGCCGCCAAATCGTCCATCGAGTACGGCGTCGTGTCGAAGTCGACCGAGTCGGACCGGCCGGTGTCGCGGTGGTCGTACACGATCACCTGGAGGCCGGCCGCGACCAGCCGATCCACCAGCGCCGCGGGCCAGCCGATGCCCTGCGCCTCGGCGCCGTTGATCAGCAGCACCGCGGGATCGGCCGGGTCGCCCGACCGATCCACCCACAGTCGCAGGTCCCCCGAAGTCACATAGGTCATCCGCCGACCCTAAACGTGCGGACGTCGTCGAACGAACCGGTTGCGCCGGTGGCGTTCCAGACCAGGTTGCCGCCGGTCACCGTGCTCAGCCACGGATCTTTTGTCCCTGGATAGATTCGGCCTTCATCCGATCCGCGGATCCGGCCACGCTGATCCCATGACAGACATCGAGATTCCCGACCTGCACGGCAAGCTCGCCGTGGTCACCGGCGGCAGCGACGGCCTCGGCCGGATCATCGCCACCCGCCTGGCCGCCGCCGGGGCGGAGATCGTCCTCCCGGTTCGCAACGCGGCCAAGGGCAAGGCAGCGGCCGCCACGATGGCCGGCAACGTCTCCGTCCGCACCATGGACCTCTCCTCCCTGGCCTCCGTGTCCGCCTTCGCCGACACCCTGGTCGCCGAGGGCCGGCCGATCCACCTGCTGGTCAACAACGCCGGCGTGATGGCCCCGCCGGAGCGGCAGACCACCGGCGACGGCCTCGAGCTCCAGTTCCAGACCAACTACCTCGGGCACTACGCGCTGACCGCCCGGATCCTGCCGCTGCTGATCGCCGGACGGGCCCGGGTCACCACCCAGTCGAGCATCGCCGCGCTGACCGGCCGGATCGACTTCACCGACCTCCAGGGCGAGCGCAAGTACACGCCGTGGAAGTACTACAACCAGTCGAAGCTGGCCACCATGCTCTTCGGGCTGGAACTCGACCGGCGCAGTCAGGCGAACAACTGGGGCCTCACCAGCAACGTCGCGCACCCGGGCTTCTCGTCGACCAACCTGCAGGCCGCCGGGCCGAACCTGGGCAGCAAGCGGCCCTCGCCGATGGACCCGATCTTCAAGCGGCTGCGGAGCCTGGGCTGGCCGGTGCAGACCGCCGAGCGCGGCGCGCTGCCCGCCCTCCTCGCGGCCACCGGTCCGCAGGCCCGCGGCGGCGAGTTCTACGGTCCTCGTGGCCTGCTGCGGCTCACCGGGGCTCCGCGGCGGCTGCGGCCGTATTCGTCGGGGCGCGATGTCGCCACCGCCAAGCGGCTGTGGGACGAGTCGGCCCGGCTCGCCGGCGTGACGTTCGCGACCAGTGGACACTAGGCACGTGGATCGGGCACAGCTCGCGGACTTTCTGCGTACGCGCCGGGAGGCACTGCAACCGGAAGACGTCGGCCTGCCGCGCGGCCCGCGGCGACGCACCGGCGGCCTGCGGCGGGAGGAGGTGGCCGCGCTCAGCGGGATGTCGGCGGACTACTACAGCCGCATCGAGCAGCAGCGCGGCCCGCGCCCGTCGGAGCAGATGCTGGCCGCGATCGCCCGTGGCCTGCACCTGTCCCAGACCGAGCGCGACCACCTCTTCCAGCTGGCCGGGCACGTCGCGCCGCAGCGGATCTGGCAGGACGACCACATCAGCCCGGCGATGATGCGGATCCTGGACCGGCTCGACGACACCCCGGCCGAGGTGGTCTCGCGGCTGGGCGAGACGTTGCACCGGACCAGCGCCGGGGTGGCTCTGCTGGGCGACGACAGCGGGCTGACCGGGATGGATCGCAGCATCGCGTACCGCTGGTTCACCGATCCGGCGACGCGGGCGTTCTTCGCCGAGTCCGAGCATGCGGCCCTGAGCCTGTTCTTCTGCGCCGCCCTGCGGGAGGTCTATGCCCAGGACGGGCCGGGCTCGGCCGCCGCCGCGGTGGCCGACGCCCTGCTGGCGGCGAGTCCGGAGTTCACCAAGCTGTGGAGCGCGCACGTGGTCGCTCCGGCCTACGGCGCCCGCAAACTCCTGCGGCATCCCGAGCTGGGCGAGCTCGATCTGCACTGTCAGACCCTGCTGGACCGGGAGACCGGGCAGTCGCTGCTTATCTACACCGCCACGCCGGGCAGCGAGAGCCACGAGAAGCTGCGCCTGCTCGCGGTGATCGGCAAGCAGAAGATCTAGTGCGGTGTCCACGAACGTTGACCGGGTTGGTCCCTGGTCGTGTTGTGGATCCTCGCCGTTCGCCGACTGTCAGGGCGCCGATCCGGTTGCCGACGGTCCAGCCGATCAGGGTTTGGCGGCTTCGTGCAGGGCTTGCCGGATCCGTCTGCGGTGCCGGGTCTCGGCCAGCCGCGCCCGGTAGCGGGTCTTACGCCAGCGCCGCGACCCGCGCTGGCCTTTGGCGGGGGCGCGGTGCGCGGTGGCCCGGCGGCGGGCTTTGGTGTCGGCCAGGTGCAGCCGATGCTCGGCCCGGACGGCCCGCCCGGATATCAGCAGCGCGGTCCCGTCCGAGGGAGACGCGGCGGCGAACGGGTGGATGATCCCGAGATGGACACCGGCGACCTTGGCGGGGTCGGGTCGTTCGCCGGGCGGGTATGTGGTGATCGGGAGTTCTGCGGGTGACGTCCAGCCACAACCGGCCGGCGTCAAACAGCAAGGCCACCGATCGGACCGTCCCGGCCGGGTACGGAACCAGCCGGTCCAGGCGCGCCCGCAACGGTGCGCAGCCCCGCGCTTTGCGCCGTGTCGCGGCGCTGAACCAGGCGTCGGAGAACCGGCGCAGCACCGACCTGGCCCCCACCGGGTCCAACTCGCCGAACGTTCCCGGGCCGGAGGCGGCCAGCACGGAGCACAACTCCTGGTACCCGGCCACCGGCCGGTCTCCGCGGCGGCGGTGCCGGTCGTTCAGTTCCAGCACGCACGCCCACACGTCTGCGGCGCAGCGCAGCAGGCCGAAACAGCGGCGGCGCCGCGCTGGGGTCAGGCGTAGCCCGACCCGGGCGGTGCGGTGCGGTGCACCACCGGACCGGTACCAACATCCCGACGTCTAGGCATACGACCATTATGACACGACCACTGGACACGCGACCATCCCGCGAACCGGCGAACGACAATGGACACCGCACTAGCAGGTCACGAGGCCCGCGCGGATCTTCGCGCGGAGCACGTGGTGCGCGGCTTCGGTGACCCGCTCATAGAAAGCCGGCTCCGCCTCGGCCCGGGCGACCAGCGCCTCGGCCATCGGCTCGGCGTCCTCCGGCCGGATGCTCAGTGCCAGGTCGCCGCCCGCGGCCACGAACCGGACCGCACGGTCGCCGGGCGAGATGCGGGCCGCCGCCTTGGCCGCGCCCAGGTCGTCGGACATCACCATGCCGTCGAAGCCGAGCTGCCCGCGCAGCAGGTCGGTGATGATCGGCTTGGAGAACGCGGCGATGGTGGTGCGGTCCAGCTTCGGGTAGCGCGCCGAGGAGATCATCACGCTGGCCGAGCCCGCCTTGATGCCGGCCGCGAACGGCTGCAGATAGGGATCCGTGGTGGTCGCCGTGTCGTCGACCGCCTTGGTGGACGTGTCGGTGTTGGCCCGGGTGCGGCCCAGCCCCGGGAAGTGCTTGAGGACGGCCAGCACCCGCTCGCCCTGGTATGCGGCGACCACCTGCTCGATGTCCTTCGCCACCTCGGCCGGGTCCGAGCCGTACTGCCGGTGGAACGCGCCGATCGGCGGGTTGCCCTCGCCGATCGAGGACGGCACGGTGTCCGCGACCGGCGCCAGGTTGAGGTTCACGCCGATGCCGCGCAGGCGCTTGGCGCTGTCCCGATTGACCGCGCGCAGCCGGGCGTCGGGGCCACCGCCGAGTCGCTCGGCGGACGGGATCAGCGGGAAGTCGGCGCCCTTGAGCGTCTGCACGCTGCCGCCCTCCTGGTCGAGCGCGACCAGCGGCGGGGTCTCGGCGGCCGCGGTCAGCCCCTCGATGTCGGCGCGCAGGCTGCCCGCCGAGCGGGTGCTGCGGCCGTGCAGGAAGAAACCGCCGAGATGATATTTCCGGATCTCGCCGCGCAAGCCGCCCGGCTCGTCCACATCGGTGCCGATCATCAGCAGCTGGCCGGCGCGCTGCTCCGGCGACATCCGCCCGACCAGCCGCTCCTCGCAGCTCAGTGCCGGTGCGTCCGAAGTGTCCGGTGCCGGGCTGACCGGCGCGGCAGAGACCACCGGCGCGGGCGCGGAGGTGGCCGGCGGGCCCTCCGGAGTGCAGGACCAGACCGAGAGCAGGGCCCCGGCGATCACCGCGACCGGCCCGAGACCCCACCACCAACGGCGCTGGGGAGTCGGAACGGTCGCGGTCATGGCGCCTCACGCTACCCGAGGCGCACATCTCCTCAAGCGGTGCGCCGCCGCCTGAGGAACGGGTCGGACAGGGCCGGCGCGCCGAAGCCCGCATCGACCGGGTTGAGGTTGGTGCCCGGCGGGACGATCTCGTCGATCCGGTCGAGCACGTCCGGGGTCAGCTTCAGGTCGACGGCGCCGACCTGCGACTCGAACTGGTCCATCGTGCGCGGGCCGATGATCGGCGCGGTCACCGCCGGATGCTGGAGCACGAACGCGATCGCCAGGTGCACCAGCGAGACGCCGGTCTCCTCGGCCAGCACGGCGAACGCGTCCGCGGCGTCCAGCTTGCGCTGGTTGACCTCCAGCGACATGTCGTAGCGGGCGGGCATGCGGCGGCTGCGGTTGGTGTCCGGGACGCCGGACTCCTTGCGATATCTGCCGCCCAGCCAGCCGCCGGCCAGCGGGCTCCACGGGATGACGCCCAGGCCGTACTGCTCGGCGACCGGCAGCACGTCGGCCTCGATGCCGCGGACCAGCATCGAATAGGGCGGCTGCTCGGTGGCGAACCGGCCCAGGCCGCGCCGCTCGGCGGTCCACTGGCCCTCGACGATCCGCCAGGCCGGGTAGGTGGACGAGCCGAAGGCCCGGATCTTGCCTTGGCGCTGCAGGTCGGTCAGCGCGCCGAGGGTCTCCTCGTCGCTGGTGTCCGAGTCGGGCCGGTGGATCTGGTAGAGGTCGATGTAGTCGGTCTGCAGCCGGCGCAGGCTGTCCTCCACCTCCCGGATGATCCAGCGGCGCGAGTTGCCCTGCTTGTTCGGGTCTCCCTTGGTGCCGGGAGGCTGGTCGGCGGGCACACCCATCTGGGCGTGCACCTTGGTCGCCAGGATCACGTCGTCACGCCGTCCGCCGGCCAGCGCCTTGCCGACGATCACCTCCGACTCGCCCTGCGAATAGACGTCGGCCGTGTCGATGAAGTTGATCCCGGCGTCCAGCGCCCTGTGAATGATCTTGATGGACGTGTCGTGGTCGGGCTCGCCCCAGGCGCCGAACATCATGGCGCCGAGGCAGAGCGGGCTGACCTGCATTCCGGTACGTCCGAGGCTGCGATACTCCATCACCCGAACCTATGCCCGATCTTGAGACACCGCCCGGCTAGTTGTCGCCGCCACCCGGCTCGGCCATCTTGCGGTGCATCTCGGCCTTGGCGGAGTCCGGCATCACCTTGGACGCCGCGCCCTGCACTCTGGTCTTCAGCGAGCCGCCGACCACCTTCTCCTTGCCCTTCATCAGCGCCTCGAAGCCCTGCTTCGCGACCACCGCCGGGTCGTCCTTCTCGCTCGAGCCGACTTTTGTGTCCTGCATCTCAGCCCGGTCGAAGAAGTTGGTGTCGGTCGGGCCGGGCATCAGTGCGGTGATCGTGACGCCGGTGTCCTCGAGCTCGTTGCGCAACGCCTCGGCGAACGACTGCACGAACGACTTCGAGGCGTTGTAGACCGCCTGGTAGGTGCCCGGCATCATGGACGCGATCGACGAGGTGAACAGCACGTTTCCGGCGTCGCGGGCGACCATGTCGGGCAGCACCCGCTTGGCCAGGTGCACAGTCGAGGTGATGTTGACGTCGATGACGTTGAGCTCGTCCTTGAGATCGGTCTGACTGGTGAAGTCGCCACCGATGCCGCGGCCGGCGTTCAGGGCGATCGCGTCGATCGGGCGGCCGGTCTCCAGGATGGCGGCGTAGAGCCGCTCCACCCCGTCGTAGGTCGCGAGGTCCGCGCGTACCGAATGGATCTGGTTTTGACCGTCGCGCCGGAGATCGGCCGCGGCCT
This sequence comes from Actinoplanes sp. NPDC051388, assembly GCF_055586225.1. Classification (NCBI taxonomy): domain Bacteria; kingdom Bacillati; phylum Actinomycetota; class Actinomycetes; order Micromonosporales; family Micromonosporaceae; genus Actinoplanes; species Actinoplanes sp. NPDC051388. Next base: position 3,999 of record NZ_JBVJIP010000003.1, on the reverse strand, counting down.
GGTCGATGGCGTCGTCCTCGGCGGTGACCAGGAGGTCGTAACCGTGCTGGGCGAACTGCCGGGCCAGCTCGAAGCCGATGCCGCTGGACGCGCCGGTGACCACGGCGAAGGGATTTCCACTGGGAGTCGTCATGTCCGGTGCATGCCCGCGACTCCGGACGATATTCGCCGAATATTGCGGCCGTGGGCGGGCATGCCGTGGACATGAGAGCTTTGACCTGGCAGGGCACCGAGAAGGTGTCCGTGGAGACGGTGCCCGACCCGGAGATTCACGAGCCCACCGACGCGATCGTGCGGATGACCTCGACCGCGATCTGCGGTTCCGATCTGCATCTCTACGACGTCCTGGGGATGTATCTGGACAAGGGTGACGTGCTGGGGCACGAGCCGATGGGCATCGTCGAGGAGGTCGGGGCCGAGGTCACGCACATCCGGCCCGGCGACCGGGTGGTGATCCCGTTCAACATCTCCTGCGGGCACTGCTGGATGTGCACGCACGGCTTCTTCGCCCAGTGCGAGACCACTCAGGTGCGCGCGCAGGGCAAGGGCGCGGCGCTGTTCGGCTACACCAAGCTCTACGGGCAGGTGCCCGGCGGCCAGGCCGAATACCTGCGCGTGCCGCAGGCGCAGTTCGGCCCGATCAAGGTGCCGGACGGCCACCCCGACGAGCGCTACCTCTTCCTCTCCGACGTGCTCACCACGTCGTGGCAGGCGGCGAAGTTCGCCGACATCCAGAACGGCGACACGGTGCTGGTCACCGGCCTCGGCCCGATCGGGCAGATGTGCGCCCGGATCGCCCGCCACCTCGGCGCCGGCCGGGTGATCGCGGTCGACAACGTGCCGGAGCGGCTCGCGATGGCGGCCCGCAACGGCGTCGAGACGATCAACTTCGAGCAGGTCGACGACGTGCCGGCCGCGGTGCTCGAGATGACCAAGGGACGCGGCGCGGACTGCGTGATCGAGGCGGTCGGCATGGAGGCGCACGGCACGCCGTTCCAGTCAGCCGCGATGAAGGCGGCCGGGCTGCTGCCGGATCCACTGGCCCGGAAGGCGACCGAGACCTTCGGCGTGGACCGGATGGCCGCGCTGCGCACCGCGTTCGCGAGCGTGCGGCGGGCCGGCACCATCTCGATCATCGGCGTCTACGGCGGCGAGGCCGACCCGTTCCCGATGATGGATCTCTTCGACAAGGGCGTCACCATGCGGATGGGCCAGGCGCACGTGAAGCGCTGGGTGGACGACATCATGCCGCTGCTCACCGGCGACGACGACCCGCTCGGCGTGGACGACCTGGTGACCCACCGGATGCCGCTCGAGGAGGCGCCGCGCGGTTACGACATCTTCAAGAAGAAGGAGGACGGCTGCATCAAGGTCGTCCTGAAGCCCTGATCATCACCCCTTGGGCGGCACCATGACCGCCGCCACGCCGGGCATGCGGCAGACCTGCTCGGCGAGATGCTCGTCGACCGCGCGGTACACCGACGCGCGGTCGACCAGCGTCAGCACCCAGCTTTCCGGCAGCGCCTCGGGCCCGACCGCCGGCGCGTCCGGCAGTTCCGCCCGCAGCTCCTGATATTCCTCGAAGGCCTGCGCGCGGGTGGTCATCGTGACCCCGGTCGCGCCCGGCACCTCGTGCAGCCGCTGCTCGATCGCGCCCTTCTCGGCCGCGGTGACTTCGACGGCCATGATCACCTTGACGTCCAGCATCTCGGGGGCGCCGGGCATCGAGTCCGGGCCCATGGTGCACTCGCTGACCGACTCGCCGGACTCGTGCAGCGGAATGATCACCAGGTCGACGCCGGGCATGCCGCGCAACTCGGCCGGCCCGTCGGAGGCCGCGAAGGCCTCCATCGCCCGGCGGTTGCGGAACTGGAACTCGATGCGCTCCGGCAGGTCGCCCGGCTCCATGGTCGCCAGCGTCTCCAGGACCTCCGGCTGGTCCGCGACCGCCGCCTTGAACTCGGCGAACTCCGCCGCCGGATCCAGCTTCTCCACTCGCATGACCCCGGGCTGCCCGCGCAACCGGGCCGCGATCGCCTTCGCCTCATTTGGCGCCGCGTCCCGCTCGAGCATGATCGAGGCCACCGCGTCGAGGCCGCCCGGGTCGGGATCGGCGCCGCCCAGCAGCAGCGCGCCCAGCACCCCGATGGTCAGAAAGAGTCGCCCCACGGCGGCAGAGATTAGCGGGGAACATCGATGTGTGTGTGCCCGTGGCTGCTCGGGGGCACAATCGAGCGCATGTTTGTGATCCGGGAGCGCTTCTTCAGCATCGGCGACGACTTCGACGTGCTGGACGAGCACGGCGACAAGGTCCTGCACGTCGACGGCAAGGTGTTCAGTGCGCGCAACCGGGTGGTGATCGAGGACCTGCACGGCGAGGAAGTGGCCAGCGTGCATCGGCATCTGATCGCGCTGCGCCCGACCTATGAGATCCGGGTCGGCGGCGAGAAGGTGGCCGAGGTGCGCAAGAAGCTGTTCACCCCGTTCCGCGAGAAGTTCACCATCGATGTGCCCGGCCCCGACGACCTGGAGATGAAGGGCGACCTGCTGGACCACGAATACGTGATCGAGCGGGGCGGCGACGAGATGGCCTCGGTCTCGAAGCGCTGGCTGACCATCCGGGACACCTATGCGGTGAAGGTCTCCGAGGGGGTCGAGCCACTGCTGATCCTGTGCAGCGTGCTCGCCCTCGACCTGGCCATGGACCGCGAGGAGAAGAAGAAGGACGAGAAGCAGCGCGACGCCGAGAAAGACTGACGGGAACTCCCCCGGCGCGCCGGACGACCATGGTTTCATCGGCCCGCACCAGCCCGCGAATCAGAGAAGGACGCCCGCATGCGCATCGCTCGTCTCGTCACGGCCGCCGTCGCCGCCACCGCCCTCGTGGTCTTCACCGGTGGCGCTCCGGCCTGGGCGCACAACGCGCTGACCAAGGCGTCCCCGGCCAAGAACGCGACGGTCGAGGAGGCGCCGGCCAGGGTCGAGCTCACCTTCCTCGACAGGCTGGACGACACGTTCGCCATCGAGGTCACCGACGCGCAGAAGGAGAAGGTGCCGACCGGCAGGACCGAGGTGGACGGCAAGAAGGGCAGTGCCGACTTCACCGGGGAGCTGGCCAACGGCACCTACACGGTGACCTACAAACTGGTGGCCGCCGACGGCGATGCGACGCAGTCCTCCTACAAGTTCACCGTCGCCGCGCCGGAAGCCGCGCCCTCGCCGTCGGCAACCACCTCCGCGGAGCCCGTGCCGTCGCCCTCACCCGCCACGATCGAGACCCCCGCCACGATTGCCGCATCGGACACCTCCACCGACGAGGGGACCAACTGGGGCCTCATCATCGCGATCATCGCGGGGGTCGCGGTCCTTGCCGCGGGCGCCGTCCTGATCGGCCGTCGCCGCAGAAACCCCTGATGGATACGCTTTTCCTGCCCCACAACCGCACCACCGGATCCCGTCCGCCCGAGCAGAGCTTGATCCACAGTGACCATACAACTACGTAAAGTGACTCATACTTTCGGCTAGTCATGACTCAACCTCTCAGCTAGGGTCTGGTTATCTGAACGGCCAAGCACGTGTGCTCGACGGCACTCAGACAGACGCTCGTCGACACCCGGCAAGCTGATAGCAACACCTGACCCACCGGGCCCAGCACGATCGGGCCGGCTCTCCGGACAGGTGACAGGGAGGATTCAGCATGACCGTAACGACGCAGACCCAGACTCAGCCTGCGCTCACCACGGCCGAGGCACCCGCGGACAGTGCCAGCGACCTGCTCAACGCCATGGCGGCGACGCCGGTCGGGCACCCCTCGCGGGCCGCGCTGCGGGACCGTGCGATCGAGGCGTGGCTGCCTCTCGCCCGGCACCTCGCACACCGCTACGCCGGCCGCGGCGAACCCACTGACGACCTGATCCAGACCGCCAACGTCGGCCTGATCAAAGCCGTCGACAAGTTCGACCCCGAACGCGGCGTCGACTTCGCCGGCTACGCCATCCC
>NZ_JBVJIP010000002.1:812275-845014 GCF_055586225.1 Actinoplanes sp. NPDC051388 | reverse complement strand
GTACCCGCACTCCTTCATCATCGGGATGAGCGTGCGCCCCCCCTCCCCCCCCCCCCCCCCCCCACCACCCCCCCCCCCCCCCCCCACCCCCCCCCCCCCCCCCCCCTTTCCCCCCCCCCCCCCCCCCCCCGCCCGATTCTTCCGCCACCAGTAATGCGGGTCGGGCGGCGGCGGCACCGACCGGTACTTGGCCACCCGCACCTCCCACTGGCTGCGCTGCCTGAGCACCTCGCGCCATTCCCGATCCCGGTGAAAGGTCTCGGGCGGCCGCGCCAGCCCGTAGACGTCGGCCCACCATTCGCCCGGCTCAGGATCCAGAATCGTCTCCAGGTGACTTGGATAGCGCCGGTCGGCGCCATCGCGCGTGTCATCCCAGTCCCGCATCGGCTCGACGACCCGACCGTTCTTGTCAACGACGACAAGGCTCAGCTCGGCCACGTCCAGGATCCGCTGGAAGAGGTGTGGACCCGGTTGCCTCGAGCCCGCTTCAAGCTTGCCGATCGTCGACGGTGCCACCCCGACCGACTCGGCCAGTTCTCGTTGGCTCTGCACGCTGATGCGTCGAACGCGACGAACAAATCCAGCAAACGGAAACGGCTCATCCCCTGCCCGGCCGGTCGGCTCAGGGACGGTTGGTTGCAAATCCATGCCGGTAACGTCGCAGACAACCGACGGAGAACGGTCCGCCGCTGTGGACAGACTCGTGGTGTGGATAACGATCGGCACCGCGCCGAGCCCATGTCTGGGGCCTTTGCTCTGCTTCCTCTGAGGAAGCGGCCCATCCGCCGACGGCCCGCGAGGCCCGGGCAAGGCCCCTCCGCTTCCTCTCAGGAAGCAGAGAGGCTCTGCGCCCTCAGAGGCTCTGCGTCCGCCGCTTCCTCTCAGGAAGCAGAGAGGCTCTGCGCCCTCAGAGGCTCTGCGTCCGCCGCTTCCTCTCAGGAAGCAAAGGGGCTCTGCGCCCTCAGAGGCTCTGCGTCCGCCGCTTCCTCTCAGGAAGCAAGGGGCTCTGCGCCCTCAGAGGGAGCGAGGGTGACGCTAAGTTATGCCGACATTTGGTCTGCGGCATGAACACACGCTTAAGCCCAGGTCACACGCTGCTTCCTTAGAGGAAGCAGAGCAAAGGGGCCGCGGACGCTTGGGGTGGTTTGGTGGGACGGCTACGAGAAGTAGTCGGTGTGGCTCGGCCAGAAGCGCGTTTGGGCGCGCGTGATCGGCCTTGGCCCCGGCCTGCTTTGCGCAGTCAGGCGGGCGCCTTCAACACTGTCGGCTCGGACGTCACCGGCGTTGGAGAAAGCCAAGGCCGTTCTCGGCGTCCGGGTGGCTGGTTTTCCGGGCTCAGTAGCGGTCGCGAAGGAGGTTGGCTGCTTCGGTTGCCCAGTAGGTGAGGGTTATCTGGGCGCCGGCTCGCTTTATTGATGTCAGGGTTTCCAGGATTACTCGGTCGCGGTCTATCCAGCCGTTGGCGGCTGCGGCCTCGACCATCGCGTATTCGCCGGAGACCTGGTAGGCGGCTACCGGGATCGTTACTCGGTCTCGGATGGCTGCTACTACGTCCAGGTAGGGGAGGGCTGGTTTCACCATTACTATGTCGGCGCCCTCGGCTACGTCCAGGTCTACCTCGCGCAGAGCCTCTTGGAGGTTTGGTGGGTCCTGCTGGTATTGGCGGCGGTCGCCTTCCAGGGAGGATTCCACTGCCTGCCGGAATGGGCCGTAGAAGGCGCCGGCGTATTTGGCGGCGTACGCCAGGATTGCCGTGTCTTTGAAGTTTGCCTTGTCCAACGCCTTGCGCGTCACGCCGATTTGGCCGTCCATCATGCCGGAGGCGCCCAGCATGTGGGCGCCGGCGGTGGCCTGGGCGACTGCCAGTTCCGCATAGATGGCCAGGGTGGCGTCGTTGTCTACGCTGCCGTCGTCGGCCAGGACTCCGCAGTGGCCGTGGGAGGTGAATTCGTCCAGGCACAGGTCGCTCATGACCACCGTGCTGTCGCCGACCTCCTCGATCACGTCGCGGATCGCCACGTTGAGGATGCCGTCGGGGTCGAGGCCCGCTGAGCCGGTCTCGTCCTTGTGGTCGTTGGTGGGCACGCCGTAGATCATCAGGCCGCCGACGCCCGCCCGGACCGCCTCGTGCGCCGCCTTGCGCAGGCTCTCGCGCGAGTGCTGCACGATGCCGGGGAGGGAGCTGATCGGCCGCGGCTCGGTCAGGCCTTCCTTGACGAACAGCGGCAGCACCAGCTCGGCGGGCGCCACCCTGGTCTCCTCGACCAGGCGGCGCATCGCCGGAGTGCGGCGCAGGCGGCGCGGACGGATGTCCGGGTACGACATGGACTACTCCTTAGCGGAACCTCAGTGCTGTCGGGCCCTGCACCTTTGAGCCGCGGCGCTGCTTGGCCGGCATCGCGGCCAGCTTCTCGCGGAGCTCGATCGCGTATTCGGCGAGCGCCTCGACCAGGTCGGGCACCGAGGCGTGCTGTGGCTGGACGTCGACCCGGAGGCCGAACTCGGTGGCGGTCTCGGCCGTCTTCGGACCGATCACCGCGACCACCGTGCGGGCGTGCGGCTTGCCGGCGATGCCGACCAGGTTGCGGACCGTGGACGACGAGGTGAAGAGGACGGCGTCGAAGCCGCCGCTCTTGATCGCGTCACGGATGTCGGCCGGCGGCGGCGCGGCGCGCACCGTGCGGTATGCCGTCACGTCGTCGACCTCCCAGCCGCGCTCGATCAGGCCCGCGGCCAGCGTCTCGGTCGCGATGTCGGCGCGCGGCAGCAGCACCCGGCCGACCGGGTCGAGGATCTCGTCGTGCGGCGAGAACTCGGCCAGCAGGCCCTCGCTGGACTGGTCGCCGGCCGGGATCAGCTCGGGCTGGATGCCGAACGCCCGGACCGCGTCGGCGGTGGCCTCACCGATGCAGGCGATCTTGACGCCGCCGAAGTGGCGGGCGTCCAGGCCGTGCTCGGCGAACTTCTCCCACACCGCGCGGACCGCGTTCACCGAGGTGAAGACGACCCAGGCGTAGCGGCCGTCGACCAGGCCCTTGACCGCGCGTTCCATCTGCGCCGGGGTGCGCGGCGGCTCGACCGCGATGGTCGGCACCTCACACGGGATCGCGCCGTAGGCACGCAGCCGCGCGCTCATCGCGCCGGCCTGCTCCTTGGTGCGCGGGACGAGCACCTTCCAGCCGTACAGCGGGCGGTTTTCCCACCAGCTCAGCTTGTCGCGCTGCGCGACCTCGCCGCCGACGGTGAGCACCACCCGGCCGGTGAAGCCGAGTGCCGCGGCCACGAAGCTGTCCACGGTGGAGGAGGTCGTGTACTGCGTCTCGCCGGTGCCGTCGCCGGTCACGCCGACCGGAGTGCCGGGCTCGATGCCGGCGGCCAGCAGGCCGTCGCGGACCGCGGCGAGATCGCCGGCGTCCACCGCGACGGCGAACGAGCCCTTGCGGGCCGAGGTGGCGAGCGCCTCGAAGTCGAGCGCGGCCACGTCGTCGACATCGGCCACGGTGCGCACGCCGGGCAGCGGCACGCCCGCGTAGGTCGCGACGCCCTCGGCCTGGCCGACCCCGGGCACCACCTCGAAGTGCACGGCGGTGCGGGCGACGGCCTGCACCTCGCGCACCACGGACTCGTGGCCGAACGGGTCGCCGGCCACCAGGTGCACGGCGGACAGCCCGGAGCGGGCCGCCGACAGCAGCACCTTGGCCACGTCGCCGGAAGCGCCCTCGGCCGGGCTGAACTGAGCGTCCGCCTTGGCCTCCGCCTTGATCGCGGAGAGCAGGGAGTCGGGGACTCCACGGTCGTAGACCACCTGGTCGGCGTCGACCAGGGCGTCGTGCGCCCGGCGCGTGAGCAGCTGGGGGTCGCCTGGTCCGGCGCCCACGAACGCGATGCGTCCGGCGGGCTTGCGGGCGGTGCGGGTGGTCATGCTGTGCTCCCCATCAGGGTATCGGCGCCGTTGTCGAGGAGGTCGGCGGCGAGTGCCTTACCGATCTCCGCCGCGTCGGCGGGCGTTCCGGTGCGCGACAACCGGATGGCTCGGCCCCCATCCGGGCTGATCACGGCACCGCGCAGGTAGATCTCGTCGCCGTTCTCACCCTCGGCGAGCTCGGCGTGTGCGGCGACCGGCGCGGAACAGCCGGCCTCCAGGGTGGCGAGCATCGCCCGCTCCGCCACGACGGCGGCGCGGGACGGTGCATGATCGAGTGCGGCCAGCAGCTCGATCAGGTCTGCGTCGCCGGACCGGCACTCCACGGCCAGCGCCCCCTGGGCCGGGGCGGGCAGCATGAGCATCGGATCCAGCGTTTCGGTGATCTCGGCACCACGGCCGATACGCACCACGCCGGCCCGGGCCAGGACGACCGCGTCGAGGTCGGCCTGCGGGCCGAGCACTCGGGCGATCCGGCTGTCGACGTTGCCCCGGATCGGCGTGACCTGCAACTCTAGGCCCAAAGCATGCAATTGCGCGATTCGGCGCACCGCCCCCGTGCCGACGGTGGCGCCCGGCGGCAGCTCGGCAAGGGTCAGGTTGTCGCGCGCGACCAGCGCGTCGCGCGGGTCGGCACGCTCCGGAACTGCGGCGATGTGCAGGCTGGGGTGGTCGGCGGTGGGCAGATCCTTGTACGAGTGCACCGCCAGATCGATCTCGTCGGCGAGCAGCGCATCCCGCAGTGCGGACACGAAGACACCCACCCCCAGGGTGGCGACCGGCGCCGACGACTTGTCACCCGCGGTGACGACGCGCACCAACACAACCGGGTGACCGGTCGCCGCCGTGATGGCGTCGGCAACGGACTGTGACTGAGCCAGCGCGAGGGTGCTGCCCCGGGTGCCGAGGCGCAGCGGCGCGTTCACGCGTTACCCCCGATCTCCGGTACGGCGTCGGCCTGAGTGGCGAGTGGGACGTCCAGATCGAACAGTTCGCGCAGCAGGGTGGCGTACTGATCCCCGCCGGGTTCGGCGGCCAGTTGCCGGACCCGCACGGTCGGCGAGTGCAGCAACTGCTGGACGACCCGGTGCAGAGTACGGGAAACGTCGGCCCGTTGCTCCTCGGTGAATTCCGGCCGTCGTGAGGTCAGCTTGCGCAACTCGGCGGTGACCACGTCGTCGGCACGATTGCGCAGCGCAGCCACCGTCGGCGCGATGTCCGCGCCACGCAGCCAGCCCAGGAAGTGCTCGACCTCGACGGCGACGATCTGCTCCACGGCCGCGGTCTCGGCCACCGCCGGACGGGCCCGGCGACTGTCCACCAGACCCTCGATGTCGATGATCGTGACGCCGTCGATGCCGGTCGCGTCCGGCGCCACGTCCCGTGGCACCGCCAGGTCGAGCACGACCAGCGGCGCGGCCGCGCTCAGCCGGGCCCGGTCGAGCACCGGCTCGGCGGCCGCGGTCGCGCTCACCACGATCTCCGCCTCGGCCAGCGCCGCGTCCAGCTCTTCGTAGGGCACCGCGGTCGCGCCGTAGGCCTCGGCCAGTCGCCCGGCCCGCTCGGCGCCGCGGTTGGTGATCCGCAGCGGCCCGATCCCGGCCCGGGTGAGCGTGGCGACCGACAGCGCGCCCATCGCGCCGGCGCCGATCACCAGCGCCGGACGGCCGCTCAGCTCACCGAGGTGGTCGGCGGCCAGATCGAGAGCGGCGGTGACCACGCTCTGCCCGGCCTTGTCGATGCCGGTCTCGGCGTGCGCCCGCTTGCCGACCCGCAGCGACTGCTGCATCAGCTCGTGCAGCATCCGGCCGGCGGTGTCCGCCTCGGTCGCCGCATGGTAGGCGTCCCGCAGTTGCCCGAGGATCTGCGCCTCACCGACGACCATGGAGTCCAGCCCGGCCGACACCCGGAACGAGTGCCGCACGGCCGCCTCGTCGTAGTGCACGTAGAGGTGCGCGGCGAGCTCGCTCGCGGGCACCCCGGAGTGCTCGGCCAGCACGTTGCAGATGTCGCCGAGGCCGCCGTGGAAGCCGGTGACCGCCGCATAGATCTCCACCCGGTTGCAGGTGGAGACGACCACGGCCTCGCCGACATAGGCCTGACCGACCAGTTGCTGCAGCATGGCCGGCAGCTCGGCGGCGGTCAGGACCAGTTTCTCCAGCGTCGCGACATCCGCGGTGCGGTAGGACGCGCCGACACACAACAGGTTCATGACCCCACCGCCTCGTTCCCGACCGCGGTGGTCGCCGTCCGGCCGCCCGGCAGCGCTGTCAGCGACGCCTTGCGGTGCTCGTGGAAGGACAGGATCTGCAGCTCGATGGCCAGGTCGACCTTTCGCACGTCGACCCCGGCCGGCACCGTCAGCACGCACGGCGCGAAGTTCAGGATGCTGGTCACCCCCGCGGCGACCAGATCGTCGGCGACCGCCTGCGCGGCGTTGGCCGGGGTGGCGATGACGCCGATCGCGATCTTCTCCTCGGCGGCGACCGCGGTCAGCTCGTCGATGTGCCGCACGGTCAGCCCGTCGATCAACTCGCCCACCCGGCTGGGGTCGGCGTCGAACAGCGCGACGATGCGGAAGCCCCGGCTGGCGAAGCCGTCGTAGCCGGCCAGCGCGTGCCCGAGGTTACCGACGCCGACCAGGCAGACGGCCCGGCTCTTGTCGAGCCCGAGGATGTATTCGATCTGGGCGGTGAGGAGCGCGACGTCGTACCCCACGCCTCTTGTTCCGTAGGAACCCAGGTGGGACAGGTCCTTGCGGAGCTTGGCCGAGTTCACCCCGGCGGCCGCGGCGAGACCCTCGCTGGAGACGGTCTCGGCGGCGTCCTCGAGGTTGTGGAGAGCGCGCAAGTATTCCGGCAACCGGGCGATCGTCGCCTCCGGGAGATCCGGGAAGGCGGGGACACCGCCGGGCGTGCCGGTGACGTTTCCGTGACGCTGCTGACTCATCTGACTCCGTGCCGACGAGGTGGCTGACCTGCGAAGAGCCCTCCGTGGACGGCAAGGGACCGGCTGTGGTAGCGGGGCTCGTCGGAGTCACAGAGTAGGCGCTTGTGAAGGCGTGCACAAATCGCGATCTTGAGGAGAGGTCTGGACGAAGATCCACTCGTTGTGTTAAAGCCTGCTCAACCGAGTATTACCGGTCCACCCGCTCAGCGCCCAATCACGTCGACAAACTGACCGCCCGCATCAGAGCCTGCGCGCGATCTCCACGGCCTCGACCAGGGTGTCCGCAACCGGGCAGCCGATCGTCCGCAGCCGGCTCGCGTCGGTGAACCCGCCGGTGTAGAGAACCACCGCCGCGCCGTTCGCCTCGGCCGCGTGGGCGTCGTCCAGCGAGTCGCCGATCAGCACCGCCTCCGGCCCGGTCACGCCCAGCGCTTCCAGGTGCGCGGCCAGGTGCCCGTCCTTGAGATGGCCGCCGACCTCGGTGCGCAGTCCGTCCACCCGGGTGAAGTGACCGGTCAGTCCATAGGTCTCCAGCGCCGGCACCAGCTCGTCGTGGAACCACATGGAGAGCAGCGACTGGCTGCCCGGCCACGAGGTGAGCGCCCGCTTGGCGTCCGCGGCCAGGGCCATCGTGGTCAGCCCCAGCCGGTACGCCTCGTGGAAGACCCGGTCCAGCTTGCCGAACTCCTCGTCGTCGACGGCCCGCTCGAGGATCTCCGCATAGAACTCGGCGACCGGCCGGCGGAACCGGCGGCGATGCTCGTCAGGGTCGACGTCGCGTCCGCCGATCGCCGCGAACGCGCTGTTCGTGGCCTGGACCACCAGCGTGAAGTCGTCGAGCAGGGTGCCGTTCCAGTCCCAGACCAGGTGAGTGCGCGCCACGAACCGGAACTATAGGCGGGGCGCGCCGGGCGGCCGAGCGAGATCCCGCCGCAGCCGGTCCTCCTCGACCCGCCAGTAGCCGTGCTCGGCGCCGTCCAGCAGCACCACCGGCACCCGGTCGCCGTAGTCGCGTTCCAGGTCGAGCGACGAGTCCACGTCCACCCGCGTCCAGTCGCCGGGCGCCACCCGGTCGAGCGCCGCCTCGGCCACCTCGCACAGGTGGCAGCCGTCCCGGCTGATCAGGGTGACCCGCGTCATGCCAGTTCCCGTTTCCGGACCTTGCCGATCGCCGAGTGCGGCAGCGAGTCGACCAGTTCGATGACGGCCGGCTGCTTGAAGCGGGCCAGGTGCGCCGCGCAGAAGACCTGGAGCTCGGCGATGGTCGGCGGCGGGTCGAGCGCGGGCACCACGAACGCGTGCGGCGCCTGGCCGGTCTCCGGGTCGGGCATCGCGATCACCGCCGCCTCGGCCACGCCGGGGTGCGCGTCGAGCACCCGCTCGATCTCGGCCGGATAGACGTTGAAGCCGTTGACCAGGATCAGCTCGCCGATCCGGTCGACCAGGTGCAGGTCGCCGTCGCCGTCCGCGTACGCGATGTCGCCGGTGCCCCACCACCCGTCGGCGTCCGGCCCGTCGCGCCCGTCCGGCCAGTAGCCGGAGAACAGGTTGGCGCCGCGCACCACGATCTCGCCCGGGTCGGTGCCCGCCGAGTCCTCGACGGAGAGGTCCAGCTCGGCCAGGTCCTCGGCCGGGGAGGCGGTGCCGTCCGTCCAGAGCACCTCGCCGCCGGCCGTGCGCAGCCGCAGCGCGACGCCGGGCAGCGGGCGCCCGATCGAGCCCGCCTTGCCGCGGTCGCTCACCGCCGTGGTGGTCAGCACCGGCGCCGCCTCGGTGAGGCCGTACCCGATGATCACGCTCTTGCCGGTCACGGCGGTGAAGCGCGCCGCGTCGGCCGGGTCGAGCGGCGCCGCGCCGCACACCGCCGTGCGCACCGTGGCCAGCGACTCCTTCGCCGAGTCCGTCAGCGACCAGGCGGCGTACATGCCGGGCACGCCGACCGCGACGGTGACCCGGTGCCGAGCGATGGCGGCGAGTGAGCCGGCCGCGTCGAACCGCTCGACCAGCACTCCGGTCGCGCCGTGGTGCGCCACCGTCCCGAGCCCGGTGTTCAGTCCGTAGGCGTGGAAGAACGGCACGCTCAGCAGCACCACGTCGGCCGGCCCGACCACCGGCGGCTCGATCCGGTCCAGCTGGTCGTGGTTGGCCGCGAGCGCGGCGTGGCTGAGCATCGCGCCCTTGGGCCGGCCGCTGGTCCCCGAGGTGTAGAGCAGGACCGCGAGCTGATCGGCGGACGGCGGCGAGAACGCCGCCGAAGATCCAGACCCCAGATCCGGGGGTACGCACGACGCGCCCGCGATCGGACTCTCCGTAACCACCAGCGACACGCCGGAGTCACGGAGTGCGAAGTCGATCTCGTCCGGGGTGTAGCCGGGGTTGAGCGGCACCGCGACCAGCCCGGCCCGCAAGACCCCGAAGTAGACGACGGCGAAATCGATCGTATTGCCCAGAATGATCGCCACCCGCCCGCCCGGGGCGTCGACCAGGGCGGCCAGCCGACCGGCCGCCAGCTCCACCCGCTCGTCAACATCCGTCCAGGTCAGCGACGTCTCGCCGGCGATCAGCGCGGTCGTCTGCGGTCGCTGCTCGGCGGCGGCTCGCACCGCGTCGCGCGCTCTCGTCTCCACGACCAGCGAGTCTGGCACATCTCCCCGGACGGATGAGGACGCACAAGCTGTCCGTTCCCGTCCGGGGGGTGTCCTACATGGTGACAGACGTTCCTGATGTCTCGTCTGCGCCACTTCCGGATGTTTTCGCGCAGCGCACACGGTGTGCGACTCCGTGTGTTCGGTGTCCGTGATACTTCACGCTTGTGTAACGGACTCCACACCCATGGGTGAGGTAGGCCCGCCGATCCGCGGGTCGCCCCACCCCTTTTGTTGTGAGTGACCATCCCTCACCCGAGGAGGCCGCTGTGCCACACAAAGCACGGATTCACCACGAATATGCGATCTGGCGGGGTCGTTTCGTGGTCGGTCAGGCCCGCCGTGTTGAGGAGGCGCAGTGAGTGATGTGTACGCCGGCGATCCGTACAGTTCGGCGCGCTTCACCCTGAACTCGGGCCTGGGTCGGCTGGCCCGATCCGTCGACATCCTCGTCGCTCACGCGATCCGGGGTGACGGTCCGAAGCGCACCCGCAACCGCCCGCACATCAACGAGTCCCCCAGCCGCCACCTCCCGCAGACCGGCAACGCGAAGCCGGTCGGCGGTCGCGTCGCCGTTCCCGGAAGACCGGCGATGCCCGCTCAGCCCGGCCCCGGCCAGCGCGGCAGCGAACCTGCCGCGGCCACCGACAACCAGGTCGTCGTGCCGACCCAGAGCACGACCGGCCCGCCCACCGAGTCCGAACCACCGAAGTACCCGGCCCGGCCGGACCCGTCCGACGCGGCCGCCGAGGTGTGGGCGCTGGTCGAGCGCGCCCAGGCCGGTGAGTCCGCGGCCTTCGGCCTGATCTACGACCGGTACGTGGACACCGTCTTCCGCTTCGTCTACTTCCGGGTCGGCAATCGCCAGCTCGCCGAGGACCTGACCTCGGACACCTTCCTGCGGGCGCTCAAGCGGATCGGCAGCTTCACGTGGCAGGGCCGGGACCTGGGCGCCTGGCTGGTCACGATCGCCCGCAACCTGGTCGCGGACCACTTCAAGTCGGGCCGCTACCGCCTGGAGGTGACCACCGGGGACGTGCTGGACGCGGACCGCGAGGACCGTGGCCCCGAGGGCAGCCCGGAATCCGCGGTGGTCGACCACATCACCAACGTCGCGCTGCTGACCGCGGTCAAGCAGCTCAACCCCGAGCAGCAGGAGTGCATCGTGCTGCGCTTCCTGCAGGGCTTCTCGGTGGCCGAGACGGCTCGGACGATGGGGAAGAACGAGGGCGCGATCAAGGCGCTGCAGTATCGGGCGGTGCGAGCCCTGGCCCGCCTGCTGCCCGAGGGATTCCAGTGGTGAGCACGACACGTCACCGATCGTCGATGCCCGTAACCGTAGACACCCGTTCGCCGTTTGTTCGAGTGCGACCCGCGGTAGCGGCGAAATCCGCCCAGAAGGTTGCCATCGCCGGTCACGGGATCGGCGGGACACATACAAGCGAAGGGAGGTGCGCACGGTGAAGTTCGACTTCTTGGACCGGCGGCGCGCCGAGCGCTTCGCGGAGCTTCTCGACGAGACCGGCGGCGGTCGTCGGCACCACTCGCGTGGGCAGGCCGACGAGGAGCTCGCCGAGCTCGTCGCCATCGGTCACAGCCTCTCCGCGGTCCGCTCCGGGGCACACGTACAGACCGAGTTCCGCACCGGGCTGCGAGCCATGCTCGTGGCCACGGCCGAGCGGGACGGCATCGGCGACACCGCCGCGACCGAACCGGCCGGCCACTCCGCCGAGCCGCGGCGCAGCCTGCTCAGCCTGAGCGGGCGCCGGATCCGGGCCCGGGGCGCGATCGTGATCGGCGTCGCCGCCGGTGCGATGGCGGTCTCCGGCATCTCCGCGGCCAGCGAGAACGCCGCACCCGGCGACGCGCTCTACGGCGTCAAGCGATCCACCGAGCGGGCCCAGCTCGCGATGGCCGGATCGGACGTGACGCGGGGCCAGCTGTCGCTGGACTTCGCGCGGAACCGGCTCACCGAGGCGGCCGCGCTGCCCGGCGGGGCGGACGGGTTCAGCGGCGTGCTGAACGACATGGACGCGGACACCCGGCAGGGCGTCAAGCTGCTCACCGAGGCCTCCGTGGCCCGCCGCGACAAGGCGCCGCTGACCCGGATCGACGGGTTCGTCACCGGGCAGCGCAAGACGTTCGAGCCGGTGCTGGGCAAGCTCACGCCGGCCGACCGGGAGCGGGCCGAGACGTCACTGGCGCTGCTGGACGACGTCGAGGCACGCACCGACGAGCTGCGGGCCGGGCTGGCGTGCAACACGGTCAGCAAGGCCGGCGCCGACTCGCTCGGACCGCGCCTGAAGGACTGCATGGCGGGTCAGGACTCGTCCGGCACGTCCGGCGACAAGCAGGGGCACGGCCAGAAGAACAGCACCAAGCCGGGCGCGACCAACGGCGACGACTCGGAGACCACCGAGCCGCGGCCGGAGAAGACCGACCCCGCGGCCGAACCGGACGCGAAGGACCCCACCGGGACCACCGCGACCACCGGCACGGACAAGAAGAAGCCCAGCGAGGTGCCGAGCACCAAGCCGGCACCGGCCCAGTCGGAACCCACGGACCAGGGCTCCGAAGAGGACAAGGGTCTGCTCGACGGCCTGATCGGCATCTTCGGCTGAGCATTGCCGACAGGCTGAGCAAGAAAGCACGGAACGTGGCGAGGGGCGGTGCCGGGTGTTACCGGGTCCGCCCCTCGACTCCATTTTAGGACGTCACGGCCCGAACGGGTCCGGCCTTTTCTCCAGAAGATCGAGAAGTGTCGCCTGGATCGTCTCGCGCACCTGGTCGGCCAGGTTGTAGACCACCATCGGGTCGTCCGCGAAATCGGTCAGGTGCGCGGTCGGGATCGGCGGGCAGAACTGGATCAGCCATTTGCTGGGCAGCGGCACCAGACCCAGCGGCCCGAGCCACGGGAAGGTCGGCGTGATCGGGAAGAACGGCACCCCGAGCAACCGGGCCAGCGGCTTGAGGTCGGCCAGCATCGGATAGATCTCCTCCGCGCCGACGATGCCCACCGGGATGATCGGCGTGCCGGTGCGCAGGGCCGCCGACACGAAGCCGCCGCGGCCGAAGCGCTGCAGCTTGTAGCGATCCGAGTAGTTTTTGCCGATGCCCTTGAAGCCCTCGGGGAACACGCCGACCAGTTCGCCCGAGCTCATCAGCCGCTCGGCGTCGGGGTTACAGGCCACCGTGGCGCCGGCCTTGCGGGCCAGTTCGGACATCACCGGAACGCTGAACACCAGGTCGGCGCCGAGCAGCCGCAGGTGCCGGTCGGCCGGGTGGCGGTCGTGCAGCGCCACCGACAGCATCATCGCGTCCAGCGCGAGCGTGCCCGAGTGATTGCCGACGAGCAGCCCGCCACCGTCCTCCGGGACGTTTTCGATGCCCAGCACCTCGGTGCGGAACCAGTCGCGGTAGAGCACCTTGAGCATCGGATAGAACACGTTGTCGGTGAGCTCCGGGTCGAAGCCGAAGTCGTCCACCTCATAGGCGCCCGCCAGTCGCCGGCGCAGGAAGGCGAGGCCGCGGGCGACCCGCTGATCCCAGATGTCGACGGTGTCCCGGGTGCGGTGGCCGTTGCTGCCGTTCAGGGTCGCGCCGGCCTCGTCACCGGGCAGCTCGAAGTCGAGGTGCCCGGGGAGCGCCTCGCGGCGGAACTCGTCCTGGCTCACGTTTCATCTCTTCCCGCAACTGAGGCGGCCGACGCGTCCCGCGCCGTGGCTTCTCGAGCCGTGGCTTCTCGAGCCGCCGCGACGGCCGACGCGCGGACCGCCCGGATCCCCTCGAGGATCGCCTTCTCCGCCGCGGCCAGCCGGTCGACGGTCAGCGACGCGCCGTTCCCGTGTCCCTCGATGAAGTCGTCGAACGCCTCGGCCGTGGTGCGTGGCGTGAAGCCGAACTCCTGGACCAGGCGGGTGGTGTCGACCACCCGGCCGTGCACGAACCAGTCGATCTGGTCGAGGCCGATCTGCCCGACGCCGATGTTGCGCGCCACCGAGGCGACCGACGACAGCGTGCCCTCGAGCAGCGGCACCGAGATGCGGCCGGCCCGGCGCACGGCCTGGGAGAGCACGACGACCCCGTCGCCGGCCACGTTGAAGGTGCCCGGGTGGTCCTCGACCACCGCGCGGTGCAGGATCTCCAGCGCGTCGTCCACATGCACGAACTGCAGCCGGGCGTCGCGGCCCCACACGGTGGGCACCCACGGACGGGCGAAGTATCGGGTCAGGGTGGTGTCGGCGGAAGCGCTGATGAACGGCGCGAACCGCAGCACGGTGGCGCCCACCTCGGGGCGGCGACGGCGGAACCCGCGCACGTAGCCCTCGATGTCGAGGATGTCGCGGGCGAACGAGCCGCGCGGCACCGCCCGCGGCTCGGTGTCCTCGGTGAAGACCGCCGGGTCCTTGAAGGACGCGCCGTAGGCCGCCGTGGACGAACGCACCACGAGCTTGCGCAGCGGCCCGGCCGCCTGGGCGGCGGCCAGCAGCTGCATCGTGCCGATGACGTTCTGCTCTTTCATCGCCGCGCGACCGCCGTGCTTGGGGTCGGGCGCGCTGGTGACGGCGAGATGCACCACCGCCTCGGCGCCCAGGTCGGCGATCGCGCCCGTCGCGGCGCGCGCGTCGGCCCGGATCAACTCGACGTTTTCGAGCAGACGGGCCAGCCCCGGCGGCGGGTCGATCGGATCCAGGCCGATGACACGCTCGACGCCCGGGTGGGCAGCGAGTCTCGCGGCCACCCGGGCACCGAGAAAACGGCTGACCCCGGTGACCACCACAACGCGCGGAGGCATCGTCACCTGGTCCGCCCTTCTCACACCGGTGGCGGCGTTAGGAAAGGCAAGTGGAGCCGGCCGGGCGTGCCGCCCGGCGGCTCATCACTTGCCCAAACGGCGACGCTGGACGCGGGTCTTGCGCAGCAGCTTGCGGTGCTTCTTCTTCGCCATACGCTTGCGGCGCTTCTTGACCACGGAGCCCATACGAAATGCCTCTCGAACCGTGTTGAGTCGGACCGACGCGCATCGAAGCGCGGTCTGCATCCGCTGACTGGACGGCGGCCCGGGCCCGCGCTGCAAAGCGCGCCACGACCCGGGAACCAACCGCACCAGCGTAGCGGTCTCGCCGACGCGAGACCAACACGGCCCCCGCTGACCTGCTGTCAGGCCGTCTGGCTGAAGGCACCCCGCAGGTATTCGTGCACCGCGTGCTCCGGCACCCGGAACGAGCGCCCGACCCGCACGGCGGTCAGGTCACCTCCGTGCACGAGCCGGTAGACCGTCATCTTGGAGACTCGCATGAGTGCGGCCACCTCGGCGACGGTCAGGAACCGCACCTCGGACAACCGCTCCTCGGACTGGGCTGGACCCGTCATCTCCGTTGCACCGATCCTCTCGCCGGCGCTGCCGCCGCGGCCGGGCGAGGCCGGAATGGCCATGTGCCGAAGCGGTCAAACGCGCGTGTCACCAGTACGGTATCGATGCTTCTGTGACCACGGCGATACGTTCCGTGAAAACGGCTCAAAAAAGTCAAGCCGACGCGCCGGAGATCGTGCCTGTTTAGCCCGAAAAGGTTACTTACGCGAGGTCAGCGCGCGTCCGAAGAAGGCCAGATTGGCCGGACGCTCGGCGAGCCGGCGCATCAGGTAGCCGTACCACTGGTCGCCGTACGGGACGTAGACCCGGACCGAGTGACCGTTTCCGGCCAGCCGGGCCTGCTCCTCGGGGCGGACGCCGTAGAGCATCTGGAACTCGTACTCCGAGGCGTCGCGGTCGAACCAGCGGGCCCGGTCCTCGGCGATCGCGATCAGCCGCGGGTCGTGGGTGGCCACCATCGGGTAGCCCTCCCCCGACATCAGGATGTTCAGGCAGCGCACGTAGGACTTGTCCACGTCGAGCGCGGACTGGAACGCGACCGACTCGGGCTCCGCATAGGCGCCCTTGCAGAGCCGGACCCGGGACCCGGCCGCGGCGAGCTCACGGCAGTCGCCCTCGGTGCGCCGCAGATAGGCCTGCAGCACCGCGCCGGTGGCCGGGTGGTCCTTGCGCAACTCGGCCAGGATCTCCAGGGTCGAGTCGGTGGTGGTGTGGTCCTCCATGTCGAGCGTCACGGTGGTGCCCGCCGCGCTCGCCGCCGCGCAGATCTCGTGGGCATGGTCATATGCCATGCGATCGTCGACCTTTTGCCCCAACGCGGACAGCTTCACGCTGACCTCGGCGGCCGGGGTCAGGCCGGCCTCGCGCAACCGGGAGAGCAGCGTCACATATTGCTCTTTGGTGGCCGTCGCCTGCTCGGCGGTCAGCGTGTCCTCGCCCAGGTAGTCGAGGCTGATCCCCATGCCGTCGTCGGCCAGGGCACGGGCCGACCGCAGCGCGTCGTCCACTCCGCTGCCCGCGACGAACCGGCGCACGATGCTCTTGCTGACGGGGGCGGACTCGACCAGCCGCTCCAACCGGGACGATCCGGCGGCGGCGAGAAAGACGGATCGGAGCATGGGGCGAGCGTATCGCCCGAGCCATCCGGGGGCAGGGGCAGCTACCTTTGTCGGGTGGACTTCGATGCGTACGCCCGGACCGCCGTTGATCTTGTGAACGCGGACCTGGACGATCTCGCCGGGCTCCGGGCCCTGTTCGGCGAGGAACACCGCTGGATGGCTGACGAGGCGGCGGAGAAGGACGTGCCCGTCTTCCGGCGCGCCCAGCGGCGACTGCGTGAGGTCTTCGAGCACGGCACCGGCGGCCGCGACGGTGAAGCGGTCAACGAGCTCAACGCTCTGCTCGCCGCCTTCCCGGTCCAGCCGCGCATCTCCGGCCACGACGCCAGCGACTGGCACATGCACGTGACCAGCCGCGGCGCCTCGGTCAGCGCGGAATACCTGGCCGGCGCGGTGTGGGGCCTGTCGGTGTGGCTGTGCGAGTTCGGCAGCGCGCGGTTCGGCATCTGCGCCGACGACCGCTGCGGCAACGTCTATCTCGACACGTCGTCGAACAACTGCCGGCGCTTCTGCTCGGAGCGCTGCGCCACCCGGTCACACGTGGCCGCGCATCGGGCCCGCAAGCGGGCCGCCAGTCTTACGCCCGCGTAGCCGCGGGTGTGCCGGCCTGGGCCAGGTGCCGCCGGGCGAAGGCCAGCGACTCGCGCAGATCGGCCTCGCGCACCGCGCGGCTGGTCACCTTTCGAGTGGACACCTCGAGCGCGACCGATCCGGTGAAGCCGCGGCCGGCCAGCGAGCCCAGCAGCTCGGCGCACGGCTGGTTGCCCCGGCCGGGCACCAGATGCTCGTCGCGGCCCTCGCCGGTGCCGTCGCCCAGGTGCACGTGCTTGAGGCCGGCGCCCATCCGGTCGGCCAGCTCGAGCGCGTCGATCCGCGCCGCGGAACAGTGCGACAGATCCAGCGTGTACGCGTCGAAGCCGGTCGTCGTCGGATCCCACCCCGGGGTATAGGGCACGAACCAGCGCCCGGCCATCTTCACCGGGAACATGTTCTCGATCGCGAAGACGATGTCCGGATGGCGCGCCTGCACCTTGGCCAGGCCGGGCACGAAGTTCTTCGCGTAGTCCCGCTGCCAGCTGAACGGCGGGTGCACCACCACGGTCGGCGCGCCCAACGTCTCGGCCAGCTGCGCCGCCCGATTGAGCCGCTCCCACGGGTCGGGGCTCCACACCCGCTGGGTGACCAGCAGGCAGGGCGCGTGCACGCTCAGCACCGGGACGTCGTAGTGCCCGGACAGCACGCCCAGGGCATCCGCGTCCTGGCTGACGGCGTCCGTCCAGACCATCACCTCGAGCCCGTCGAACCCGACCGTCGCCGCCATCTCGAACGCGGCCGCGGTCGGCTCGGGAAAAACCGAGGAGCTGGACAGGAGTACGGGAACCCGGGACTTCACGCTCCCCAGCGTAAACCCGTGGTGCTCGGGAGCCCGACTCGTGGCTGGACATTGCCAATCAAACCGGGCGGCGTGCCGATGCGCTTCACCCACCCGCGTACGCTGTCGCAGGTGAGCCGCCGCACCCCCGTACGCATCACCCTCGGCGCCACGGCAGCAGCCCGTGCCGAGGAGGTCGACCTCGATTTCGCCCGTGAGTGGATCGAGTTCCCCGACCCCGCCGATGATCAGCATGTCGTCCGCGCCGATCTGACCTGGCTGCTGTCCCGGTGGACGTGCGTCTTCGGCTCGGCCTGCCACGGCATCATCGCCGGCCGCGCGCACGAGGGCTGCTGCTCGCACGGCGCCTTCTTCACCGACGCCGACGACGAAACCCGGGTGAAGGCGGCCGTTCAGCGGCTCACCCCGGAGACCTGGCAGCACCACCGCAAGGGCTTCAAGAACTACACCGAGATGGACACCGTGGACGGCACCAAGCCGGCCCGGCGCACCGCCACCCAGACGGCGGACGGCCCCTGCGTGTTCCAAAACGACGCCGACTTCGCCGGTGGCGCCGGCTGCGCGCTGCACGGCCAGGCGCTGCGCGACGGCGTGCACCCGCTCACCTACAAGCCCGACGTCTGCTGGCAGCTGCCGGTGCGCCGCGAGCAAAACTGGGTGGAGCGGCCGGACGGCACCAAGATCCTGCAGTCCACGCTGACCGAGTTCGACCGCCGCGGCTGGGGCCCCGGCGGGCACGATCTCGACTGGTGGTGCACCTCGTCACCGGACGCGCACGTGGGCACGGAGCCGATGTTCCGGACCTATGCGCCCGAGCTGATCGCGCTGGTGGGCGAGGACGCATACAACCGACTCGCCGAGCTGTGCGACGCCCGGCTCGCCGCCGGGCTCGTCGCCGAGCACCCGGCGACCACCAAGGCCCGGGCTCAGGGCTCGAACTTGTAGCCCAGGCCGCGCACGGTCACGATGTAACGCGGCGCGCTGGGCTCCGGCTCCACCTTGGACCGCAGCCGTTTGACGTGCACGTCCAGCGTCTTGGTGTCGCCCACATAGTCGGCGCCCCAGACCCGGTCGATCAGCTGCCCCCGGGTCAGCACCCGGCCGGCGTTGCGCAGCAGCAGCTCGAGCAGCTCGAACTCCTTGAGCGGCAGCTGCACCGACGATCCCTCGACCGTCACCACGTGCCGCTCCACGTCCATCCGGACCGGGCCGGCGGCCAGCGTCGGCGTGGTCACCTCAGCCTGTTCGGTGCCCTGCCGGCGCAGCACGGCACGGATCCGGGCGACCAGCTCACGCGGCGAGTACGGCTTCGTGACGTAGTCGTCGGCGCCGATCTCCAGCCCGACCACCTTGTCGATCTCGCTGTCCCGGGCGGTGACCATGATGATCGGCACGGCCGAGCGCTGCCGCAACTGACGGCAGACCTCGGTGCCGGACATCTCGGGCAGCATCAGGTCGAGCAGCACGATGTCCGCGCCGGTCCGGTCGAACTGGGTGAGCGCGGAGGTGCCGGTCGGCGCGACCGAGACCTCGAAGCCTTCCTTACGCAGCATGTATGACAAGGCGTCGGAGAACGACTCCTCATCCTCTACCACGAGCACGCGGGCCAATGGGGGTTCCTTTCGTTTGCCCGGCCGGGCCGGACTAATTGTGGCCGAGCTGATTTTGAACCGTGGGACGTAACGGCAAGGGGACGTCCGGGGGACGCGCGGGCAGGCGCAGAGTGAACGTCGAACCGTCGCCGAGTGAACTCGTGACGTCGACCCGGCCGCCGTGGTTCGTGGCGATGTGCTTGACGATGGCCAGGCCGAGGCCGGTGCCACCGGTGGAGCGCGAGCGGGCCTGGTCGGCGCGATAGAACCGCTCGAAGATCCGGTCGACGTCGTGCGCGGCGATGCCGATGCCCTGGTCGGTGACGTCGAGCTCGATCCAGTCGTCGTCCTGCCGCATGGTCAGCAGGACGGTGGTCTGGTCCGGCGAATAGGCGATCGCGTTCTCCACCAGGTTGGTGAGCGCGGTCGCGATCTGGCTGTCGCTGCCGTAGACCATGGCGCCGCGCGGGCCCTCGTAGCGCACTTCGATCTTCTTGGCGCTGCCGGTGGTGCGGGTGCGGTCGACCACCTCGGCGATCACCCAGTCCAGCGAGACCGGCTCCGGGCTGGGCAGCGGCTCGGCGCCCTGCAGCCGGGTCAGCTCGAGCAGCTCGCTGACCAGCCGGCCCATCCGGGCGGACTCGTGATGGATGCGCTCGGCGAAGCGGCGCGCCGCGATCAGGTCCTCGGACTGCTCCTCGTCCGGCTTGGGATCGGGCAGGTCGGTGGCGTCGAGCAGCGCCTCGGCGAGCAGTTGCAGCGCGCCGATCGGCGTCTTGAGCTCGTGGCTGACGTTGGCCACGAAGTCGCGCCGGACCCGGGCCAGGCGGTGCGACTCGGTCACGTCGGCGGCCTCGACGGCCACGTGCGTGCTGTTCAGCGCCACCGCGCGCAGGTGCAGGCCGAGCGGGGCGGAGGCACCCCCGGCGCGACCACGCGGCAGGTCGAGCTCCACTTCGCGGCGCACGCCCGTGCGCCGCACCTGACCGGCGAGGGTACGCAGAATCGGGTGCGCCGCGATCGTGCCGGGCGCGCCACCCGAGCGCAGCAGGCCCATCGCGCGGGCGGCCGGGTTGACCAGCACCGGGTGGTCGTCGGCGTCGAGCACGACCACACCGACCCGCAACGAGTCGAGGCTCTTGCGACCCAGGCCCTTCAGCCCGTGCTTGCCGCTGGCGGGCTCACCGTCCGGTTCGATGGCTCGTCCTTTCTTGGCCGTTCCGGCGGACTTTGCCGGGGCGGCGCTCGCAGCGGCCCGGCTGCGGGCAATGAGCAGGCCGCCGCCCACGCCGGCGGCGAGGGCGGCACAGAGGAGGCCGATGCCCCACACCCAGTCCACGCTGCGATCGTAGGGTCATTGTTTACCTGAGCCGAAGGGGTAACCGGACATTCCGGACTCGATTCGAGCAATGTTCACCACTCCGCCCGGCGTCGTTCACCACCGTTCATGTTCGCGCCGTCCCACCGACCTAGCGTGGGGCGGACGACAAAGCCCCGACCAGTACAGGACGTGACGATGCGCGAGGAATTCCGGGCCGACCTGGTCGAGGTCAGCCGGCTGCTGGTGACGATGGCGGAGGCCGTGCGTGCCGCCATGCGCAAGGCGACGAAGGCACTGCTGACCGCGGACATCGAAGCGGCCCGGGCGGTGATGGAGCGCGACGCCGAGGTGGACGCGATCTATGCCCAGGTCGAGATCAAGGTGGCGGACACCATCGCCCGTCAGGCGCCGGTCGCGTCCGACCTGCGCACGGTGATCACCGCCCTGCACATCTCGGCGGATCTGGAACGGATGGGCGACCTGGCCGAGCACGTGGCGAAGACGGCGCAGCGGCGGCACCCGTCGCCGGCCGTGCCCGCCGAGCTGCGCGCGGTCTTCCAGCAGATGGCCGAGGTCGCCGACCGGATGGCCGAGAAGATCACCATCGTCCTCGCCGACCCCGACGCCAACCGTGCGGCGGAGCTGGAGAAGGACGACGACGCGATGGACGACCTCGAGCGGGATCTCTTCAAGATCCTGCTGCACGACGACTGGCCCTACGGCGCGGAGACGGCGATCGACGGCGCGCTGCTGGGCCGCTTCTACGAGCGCTACGCCGACCACGCGGTCAACGTCGGTGAGCAGATGATCTACCTGATCACCGGCGAGCCGGTGACCGGCCAGTAACGGCCGACGGGGGAAGAGGAAGGGGGCGCCACGGGGGCGCCCCCTTCTTCGCGTTCTATCGGCCCTGGTTGGCGACCGCGGCGGCCGCTTCCTTGGCGGCGGCCGGGTCCAGGTAGGCGCCGCCCACGGTGACCGGGTGGAGGTTGTCGTCCAGGTCGTAGCGCAGCGGGATGCCGGTCGGGATGTTCAGCTTGGCGATCGCCTCGTCGGAGATCTGGTCCAGGTGCTTGACGATGGCCCGCAGCGAGTTGCCGTGCGCGGCGACCAGCACGGTCTTGCCGTCCCGCAGGTCGGGCACGATCTGGTCGTACCAGTAGGGCAGGGCCCGCTCCAGCACGTCCTTCAGGCATTCGGTGCGCGGCCGCAGCTCGGTCGGCAGCAGGGCATATCGCGCGTCGTTGAACTGCGAATACTCGTCGTCGACGTCGATCACCGGCGGCGGCGTGTCATAGGACCGGCGCCAGAGCATGAACTGCTCCTCGCCATATTCCTGCAGCGTCTGCTTCTTGTCCTTGCCTTGCAGCGCCCCGTAGTGCCGCTCGTTGAGCCGCCAGTGCCGCTTGACGGGAATCCAGTGCCGGTCAGCGACATGAAGCGCGATCTCACTGGTCCGAATGGCCCGCCGCAGAACACTGGTGTGCACCACATCCGGAAGCAGCCCGTGCTGAAGCAGCATCTCGCCACCCCGCCGAGCCTCCCCTTCCCCCTTACCGGTCAGGTCGACATCAACCCACCCGGTAAACAGGTTCTTGGCATTCCACTCACTCTCACCGTGCCGCAGCAGCACCAACGTCCCAGTCATCCCCCCATCCTCCCGCCCCAAAGTTTCCACAACCCCTCCGGGTCCAATCCCACCCCCAAGCCAGGCCCCACCACCCCCAAGGTGTTGCGCATAGGTAGGCAGAGCGGCAACGAAACGGCCCCGTCGCACCCAAGGCCAAGAGCCCAAACACCAACCAAACCCACAAACCGCCGCGCAAGGACCAGGCACAGCCGCGAAAGGCCAAGCCAACGGGTGTTGCGTATATGTGTGCAGAGCAAGGGGCCGAACGCCGACAAGACCCGAGCGCTGAGCAGCACGGCGTACTCAAGCTTGGTTTGGAAGTAAGCGGGCGGCGAAAAACTCAGCGCAACCATCGCAACGCGGGGCTTCCGGGGGCTCGGCCCCCGGAGCAGATATCCGCCGGTGCCACCGGTCCGCGCTTTCCGCGGACACACTCCCCCTGCAACCGGCGGAGGCGGACGACGCCCATCCCCATAGGCGTCGCCCGCACTTACCGCCGGTCTCGGGAAGCGCCGTCCCCCAACGGCTGATGCCACCCGTCCCCAACGCCTCACCGCGGTGATCGCAAGCGATCGACCCGTTCCCCGAACTAACGGCTCGGCGTCCATCGACCACGCTAGTTGGGCCGGTCAAGCCATGACAAGCCAGTTAGCTGTCTGCCATCTGTCTGAACCGTCACAGCTGACCGAACGGCCGAGTCGTCCGAGGTCACCGCTTGGTGGATCGGCCATCCGTCACTCGACGGCGTGCCCTCCGTCCGGGGGATGGCGGGCCGGGGGCTCAGAGTTTCGGTTCGGTTGCCGAACGGGTGGATGAGTTCCGAGTGCGACCCCACGGGAGACCAGATGTCCCAGCCTGTCACTTTCACCGAAGATCGGCCGTTGCAGCGGGCCGCGTTGGAGCTGCTGTTGCACGAGCGGCTGATCGCGACCGTGAACGGCCGGACCGGTGAGGTGTCCGCGGCCAACGAGCGGTTCTGTGAGCTGATCGGCCGGCCCGAGGAGGAGGTGCTCGGGGTTCCGCTGTCGGAGCTCTGGCACACCTCGGCGACTGCGGTGGACCGGCTGCTGGACGCGGCCCGTGCCGGAGAGTATCTGGAGCAGGTCACCTCGGTCACGGACAGCGCGGACCGGCATCGGTGGCTGCGGCTGAACTGCGGGCCGGTGCAGTCGGATCACCATCTGGTGCTGGTCACCGGCTATGACATCACCGAGGACCGCCGGCAGGTGTCCGAGCTCAAGGGCAAGTATGCGGCGATCGACCGGGCCCAGGCGGTGATCGAGTTCGACCTGGACGGCACCGTGCTGACGGCGAACGAGAACTTCCTGACGCTCACCGGCTATTCGCTCGGTGATCTGGTCGGCCAGCATCACCGCATGCTTTGCGAGGAGCGCCATGCGGAGAGCACGGAGTACGAGCAGTTCTGGGAGCGGCTGCGCAACGGCGAGGTGGAGAGCGGCGAGTACAAGCGGGTCGGCCGGGGTGGGCGCGAGGTGTGGATCCGGGCCACCTACAACCCGATCTTCAACTTGGACGGCAAGCCGTACAAGATCGTGAAGTTCGCCATGGACGTGACCGAGACGAAGCTGCGCAACGCCGAGTACGAAGGCAAGGTGACCGCGATCGGGCGGGCGCAGGCGGTGATCGAGTTCGACCTGGACGGCCGGATCCTGGCCGCGAACCAGAACTTCCTGAACACGATGGGCTACACCCTGGATGAGGTACGCGGCCAGCACCACCGGATGTTCGTGGAGGAGCAGGAGGCGCGCGGGGCGGCCTACCGGAACTTCTGGCAGTCGCTGGCCCGGGGCGAGTTCGAGTCGGGCGAGTACAAGCGGCTGGCCAAGGGTGGCCGGGAGATCTGGCTGCAGGCCACCTATAACCCGATCTTGGACCTGGACGGCCGGCCGTTCAAGGTGGTCAAGTACGCCACCGACATCAGCGAGAACAAGATCCGCAGCGCCGACTACGCCGGCAAGGTGGCCGCGATCGGGCGTTCCCAGGCGGCCGTCGAGTTCGACCTCGAGGGCCGGATCCTGGAGGCCAATCCGAACTTCCTGACCACCATGGGCTACACGCTGGAGGAGATCCGCGGCCAGCATCATCGGATCTTCGTGGACGCGGAATACGCCAAGAGCGTCGAGTACGGCCAGTTCTGGCAGCGCCTCGCCAAGGGTGAGTACGAGTCCGGCGAGTACAAGCGCGTCGCCAAGGGTGGCCGGGACGTGTGGCTGCTGGCCTCCTACAACCCGATCTTCGATCTCGAGGGCCGGCCGTTCAAGGTGGTCAAGTACGCGACCGAGGTGACCGAGGGCAAGCTGCGCAACTCGGAGTACGAGGGCAAGGTGTCCGCGATCAGCCGGGCGCAGGCGGTGGTGGAGTTCGACCTGCAGGGGCGGGTGCTCAGCGCGAACAAGAACTTCCTGACCACCATGGGTTATCCGATGGAGGAGATCCGCGGGCAGCACCACCGCATGTTCGTCGAGAAGGAGGAGGCGGCCGGCGCCGAGTACCAGGCGTTCTGGGAGAAGCTCGGGCGCGGCGAGTTCGACTCCGGCGAGTACAAGCGGGTCGCCAAGGACGGCCGGGAGGTCTGGCTGCAGGCCACCTACAACCCGATCTACGACCTCGACGGGCGCCCGTACAAGATGGTCGAGTACGCGATCGACATCACCGACGGCAAGCTGCGCAACGCCGAGTTCCACGGCAAGGACGTCGCGATCAACCGGGCCCAGGCGGTCATCGAGTTCGACCTCGAGGGCAACATCCTGCTGGCCAACGAGAACTTCCAGCGCACCCTCGGCTATTCGGCCCGGGAACTGGTCGGCCAGCACCACTCGATGCTGTGCACCGGCGACTACGTGACCTCGGCTGAGTACCGCGACTTCTGGCTGCGGCTGCGCAAGGGCGAATATCTGACCGGGCGGTTCCACCGGATCGGCAAGTTCGGCCGGGACGTGTGGATCCAGGCCACCTACAACCCGATCTTCAACACCAACGGCGAGCCGTTCAAGGTGGTCAAGTACGCGTACGACATCACCGACCAGGTGCAGCTGGAGCAGCGGTTGTCCGCCAAGACCCGGGAGATGAGCGGCTCGATCAGCGCGCTGACCGGTTCGATCGACGAGATCACGGTGAGCGCCCAGCAGGCCAGCACGCTGGCCGGCGAGACGCAGCAGAACGCCCAGGACGGCTACGAGGAGCTGCGCAACGCGATCGAGGCGATCGACCTGATCGAGCGTTCGTCGGACCAGATCGCGGCGATCGTGAACGTGATCGGCGAGATCGCCGGGCAGACCAACCTGCTGGCGTTCAACGCCTCGATCGAGGCGGCCCGGGCCGGCGAGCACGGCGTCGGCTTCTCGGTGGTGGCCGGCGAGGTGCGCAAGCTGGCCGAGCGCTCGTCCGACGCGGCCCGCGAGATCACCACGCTGATCCACGAGTCGGCGGCCCGGGTGGGTCAGGGCTCGCAGGTGTCGCACCGGGCGCAGGAGGCGTTCGGGATGATCCTGAAGAGCGTCGCCTCGACCAGCGAGTCGATCAAGCGGATCGCCGACTCGACGTCGTTGCAGCAGAGCGCGTCCAAGGCGGTCTCCGACCACATCCGCGAGCTGATCGGCACCGAGGCGGATCAGTGAGCCCGAGCAGCACCGATGCGCTCTACGGCGTGTTCCGCGCGGGGGACGTCCGGGTCGCGTTGCCGCTGGACGAGCTGCGTGAGGTGATCATGCGGCCGGCGCAGTTCAGCCCGCTGCCGGCCGGCACGGACGGCCTGCTCGGCGCGGTGAACCTGCGGCACGTGGTGATCCCGGTGCTGGACCTCTGCCGGCTGGCCGGGTTCGGCGCGCATTCGGACGGCGGCAAGGTGATCGTCATCGTGGCCCGGGCCGGCCAGGTCTTCGGGCTGCTCGCCGACGAGATCGAGGGGGTCGCCCGGGTGCCGGCCGAGGCGCTGCTGGAGACCACGGTGGCCGGCGCGGACGCAGCACTCTTCTCGCACACTTTCGAGCGGCCCGAGGATCGTGCCGTGGTGGCCCTGTTGGACGCTTCGGCGATCTCGGCCCGGCCCGGCGTTCCGGTGGTCAAGGACGTCGGCCTGCGCCCGCCGGTGGGTGCGGGCGCGGACAGTTCCCGCCGTACGGTGCTGCTGCTCGCCTGCGGCCCGGTGGGGCTGAGCATCGATGTGCGCCATGTCCACTCGGTGATCCCCAAGCTCGAGCTGCACTCCTCCCCGCTGGACGGATCCACCTGCCGTGGCGTCGTGCACCTGCACGGCCGCGCGGTCCCGGCGGTGGACCCGTTGAGCCTGCTCGGCCTCGGCGCCCTGCCGGACGACGGCTCGCTGCGCGGGCTGGTGCTGGCCACCGAGCGCGGCCTGGTGGTGCTGACCGTCTCGGACATCGCCGACATCACCGGGGTGCCGGTCGGTGACGTGCTGCCGCTGCCGCCGATCGGCATGCGCAAGGGCGGCTTCCTGGACGGCATCCTGCGCACCGAGAGCGGCGCCCAGCACCTGCTGCTCAACGGCGAGGCGTTGCGCGCGGACCCGGAGCTGGACACGCTCGCCGGGCTCGGGCTGCCGCTGGACGCCGGCGCGCAGCAGGCGGTGCGGGCCGACGCG
This sequence comes from Actinoplanes sp. NPDC051388, assembly GCF_055586225.1. NCBI lineage: Bacteria > Bacillati > Actinomycetota > Actinomycetes > Micromonosporales > Micromonosporaceae > Actinoplanes > Actinoplanes sp. NPDC051388. Next base: position 818,449 of record NZ_JBVJIP010000002.1, on the reverse strand, counting down.
GCGGGCGACGTGCTGGGCGACGTGCCGGCCGAGACCCGGGACGGGCGGCGGATCTTCGCGAGCGTGCGGAAGTTCCTGACCTACAGCGTCGGCATGGAGGCCGCCACGCCGCTGGACCAGATCACCGAGATCCTGCCGTACCCGGAGCACGCGATCGCGCTGGACAGCGGCGGTCCGCTGCTCGCCGTCTTCACCCACCGCAAGCTGTCGGTGCCGTTGATGTCGCTGTCGGTGCTGCTCGGCCTGGCCGATCCGGTCGACCCGGCGAGCGCGCGGGTACTGCTGGTCCAGGCGCCCGGCGACGAACTGGTCGGCTTCGTGGTGCCGGCGCTGCACGCCATCGAGGAATCGGTGTGGGAGGAGTCGGCGCCGCGGGACCCGGGCGAGCCGGGCGCGATGCTGCAGCGCGGCCCGCTGGTGAAGATCGGCACCGAAGCCCAGGGGCGGCTGCTGCCCAACGTCGACCTGACCGAGCTGGTCGCCGCCGAGCTGGTGGCTTAGCTCTTGCCGGTGGGGTCTGCGAAGTGCGCGAAGGCCTGCAGATTGGCCAGCGATTCGCCGCGCTTGACCCGCCACGCCCACTCGCGCCGGATGGACTCGCCGAAGCCGATCTCCAGCATCGAGTCGAACGATTCGTCGGCATAGGTCAGCACCGCGCCGAGCAGCCGGTCCAGCTCATCCTCGTCGAGCGATCCGAGCGACACCCGGCCGGTCAGATAGACGTCGCCGACGCCGTCGATGGAGAAGCTCACCCCGTACATCCGGGCGTTCTTGCGCAGCAGCCAGGCCCACAGCTCCTCGCGGTTCTCGTCCGGCTGGCGCATCACGAACGCCTCGATCCGCAACGCGTGGTCGCCGACGATCAGGTTGCAGGTGGTCTTCAGCTTGTGCGTGCCCGGAAGCGTGATCACCCATGACGCGTCGCCGGTCGCCTCGCACTCCAGCTCGCGCTCGGCACAGACCTTTTCGATCAAACCCTTCACCACGCGTACGCCTCCACGCGAGCCGCGATCAGCGCCCGGTGCGCGACCACCGCCTCACGGTAAACCCGCAGCAAGCCGTCGGCCGTGCGGTCCCAGGAGAACCCGGCGGCGTGCTCGACCGCACCGGCGGACAGCTCCGCCCGGAATCCCGGCGCGGCCAGCAGCCCGTCCAGCACCCGGGCCCAGTCCTCCGGATCGTGCCCGTCGACCAGCATCCCGCTGATCCCGTCGCGGACCGCGGTGACCAGCCCGCCGACCGCGGCCGCCACCACCGGCGTGCCGCAGGCCTGCGCCTCGAGCGCGACCAGCCCGAACGACTCGTTGTGCGAGGGCACCGCGACCAGGTCGGAGGTGCGGTAGAGCGCGGCCAGGTCGTCGCCGGTCTGCGGCGGCAGGAAGCGGACCGCGTCGGCGACGCCGAGCGAGGCGGCCAGCTCGATCAGCGAGGTGGGCCGGTCCAGGCCGCTGCCGCTGGGCCCGCCGCAGATCACCACGGTGACCGGCGCCGCCGGGTCGCGGCGGCGCAGCGCGGCCAGCGCCCGGATCAGCACGTCCGGACCCTTGAGCGGCTGGATCCGGCCGACGAACGAGACCACGTGACCGCGCTCGGGCAGGCCGAAACGGGCCCGGTCGGAGGGGCCGGGGCGGAAGCGGCCGAGGTCGACGCCGGGCGGCACCACGGCCAGCCGGGCCGGCTCGGCGTCATAGCAGACGACCAGGTCCTGGGCCTCGAAGCGGGTGTTGGTGACCAGCGCGTCGGACTCGGCGACCACCTGCTCCTCGCCGATCACGCGGGCCTTGGGCTCGGGCCGGTCACCGGCCGCGATCAGCCTGTTCTTCACCTTGGCCAGGGTGTGCGCGGTGTGCACGTGCGGCACGCCCCAGCGCTCCCGGGCCAGCCATCCGACCTGGCCGGAGAGCCAGTAGTGCGAGTGGATCAGGTCGTAGCGGCCCGGCGGGTGGGCGGCCTCGGCCCGCAGCACGCCGTTGGTGAAGGCGCACAACTGGGACGGCATCTCTTCCTTCGACAGGCCCTCGAACGGGCCGGCGGTGACGTGGCGGACCGTGACGCCCGGGGCCATCTCGACCCGGGGCGGCAGCTCCGAGGAGGTGGCCCGGGTGAAGATCTCCACCTCGACGCCGAGCCGGGCGAGGCGTTTCGCGGTCTCGACGACGTACACGTTCATGCCGCCGGCGTCGCCGGTGCCCGGCTGCTCGAGCGGCGACGTGTGCACCGAGAGGGTGGCGATCCGCCGGGGTGTCGGCCAGTGGCCTGCGGCCCGAGGCTCAGCCACGTCATGTCCCTTCGCCGGGGGTACGAAAGATGTCCGAGTTACGAAACAGCCAAACGTTACGGTCAACTGTCACGACATCGTTCATCTTCCCGATCGGCTTCGCCTGAACCCACATGCCACCGGTCGAGGGTGACGGACGTCATGAGGCAGGATCGAAGCATGCAGCAGAAGAAGATCGCGGTGGTCACCGGTGCGTCCAGCGGAATCGGCGCGGCCGCGGCCCGCCGTCTGGTGACCGAGGGTTTCCACGTCGTCGCGGCCGCCCGGCGCACGGATCGGCTGGAAGCGCTCGTCAAGGAGACCGGCGACGCGACGGCGGTGGAGTGTGACATCACCGACGAGGCCTCGGTGGCCCGCCTGGCGGAGACGGTCGCCGGCCTGGACGGGCAGCTGACCGTGCTGGTCAACAACGCCGGCGGCGCCCGCGGGATGGACCCGGTGGCGTCCGGGTCACCGGCCGACTGGCAGTGGATGTACGACGTGAACGTGATCGGCACGCTGCGGGTCACCCAGGCGTTGCTGCCCGCCCTGGAGGCGAGCGGGGACGGGACGATCGTGACGATCGGTTCCACCGCGGCGTTCACGGTCTATGAGGGCGGCGGCGGTTACAGCGCGGCCAAGCACGCCCAGACCGCCCTGGTCGGGTCGCTGCGGCTGGAGATCGTCGGCAAGCCGGTGCGGGTGATCGAGATCGACCCGGGCATGGTGCGCACCGACGAGTTCACCCTCAACCGGCTCGGTGGCGACAAGGACAAGGCCGACTCGGTCTATGCCGGGGTGGCGAAGCCGCTGACCGCCGACGACATCGCGGACTGCATCGCCTGGGCCGCCACCCGGCCGCATCACGTGAACATCGACCGGCTGGTGGTGCGCCCGATCGCCCAGGCGGCACAGCACAAGGTGCACCGCGAGTCGTGAGACCGCTGGGCGCGATCACGAGGGGCACGACCAACCCCAACCGGTTGCGCCGCGTGGACAACTGGATCGCGTACCGATGTGGTGAGCTGATCGCGCGGGCTCCCGTACCCCTGGTGGTCGATCTTGGATTCGGCTCGACGCCGGTGACCGCCGTCGAACTCAGGGCCAGGTTGGCGGCCCAGGTGCGCGGTGACGTCACGGTGGTCGGTCTGGAGATCGATCCGGCGCGGGTGGCAGCCGCGCAACCGTCCGCCCAGCCACCACGGCTCGAGTTCCGGCGCGGCGGCTTCGAACTGGCCGGGCTGCGACCGGTGGTGGTGCGCGCGTTCAACGTGCTGCGGCAATACGACGAGGAGCAGGTGGCGGGCGCCTGGCGCACGATGACCGCCACCGGCGCCGTGCTGGTCGAGGGCACCTGCGACGAGCTCGGCCGCGTGGCCACCTGGGCCTGTGTCGTGGCCGGCGAGCCGCAGACGTTGACCCTGTCGGCGCGACTGTCCGATCTGGACCATCCGGCGACGTTTGCGGAGCGCCTGCCCAAGGCCCTGATCCACCACAACGTGCCCGGCCACCCGATCCACGAACTGCTGCGCGCGCTGGGCCGGGCGTGGGAATCGGCGGCGACGCCGTTCGGCCCGCGGCAGCAATGGCTGGGCGCGGTGACCCGGCTGCGCGACGAGGGCGTGCCCGTCCTGGACGGCGCTTCACGCTGGCGCCGCGGCGAACTCACCGTGACCTGGCCCGCCTGAACGACGGTCGGCCCTTTGCTCTGCTTCCTCAGAGGAAGCGAAGCTGCCGCTTCCCCAGAGGAAGCAGAGCAAAGCGGCCGCAAGCCAACCTCCCGGCCGCTTCCTCAGAGGAAGCAGAGCAAAGCGACCGCAAGCCAACCTTCCCGGCCGCTTCCCCAAAGGAAGCAGAGCAAAGCGACCGCAAGCCAACCCTTCCCGGCCGCTTCCCCAGAGGAAGCAGAGCAAAGCGACCGCAAGCCAACCCTTCCCGGCCGCTTCCCCAGAGGAAGCAGAGCAAAGCGACCGGGCCGGTCCTCGGGGGAGGACCGGCCCGGCCTGGGGGATGAACGGTCTTTTACTTGAGGGTGACCTTGAACATCGGGTCGGCGGCGATCTTCTGGAAGGCGGCCAGACTGCTCGGCGTCGAGTTGATCGCGATGTTGCGGTCGCCCTCGTCGTCGGCCGCGGTGTCGAAGTAGACGACCGCCTTGATGGCCGGGTGCGCCTTGAGCTCCGGGACCACGGTGTTGAAGGCCGGCGCCTTGTCGGTCACGTACTTGACCCGGTGGTACATGCCCCACTCGGCGACCATAATCGGCTTGCCGGGGTGGTTCTTGACCATGTAGTCGTACCAGCCGAGGCCGCCGCCGCTGGGCTTGCGGTCGAGCAGGTCGCCCATGTCGCCGTAGTGGTAGTAGCCCTTCTCGACGCTGACGTAGGAGTCCAGGCCGATCCAGTCCACATAGGCGTCACCCGGGTAGAGGTCCTTCCACCAGGACTGCGCCATCCACTTCTCGTTGCCCATGTAGGCGATCACGTTGACCATGTTGGTCACGCCCTGGTCGCGCAGACGGGTGATGACGTAGCGGTACATGGCGGCGTAGTCCTTGCCGGTCATGCCCGAGCCGGCGGTCGCGATGATGTCGTTCTCCGGCTCGTGGTGCAGCGCCAGGAAGAACTTCTGGGTGCCGTAGTTCTTCTTCACGTAGGCGGCCCACTTGTCGATCCGGGCGTCCTGGCCGCCGGCCGCGACCTTGGCCCAGGTGGTGTTGTAGGCGACCTTCCAGTTGAGCAGCAGGACCCGCGGCTTGGCGGCGTCCTTGGTCATGGCGATCTCGGACGCGGTCGGGAACATCTCGTCGCCCTTGTGGTACGTGTGGTAGATCGTCGAGGTCCGGCCGCTCAACGCCTCCCACGACTTCAGCGCCTGGTCGCGCGGGGTGTCGGTGAAGCCGCCGGCGGCCGCGCCCCACAGCACGCCGCAGCTCGGCACCAGCAGCGCACCGGTCGCGCACTCGCCGGCCGGCGGAGCGGTCGTGGCCGGAGCGGTCGTCGTCGGAGCAGTGGTGGTCGGGGCCGTCGTGGGCGCAGTGGTCGTCGGAGCCGTTGTCGGCGCGGTCGTCGGAGCCGTTGTCGGCGCGGTCGTGGGCGCGGTCGTGGGCGCGGTCGTCGGGGTCGACGTCGTGCGGGTGTAGCTCACGGCCAGCTCCGGGCCGCCGGTCTTCAGGTCGCCGTACTCGACCGAGCGCAACCGGGTCACGTCGGTGGTGGACGCCGAACGCAGCGCGAACGAGTACACGCCGGCCTTCTTGACCACCGCGGACAGGTCGAACTTCAGCACCGTGTCGGTGGCCTTCGGCGTGATGGTCCGCAGCGCGACCGCGGTGGCCGGCGCGGTCACCGCGGTCACCTTGGCCTCGGACCAGGACGTGGACACCGCGTACAGGCTCAGGCGGGCGGTCGACGGCTTGCTCTCCAGCGGGAGCCGGAGCTCGGCCGTGCGCACGGTGGCGCCGGTCGGCAACGCGGGCACCGTGAACTTCACATAGGACACCCGGATCTCGCCGTCGGACCGGCCGACCACGAGCTTCTCCGCGGCGCCGAAGTTCGCGGTCTTCCGCGTGCTCGAGGTGTAGGCGTCGTCGCCGGCGTACACCGTCCTGGTCTCGGTGACGGTGGCCGCGTTCGCCGACGTCGTGGCCACGAAGCCCGCCGTCGCGACCACGCCGGTCAGCGCCGCCCCGATGATCCCTCGCCTGGCGTCCATGCCATCCCCCTCAAGTCCGCGATCGCTGTCTGACATTCACGATCGGGACCGGCGGGTGCCGGGGCGGATTCCGTTGGGGTGCAGGCTCGGTGCTGACCTGCGGACAGCAAAGAAGCGGGGGGGGGGGGGGGGGGGGGGGGGGGGGGGGGGGGGGGGGTGTTGTGGGGGGGGGGGGGGGGGGGGGGGGGGGGGGGCAAAGGAAG
>NZ_JBVJIP010000002.1:654707-812269 GCF_055586225.1 Actinoplanes sp. NPDC051388 | reverse complement strand
CACGCCCCCCCCCCCCCCCCCCCCCCCCCCCCCCCCCCCCCCCCCCCCCCCCCACCCCCACCCCCCCCCCCCCCCCCCCCCCCCCCCCCCCCCGCTTCGGGACTGCCTTTTGCGCTAGGTGATCGAGTTGGCCCGCTGCGCGATCACCAGGCGCAGCGCCTCGATCAGCAGGTCGGAGGTGAACGGCTTCTTCACGAGCAGCGCGTCGTCCGAGATCAGGCCCTTGGTCACCGCGATGTCCTTGGGCAGCCCCGAGATGTAGACCACGCCCATGCTGGGCCGCACCGCGGTGGCCGCCCGGGACAGCTCGCCGCCGGAGGCGCCGGGCAGGCCCAGATCCGTGACCAGGACGTCGATCACCCCGTCGTGATCATGACAGGTCGCGATCGCGGTCTCCGAGTCGGGCGCGACCAACGTGTCGAAACCGCGACGTTCGAGCATGCGCCGCATGATGTCCCGCAGATCCTCTTCGTCGTCGACGACGAGAACTGTCGGACGGTAATCAGACACCTCCGACATGGGGCCCCCTTGTCCTTTATGACCTGGTATGCGTCGGTATTCCGTTTCAGGAAGCGCCGACGAGAGGTCAATCAATCCGATAAATCACGCTATCCGTAGACGGCGGTGAGGGGGCCCGTTTAGTTCAACCAGGCCGTGTTCAGCAGCTTCGCCGGACTGCCCGCCTTGCCCTGCACCCTGGTGGAGGCGTGCTCCACCAACGCGTCGCGGACCTGCTTCGGGGTGAAGGACGGGTTGGCGGCGAGCACCAGCGCGGCCGCGCCGGCCACGTGCGGGCTGGCCATCGAGGTGCCACTCATGGTCGCGGTGCCGGTGTCCGACTTGTACGAGGCGCTGGTGATCCGCACGCCCGGCGCGAACATGTCCACGCACGTGCCGTAGTTGGAGAAACTCGCCCGGGTGTCCGTGCTGTCCGTCGCGGCCACGGTGATCGCGTCCGGCAGGCTGGCCGGCGACTGCTTGCACGCGTCCCTGTCGTCGTTGCCCGCTGCCACCGCATAGGTGATGCCGGCCGCGATCGACTTCTGCACCGCGTTGTTCAATGTGGTGCTGGTGGTGCCGCCGAGGCTCATGTTGGCGACGGCCGGCTTGACCGCGTTCTTCGTCACCCAGTCGACGCCCGCGATGATCGCCGAGTACGACCCGCTGCCGGAGCAGTCGAGCACCCGCACCGCGACCAGCTTGACATCCTTGGCCACGCCGTACTTGGCGCCGCCGATCGTGCCCGCGACGTGGGTGCCGTGGCCCTTGCAGTCGTCCGCCTTGCCGTTCTTGGTGATCGCGTCGAAGCCGGCCCGGGCGCGCCCCTCGAAGTCCTTGTTCGAGATCTTGATGCCGGTGTCCAGCACGTAGGCGGTGACGCCGGCCGAGCTGCGGTAGGTGTAGGTCTTGGAAAGCGGCAGCGCCGACTGGTCGATCCGGTCCAGGCCCCAGGTCGGGGCACTCTGCACGTCCTCGCCGGTGACCTTGGCGTCCTGCTCGACCGAGCGGACCGCCCGATTCGCCGCGAGCCGGCGGGCCTGGGTGCGGGTCATGGTGGCGTGGAAACCGGTCAGCGCCGAGGTGTAGCTGTCCTCCACCCGGCCGCCGTACTTGCGGACCAGGCGCTCGGCGGCGGCCGGCACGTCGGCCGCCCGGGTGCCGGGCTGGAAGGTGACGATGTAGCTGTCCGCGATCGCCACGGAGGCGCCGGCGTCCAGGATCGTGCCGATCGGCAGCGCGGCGGGTGTGCCGGCGGCGGCCGAGCCGGCGATGCCGGTGACGGCGGCCGCGGCGGCGACGCCGGCGGTCAGCACGAAGCGGGCGGCGCGACGCCGGCCGTGGATGCGAGTCATACGAGTCCCCTCTGTCGGCTCCGGCGACGCATGTCACCCCCTCGGGTGCGCATGCCGGAGTCACTCTTGGGGCAATGTTGTGGACGTGGCGGAGCCTCCTCGGGACCGTCCGGGTTGCGCCTGGGTTGCACCGGGGCCGGGTCCACCACGAAGAGCTAAGTCGATGCCAGGGAAGGCCGAAGTACCCGCTGTCAGGACCGCCGCACCGCCACGAAGTAGGAGAGCGATGATGTCCGCGCTGCTGAGCACTCCCGAGATCGCGACCGTCCCCGAGCTGACCGAGCGGTGCGACAGCTGCGGCGCTGCCGCCAAGATCGAGGTCACCATGCCGACCGGCACCCTGGCCTTCTGCGGCCACCACGCCAACAAGCACGGCGCCGAGCTGGCCCGGCTGGCGACGACGGCCCGCGTGGAAGAGGGCTTCGAGTGGTCGGGTGCCGCCCAGTAACTCCGTCTTGACGGCATCTGCCGCGATATGATCGCTACCTCACTATTGGGGCAATTTGCCCTGCCTCAGAGGGAGCGGCGGTGCAGATCGCGGCGCACGATGTGAGCAGGTTGTCGCGGCTCGGCGCCGGGTGCGCCGGTGTCGTGACGGCTCTGTACGGCGCCGTCGGCCTCCCCGTTTCCACCATCGACCCGAGCCCGGCGCCGGCCCTGCTGCCCGCCGGGCTCGCGCTCGTGCTGGCCGTCCTCCCGCATCGCCGGTTCTCCGTGCGGGTCACCGGACATCTGCTCGCCGCGGCGGCCGGCCTGGTCGGCAGCCTGGCCCTGCGTTCGCACCCCGCCGCCGGGGTCGCGCTGGTGCTCGCCGCGGCCGCACTCGGCACCCTCGACCTGCGGTTGCCCGCGCGCTCCGACCGTACGGTCCGCTTCCGGGTGGCCGACCCGCTGCTGGCCGGCGCGGCCATCATCGCGCTGGTCGCCCTGGTCCCCCGGATGTTCGCGCCGACCTTCCCGGACGGCAGCGGTCCCGGCGAGCTGATGTCGCCCTACCTGGCCGGCGCCCTGCTCACGCTGACCACCGGTGCGGTGCTGGCCCGGCCCGAGGCGGGCCCGCTGCGCACCTCGGCGGCGGCCGGCCCGGGCACCACGATCCGGCGGCTGCTGCCCGTGGTGATCGCTCTTCCGGTGCTCGCCGCGCTGGTCAGCGCCCTGGCCGTGCGCACCGGGATCAGCCGCCCCGTGGCCGCGATCAGCACCGGCGCGATCCTCGCCGCGCTGGCCGTGCTGGCCCTGGTGGCCTATCTGATCCGGTCCCTGGAGGCGGCCGACCGGCGGCAGCGCGAACTGGTCGCCGAGCTCGCCCGGGCGCAGGAGTTCTCGGCCACGATGCTGCAGTCGATGAACGAGGCCGTGATGGTGCTGGACGCCAACTACCGGGTGCTGGACGTGAACCGGCGGTGGCACGAGCTGACCGGGCACCCGCCGGAGGAAGCGCTCGGCACCCGGCCGGAAGAGCTGCCGCCGACCGGCACCGGGGACTGGTCGGTGCGGCGCCGGGACGGGACCGAAGTGCCTGTGCTGGCCACCATGGCCGCGGTGCCGGCCGCGGACGGCTCGGCGCGGGCATACGTCGCCACCTACGTCGACATCGCCGACCGCAAGCGCGACGAGGAGGCGATCCGGGCGCACGCCGACGAGCTGCTGCGCGGCAACGAGCAACTGCGCGAGTCGAACACCCGGCTGGAGACCGCGCTGGCCTTCAAGAACGATCTGACCTCGATGCTGACCCACGACGTGGCCCAGCCGATCAGCTCGATCGCCAGCCTGGCCGAGTTGCTCGCCGCGGACTGGTCGGACCTGCCGGACGACATCCGCAAGGAACTGGCCACCAAGATCGATCGGAACACCCAGCGGCTGATCAAGATGATGAACGACCTGCAGCTGCTGTTCCGGCTGGACACCGGCGCGGTGACCGCAAGGCGCACCCCGGTGCCGCTGCTCGAGGTGGTCGAGTCGGTGGTGGCGGCGAGCTTGGCAAACCAGGGCGGGGCGAACCAGGGCGGGGCGAACCAGGGCGGGGCGAACCAGGGCGGGGCGAACCAGGGCGTGGTGACCGTCGACGTGCCCGAGGACGTCTCCGCCCTGGCCGACCGCGGCCACCTGCAGGCGGTCACGCAGAACCTGCTGAGCAACGCCCTCACCTATGGCGAGGCGCCGATCGAGATCCGGGCCGAGCGGCGCGCCGACGCGGTCGAGCTGACCGTGCGGGATCGCGGCCCGGGCATCCCAGCCGACCTGCTGCCGCACCTGTTCGACCGGTTCATGCGCGGGTCCGGCCTCGGGCTGTTCATCGTGCGGCACCTGGTCGAGGCGAACGGCGGATCGGTCCGGTACGAGCCGGGCGACCCGCGCGGCGCCCAGCTGATCGTCACACTCGAGTCGGCGTCGGTGTCGGGTCCTCAGCAGTAGCCGCGGCCGCCCGCAGCTTCTCGCCCTCGCGCTCCGCCTTGGCCAGCTGCGCCGGGAAGCGCCTGGTCAGCTGATAGAGCCGGGCCACCAGCAGCGCCTCGAAGAGCAGCAGCAGGGCGCCGGCCGCGATCGAGGTCCAGAACACCAGGCCGAGCAGCGGGCCGATGATGAACACCGTCATCTCGTATTCGACGCCGCTGAACAGGTGAGTGCGGATGCGTCCGCGGCGCAGGTAGTTGCGGAAACGTACGTAAACGCTCGCGTCGGCGTCCGCCGGGGCCGGCGCCGCGGTGCGCTCCTGCGTCTCGCCCTCGTCGTCGACCGGCGCGGCCACCTCGGTCACCCCGCGCGCCTCGGCCAGCCGCTCCCGCATCGAGAGCTTGATCTTGCCCATCTGCGATCCGTTGAGGTAGCGGAACAGGTCGAGCGTGATCACCCCGGCGGCCAGCCAGATGTAGCCGATCTCGCCGGTCTTGGCGTATTGCCCGCCCATCAGCGCGACCGTGCACAGCACGACCCGCACCCGGTCGAAGATGAAGTCGAACCAGACGCCGAAGATCGTGCCGGTGCCGTTCAGCCGGGCGATCTTGCCGTCCATGCAGTCGATCACGAAGCTCAGGTGGAACAGCAACGCTCCGAGCGCCAGCCAGCCGTGGTCCTGCAGCAGGAAGCAGGCGGCCGCCCCGAGCCCGAACAGGAACGCGCCGAACGACAGCAGGTTCGGGGTGATCCACCGATATGGGTAGACGAGCCGGACCAGGCGCAACGCCAGCGGATCGACCAGCAGGACGGTCCACCAGGCGTCACGCGTCTTGACGGTTCGGTCGCGGATCTCCCGCAGGGGTATGCGTTGCACGCTGTTAACTTGCTAGTCGGCTCGGGTCTTTGCAAGCCGACTGAGGAGCTTCTAACGCAATTTTTACCGCTTTGAGCCCACGCCCATCAGTAGTCGTGCGCGCTCCCGCGGTCCTCCTCATTGATCATGCCGTCGCCCCAGCCGTCCCGAACCGGCGTGGTTCCGCCCATCGGCGCGCTGCCGCTCTCGGTGCCCGCGCCGGTGCCCCAGCCGGTGCCCGGGTGCGGTTCCGGCGTGCGCCGCTTGATCCGCTCGGCGATGGTGGCCGGGGACACCGTGACCCCGCCGCCCATCCGCGCGGACAGCTGCTTGGAGCTCACGCCGCCCAGAGGTGCCACGCCGACCCCGCCCTCCACCAGGCCCTTGAGCGTCACCAGGTCGTGCTTCAGGCGCTTGGTCAGCGTCTCCTGACCGTGCCGGTCGCTGGGCATCAGGAAGGCGATGTCCGCGTCGAGCTGCGCCACCACCTGGGTGCGGGTCTCGCCCACCGGCCGCAGGGTGATGGTCTCGCTCAGCCGCGGGCCCTCCGTGGTGGCCCAGGACACGCGCTCGTCCAGGGACAGCTCGGTGATCTGCGCGTCGAACTCCCGCCGCTTGCCGTCCAGGTCCATCACCCAGTGGGTGCGGTTGCCGCCGATCGGCACGACCTGCTCGACCCCGGTCATGAAGCGCGGGTAGTTCTCGAACGCGGCGATCTGCTCGTAGACCGTGTGCAGCGGGGCGCCGACCTCGATGGTTTGCTGAACCAGACTCATGTGACAGAGAGTACGTAGGCAAGCACGGCTCGCGTTCGAAATCTCTCAGACCCGGCGCAGGTACTGCCAGTGGCCGACCTCGGCGGCGTACCGGGCGTCACTCGCGGCGACCAACGGCACTCCGGCTTCCCGCAGCCGGCCCACCATCCGCGGGGACGGGCTCCGCCACGCCTCGCTGACCTCGACCGCGGTGCCGGTGGCCCGGCACGCGTCGGCCAGCCGGTCCAGCGCCTCGGTGGTGAGCGCCGCGTCCTCGATGCCGACCTGGGCGAGCAGGCTCAGCGGCCGGGCGAGCTGGGTGGGCACATAGCGGGAAGCGCGCTCGAGGCCGTTGACCGTCGCGCTGATCAGGATCTCGGCGACCTGCGCCTCGGCGAGCTCGCCGGCGGCCAGCATCGACCGGACCTCGCGGTGGCCGAGCGGTCCGTCGTCGGTGGGCAGGTGGCTGACCGCGACCGACAGCGCCTCGAGGTGGCCCAGGTCGGCGGACGGCCAGGCCAGCCAGCCGTCCGGCTGGACGACTTCGACCTCGGCGGCGATGCGCAGGGTGAGTTCGGTGCGGCGGCGGGCCCGGCGGATGGCATCGGCGTACGCCGGCAGCCAGGTGGTGTCCCGGCCGACCTGGTCGGCGAAGGTGACCGCGGTCAGACCGGCCCGGTCGGCGGCCGAGACGACCACGCCGACGCTGTCCCGGCCGGCCGCGAAGCCGGTGTGCACGTGCGCGTCCACGGTCAGGTCGAGGCTGCTCGTACCCGTGATGGTTTCCTGCTCTGCGCCCACGATCCCGCTCCCGGCTCACGTGACGAGCTCTTCTCGTCTGGGCCTAAGAGTCGGACGCCGGTGTTGTGAAGCGAGGTTTGCCGCCGGTGCAGGTGAGTATCAGATTTTAGATCTTGAAAGCGCCGACGAGGGTACGCAGTTCCTCGGCGGCCCGGGCGACCTCGCCGCTGGCCTCCCGGGTCTGGTTCACGCCCTGCACCGCGCTGGCGCTGGCGTTCGAGACGTCCGAGATGTTCGCGGCGATCCGGCTGCTGCCCGACGCCACCTCGCTGATGCTGCGGCTCATCTCGGCGGTGGTCGCGGTCTGCTCCTCGACCGCGCTGGCGATCGTCGTCTGGTAGTCGTTGATCTTCGCGATCACCTCGCTGATCCGGCTGATCACCTCGACCGCCCCGCTGGTGTCCTGCTGGATCTTGGTGACCCGGGCGCCGATGTCCTCGGTCGCCCGCGCCGTCTCCTGCGCCAGATCCTTCACCTCGGACGCGACCACCGCGAAGCCCTTGCCCGCGTCACCCGCCCGGGCCGCCTCGATCGTCGCGTTCAACGCCAGCAGGTTGGTCTGCTCGGCGATCGAGGTGATCAGCTTGATCACGTTGCCGATCTCCACCGACGAGTCGCCCAGCTGGCGGACCGTCTCGGTGGCCCGCGCCGACTCGGACACCGCGACCGCGGCGATCTGCGCGGCCTCGCTGGTGTTGCTGGAGATCTCGCGGATGGACAGGCCCATCTCCTCGGAGCCGGCCGCCACCGTCTGCACGTTGCGCGAGATCTCCTCGGCCTCGGCGGAGGCGGAGGTGCTCTGCAGGTCGGTGTCGTTGGCCGCGTCGGCGATCCGGCCGGCCACCGAGGAGAGCTGGGCGGCCGAATTGGCCAGGGTGTCCGCGTTCGCGCCGATGCCGGCCAGCGATGTGCGGATCGAGTCGAGCGCGCCGTCGAGCCCGGCGGCCATCCGGCCGACCTCGTCGCGGGCGGTGATCCCGCTGCGGGCGGTCAGGTCGCCCGCGCCGAGCGCGTCGATCACCAGGCCGAGGCGGCGCACCGGGCGCAGGATCGAGCGGGCCACCGGTACGGAGAAGCCGATCAGCAGCAGCGCGCCGAGGATGCCGATGCCCTGGGTGAGCCACCGAGTGCGGCTGACCGCGGCGGCCATGTCCGAGCGCTCGGTGGTGATGTCCGCCTCGAGCTGCTCCTTGAGTGCGTCGATCTTGTCGTCCGAGATGTTGTTGCGCTCGGGGATCTCGTCGATGTTCGCCAGCGCGGCGTTCCGGTCGGTCATCGCGGTCTTCACGAAGTCGGCCGCGAAGGTGCCGAACGAGTCGATGTCGGGCCGCAGGTCGGCCAGCCCGGCGGCGAGGCCGGCGGGCAGTCCGGCGGCGGTCACCGCGTCGGCGGCCTCGGTCGCCGACACCACGTCGTCCGCGACGTCGCCGGACATGTCCTGGCCGAGCAGCGACCGGTACATGTCCACCTTCAGCTCGGACTGCCGGGTGTCCAGGTGGTTCAGCGTGGCGAGTCCGGCCTCCAGGCGGCGCACGTTCTCCGCCTGGCTCACCGTCTCGCGCTGGCCCAGCCACGTGATGATCGACAGCGCCATCAGCGCCACCATGCCGCTCAGCACGATAAGGCCAAGACGCTTGGCAACACCGAGTTCGGCCAATCGCGACATCTGTGTCTCCTCGGGAACGAGCATTGCCGGGTACCCCCAATCTTTCAGCGCTGCCCGCTCATTCATGGCCGTTTTGGTGGATTAGGTCCGCAACTCATCTGCACTTGCGGCGCACCCCGGCCGGCATCCCACGCTCGGCAGCCTGTCCCGGAGAGCACGCGTCCGCGTGCCAGGGAAGGAAACACATGAAGGCCCGACATCAGCGCCGCATCGCCCTCGCCCTGCTCACTGTCGTCGGCATGGTCGGCACCACCCTCGCCGCGAGCGCACCCGCCGTGGCCGCGGAAAAGGTGGCCGGCACCGGATACGTGAAGACCGGCGGCACCGGGCTCAACATGCGCACCCTGCCGTCCTCCTCGGCCGCGACGACCGGACGTCTGCCGGACACCAACCGGCTCCTGATCATCTGCCAGGTCCGCGGCACCCAGACCGTGGCCGGCACGGTGCGCACCACGAACCTCTGGGACAAGCTGATCAACGGCTACTGGGTCTCCGACGCATATGTGGACCGCGCCAAGTTCCCGATCCCGACCTGCCCGAACGCTGTGACCGCGCCGCGCACCTGGACACAACCGGTGAAGGCGAGCCTGGTCAGCGGTTTCCGCACCACGGTCCGCCCGGCGCACGACGGCGTCGACCTGGGCGCCGCGCGCAACACCCCGATCCGGGCCGCCTCGTCCGGCACCGTGATCCGCGTGGTGTGCAACGCCTCCACGAACAACTGCGACGTGGACGGCAGCCGCTCGATCTCCGGATGCGGCTGGTACGTCGAGGTGCAGCACGTGCTCAACTACGTGACCCGCTACTGCCACCTGGTGCGCAAGCCGTCCGTGGTGGTCGGCCAGAACGTGGTCACCGGACAGCTGCTCGGAAATGTCGGCACGTCCGGCTCGTCGTCCGGCCCGCACCTGCACTTCGAGGTCCACACCGGAACGCCGGCCACGAAGGCCAACGCCACCGACCCGATCCGGTTCATGATCGCCCGCAAGGCCCCGCTGGGCTGACCGGCTCCCGGGCAAGAAGCGCCCCGCCGGCGATCCGGCGGGGCGCTTTCTCTTGCGGTGCTTCACTCGGCCGGCGGCCGCAGCGTGCGGGTCAACTCCTCGACCACCTCATCGGTCGGCGATGCCGCCGCGCGGTTGGCCTCCTGGAGCTCGCGATAGACCTCTTCGCGGTGCACCCGAACGTCCTTGGGCGCCTGGATGCCGAGCCTGATCACATCACCCCGGGCCTCCAGCACGGTGATCACGACGTCGTCGCCGATCATCACGCTTTCGCCGGCCCGTCTGGTCAGCACGAGCACCCGCAGCCCCTTTCCATCCGTGGACAGGACCGATGCTTGCCCGGGTGTCTAGTCCTTCTTGGACAGGATCGCGCGCACCGGCATCTCGGAGCCGGCCAGCACGACCTGGCACGCCATCCGGTTGACCGTGTTGATCACGATCGGCGCCATCAGGTTGGCGGCGGTGGCGTCCCGGTCCGCGGTGATCACCAGCATGGTGATCAGGTCGTTGGCGTCGGGGTAGCCCAGCAGCGCCAGCGACTCGTCCGGGATCTCCGGGGTGTAGCCGTCGAAGAACGGGTCCGGCGGGACGACCAGGAAGCGGAGCTCCGGGTTGTCCAGCGAGGTGAAGGCGTAGAGGAGGCCTTCCTCGTTGAGCCGCACCAGGGCGAACCGCCGGTGGGCCGGGAAGCCGGGCATCGGCGCGGCCAGGTGGATCGTGGGGATCGACGTGATCATTCGTTCCTCGATCGGTCGGGACACTGCCTGTGTGCTGCTCATGGTCACCTCAAGAAATCGATGAGCGAGGGCTGGATCACCTTGGCCGAGGCGGCCAAAGCTGCCTGGTACGAGGTCTGCTGAAGCTGCATCTCCATGATCGTTTTCGGCAGGTCGACATCCTCGATATCGGACAGCTGCGACGTCACGGTCAGCAATCGATCCTGTGCGGACTGCTTCATCTGCTCAAGGCGATTGTATCGAGCACCAACATCCGAAAGAGTGGTTTTCAGCAGATTGCTGGCGGTGTCGAGCTTGTCGAGGTTAGTGCTCACGGCCGTGCCGTCTCCGTCCCGAAGGCCGTCCGAAATGTTCTTCAGCACCGTGAAGAGCTGGGTGTCCCCTTCGCCGAACGCATCCGGTCCAGAGCTGTCCACCCGCACCTTGGAGCCGGCGCCGACGGTCCGCGTGGTCTGCCCGTCGTCGCCGACGAAGCTGCCGTCGGGCGTATAGGCGACCTCGCCGGCGGTCGTGCCGCCGAACACCGGACGATCCAGATACTTGGTGTTCGCATAGCCGATCAACGACTCGCGAATCTGATCAATCTCGGACGCCAGCGCATCCTTGGCCTGCTGGTCGATGGCCCCGGCGTTGAGGCCGCGGACGGTCAGGTCGCGGGCCCGGTTGATCAGCGTGGACGAGGTGGAGAGCGTGTCGTCCAGAGTGCCGAGCCAGCCCAGGCCGTCGTCCGCGTTGCGCGAGTACTGCTGACTGGCTCGCACCTCGCCGCGCAACTGCAGCGACGAGACCGTGCCGGTCGGCGAGTCCGACGGCCGGTTGATCGTCTTGCCGCTGGAGAGCTGCTGCTGGATCTTCTCGCCCTTCGCGATGTTCCGCTGAAGGTTGGCCAGCACCCGGGTGTGGATGCTGCCCTCGGTGACTCTGCCGCCGATCGCCATGTCCTGTTACCCCTTTACCTTCCGACCAGGCCGGTGCGGTTGATGAGCTGGTCGAGCATCGAGTCGATGGTGGTCAGCACGCGGGACGCCGCTTCGTAACCGCGTTGGTAGGTGAGCAGGTTGGTCATCTCCTCGTCGAGGTTGACGCCGGACTGCGCCTCCCGGGACGCGTCCACCTGCTCGGTGACGGTGGCCTGGATCTCGGCACGCCGGCCCGATGCCTGTGCGGCCACGCCGAGCTGGCCGATCATGGCCTGATATTCGCGGTCCGGGCCCTCGATCGACTCGCCGAGGTCGGCCAGCTGATCGGCGATCGCGTTGTTCATCGTGCCCGGCGCGTCGGATACCGCCACCTGGTCCGGGTCGGTGACCGCGAGCCGGATCGTGCCGGCTGTGATCGGGCCGCCGGTGCTGCTGTCGAAGAAGTCCAGTCCGGTGGTGCCGTCCAGGCTGAATCCGCTGCTGTGCAACGCGTTCACGCTGTCCGCAAGGTTCTTCGCCACCGAGTCGAGCGCGTCCGAGATGGCCGGGATGATGGTGGTCATGGTGTCGGCCATCGCGCCCATCACGCCACCGGCCTGCGCCGGGGTCTTGGTGTCCGCCCAGCGCAGGGTCATCGGGTCGACGCCCTGGTCGTCCAGCCGGGCGGCGCCGGAAACCTCCAGCTTGCGCGTGGTGAACTCACTGACCAGTGTGGAGTTGCCGACGAAGACGTCGACCGCGCCGTTCTGCCGGGCCGAGGCGCTCGCGCCGGTCAGCTCGGACAGCCGCATCACCTGCAGGTCGCGCCGGTCCTCGAGTTCGTTGACGGTCAGCCCGGAGGCCTTCGCCTTGACGATGCTGTCGTTCAGCTGGGCCACGGTGTCCGCCGCGGTGTTGACCTCGCTGACATAGGCGGACAGCTGCGTGTGGTTCTGGGACCACTGTGCCGCGAGTGCGCTGTGCGCGGAGTTGAGCCCGTCCGCGGCGGTCGAGGCCTGCTGGATCAGCGTGGACCGGGTGGCCGCCAGTTGCGGGTTGTTCGCGACGTCGTTCCAGCCGCCCCACATGTCATGCAGCTGTGCCGCCAGCGCGGTGTCGCTGGGCTCGGCGAAAACGTCCTCGATCGCGGAGTACGCCGCGGTCTGCGTGGTCAGGTAGGAGCTCTTGCCGTGCTCGGCGCGACCCCGGTTCTCCAGGAACTCGTCCCGCAGTCGCTGCACGTCGGAGACCGCCACGCCGGTGCCCAGGCCGTCGGTCTTCGCGTACATCGCCGCCGAGAGCGAACCGACCTGGGACTGCATCTCGGCGCGTTGCCGGGTGTAGCCCTCGGTGTTCGCGTTCGCGATGTTCTGACCCGTGACGTCGAGGGCGCGACGTTGCGCGTAGAGCGAGGTCAGTGCGGTGTTGATGCCCCCGAAGCTGCTTGCCATCAGATCGCCTCGTCCACCAGGCTGGGGCGGCGTAGGCCGCCGGTGACGGTCTGTCCCTGCCGGCCATACGTTTCCACGGTTCCGGCAAACGCGAGCATTGTTTCGCGAGCTGCCCGCTGCCCCGCGGTGAGCAGGTCCCGGTTGGCCTCGGCCATGCCGCTGATCTCGGAGGTCAGCGTGAGAAACGCCTTGCGGTGCTGGTGCAGCAGCTCGGACCAGGGCGACGGCGCGGCGTCGGCCATCTGGCCCAGCGACGCCTCGGCCGGCAGGCCCAGCTCGACCGCCACGGCCTGCGCGTAGGCCGCGCGGGCCACTTCGGTCTGCCGGATCTGCTCCAGCACCACTTCGACCTCGCGGGTGGCGTGTGCCAGCCAGCGCGACCGGTTCGCGGCGAGCAGGAGCTGCTCCTCCTCCAGCTTGAACAGCAGCAGCTCGAGCAACTCGCGAGATCGCCACAGGACGCTGGACAGGTCGGTCAGGCTCACGCCGGTCCTCCGTCTTCCGTTTCGGTCACGGGGTTATCCACCGCTCACCGGACAGGTCGGCAATCGACATACGACTCTGAGGATTTGGGGCCCATTCGGTTGCAGGTCGGTGCGCACCGTTTTTTCTCGTTTCGAGAACAGGTGCGAACAAGTCTCGGATACTTCTCATGACTCTCAGCAATCGGCCGATCACTCAGGGCGTAAGCCAACGGTTCACGGATGAGCCGGGATCGGACCCGCACTCAAGGAGGAAAATCAAATGGGTCTTCGCATCAACCAGAACATCGCCGCGCAGAACTCCTACCGGAACCTGTCGATCACCGACGGGCAGATGTCGAAGTCGCTGGAGAAGTTGTCCAGTGGTTTCCGGATCAACCGGGCGGCGGACGACGCGGCCGGCCTCTCCATCTCGGAGGGCCTCCGCTCCCAGGTCGGTGGCCTCAAGGTCGCGGTCCGCAACGCCCAGGACGGCATCAGCGTCGCGCAGACCGCTGAGGGCTCCCTGAACGAGGTGCACTCCATCCTGCAGCGCATGCGTGACCTGTCGGTGCAGGCGGCCAACGGCGGCGCCAACGATGACGACGCCAAGGGTGCTGCGCAGAAGGAGTTCGCCCAGCTGAACGAGGAGCTCGACCGGATCGGCACCACCACCTCGTTCGGCAAGAACAAGCTGCTGGACGGCAACTACAGCGGCGAATTCCAGGTCGGCGCCAACAGCGGCGAGACGATGACCATCGACATCGGTGAGGTAAGCGCCACGGCTCTGGGCACCGACGTTCTCGACCTCGAGACGGACGCGTCCGGCGCCATCGGCACGCTCGACGACGCCATCCAGACGGTCTCCGACCAGCGCGCCGACCTCGGTGCCTACCAGAACCGGTTCGAGCACACCATCAACAACCTCAACGTCGCCGTGGAGAACCTGTCGGCGTCGGAGTCCCGCATCCGGGACACCGACATGGCGCAGGAGATGGTCTCCTTCACCCGGAGCCAGATCCTGACCCAGGCCGGCACGTCGATGCTGTCGCAGGCCAACCAGGCCTCGCAGAACGTGCTCTCGCTGCTCCGCTGAGCCAAGTCCCGACTCGGCTACCCAACAGCAACCGGTAGCAACTAACTGAACACCTCGCACGACCGAACAGGTTGAGGGCGGCTGGCAGACGGCGCCGGCCGCCCTCCTCACATCTTCTTCGCAGCATCTTCTCTACCAGCGCACGACCGGCAGAAAGGGGACGTCCGTGGCTACCACTGTCGACGGCCTCGTCAGCGGCATGAGCACCTCCACGATGATCAGCCAGCTGATGCAGATCGAGGCGGCTCCGCAGACGCGCCTCCAGACCAAGGTGTCCAACGCGCAGTCCGTCGTGACGTCCTACCAGTCGGTCAACACCAAACTCGCCGCCCTCAAGACCGCAGCCGACGACCTGAGCCAGCTCTCCACCTGGCGGTCGATCAAGCCCACCTCCTCGTCCACCGCGGTCACCGCGGCGGCCACCCCCGGCGTGACCAGCACCCAGACCGGCAGCCTCACCTTCGACGTGGTCAAGCTCGCCAAGGCGCAGGTCTCCACCGCTCGCGTCGACTCCGCAGCGGACATCACCTCGGGCGACTCCTTCGAGATCACCGTCGGTGCCGGTGACCCGGTCACCATCGACCTGGCCGGCGACCACACCGCGCAGGGAGTGTCGGACGCGATCAACAATGCCGGCATCGGTGTCAAGGCGTCGGTCGTCAAGACCAGCACCGGCGACAGCGTGCTGCAGCTCACTTCGACCAAGACCGGTGTGGAGAACGGCTTCACCCTCAGTGGTGTGGACTTCGAGACGAAGACCGCGGTCGCGGCGCAGGACGCGCAGTTGCAGGTCGGCGGCGCTGAGGAGGACGGCGGTTACTCCGTCACCAGCAGCAGCAACACGTTCACGAACCTGATGAGTGGCGTGACGCTCACCGCCACCAAGGAGGAGACGGGCGTCAACATCTCGGTCACCTCCGACACCGGCGGCATGGCCGACAAGATCAAGGCGATGGTGGACGCCGCCAACGCGGTTCTGAGCGAGGTCACCAAGCAGACCAAGTACGACGCGGCGACCGGCAAGGGCTCGGCGCTCACCGGTGACTTCATGGTCCGGCAGATCAGCCAGACCGTGCTGAGCGCGGTCAGCCAGGGCCAGGCGGACATCGGCAGCCTCAGCAAGATGGGTGTGCAACTGGAGAAGGACGGCACGCTCAGCTTCAAGAAGGCCGACTTCGAGGCGGCATACGCCGCCGATCCAGCCAAGATCCAGACGGCCGGCATCGCCATGGCGGACACCTTCGAGGCGCTGGCCAAGAAGCAGACCGAGAACATCACCGCCGCCGTCACCGGGCGCAAGTCGCTGATCGACTCGATGAACGCGCAGATCGACAACTGGGACATCCGCCTCGAGCAGCGCCGCACGACGCTGACGAAGCAGTACGCGGCTCTCGAGACCTCGCTGAGCAACCTCAAGTCGCAGTCCTCATACCTGTCCAGCCAGCTCGGCTGATCGCTACGAGCAGAGGAACTTGATGTCTTCTTCCGCACTGCGTGACCGATATCTGGCGGACTCGATCAACACTGCCTCGCCCGGCAAGTTGCTGGTCATGCTCTACGACCGCCTGGTGATGGATCTGACCCACGGTGAGACCGCGCTGCGTGCGGGCAATCGCGAGCAGGCAGCGGACAAGCTCACCCACGCCCAGGAGATCATCCTGGAGCTGCGCACCACCCTCGACCTGGACGCCTGGTCCGGCGCGGCCGGCCTGGCCAACCTGTACGGCTTCCTGCTCACCGAACTGATCGGCGCGAACGTCGGCCGGGACGCCGACCGGGTCGCGGCCTGCCGCAAGCTGGTCGAGCCGCTCCGCGACGCGTGGCGTGAGGCCGCCGCGGCGCAGGCCGGCAGCTAACCGAGTCGGGAAGGGTTGCCGGAGTGACTGAGGACTGGCGAAGTGCCTGGGTTGCCGCGTTGGACGAGATGGAAATCGACGTCGCGGCGGCCGAGGCGATGCTGTCCGAGGAACACCGCAACGCCGAGTACGCGCCGGCCGACCTGTGGAAGCCGCCGACCGAGCTCGGCGCCCTGCCGCTCGAGCTGCGTCCCCGGGCCGACGAGATCCTGACCCGCCAGCTGCGCGCCGCCGAGGAGATCGCCCGCCGGATGGTCGCCACCCGGCAGCAACTGGCGATGGGCGCCCGCATCGAGACCGGCGAGGCCGTCAAGCGCCCCGTCTACCTCGACTGCGCGATGTGAGACTTTTCCGCTAACAACCTCACGGCAACCGTTTGACCCTCAGCGGAATCCTCCAGCAGTCGAATCGGATGGTACGAGCGACGGATCGCTCAACGAACCGCCACGGACCGGCGACCTGTTCGACGAGAGGTACCTGCCGTGTTCAACGACGTGTCCACCGCATCACTCAAGGTCTCCGTGGCCGGCCTCAGCGCCCGCCAGACCGCCATCGCGGACAACATCGCGAACATCGAGACGCCGGGATATCAGGCCCGTAAGGTCAAGTTCGAGGAGGCGCTGACCAGCGCCGTCTCTCACGGCCAGTCGCCCGCATCGGTCACGCCGAGCGTGTCCAACTCGCTGGAGCCGACGCGCCTGAACGGCAGCAACGTCAACCTCGACGAGGAGACGCTCTCGCACATCGACACGACGATGCGGTACCAGCTGACCTTGCGTGCACTCGACGGCAAGTACGGCCTGATCCGCGACGCGATCAAGGGGGCCTGACCTAGATGAGCACCTTCAACGCGATCGGCGTGGCCGGCACCGGCGTCACCGTCTACCGCAAGTGGCTGGACGCCGTCTCCGACAACATCGCCAACGTCGACAACGTCACCCGCACCTCCGAGAACGCCTTCCAGGCCCGCTACGTCATCGCCCAGGAGGCGCAGGACGGCAACGGCGCCGAGGTGGGCGGCATCGCCTACGGCAGCGCCGAGGGCAAGCTCTCCTACGAGCCGGACAACCCGCTGGCCGACAGCGAGGGCTACGTCCGCCGGCCGGACATCGACCTGGGCAGCCAGATGGCGCAGATGATCATGGCGCAGCGGGCGTACCAGGCGAACCTGTCTGTGGTGGACCGGGCCCGTGACTCCTACACCGCCGCCATCAACCTCGGGAAGGGCTGATCATGACCTCTCCGATCAGTGCCGTCGGTGGCTTCTCTCCGGTCGACGCGATCACCAAGGTCGCCGAGTCGCAGCGGGCCACCGGCACCCAGGCCACCAGCGGCACGTCCGGCACCGACTTCGCCGGCATGCTCTCGGCCGGCTTGGAAAGCGTGCAGGCGGCCCAGACAAAGTCCGCGGACCTCGCCACCCAGGTCGCCAACGGCACTCTCGCCGACCCGGCGCAGTACACGATGGCCGCCACCGAGGCGCAGCTCGGACTGCAGCTGACGATGGCCATCCGCAACAAGGCGGTGGAGGCCTTCCAGGAGATCATGAGGATGCAGGCCTAAAATGACGGACCGTCTCCCCGCGCCCGTCCGCAAGGCCGGCGACGCCTTCAAGTCCTTCACCCCGGGGCAGAAGGCGGTCACCATCTTCGCGGTGGTCGCACTCGCGATCGGCGGCTACTTCTTCGCCACCTGGGCGTCGACGCCGTCCTACTCCGCGCTGTTCAGCAACCTGTCGAGCAAGGACGCGAGCGCGATCGTCGAGTCGCTGCAGAAGACCGGCACGTCCTATGAACTGGCCAACGGCGGCTCCACCATCCTGGTGCCCCAGGACCAGGTCTACGACCTGCGCCTGCAACTGTCCGGTGAGGGCCTGCCCGGCGAGTCCGACACCGGCTATGCGCTGCTCGACCAGCAGGGCATCACCACCAGCGACTTCATGCAGCACACCAACTACCAGCGCGCGCTCGAGGGCGAGCTGTCCAACACCATCAAGGCGATCGACGGCGTCGAGGCCGCCACCGTGCACCTGGTCATCCCGCAGAAGGACGTCTTCGCGGACGACCAGAACAAGACCACCGCGTCGGTGCTGGTGCAGTCCTCCGCCAGCAAGCCGCTCTCCAACCAGCAGGTCTCCGCGATCGTGCACCTGGTCGCCTCCAGCGTGGAAGGCCTCGACCCGACCCAGGTCACGGTGGCCGGCGCGGACGGCAAGATCCTCTCCACCGGCGGCGGCGCGGCCGTGGCCACCGGCGGGGACAGCGGCGCCGACTCGCAGACCGCGTCCTTCCAGAACCGGCTCAACACCTCGCTGCAGAACATGCTGGACAGCGTCGTCGGCCCCGGGCACGCGGTGGTCACCACCACCGCCGAGCTGGACTTCGACCAGACCGAGACGACCACCAAGACGTTCACCTCGGACCCGTCGGTGGCGGCGCTCTCGGAGAGCATCAGCCGCGAGGCCTACAACAACGGGAACGGCACCGGCACCGGTGGCGTGCTCGGCCCGGACAACATCCAGGTGCCCAACGGCAACACCAGCACCTCCGGCGCCAACCAGTACGAGAACAGCACCACCGTGCGCAACAACGCGGTCGGCGAGGTCAACGAGACCCGCAAGAGCGCTCCCGGCGCGGTGAAGAAGCTGAACGTCGCCGTGCTGCTGGACGCGACCACCGCCGGGACCGTCGACTCGGCCCAGGTGCAGCAGCTGGTCAGCGTGGCGGCCGGCATCGATCCCACCCGCGGCGACTCGGTCGCGGTCGCGGCCATGCCGTTCGACACCACCGCCGCCCAGGCCGCCAAGGATGCCCTCGCCCAGTCCGCCGCCGCGGACACGGCGGCCAAGAAGGAGTCGCTCTACAAGACGGCCGGCATGGCGCTGGTCGTGCTCATCCTGTTGTTCCTCGCCTGGCGGGCCAGCCGGCGGGCCAAGAAGCGCAAGTCGCTCAGCGCGGCCGAGCTCGCCCACCTGGAGCAGATGCAGGCCGCGCTGGAGGCGCAACGGCTCGCCGAGCTGAACGCGTCGATCCCCAGCCCGGCCATCGAGGGACCGAGCCGCGAAGAGGTGGCGATGGACGAGCGCCAGCGTGAGATCGAGCAGATGGTCGAGGACCAGCCCGAGGAGATGGCCGCGCTGCTGCGCGGCTGGCTCGGGGCGAGTCGCTGACCCGTCGCCAACTTCCAAATTCGCCTCGAGGCCTGGCGTGACACAGCGCGAATTTGAAAGCCGGCGCTCGATGGAACCACCCCCTGGTTGGTGAGAGAGGACCGCGTTGACGACCACACCGGCATTGAGCACGACGTCGATGACCGGCCTGCGCAAGGCCGCGATCCTGCTGGTGCGGATGGGCAAGGAGTACTCCACCCGAGTGCTGGCCAGCCTGTCCGAAACCGAGGTCGAGGAGCTGTCCGCCGAGATCGCGCGCCTGGGCAAGCTCGAGCCGGAAGTGGTCGGCGACGTGATCGACGAGTTCTATGCGCTCGCCACCACCAAGCACGCCGGCGCCGGCGGCATGCAATATGCCCGTGAGCTGCTCGAAGGGTCCCTCGGGCCGGAACGCGCGAACCTGATCCTGGACCGGCTGCAGGCGTCCATGCACGACGTCCCGTTCAACTTCCTCAGCCATGCCGACCCGGGTCAGGTGCTGTCCTACGTGCAGCACGAGCACCCGCAGACGATCGCGCTGGTGCTGGCCCACGTACCCTCCGCCCTGGCCTCCTCGATCCTCTCCGGCCTCGCGCCGGAGGTGCAGAGCGACGTCGCGCACCGCATCGCAGTGATGGACCGCACCTCGCCGGACGTCATCCGCCAGGTCGAGGTCGCCCTGCGGCGCAAGCTCTCCACCGTGCTGCAGCCCGACGAACTGTCCACAGTGGGTGGTCTGGATCCGTTGGTGGACATCATCAACCGGGCCGACCGCACCACCGAGCGGCTCATCCTGGAGGCGCTCGAGGCGCGCAGCCCGGAGATCGCCGAGGAGATCCGCCGGCGGATGTTCATGTTCGAGGACATCATCAACCTGGACGACCGCTCGGTGCAGCTGGTGCTGCGCCAGGTGGAGCCGTCCGACCTGGCCACCGCGCTGAAGGGCGTCAACGACGAGGTCCGCGAGAAGGTCACCGGCAACCTCTCCGAGCGCGGCCGGGAGAACCTGCTGGAGGAGATCGACCTGATGGGCCCGGTCAAGGTCAAGATGGTCGAGGAGTCGCAGCAGAAGATCGTCTCGGTGATCCGCGCGCTGGAGGACTCCGGCCAGATCGAGATCCAGCGCGGCGGCGAGCAGGAGGAACTCATTGCCTGAGGGCCCCTATCCGGAGGAGCGCCCACCGGTGCTGCGCGGCTCGGTCGCCGATTCGGCGGCCGCCGCGGCCTTCGGCGTGGACCTGCGCCGCGAGGCCCCGATGGACAGCGCCCCGGTGGAAAGAGCCAAACAACAGGCCAGAACCGCCGGGTACGCCGAGGGCTGGGCGCAGGGCCGGCGGGCGGCCGCCCTGGAAGCCGCGGAGGCCGCCGAGCGGGCCCGCGCCCTGGAACACGCGCACGAGCAGCGCCGGGCGGCGTCGCTGGCGCAGGCGGTGAACGCGCTCGGGCGGGCGGTCACCGGACTCGAGACGCAGCTGATGCCGACCATGCAGGAGTTGCAGGAGGCGGTGCTGGCGCACGCTTTCGAGCTGGCCGAGGCGATCGTCGGGCGCACCGTCGACGACCCCGGGCACCGCGGCGCGGACGCCCTGCGCCGGGCCATGGCGGCCGCCCCCGACCAGGGCGACATCGTTGTCAGCCTGCATCCGGACGATTATCGGAGTCTGGTCGGCACGGCAACCGACGCCGACTACAACTATGGGGGACGGCCCGTGCACCTGCGGCCCGACCCGGGCCTGCGTCCGGGCGACGCGACCGCGGAGACCGGCTCCACCACCGTCGACGCGTCCATCGCCGCGGCCGTGCAGCGCGCCCGGGAAGCCCTCCGCTTGTGACCGATCTGTTTCGCACTCGCATCGACGCCGCCCTCGCCGCCGCGCAGCCACTGTCCCGGGGCAAGGTGACCGGCGCGGTCGGGCTGCGGGTCACCGTCGGCGGCCTGGAGGCCCGGGTCGGCGAGCTGCTGCGGATCGGCGAGGGCGCCGAGGCGATCTTCGCCGAGGTCGCGGCGCTCGACGGCGACCGGCTCTCCTGCCTGCCGCTGGGCCCGATCGCCGGGCTCAGCACCGGTGCGCCGGTGGTCAGCACCGGCGGCCCGCTGCGGGTCGCGGTCGGCCCCGATCTGCGCGGCCGGATCCTGGACGGACTGGGCCGCCCGATGGACGGCGGCCCGCCACTGCGCGGCGATCTGGTCAGCATCGAGGCGGCCCCACCCTCGGCGATGGAGCGCCAGCTGGTCGACGCGCCGATGTCCCTCGGCGTACGCGTGCTGGACACGCTCGTCCCCTGCGGCCGCGGGCAGCGCATCGGCATCTTCGCCGGCTCCGGCGTCGGCAAGTCCACGCTGATGTCGATGATCACCCGCGGCACCTCGGCGGCGCTGAATGTGGTGGCCCTGGTCGGTGAGCGCGGCCGTGAGGTGCGCGAGTTCATCGAGCACGACCTCGGGCCGGAGGGCCTGTCCCGCTCGGTGGTGGTGATCGCGACCTCGGACACGCCACCGCTGGTGCGGCTGCGGGCCGGCGCGGTGGCCACCCGGATCGCGGAGTACTACCGCGACGAGGGCCAGGACGTGTTGCTGATGATGGACAGCGTGACCCGTGCGGCGATGGCCCAGCGCGAGGTCGGCCTGTCGGTCGGCGAGCCGCCGGCCACCCGCGGCTACCCGCCGTCGGTCTTCGCGATGCTCGCCAGCCTGCTGGAACGCGCCGGGCCGGGGGCCCGCGGCAGCATCACCGGTCTGTACACCGTGCTGGTCGAGGGCGACGACCACAACGAGCCGATCGCGGACGCGGCCCGCTCGATCCTGGACGGGCACGTGGTGCTGGACCGCAAGCTGGCCACGGCCGGCCACTTCCCCAGTGTCCAGGCCCTCGACTCGATCTCCCGGGTGGCCAACCGGATCACCGACGCGCAGCAGAAGTCGGACGCCACCGAGCTGCGCCGGATGATGGCCGCCCACCGCGACGTGCGCGAGCTGGTCGAGATCGGCGCCTACGTGCCGGGCACCAACCCGGAGGCGGACCGGGCGACCGCGGTGTGGCCGCAGATCACCGCGTTCCTGCGCCAGGGCCTGGACGAGCGCGTGACGGCCGACCAGGCCTGGCGCGCCCTTCGCGAGCTGATCGCCCAAAGCTAGGGCGCTGCGTTGCAGAACGGGTGCAAGGCCTCAGGCGACCCAGGCGCGGGCCGAATCGGCAGGTGAAGGCCTTGAGGAGGACTTGGTGAATCGACTGTTTCGGCTGGGCCCCGTGCTGCGTGCGCGGAAGGCCCAGGAAGACGCCGCCAAGGGTGCGGTGATCCAGTCACGCCAGGAGATCCGGGAGGCGCAGCAACTGGCCAAGCGGCGCGCGCTGGACCTGACCGGCGCCGAGGCGCCGACCGAGGGGACCGCGCGGGCGATGGTGGCCTCGATGGTGGCCCGGCAGTCGCTCGCGCAGAGCCTCAGCGGCGCGCACCGGATGATCGCCGACGCCGAGGAGCTCACCCGCGAGAAGGTGGCCGAGCTCGGCGACGCCGCCAAACGCCGGCGCGCGGTGGAGATGATGGCCGAGCGGCACGCCGAGACGGTGAAGCACCACGACCTCAAGGTCGACCAGGCCAACCTCGACGAGCTGGCGGTCACCGCGAAGGCGCGCAACGCCGCCCGGGGCCTCGACGGGCAGACCGAGGAGCGGGCCAACCCGATGCGTACGGGGTCGGGCACCGCCGCCGACCGGGAGTCGTCCCGGCGCGACGCGGCCCTGTCGGTGCACGCCACCCGCACCACGAGGATCGATCTGATGGACGCCGCCCAGGCGATCGCGGCCCGGCGTGGCGACCTGGCCGAGGCCGTGCGCGTCGGGGAAGCCGAGGTCGGCGTCGAAGTCGAGACCGAAGAGGAGAACGACGGGAGCCGGAGCCGCGCATGAACATGGGTGTCGCCGGGGTCCTCACCCGCATCTCCGAGTTGCAGCAGCATCTCGGGCTCACCCCTGCGGCCACGACGGCCGCGAACGGCACCACCTTTGCCACCGCGCTCGCCGGCGCCACCGGCACCGGCAGCACCACGAGCACCGGCGGCGGCGTCACCGGGGATCAGATCGTCACGTCGGCCAAGAAATACCTGGGCACCAGATACTCCTTCGGCAGCACCGATCCCAGCAAGGGCCTGGACTGCTCGGCGCTGGTGCAGCGGGCGTACCGGGATCTGGGCATCGAACTGCCCCGGAACTCCTGGCAGCAGGCCAAGGCGGGCACCAAGGTGGACAGTCTGAAGGAGGCGAAGCCGGGCGACATCCTGGCCTTCGACTCACCCGTCGATCACGTCGCCATCTATCTCGGTGACAACAAGATGATCGCCGCCCCCAAACCGGGCGACCAAGTCAAGATCCAATCCGTGTACGAGACCCCAACGCACATCCGCCGCGTGGTCGGCACGCAGTCCGTGGAGACCGCGGCCGCCGTGCGACCGGCCAGCCTGCAGGGCTCCGGCTCGCTGTCCGGCGTCCCCTATGCGGAGATGTTCGTGCAGGCCGGCCACAAGTACGGGGTCTCGCCGAAGTTGCTCGCCGCGGTCGCCAAGGTGGAGTCGGGCTACCACCCGAAGGCGGTCAGCCCGGCCGGCGCGCAGGGCCTGATGCAACTGATGCCGGGCACCGCCAAGGGTCTGGGCGTGCACAACTCGTTCGACCCGGAGCAGGCGATCAACGGCGCGGCCAAGCTGCTGGCGCGCAACCTGAAGGAGTTCAAGTCGGTGCCGCTGGCGCTGGCGGCCTACAACGCGGGTGGCGGGGCGGTGCACAAGTACGGCGGCATCCCACCGTTCGCCGAGACCCAGGCCTACGTGCCGAAGGTGCAGAAGGCGCTCGCCAAGCTGGGCGGCTGAGCCTTTGTTTTCCGGACTTCGAGGAGAGAACCGCATGTCGACGCCGAGTTCCGTCAGCGGGCCGGATCGCCGGGCCGCCACCGAGGTGTCCCGTCGTCCGGGCCAGGGTTCGCGACGGGACGAGGGCGGCGGCGAGGAGTTCGGCAAGGAGCTCTCCGCCGAGCTGGACCGGGCGCCGGGGGGTGAACGTACCGAGCGGAACCGGTTGTCCCAGGACCGGTTCGCGCGCAATCAGGCCGAGCAGTACCGCAACGCGCAGACCGAGGCCGCCCGTGATCGGGCCGCGCAGCAGCGGGTGACCACCGGTCAGAAAGCGGAGGCCGCCCAGGCCGCGCGGGATCGGGCGGCGCAGGACCGGGCGGCGGCCAGGGGCGACGGGTCCGAGCGGACCACCTCGGCTCGGCGGGTCGCCGATCTGGCGGCCTCGAACCGGGCCGCGCGCGCGGATTTCGATCGGGCGGCGGCGGATCGGGTCGACGCCCAGCAGGCCACGCAGCAGGCCGCGCGGGAGCGGTCGCAGGCCCGGGCGGCGGCGCAGCGCACGACGGCCGACCGGATCGGGCCGGCGGCTCCCGATGCGGCATCCGCGGAGCCGGCGGTCACCGATGGCGAGACCGAGGCGGCCGAGCAGACCATGACGGCCCCGGCAACGGCCACCACCACGTCGGCGCCGACCGCACAGACCGGTCCGGCTCTTACGGCCGAAGTGACCGCCGATCCCGCCGCGGCGCAGCCGGTCACCTCCGCATTGGCAGCTGCGGCCGCCGATCTGGCAGCACAGAACGATCTGACCGGCGTCCCGGTGGATCCGCAGACGGCTCCGACGACCGCTACCGAGGCCGCTCCGAAGGGCGTCGCCGGCCAGGCTCAGGCCGCTCAGCCCTCGTCGCCCACACCGCCGACCACGGCCACACCGGCCGCCGCCACACCGACCGCCCAGGCCACCCCCATCGCTCAGGCCGCTTCCACCGCCCAAGCCACCCCCACCGCCCAAGCCACCCCCACCGCCCAAGCCACCCCCACCGCCCAAGCCGCTCCCACCGCCCAAGCCACCCCCACCGCCCAAGCCGCTTCCACCGCCCAAGCCGCTCCGACCGCGCTCGCTGCGCCGGCCACGCCGGCCGCACCCACCGAGGCCAGCCAGGGCGTCAGCCCGCAGGCCGGAGCCGCGGTCGGCGCCGCCGCCCTGGCCGACCCGAAAACCGCACCGCAGCCCACAGCGACGCCGCCCGCCTCAGCGCCCCTCACCGAACCGGGCCCGGCCCCGGTCGCCGCCGCCGGTCCCGGGTTGCCGCCGGCCGCCGACTTCCAAGCCGACCTGGCCGCACAGACCGAGACCACCCCGACCGCGCTGCCCGGCATCACGGCACCGGCCGCACCCGCCCCGACGGCACCGGCCGCACCAACCGCACCGGTGGCCGCGCCACCGCCGCCGTCCCCGGTGCCCGGTCCGCCGGCGACCCAGATCGCCATGCGGATCGCCCCGCTGCGCCTCGAAGCCGACGGCGTGCACCGGCTCACCGTCAACCTGCACCCGGCCGACCTGGGCCCGGTGCAGGTCATCGCCGAGATCCGCAACGGCGAGATCAGCGTGCAGCTGTCCGGCTCGACCGACGCCGGCAACGACGCGCTCCGCAACGCGATGGACGACCTGCGGCGCGAGCTCGCCGACTCCGGCTTCGGAAACACCACATTGGACCTGCGGCAGGGGCCGAATCAGCAGGAGCAGGCCCGTCAGCAGTTCGGTTTCCTGGACTCCGGCCGTTCCGGCGGCGGCGCCGAAGGCCCGGCCGGACAGGCGGAAGTGCGGCCGGACCGCCCCACGCCGACCGACGGCCGGCTGGACATCGAGGCTTAGCCTTCCGTCTGCACCTTGCCGCGCCCGGCTGAAAGCACCGGTGTTCCGCGTTCCGGAGGCACCGCGGGCATAGACGTTGTGCGGTGCCCGCACCGTTTCCGGCCATTCCGCGCGGACTTTCTCGGCCGATTCCGGGTGATGGTCCACGACCACGATCACCTCGTCCGGCCGGTGCGTCTGCGCCGGCGACGACCAGCGTTTCGACCTGTGCGTCGGGATGATGACCACGACGCCGAACGGGCTTTGTCTGCCATGCAGGAAAGCTCAAACGCGCTCGCATGAGAGCCTGCTGCGCGGCCGGTCAATTCAAGATCAAGGAAGTCGCACGAGGTAACCCGATTCATTCCGGCATCCGTGACACCATCGGCGGATGCGGGAGATTGTGGACGGCGTTTTCGAGATCGGCATCGGCTACGTGCACGCGCACCTGGTGGTGGTGGACGACGGCGTGGTGCTGGTGGACACCGGGCTGCCCGGCCGCTCGGCGGAGTTCGGCAAGGCGCTGGCCGGGATCCGCCGCAAGATCGGCGACGTCACCACGATCCTGCTCACCCATCGCCATCCCGAC
This sequence comes from Actinoplanes sp. NPDC051388, assembly GCF_055586225.1. Taxonomy (NCBI): domain Bacteria; kingdom Bacillati; phylum Actinomycetota; class Actinomycetes; order Micromonosporales; family Micromonosporaceae; genus Actinoplanes; species Actinoplanes sp. NPDC051388. The sequence continues at coordinate 786,002 of NZ_JBVJIP010000002.1, read as the reverse complement.
CACACCGGCGGCGTCGCCGAGCTGCAGCGCCGGTCCGGCGCCCGGGTGGTGGCGCATCAGCTCGACACCGCCGCGGTCGAGGGCCGCGAGGACCCGCCGCTGACCTGGATGCAGCGCCTCACCCGCCCGATCGTCGGCGACGCCGAGCCGGTGCCGGTGGACGAGGCGCTGACCGCCGACGGCCCGATCACCGTGCCGGGCTTCCAGGCCCTGCACACCCCGGGCCACACCGCCGGACACGTCTCCTATCTGCTCGACCGCGATCGCGGGGTGCTCTTCGCCGGCGACGCGGCGACCAGCGCCCGCGGCCGGGTCCGCCGCTCACCGGGCGTGATGACGATGGACACCGCCACGGCCGCGGAGAGCCTCACCCGCCTGGCCCAGCTGAAGTTCGAGGTCGTCGTGTTCGGCCACGGCAAGGCCGTCACGTCCGGCGCCGCCGACAGCTTCCGCGCCCTGGCAAGCTGAAGCCCAGACGAACTGATCGCCCTAGCGAGCTGAGCGCTGGGTGGGCGCGCCGTGCGCGACCGTCTCCGGGCGCAGCCGGGCCGTCGCCCGGGTCAGCGTGCGCTTCGCCGGCGCCAGTCGATGCGGGGCCGCGACCAGGCCATAGCGGATCAGGTCCGCGGCGCGGGGCCGGGGCACGCCGGTGAGCTGGTAGCCGTGCGACCGCAGGCGGCTGCCCAGCGCCGCCTCGCACAGCGCGATCTCGTCCGGGCGCAGGCGCTGCCGCCAGCTCTCGATCCGGCCGGTGGTCACCGGCGCGTGGGTGCGCTGATGCCAGGTCTTGAACTTGGGCACCGCGACGTCCGCCACCGACGACGGCTCGGTCATCGCCGGGTCGAAGTCCTCGCCGAGATAGGCGCAGAGCCGGCGCAACTCGGCCGCCGGGTTCTCCACCAGGTCCTCGTAGCGCAGTTCATGCCACTGATCCGGGGGCAGCCGCCGGGCGGCCCGGCGGGCGTCGTCCACGGCCCGGGCCCAGGCCGCGATGGTGCCGTAGACGTCCTCCCGGTGCCAGGACATCTCCTTCAGGGAGGCCACGCAGGCCCGGCCGTCGCGCACCACGTTGACGATCTGCGCGTCCGGGAACAGCCGCAGCAGCACGTCCAGATTCTGGATGTACGCCGGCCGCTTGTCGCCCCACCGAACCTTGCCGAAGCGGTGCGCGTACCCCCGGAAGACGGCGCCCAGCGCCGAACCCAGCGTGCCGGGGCCCTCGGTGATCTCCCGGACGATCTCGTCGCCGTCCAGGCCGAGGTCGGCGAAGCGGCTCGCCTTGCGGCCGACGATCCAGCGGGCCAGGATCTCGCGGTTGGCGCTCCGGCGCAGGTCGCCGAACTCGCGCCGGCGCCAGTAGGCCTCGAGCAGGAACCGGGTCTCCGGCGGAATGGCGATCCGCCGATGCGCGTGCAGCATCAGCTGGAGCATCGTGGTGCCGGACCGCGGGCAGCCGACGACGAAGATCGGGCGGACGGTGGTCATGATCACCTCCGAGTGGGCGTTAGCTCACCAGAGGTAACTTAGGAAACTCGATTGAAGTTGTGAAGATGCTAGTGAGTTTCCTGGGAATTCCCTGCATCCGGAGCCGGGGCGGGGGTGATCGGAGTGGCCGGCTCGTCCGTCCGGCCATAACCCGCGGTGATGAAGCGCAGGCCGGCCAGCAGGATCACCGCGATCGGCACCGCGATCAGGAAGCGCACCAGCATCTCGGTGATGTCGATCTCGTCGAGGACATAGCGGTACACCGCTGGTGCGCTCATCAGGAGCGCGAACAGCAGGACCGACCAGCGGATCATCGCGCGGATCGCACCTGCCGGCGCGGGGCGGCGATCTGCGGCGTGACGTCCGCCGCGATGCGTGCACAGAGCATCGCGGCCCAGGCGTGCGGGGTGGCCGGCTTGCCGTCCAGCGAAAAGATCGGCAGATCCAGGCCGAGCACGGTGGCCGGGTCCGCGGTGAGGTCCACGCTGTGCACGACCAGAGCCTCGACCTCGCCGAGGGTACGCAGGTGACGGGCCGTGTCCGCGGTCTTGCGGGTGGCGTCGACGACCGCCCAGACCGCGGTGGCGCCGATCGCGTCGCACATGTCGTTGACCCAGATCGGATCGGTGTCGCCGACCCGCGCGTCCATCACCACCACCCAGGCGCCGGTGGAGTTCTGCATCTTCTCGGCCCGGGTGCTCGCCTCCTTCGGCGTGTGCAGCACCCGTGACGAGTGCAGCCCGGTGCCGGCCGCCGAGCCGCCGGCGAGCAGCAGGTGGGTGGGGTCGAGCCCGGCCTGCTGGATCAGGTGCTTGGCGATCGGCACCGCGTGCCCGAGGTCGCCGGCCAGCACCAGGATCTCACCGGCCGCGTCCGGCACCGCGGGAGAGGCCGGGCGGGACGCCAGCGCGGTGAGCACCCCGGCATAGGTGTCGCCGCCGGTGATGTCCGCGGCCATCGCCTCCGGCATGCCGACCGACACCAGGTTGGCCACCACCGGGTCGGCGTGCACCGGGGTGGTGGCGAATCCGGGCACCAGCGCGGTCCCCGGCGTCGGCGCCGCCGAGTCGGCCGGCTCGGACCTGTGCGGCTCGGACCTGTGCAGCTCGGACCTGTGCGGCTCGGACCTGGGCGGCTCGGATCTGGGCGGCTCGGGCTTGAGCGGTGGCAGGGTCAGGCCGTAGGCCTCCGCCGCCGAGCGCGCCGGAGTCGGCGGCGGAGTGGGCGCGCTCGCCGCCTCGGTCACCCCGAGTCCGCCCATCAACTCCGCAAGACTGGGTACGGGTGGCAGCGGCCGCAGCGTCCCCGAGTTGACCGCCGAGCCGGTGGCCGTGGCGGGGCGGAACGGCCGTACCGTCGGGGTGCCGGGCCGGTCCTCACCGGCCTTGGACCGCGGCGCGGGCCGGTGTGGCACCGAGGTCGCGATGTGGTTGGCCGCGTCCAGCCCGGCCATCAGCTCGGCGAAGGCGGTCGCGTTGTCCGACAGGTCGTGCCGGGTCGCCGCCTCGGCGTCCTCGATGCCCGCCTCCCGCCCGGTCTGCTGCTCGGCCTGCTGCTCGGCGGGCGCACTGAAAGCCGGAGCCGTGGTCGGCGTCGGCGCGGGCGCCTTCTTCGGAGACGGCGGCCGCTTGAAGACCTCGTCGGCGTCCGGCTTGATCCGGTCGTTCGACTCGGCGCGTTCCAGCAGTTGTTCGAGCGTGTGCGCCGGCTCCTCGCGGGACGGCGCGGGCGGCGGAACGGTCGGGGCTTTGCGCTGCGGCATGGTCGTCCTGTCGTCGGTCGTGTCCGGCACCTCCACGGAGAGCTCGTAGTGCTGCTTCGCGAAGAAGCCGCCGAAGCCACCGTGACGGACCTTGTCGGCCGAGATGATCCGCACGCCCGAGCCGTACTCCTGGCGTACCTGCGCCAGCAGCGGCTCGATGGCCGGACCCTCAAGCAGCACCCGCGTAGGCACCGTTCACCACCCCCATGGTCTCGATCTGTGCGGTGGAACCGGAAATCTCCGTGTAGGAGAGGACTTGGATCCGGCGTGCGCCGGCCTTCAGCAGCCGCATCAGCGGCAGCCGCAGTTGTGGAGAGCAGGCCAGCACCGGAGTGACGCCCTGCTGTTCGGCGGCCTCGACCAGCCGGCCGGCCTCGCTCACGATGGCCTCGGCGCGCATCCCGTCGATCGCCATGAACGCGCCGGTCTCGCTGGGGCGCAACGACTCCAGCAGGGACTGCTCGAGCATCGGGTCGAGGGTGATCACGGTGAGCCGGCCGTGTTGCGCGTACTGCGCGGCGATCGCCGGGCCGAGCGCGGACCGGGCCGCCTCGATCAGGCCGTCGTGGTCCATCGACGTCTTGGCCCGCAGCGACAGCGACTCGAAGATGCGCACCAGGTCGCGGATGGGCACGCCCTCGTCGAGCATGCCCTGCAGCACCTTCTGGATCTGGCCGAGGCTGAGCTGGGACGGGGTGAGCTCCTCGACCACCACCGGGTGCGTGCGCTTGACCATCTCGGTCAGCTGGCGCACGTCCTCGCGGCCGAGCAGGCGGCTGGCGTTGGTGCGGACGATCTCGGCCAGGTGCGTGATGATCACCGACGCCCGGTCCACCACGGTCGCCCCGGACAGCTCGGCCTGGTAGTGCAGCTCGGCCGGGACCCACTTGCCGGCCAGGCCGAAGACCGGTTCGACACCGGCTCGGCCGGGCAGGGCCTGCAGACCGTCGCCGATCGCCAGCACCGTGCCGGGTGGCGCCTGGCCGGTGCCCGCGTCGACCCCGGAGATCCGGATCGCATAGGAGGAGAGCGGCAGATCAAGATCGTCACGGGTACGCACCGGCGGCATCACCAGGCCCAGTTCCATGGCCATCTTGCGGCGCAGCGCGCGTACCCGATCGAGCAGGTCTCCGCCGTTGGTGTCCACCAGGTCGACCAGGTCGGGCGAGAGCGCCAGCTCGAGCGGGTCCACCCGCATCTCGCCGAGGAGTTGCTCGGGCGAGTCCGGCGATGGTCGCTCGGCCTCCTCGATCGGCGCTTCGGTGACCGGCTCGGGGTCCTTGATCCGTTGCGCGATCACCAGGGTGATCACGCCGATGATCAGGAAGGGCACCTTGGGCAGGCCGGGGATCACGCACAGGCCGAGGGCGGCGCCGCCGGCGATGCGCATCGCCAGCTTGTTCTGGCTGAGCTGGGCGGTCACGCTCGAGCCCATGTCGCCGCTGGTCGCCGACCGGGTGGTGATCAGACCGGTGGACACCGACAGCAGCAGCGCCGGGATCTGCGAGACCAGGCCGTCGCCGACGGTCAGCAGGCTGTAGTGGTTCATCGCGTCGGTCGGTGACATGCCCTCCTGCAGCATGCCGACCGCGAAGCCGCCGACCAGGTTGATGACGGTGATGATGATGGCCGCGATGGCGTCGCCCTTGACGAACTTCGAGCCGCCGTCCATGGCGCCGTAGAAGTCCGCCTCGGCGGCCACGTCGGCGCGGCGGATCTTGGCCTGGGTCTCGTCGATCAGGCCCGCGTTCAGGTCGGCGTCGATGGCCATCTGCTTGCCCGGCATGGCGTCGAGGGTGAACCGGGCGCCCACCTCGGCGACCCGCTCGGCGCCCTTGGTGACCACCACCATCTGCACGATGATCAGGATCAGGAAGATCACCAGGCCGATCACCAGCGAGCCGCCGACCACGAAGTCGCCGAACGCGTGGATCACCTTGCCGGCGTCGCCGTCGCGCAGCACCAGGCGGGTCGCGCTGATGTTCAGCGCCAACCGGAAGAGCGTCATCACCAGCAGCAGCGCCGGGAAGACCGAGAAGTCGAGGGGACGCTGCACGAACATCGAGACCATCAGGATCAGCAGAGCGCCGGTGATGTTCATGGCGATCAGCAGATCGAGGAGGAAGGTCGGCAACGGCACGACCATCATCACGATGATGCCGATGACCCCGAAGGGCACGGCGAGCTTGCCGAGGTTCCGTTTTTCCACAGCCTCCTCCCCTCACGAAGATGGTCTCGCGAAAGCGGGCGTGATGTGCGGAAATTTCGCTTATGCCGGTACTGGTGTGGGATTCGGGTTGCGATGCATCCCGGCTGCCGACCCCTTCTTCTTCAGGCTCATCACGAACGCCAGCACCTTGGCCACCGCGCCGTAGAAGTCCGCCGGGATCTCCATGCCCACATCCACGCCCTTCTCCAGGGCCCGGGCCAGCACCACGTCCTGCACCATCGGGATCCGGTGCTCGGCGGCCAGCTCGCGGATCTTCGCGGCGGTGGTGCCCTGGCCCTTGGCGATCACCCGGGGAGCGCCCTTCTCCGGCTCGTAGCGCAGCGCCACCGCCACGTGCGTCGGGTTGACCAGGATCACGTCGGCGGTGGGCACGTCGGCCATCTGCCGGTTTCGCGCCATCGCCATCTGCCGGGCCCGGATCTGGCCCTTGACGTGCGGATCGCCCTCGGTGTTCTTGTTCTCCTGTTTGACCTCTTCCTTGGTCATCCGGAGCTGCTTGTTGGTGCGCCGGCGCACCACGAAGTAGTCCGCCGCGGCCATCACGATGCCGGCCACCGACGCGGCCCGGATCAGCGAGATGGAGGCCGTGTTGATCACGCCGAGCAGTGAGCCGAGTTGCAGCCGGCCGGCCGTCATCAGCAGCGGCACGATGTCCTTCATCGTCATGTAGAGCACGCCGGCCAGCACACCGGTCTTGATCAGCGCCTTGAAGCCCTCCCACAGCGCCTGCGGGCCGAACATCTTCTTGAACCCGGGCAGCGGGTTCAGCCGGCTGAACTTCGGGATGAACAGCTTGCTGGCCACCCGGATGCCGCCCTGGGCGCCGGCCGCCGCGATGCCCACCGCCATCATGGTCAGGGCCAGTGGCAGCACCGCCCAGCCCGCGCTCATCATGCCGTCCTTGAGGATGCCGAGGGCGACCGCCGGATCGGGATCGGCGATCACGTCCGGGATCTTGGCCATCAGCTCCCGGGCGTGATCCATCGCCGAGCTGAGCGTGCGCGGGAGCATGATGCTGGCCGCGAGCATGCCGAACCAGGCGCCCACGTCCTGGCTGCGCCCGATCTGGCCTTCCTGCTTGGCCTTCTTGAGTTTCTGCGCTGTCGGTTGTTCGGTCTTTTCACTCACGCCCGCCCATCACCCCCGCTTGGAATCGTGACCTAAGCGGATCGCGTAAGTGGCCGAAAACCAGGGAGTAAGGGCCATCCGCGTCAGGGGGAAGCGATCATGACAGCGCCAGTCGGTGGAAACGACGCCAGCAAGGTCACGTCGCTCTACACCAACAAGACCACCACGGACGCCGGCTCGACCAAGAAGCTCGGCGACCAGGACACGTTCCTCAAGCTCCTGGTCGCTCAGCTGAAGTACCAGGACCCCAGCAACCCCGCCGACTCGACCCAGTTCCTGGCGCAGACGGCACAGTTCACCCAGGTGGAGAAGCTCGGCGAGATCGCCGACATGCTCTCCGCCCAGCAGCTGATCGGCGCGAGTTCGCTGGTCGGCCGCACGGTCACCTATCAGGACGCGGACGGCAACTCGTTCACCGGCGTCGTGACGAAGACCAAGCTCAACGGCGACAGCGAACCGACCCTGGTGGTCGGGAACATGGATGTGGAGCTGTCCAAGGTCACGGAAGTCCAGCAAACCTCCGCCACCGACACAAAGGACTCCTGATGCTCCGTTCGCTCTTCTCCGGGATCTCCGGTCTCCGCGCCCACCAGCAGATGATGGACGTCACCGGAAACAACATCGCCAACGTCAACACCACCGGTTACAAGTCCAGCCAGACCGTCTTCCAGGACACCCTGTCGCAGATGGTCAACGCGGCCGGCGCGCCGCAGAACTCGGCCGGTGGCACCAATCCGGCCCAGGTCGGCCTCGGCGTGCGCCTGGCCAGCATCACCGCCAACTTCGGCCAGGGCGCCGCGCAGACCACCGGCAAGTCCTCGGACATGATGATCCAGGGCGACGGCTTCTTCGTGGTGAAGAGCGGCGGAGAGTCGCTCTACACCCGGGCCGGCTCCTTCTCGTTCGACGCCAACGGCTCGCTGACCAACCCGAACGGCCAGATCGTGCAGGGCTGGAGCTCGGACACCGACGGCAACGTGAACACGTCGGGCGTTCCCGGCGACATCAAGCTGCCGATCGGCATCAGCCTGTCCCCGGAGATCACCGAGAACATCACGATGACCGGCAACTTCTCCAACGAGGCCGTACTGGGCACGAAGAAGGAGATTCCGCTCAAGGTGTACGACGCCGCGGGCGCCGCGAACAGCATCATCGCGACGTTCGAGAAGACCGGCGACGCCGAGTGGACGCTGAGCCTGCCGGACGGCTCGTCGCAGCCGATCACCTTTGAGAACGGCAAGGCGGTGGGCGCGGCGGACCCGGACACCGGCGAGGACAGCGGAAAGTGGGACGTCGGCGGATACACCTTCGACATCCACGACCTCACCCAGTTCAGCGGCAACACCGAGGCCCGGGTCAGCAACTCGGACGGGTCGGGGGCCGGGGTGCTGAGCTCGTACACGGTGTCGAACACCGGGCAGATCGTCGGTGTCTTCTCGAACGGCCTGAAGCAGACCCTCGGTCAGGTGGCCCTGGCGAACTTCAACAACGTGAACGGCCTGGAGAAGATCGGCGACTCGATGTTCCGCAGCACGGTCAACTCCGGCCTGGCGCAGGTCGGGTCGGCCGGCTCGGCCGGGCTGGGCCTGATCACCAGCGGCGCGCTGGAGATGTCGAACGTCGACCTCGCACAGGAGTTCACCAACCTGGTGATCGCCCAGCGTGGCTTCCAGGCCAACAGCCGCATCATCACCACCTCTGACGAGATCCTCCAGGAGCTCGTCAACCTCAAACGATGAATCGGATGCATGGCCCGGCTTAGGCCGGTGCCAAGCAGAAACACCGGCTTGGGCCGGGGTCGGGCAGAGCTGCCGGGCCCCGGCTTCTGTCTGTTCAACGAATGTCCGCGGGCCGCTACCGGAAAGCGACCATGCCGCGCTCATCGGCAACCGGGCAGACGCCGAAGGACCAATTGACGGGCCACGGAAGGCCCAACCAGCCGATGACTTGACCAAGGACGGACGTCGTGATCCTCGTAACCCGCCTGAACGGTGCAGTGTTCGCCATCAACCCGGACCTCGTCGAGCGCGCCGACTGCACGCCCGACACGGTCATCACGCTGGTCGACGGCACCAAGTACGTCATCTCCGAATCGGTTCCCGAGTTCATCGACTCGGTGCGCCACTACCGCGCCTCGCTGATCGCCCACGCGAGCCGCCTCGAAGGTGAGTCCGCCTCCGCGGTCTCCGACAACGTCGAGCAGGACGCCGTCGTGCTCCCGCTGCACCGGAAGGACCGCTGATGGATCTCGCGAGCATCATTGGCATCGTCGTTGCCGTGATCATCGTTTTCACCGTCCAGATCCTGGAGGGTGGAAGCCCGGCATCGATCATCCTGATCCCGTCGATGCTGCTGGTCTTCGGTGGCGCCTTCATGGCCGCCATGGCCGGCGGTGTCATGAAGGACGCGCTCGGCGTCGGCAAGAGCTTTCAGCGGGCGCTGCTCGCCAAGGTCACGCCGCCGAACCAGCTGGTCGACGAGGTCGTCAAGCTGGCCGAGCGGGCCCGCCGCGAGGGCCTGCTGGCGCTCGAGGACGCGGTAAAGACCGTCGAGCACCCGTTCCTGAAGCGCGGTCTGCAGCTCGCCATCGACGGCACCGACCCGGAGGAGCTGCACGACATCCTGCACGCCGAGATCGGCGCGAAGAAGAAGGCCGACAAGGCCGGCAAGAAGATGTTCGAGAACATGGGTGGCTACGCCCCGACCGTCGGCATCATCGGCACGGTCATGGGCCTGGTGCACGTGCTCGAGAACCTCGACAAGCCCGAGTCGCTCGGTCACTCCATCGCCGCGGCGTTCGTCGCGACCCTGTGGGGCGTGCTCTCCGCCAACCTGATCTTCCTGCCGATGGCCGCCCGCCTGGACCGGCTGACCGGCATCGAGGTCGACGAGATGGAACTGGTCATCGACGGCGTGCTCGCCATCCAGGCCGGCTCGAACCCGCGCCTGGTGGCGCAGAAGCTCCGTTCCCTGCTGCCGCCGGACGCCGCTGCCGCGGCCGACGCGGCTTCGACGAAGAAGGCTGCGTGATCTGAATGAGTAGCGGGGGCGCCAAGAAGAAGAAAGGCGGTCACGAGGAGCACGAGGAGCACGTCAACCACGAGCGCTGGCTCGTGTCATACGCCGACATGTTGACGCTCCTGTTCGTACTCTTCGTGGTTCTTTTCAGCATGAGCAGCGTGGACCAGAAGAAGTTCGCCGAGCTGGCGACCGGCCTCTCCGAGGGGTTCGGCGCGGAGAGCGCGGCGTTCACCGGGTCCGCGGCGCAGCTCGACGGTTCCGGCAACGCGACCCAGGTCGTGCAGATCGACGCCGGCGCCAACCCGAGCGACGGTCAGACCGGCTCGGCCACCATGTCGGAGAAGGAGAAGAAGGCCGTCGAGGCGGCGCTGAAGGCGGCGGACCGGGCCAAGGCCTCCAAGGATGCCCAGGCGGCGATCAAGGAGGCGAAGAACCTCAAGCAGATCGAGCAGAAGGTGACCGACGCGCTGGTCCAGGCGAAGCTGCGGGACCAGGTCAAGTTCACCATCAACGAGCGCGGCCTGGTGATCACCGTGGTCACCAACGAGGTGGTCTTCGACGGCAACCGAGCGAACCTGCAGGCCGGTGGGGCGAAGATCCTCGACGCGATCGCGCCGCCGCTCGCCAAGCTGCCCAACAACATCGAGGTCGACGGGCACACCAACCAGCTCAAGGCCACGACCACGTACTACCCGAGCGGCTGGGAGCTCTCCGCGGCCCGCGCCTCGACGGTGGTGCGGTTCCTGACCGGCCACGGGCTGGCGAAGGACCGGATGAGCGCGGTCGGGTTCTCCGACACCAAGCCGCTGATCAGCCCGAACGACCCGACGTCCGTGACCATGAACCGCCGCGTCGATGTGGTGGTGCTGACCCAGCTCACCGCCGAGCAGGCGGCGCTGCTGCCGACCGTGGCCGGCGACGACGCCAAGCTGCACGCCGGCGCTACGACATCCGAGGCCGCGGCCGAAGAGACCACCGGAACACCCACCACCACGCACGACTGACGACGACAGGAGGAGCTCCGATGAGCAAGGACAACAAGGAAGCGACGCCGGAAGAGGCGCCGAAGAAGTCCAAGAAGATGCTGATGATCATCGTGATCGCCCTGGTCGTCCTCGGCGGCGGCGGTGCGGGCGCATTCTTCATGCTGAAGGGCGACTCGGCCGAGGCCAAGGAGGCGGAGAAGCCGGTCAAGGGCGCCGTGGTGTCCATGGACAACGCGATCACGATCAACCTGGCCGACGCGCACTACCTCAAGCTTGGCTTCACCCTGCAGCTGACCGAGGCGGCCGGCGAGGAGGCCCCGGACATCGCCGAGGCCATCGACATCGCGATCGACCAGTACACCGGCATGAAGGTCGCCGAGCTTGAGGCCGAGAAGGGCCGCGACGCCGCGAAGACCGAGCTGCTCGAGAAGATCGAGAAGGCCTACCTGGTCGAGGGCGAGGAGGAGTCGCCCGTGATGGACATCTACTTCACCCAGTTCGTGACGCAGTAGCCGTAACCGCTCAGATGGGCAGGCCCGGGAACCCCGGGACCTGCCCATCTTGGGCATTGCGGCTCTGTGGTGGGCGAAATGGCGCGATTATGGCGATGTGACCTCGACTGCGGCGCGTCCCCCGGGCAAGATGTCACGGCGCGGCGGCGGACCTACTCCGTACGACTTCCGCCGGCCGATCAAGCTGTCCCGGGAACACGTGCGGACGCTGCAGATCTGCTTCGAGACCTATGCGCGCAGCTGCGGAAACCTGTTCACCACCCGGCTGCGCGTGGTCAGCAGCGTCACGCTCGCCGCGATCGAACAGCTGAACTACGACGAGTACGTGGGCTCGCTGACCAACCCCACCCTGATCGCGACGGTCGGCATCGACCCGCTCACCGGCACGGTGCTGATGGAACTCTCCTCCTCGGCCGCGATGACCGCGATCGACCACATGCTCGGCGGCCCGGGCGGTCCCCAGCCGGAGCGGCCGCTCACCGAGGTGGAGATGCCGCTGCTGCGCGGGCTGCTGGAGCGGATGCTGGGCGAGCTGCGGTACGGGTTCTCGACCCTGGTGGACATCTCGCCGAAGTTGCGCGACGTCGAGTACAACGCGCAGTTCCTGCGGGCGCATCAGCCCAGCGACGCGGTGGTGATCGCGTCCTTCGACATGAAGATCGGCACCGAGGAGTGCATGGCCAGCATCTGCCTGCCGTTCAACTCGATCGTGCCGGTGCTGGAGCGCCAGGAGACGATCGAGCTCACCACGGCCGAGCGGATGGCCCGCGACCACGCGCAGCGCAACCTCATCGCGGGACTTTCCGCGGCGCCGATCGACGTAGCCGTCCGATTCCAGCCCATTCGTATGCGTACGGATGACATCGTGGATATACGCCCCGGAGACGTCCTGCCGCTGGGGCATCCGACCAGCCTGCCGCTCGAGGTGACGGTCAACGAGACCGTCTTCGCGCATGCCGTGCCCGGCAACCAGGGCGCGCGACTCGCGTGCCTGGTCGTCCCCTCGCCCCCGGAGGCCAAGTCAAAGGAGGTTGGCCGTCGATGACCGCGCCGACGATCACCCAACCGCAGCTCGCGCTGGCCCGGACCGCTGCCGAGGCGGCGCTGAGCGTGCTGCCCACCAGCCGTGCGCTGATGACCGGTGAGCCCGTCGCGGCGGCCGCGGACATCCTCACCGAGGGCCAGGCGATCACCGCCCGGTTCAGCGGCGCCGCGGTCGGTGAGGTCGTGGTCGTGGTCGGGCAGGACCTGGCCGACGCGCTCAAGGAGAGCCCGCTCGGCGAGCTGGACCTGACCGCCGCCGTGCGCCCGGCATTGGAGGCCGCCGCCCGCGCCTTCGGCCCCACCGTGCTCGACCCCGGTCAGCTGATGGAGCCCGGCGTGGCGCTGAGCGCGATCGCCGCCAAGGACGACGCGGTGGCCGTGCCGCTGCTGGACGGCGGCGAGGTGCGGGCGGTCGTCGCGCTGGCGCTGAGCCCCTGGCCGGCCGACCCGAGCGGCGGGGTCGCCCAGCGCACGCCCGGCGCCGCCGCCATCCGCGGCGGCCTGGACATGCTGCACGACGTGGAGATGGAGGTCTCCGCCGAGCTGGGCCGCACCCGGATGAGCGTGCGCGAGCTGCTGTCGCTCTCCCCCGGCGCGATCGTCGAGCTGGACCGGGCCGCGGGCAGCCCGGCCGACCTGCTGGTCAACGGCCGGCTGATCGCCCGCGGCGAGGTGGTCGTGGTGGACGAGAACTTCGGCATCCGGATCACCGAGATCGTCGCGCCGGGCAGCGAACGGGAGTAACCCTTGTTCGAACTCGTCCTGCGCATCGGCTTCTCACTTCTGGTCGTCTTCGGCCTGATGTGGGGTCTGGCCAGGGTGGCCAAGCGCGGGGCGGGCGGCAGCCGTCATCTCGGCACGCTGAGCGTGCTCAACCGGCAGCAGTTGTCCCGGGGGGCGGCGGTGACCATCGTCCAGGTCGCCGACAAGGCGCTCATCCTGGGCGTCACCGACCAGCAGGTGAGCCTGCTCGGCGAGACCGAGCTCGCGGTCTTCAGCCAGGACGAGCATCTGCACGAGAAACGCAACGCGGTGCTGCTGCCGGACGGCGTGATCAACACGCGCGGCGGCCGGCTGCACGGCTCGGTGCTGTCGCCGCGCACCTGGACCTCGACGCTGGACTTCCTGCGCGATCGGACCACCCGGCGATGACGCTCTCCCGGCGTACCCTCCTGATTCTGATCGCCGCTTGCGGCGTGCTGTGCACCATCGGCCTCGCGCTGGTGCTGCTGCCCGGCATGGCACACGCCGCCCCGGCGCCGCCCACGCCACCCACCGGGCCCAGCGCGCCGGGCATCGACATCGACATCGGCGGCACCAACCCGGACGGCAGCAAGCCGGCCACCTCGCTGGTGATCGTGCTAGGCCTGACGCTGCTCTCGGTGGCGCCCGCCGCACTGCTGCTCTGCACGTGCTTCACCAAGGTCTTCATGGTCCTCGGGATCACCCGCAACGCGCTCGGGCTGACCAGCATGCCGCCCAACCAGGTGCTGGCCGGGCTGGCACTGTTCATCAGCCTGTTCATCATGGGACCGACCGTGTCGCAGGTGAACGAGCAGGGCGTGCAGCCCTACCTGGCCGGCGACAAGACCCAGTCGCAGGCGTTCGCGGACGGCGTCGAGCCGCTGCGCGAGTTCATGTGGAAGACCACCCGCGAGGACGAGGTCGCGCTGCTGGTCAAGGTGTCCGGTCAGGAGAAGCCGGCGAACAAGGACGAGGTCGAGCTGACCACGCTGATCCCGGCGTTCGTGCTGTCCGAGCTGCGGGCGGCGTTCATCATCGGCTTCGTCATCTTCATCCCGTTCCTGATCATCGACATGGTGGTCTCCGCGTCGCTGATGTCGCTGGGCATGATGATGTTGCCGCCGGTGACCGTGGCCATGCCGTTCAAGTTGTTGCTGTTCGTGCTGGTCAACGGGTGGGGGCTGATCATCACCGCGCTCGTGGCGAGCTACGGATGAACTACGACCTGCCGATCTCCGAGCTGCTCGCGATCATGCTCGGCGCGGTGCGCGCGGGCGCCTGGCTGACCATCTGTCCCCCGTTCAACTCGCGGTTGATCCCGCCCCAGGTGAAGGCGCTGCTGTCGGTCGCCATCGCGCTGCCGATGGCGCCGTTCCTGCGGGGCAGCATTCCGTCGATCGAGACCTCGGACATCATCGCCAGCGCCGCGCTGCAGGTCTTCGTCGGCGGCGCGCTGGGCTTCATCACGCTGCTGCTGTTCGCCGCGGTGCAGGCGGCCGGCGACCTGCTGGACGTGTTCGGCGGGTTCACGCTGGCGATGGCGTTCGACCCGCTGTCGCTGAGCCAGAGCTCGATCTTCGGGCGGTTCTACAACCTGATGGCGGTCACCCTGTTGTTCGCGAGCGACGGGCATCAGCTGATCCTGCGGGGCTTCATGCAGTCGTACGAGACGATGCCGCTGAACGCCAACCTGTCCATGGAGACCTTCAGCCGCCTGCTGATCTCCGGTGTCGGCGAGATGTTCCTGGCCGCCCTGCAGATCGCCGGGCCGCTGATCGCCGTGCTGTTCCTGACCGACGTGGCGTTCGGCCTGCTGAACCGGGTGGCGCCCGCGCTGAACGCGTTCCAGCTGGGTTTCCCGGCCAAGATCCTGCTGGTGCTGACGCTGGCCGGCACGGCGATCACGGTGCTGCCCCGCGCGCTGGACGGGCTGGTGCAGAAGGCGGTCTCCGCGGTCGTGCAGTTGACCGGAGGCTGAGTTTCAAGTTCGGCGTTCCGCGGCCGATCAGACAGACATGGACGAAGCCGGGCTCGACGCGGTGCTGACTGCCGCCTTGGCCCAATACCCCGACGCCCACGTCACCGCGATCGGCGCCAACGGCCTGTTCGTGCCGCTGCCACCGTCGCTGGAACTGGGCCGCGCGCACCGGCCGATCGTGGGCAGCCGCTGGGCGATCGACCTGGTGGTGCCCGACGAGGTCGGGTTGGTGGCCGGCGCCTGGGACAAGGTGCGCAGCGAGGGCGCCTCGAACTGCGACGTCCACCTGGCGGCCGCGCCGGACCGGACCGCCCGGCTGCACTTCATCGATGCCACCCACCGGCACGGCGTGATCGTCGGACTGGTCACCGGCACCGCCGGGGCGATCACCCGGGAGGGCTCGTCGGCGCAGGTCGTGGTCAAGCCCCGGCTGGTGAGCGTCCGCAAGGATCCGGCGGCGCTGATCATCGACGCGGATCCGGCGATCGAGCTGGTGCTCGGCTGGACCGCCGGCGAGCTGACCGGCCGCCGCGCGCTCGAGCTGGTGCACCCGGACGACCACCAGCGGGCCATCGCCAGCTGGATCGACATGCTCGCCGCCCCGCCCGGCGCGGACCGCCGGGTGCGGCTGCGGCACCTGCACCGGGACGGCTCGGTGATCTGGTTCGAGATCACCAACCACAGCCGGCTGGACGATCCCGCGCAGCCGCACGTGCTGGCCGAGATGCTGGACATCTCCGACGAGATGGCCGCCCAGGAGGCGCTGCGGGCGAACGAGCGGATGCTGGCCCGGCTCACCGAGACACTGCCGCTCGGCGTGCTGCAGATCGACCCCGATCGGCGGGTGGTCTATCAGAACTCCCGGGTCGAGCGGGCCACCGGCTCGGCGATCGGCGACCAGATGGAGCTGAAGGGGGTCGCCCCGGCCGATCGGGAGGCCGCCGACGCGGCGCTCGCGGCGGTGCTGCGCGGCGAGGACGAGCTCGAGCTGGAATACGGCTACCGCAGCCGGGTCGCCGGCCTGCGCCGGATCCACGCCACGCTGCGCCCGCTCTTCGGCGACGAGGGCGAGGTGACCGGGGCGATCATCTGCCTGGCGGACATCACCGACGCCTCCAAGCTGCGCGACGAGCTGCGGCACCGGGCCACCTACGACGCGCTGACCGGCTGCCTGAATCGAGCGTCCACAATGGTCGCCCTGCGCGACGCGCTCGATCGGCCGGACAGTCGCGGCACCGCCGTCATGTTCCTCGACCTCAACGGCTTCAAGATCGTCAACGACCGGTTCGGGCACGCGGTCGGCGACCGGCTCCTGACGCTGGTCGCCGATCAACTTCGTTCTTCGGTACGCGAATCCGACGCGATCGGCCGCTTCGGTGGCGACGAGTTCGTCGTGGTGTGCAGCGACGTCACCGGCGTCGAGAAGGCCCGCCGGATCGCCGAGGCCGTGGTGGCCGCCCTCAACGCGGCCGGCCTGGAACTCGGCGACGAGGAGGTCCACCCGCAGGCGAGCATCGGAGTGGCGTGGGCGGCCCCGGGAACGGTCGCGGCCGAGTCGTTGATCGCCCGCGCCGATGCGGCCATGTATGAGGCGAAGCGCACCCGAAAGGGCCGGATGGCGCTGGTTCTCGCTTCCTGACCGGCCCGCTCAACACGGACATAGATCCGCTGCTCGGCACCGCAGGGCGTCCGCGTCGGCCGCGACCGAGGGCAGCGTCGGGAAGGTGGTGTCGGCATAGGTCTCGCCGGCGACGACCAGAGCTTTGCGGCTCATGGCCACGACCCTAGAGCACCAGGTGGTTCGCGCCGATGAAGGACATCAGGGCCTCGGCCTCGGCTCGGACCGCCTTCTCCTCGGTGCGGGTCAGTGGGCCGAAGAGGGTGACCGTGACCGTGTCGCCGCGGGTCTTCCAGGTGCCTCGGACGAAACCGTCGACCGTCAGGGCGGCCTCCGCCACCAATGCCGTGCGGTGCTCGTCGGCGACGATCCGGCGGCGGTTCGCATAGGCGAGGGTGATGTTGTCGAAGCCGGCCAGGAAGCGGACCGGGGCCGGCAGATCCGGGTCGGGCAGCGGGTGGCCGGGCAGGTCGAAGAGTTCCACACCGTACTGGTCGCGGTAGGTGACCAGCTGCGGCCGGAGCTCGGCGAAAACCGGCGCCATCCGGGTCAGGCCGCTCCACGCCTGCATGTCCTTGACGCTCGCCGGGCCGAAGCCGGCGAGGTAGCGCAGGACCAGGTCGGCCAGGGTGTGGTCGCGGTCGAACGGCCGCCCGAGCCACTGCTCGGCCAGCGCGAACGGGGTCGCGCCGCGGTGTCCCCAGGTGCCGTCCGGATGCGGGTGCACGATCGGCAGCGCCACCTGCGCGGCCCGGGCGAGCCATACTCCTTCGTGACCGGGCCAGCGCAGCGCCAGCTCGCGCCCGAGCTGGGGCCGGCTCAGCGTGCGGCCGTCCAGCAGCTTCCCGGCCAGCGCGGTCAGCTCGGCCCGGTCGGCGCCCTCGACGTACTGGCCGAAGAACGTCCGGGTCATGCGCTCGAGGATCGGGTCGAGCAGCGGCCGCACCCAGGCGTAGTCCTCGGTGGCCAGAAGATGCTGGGTGCAGCGGTAGAGCGTGCCGCGGGCGATCGCCTTCGATGCGATCAGCGCGTCCAGATCCGCGGTGCGGAACCCGATCACCCGGTTCCACAGCCCGACGTGCGGCAGCCAGGAGTCCTGCCCCTGCATGCCGACCAGCAGTCGGATCACGTCCAGCGGCGTGGTCTCCACCCGCGCGAGCAGGTGTTGCCGCTGCAGCGTGGCGCGGCTCAGCGCCCGATCCGAGAGAACGACATCCATGCGGCCATCATGGCCGCTATTGCGGTCAGATTGTGTCCGCACGAACCCGGCAGGGCGAGGGCCACCGTCAGGTGGGCCCCCGCCCGGTGCCCGCGGGAGCATACGGTCCGCACCCCGACGGGCGCGGGAAGATCTAGGGTGCGAGCGACAGCGACAACTTTCCCTTTCCGTAGCGGGAGACCTCGATGGTGAGGTCCAACCGCTTGCCCAAGGCGAGCAGGTGAGCGCGCGCATCCGGCGGCAACGGCATCCCGGGATAGATCACTTGATACAACTTGACGTGTGGCGCGCCCTCGCGGTTGAGCAGGCTGGTGAGCACGTTGCAGAGCTCGAAGATGTTCTCGGCGAGGTTGGGCGCGAGCTTCTTCTCGTCGATGCTGTCCTCGGCGGCGCCGGGCGGCAGCAGGCCGAGTGCGGCGCCCACGTTGGCGGCCAAGGCGAGCTGCATGCCGAGGACGGCATAGATCTGCTGCTGGCTGTCGGTGTAGATGGCGATCGTCCCGCCCGGCAGGTCGTCGGCGCTCATCGGTTCGCCCGGGCTGACGTTGCAGTCGCGGCCGAGCAGGTCCTCGAAGAGGTTGCGGACGGTGTGGGAGCCGGGGATAACCGAGGTGTCAGACATAGCTATATCATCCCAAAAGTGGAGAAAAAACTTCTTCGAATCGTTCGGCGGTGAAGGGCTTCACGATGAAGAACGCCGCTCCGGACGCCTCCGCCTGCTGCTGCATCTCCGGCGTGCACTCCGAGGTGACGAAGCCGAACTTCACGTCGTTGCCGGCCGCGCGCAGCTTGCGCAGCACCTCCACGCCGGTCATCTCCGGCATGTTCCAGTCCGAGATCACCAGATCCGGCCCCTCCGACGTGGTCTTGTCCAGGGCCTCCTTGCCGTCCGCGGCCTCGACCAGGTCGTGGTCGCCGAAGCCGGCCTGACGCAGCGTGCGGGTGACGATCTGACGCATCACCCGGCTGTCGTCGGCGATCAGGATCTTCATACGGGCTCCCCCTTCTTGCCGTCCCGGCTCTGCCACATGGAGACGGACACCGGCTCGCCCTCCCACACCCCGTAGAGGCCGCTGATCCGCTCGGCGTTCGGATAGATCGTGGCCGAGTCGGGGGCCATCACCACCTGCGGCAGGGACAGGAAGCAGCCGGGCGGCAGCATCGCCTTGACGTTGCCGCCGACGATGTTGGCCAGCTCGCCGAGCACGTCGGAGAGGTCCTCCTGGCTCACCTCGTCGGATTCCATCGCGAGGAACGCGGCGGCGGCCTTCTTGGCGGCCTCGGTGGACGACGCGTAGACGACGTGGCCGGTCCACGAGCCGCTGATCGACACCGACGAGTGCACGTCCGAGTGTTGATGCTCGTCGCCGGTCGGGATCAGCGGCCTGACCCCCTCCGGATCCAGGTACGAGACCCAGACCTGTTCCACCATCTCGGCGAGATCGTTCTCGTTCACCACGACGTCGACGCTCATGAGTTCGCTCCGGTCGGGACAAGGCCCAGCAGGGCCAGCTTCTCGATCATCGCTCCTTCGGTGAAGGGCTTGATCACGTATTCGTGGGCACCCGCCGCGAGCGCCCGGACGATCTGGCTCTGTTCGCTCTCGGTGGTGACCATGACCAGCGTCATCTCCCGCAGACGCGGGTCGGCCCGCACCTTGGTGACGAACTCGAGCCCGTTCATGTTGGGCATGTTCCAGTCGATGAGGGCCAGATCCGGCACCTCGTTCATCGTGCTCAACAGGTCGAGTGCCTCCTGGCCGTCACCGGCCTCGATGGACTCGAAGTTGAGCTTCGAGACGATGCGCTTGAGGATCATGCGCATCGCTCGGGAGTCGTCGATCACCATGGCGCGCATGCGGCCTCATCCCCTCCTCGCTGCGCCGGCCGGCGCAGCGGTACGGATCCGGTAGGCAGAGGTCCGTCCGGCCACCACCCGTTCGTAGTTGTCGTCGATGCCGATCGTCGTCTCCGCCGCACCGAGGAACATCCAGCCGTCCGGCCGCAGCAGCCGGGCGACGTTGCGCAGCACGTTCTTCTTGGTCGCCACGTCGAAATAGATCAGCACGTTGCGCAGGAAGATCACGTCGAACGGGGGCATCGGCGGCAGCGGCGCGGTCAGGTTCATCAGCTTGAAGCTGACGTTGCGGCGCAGCGACGGCGCGATCCGCCAGTGCGCACCGGCCCGCTCGAAGTACTGCACCAGCTGGGCCGCCGGGAGTCCGCGGTTCACCTCGACCTGGCTGTACTCGGCGATCTCCGCGCGCTTGATCATCTCGGTGGAGATGTCGCTGCCCATGATCTCGTAGGACCAGCCGGTGGGCAGACTCTCGCTGAGCAGGATGGCCAGGCTGTAGGCCTCCTGGCCGCTGGAACTGGCCGCCGACCAGATCCGCAGCTTGCGGGGCGGCCGCGTCTTGATCAGCTCGGGCAGCACCACGTCGGTGAGCGCGTTGAACGGCTCGCGGTCGCGGAACCAGGACGTCTCGTTGGTGGTCAGCGCGTCCACGATCCGGCGCTGGTGCGCGGTGTTGGGCCGGCGCTGGATGTCGGCCAGGAACTCGCCCACGCTGGCCGCGCCGACCTGCCGGGCCACCGGGATCAGCCGCGCCTCGACCAGGTATTCCTTGCCGGGAGCGAGCACGATCGACGCCTCCCGGCGCACCAGCGTGGAGACGAACGCGAAGTCGGATTGGGAGAGAGTCATCGCGCCACCGCCGCGGACCTGCCGACCCGGAGGCGGCTGACCAGAGTGGCCGCGATCCGGTCCAGCGGTTGCACGTCGTCGGCCAGGCCGGCCTGCACCACCGCGCCGGGCATGCCCCAGACCACCGAGCTCGCCTCGTCCTGCGCCAGCACCTCGGCGCCCGCGTCGCGCAGCACCTTCGCGCCGCCGCGGCCGTCGTGGCCCATGCCGGTGAGCACCGCCGCATAGGCGCCGGCGCCGTAGAGCTGGGCCACCGAGCGGAACATCACGTCCACTGCCGGACGACACGAGTTCTCCGGTGGCGCGCCACTCAGCTGGATCACCATGGCCGTGCCGCGGCGGTGCAGCACCAGGTGCTTGTCGCCGGGCGCGATGTAGACGGTGCCCGCGGTCAGTTCCATTCCGTCGCTCGCTTCCACCACGGTCAGCGGCGTGCTGCGGTCCAGCCGCTCGGCGAACATCTTGGTGAACACCGGCGGCATGTGCTGGGTCACGACGACCGGCACCGGCAGGTCCGTGCTCAGCCCGAGCAGCACCTTGGCGACCGCGTCCGGGCCGCCGGTGGACGAGCCGATCGCGATCAGGTCAACCCGGCCCTGCGGTCCCCGCCGGATCGCGGTCCGGGACTGAGCGGCGGGTGGCGCAGGCCGAGCCGAGCCGGGAGGCCCGGCCACCAGTCGTTGCGGCGGCTTGAGGATCGGCAGCGGCTTCTTCGCCAAGGCGTGGATCTTGGGTACGAGTTGCTCGCGAACCGCAGTGATGGACTCCTTGATCGACCCGACGTTGGACGGCTTCGTCACGTAGTCCGTGGCGCCCGCGGCCAGCGCCTCCAGCGTCGCCGAGGCACCCGCGGCGGAGAGCGTGCTGAACATGATCACCGGCAGCCGCGGATGCCGCTTGCGCAGCTCCTTGACCGCCTGGATGCCGTTCATCTTGGGCATCTCGATGTCCATCGTGACGACGTCCGGCCGCAGCTGGTCGATCTTCGCCTGGGCCAGCAGCCCGTTCGCCGCGGTGCCAACCACCTGGATGTTCGGGGCACCCCCGAGCGCGTCGACGATCAGCTTGCGGACCACCACGGAGTCGTCCACGACAAGTACGGAGATCATCAGAGCGCCCCCTTCTCGCCGAGCCAGGACGGGCCGAGCGCCGCGACCACCGGCGCCAGCAGCCGGTGTGCCGTGGCGGTGTCCAGCAGGTCACGCACGACCAGTGCCTGGACGGCGCCGCTGAGCATGTTCCAGACCCCGCCGGCCCGATCGGCCAGCGGAATCGCGGCCGTGTCGACGGCCTGCACCAACAGCATCTGTGCTGCGGCGGCGGTTCGGACCCGATCCGACAGATACGCCGCCCACGAAGCCGAATGCACCGCCGGGGACCACCCACCGGCGTTGCGCCGCGCGTCCTCCGCAGAGGACGTCAGGCGGTTCAGATCCCGTGGCCGGATCGAGCGCAGCCGTTCCAGCAGCGCGGACATCGCGTAGTGGTGCGGGCCGAGGTCGATCGGGGCGCCCGGCGGCAGCTTGCGCATCGCCGACACCCAGCCGATGCCGAGCATCCGCCGGGTCGACTCGCCGAGCATCTCGCGCAGATAGCTGGCCACTGCGGCGTCACAGAGCAGCGCGGTGGCCGCGGAGGCCTGCTCGCTCTGCCGCGCGTCCCGCCCGGTGCCGTGCCAGGTCCAGGCCATCACGTCGTAGCGCAAGCAGGTGAGCAGCGCGTCCACCGAGCCGATCGGCGCGCGCTCGACCAGGGCCAGCGTGCCGGCCGGGTCGTCCTCCTTCATCGTCTTCAGCGTCGGCATCCGCCGGGCGGCGCTCTCCACCTCGACCCAGAGCGGCCCGCGGACGTCCTCGTGCGGCAGCCGCTCGGCCAGGATCGGCAGGTCGGTCGCGGACAGCCGGAGGCCGCGAAGGAACACCTCGGCGGTGGCCGACCCCCCGCCCAGGCGGGTCAGGTCGAACCCGAGGACCGGGGCGCTGACCAGGCTGTACATCAGGTGGTGGCGCGGTACGTGTCGACGGCCTGGTGCACATCGAGCGCCAGCATCAGCCGCCCGTCCAGCTTGAAGGTGCCGACCACGAGCTCGCGGGTCGGGCCGCTGAGCGTGTCCGGCGGCGGCTCGAACGCGTCGTCGTCCAGGTCGACCACCTCGCCGATCCGGTCCACCAGCAGGCTGACCGGCTCGCCGTCGCCACGCAGGATCACGTTCATCACCGGGCCCTGCAGCGCCTGCCGGGCCATCCCGAGCTGCACCCGCAGGTCGACCGCCGCGATCACTTGACCGCGCAGGTTGAAGAGCCCGCCGACGGCCGGCGGCGCGAGCGGCACCGGGGTGTACTCGTTGTACGAGAGCACCTCCTGGACCGTGTCCACCTCGACCCCGAAGAGCTGGTCGGCGACCTCGAACGTGGCGAACTGGCGACTCGGCATCTCAGGCCTCCACCAGCATCGGGTCGTCCGCGTCCCGATAGAAGTTCGGGTCCGCGGCGAGGATCGCGCGGCGCACGTCCAGCAGTTCGGTCACCCGCTGCTGGATCACCGCGGTGCCGACCAGGCCGTCCTCCTCGGCGTCCCGGCGGGCGGTCGTCGAGTTCTCCGCGATGTCCACGATCCGGTCCACCACCAGCGCGACGCTGCGGCCGCCCTCGCTGTAGACGACCACCGACACGGTGTCCCCCTCGGCTTCCTCGCCGTACGCGCCGAGCAGATGCGACAGCCGGACCAGCGGGAGGATCTGCCCGCGGTACTGCACCACCTCACGCGAGCCGGCCAGTTCGATCCGGCTGCGTGGGAACTCCTCGAGCCGGGTGACCGTGTCCAGCGGGATCGCCACCCGGCGTTCGCCGACCGCGGTGACCAGCAGGCGCTCGGCGGCACCGGTGCCGCCGGCGCCCCGCGAGGCGCCCATCACGTTCTCCTTCTCGGAGTCCTGCGCCAGGTGCGAGCGGCGGGCCAGCGAGGAGACATCGAGGATCAGACCGACCTTGCCGTCGCCCAGGATGGTCGCGCCGGCGTACACCCCGATCTCCTTGAATCTGCTGTTGAGGGCCTTGACCACGACCTCTTCGGTGTTCAGCACCCGGTCCACGACCAGGCCGAAACGGCGGCCGTCGGCCTGCAGCACCATGATGTAGACGCCCTGGTCGCCGCCGACGTCGAGGCCGAGCGCGCGGTCCAGCCGGACCAGCGGCAGCAGCTTGCCGCGGAGGCGGTAGACGGGCGCGCCGGAGGCGTATTCGATCTTGGTGGACTGGCCGTCGATGAAGACCAGTTCGAGGACGGCGACCTGCGGGATCACGTAGCGCTGGTCGCCGCAGTCGACGGTGAGCGCCTGGATGATGGCCAGGGTCAGCGGGATGTTGAGCCGCCAGACGGTGCCCTCGCCGAGCGTGGAGTCGACGCTGACCGTGCCGCCGATCCGCTCGATGTTGGTCTTCACCACGTCCATGCCGACGCCGCGGCCGGACACGTTGGTCACCTTGGCCGCGGTGGAGAAGCCGGGCTGGAAGACCAGCGCCATGATCTCCCGCTTGTCCATGCTGGGCACCTGCTCGGCCCGGATGATGCCGTTCTCCACGGCCTTCTGCGAGATCCGCTCGATGTCCAGGCCGGCGCCGTCGTCCGCGACCTCGACCGCGACGTGCCCGCCCTCGTGGAAGGCCCGCAGCGTCAGCGTGCCCTCGGCGGGCTTGCCGGCCGCGATCCGCTTGTCCGGCTCCTGGATGCCGTGGTCGACGGCGTTGCGCACCAGGTGGGTCAGCGGGTCCTTGACCGCCTCCAGCAGGCTGCGGTCGAGCTCGGTCTCCTTGCCTTGCATGACCAGCTGGACCTGCTTGCCCAGCGAGTTCGACAGGTCGCGGACGACCCGGGGCAGCTTCGACCAGATGTGGTCGATCGGCTGCATCCGCGTCTTCATGATGCCCGCTTGCAGCTCACTGGTGATCATGCCGAGCCGCTGCGCGCTGCGGACCAGGGTGGCGTCGCCGATCTCCATCACGCCGCGGACCAGCTGATTGCGGGCCAGCACCAGCTCGCCGACCAGGTTCATCAGGTTGTCCAGCAGGTCGACGTCGACCCGGATGGCCTGGTCGGCGACGCTGCGCTTGGGCGCCTGCTGCTGCAGCGCCTCGCTCACCGCCGCGGGCTGGGTCTTGCCTTCCTCCAGCAGGATCGTGCCGAGCTTGCGCTCGTCGCCCTCGAGTTGCTGCGCCAGCGCCGAGCCGACGTCCGCGGGCTGGGCCGCGCCGGACTCGACCAGCATCTCGCCGAGCGGGCGGCGCTGGCCCTCGACCGGCTCGGGTGCGGGCCGCTCCTCGAGCGGTTCCGGAGCCTGGCCCTCCGGCTTCGGCTCGGGCGTCTTCTCCGCGCTCGGCGCCTGCATCTGGGCGTGCACCGTGCTGATGATCGCGTCCACGTCGACGTTGCCCTCGTTGCCGTGCTCCTCGATCGAGGCGAGCAGCGAGCGGACGCCGTCGATAGTGGCCAGCAGCGTGGTGATGGTCTCCGGGGTGACCGGCTGGACGCCGTCGCGCAGCCGGGAGAGCAGCGACTCACCCGCATGCGCCAGCGTCTCCAACCGGCCGAAGGCCAGGAAGCCACTGGTGCCCTTGATCGTGTGGATGGCACGGAAAATGCGCGAGATCAGGTCGCGCGAGTTCGGTTCCTGCTCGAGCTCGACGAGATCCCGGTCGATCTGGTCCAGGTTCTCGTGGCTCTCCATCAGGAATTCGCCGACGATCTCACCAAGGTCTTCCACCGCGCGTTACCTCCCGCTGTCCCTGTTCCCAAGACCCTGATCGACGTACGGAGCCACAACCTGAGCGCACCCGGCCGGCAACTCAGCCGTCGCCACCCGAGCGGCGGTACCGGTAGCCGAATCCGCGGACCGACTCGATCGGCGACTCGTCCGGATCCGTCCAGCCGAGCTTGCGACGCAGCCGGAGCACGGCGAACTTGACCCGCTCCTGCCCGATCCCGGTCGGGTCGTCCCAGGCCTGGGTGAGCAGCTGGTTCGGGCTGAGCACCGCGCCGGCATGCCGCACCAGCGCGTTGAGCAGCCGGAACTCGGTCGGGGTGAGGCGCTTCTCGTCGCCTTTCACATAGACCCGGCGCTTGGTCGGGTCCAGGTGCACCAGACCGTCGTCGTAGATCTGGCTGGCCCAGCTGTTCTGCCCGCTGGACGAGCGCCGCAGCAGGGCCTCGACCCGGGCCAGCAGCTCGTTGTTGGCGAACGGCTTGGTCAGGTAGTCGTCGGCGCCGCCGCGCAGGCCGCGGACCTTCTCCGCCTCCTGGCCGTGCGCGGTGAGCACCAGCACCGGCACGTCCGAGACGTCACGGAGCCGCTCGAGCACCTGCCAGCCGTCCATCTCCGGCAGGCCGACGTCGAGCACGACCAGGTCGGGGTGCTCGGCGTAGGCTTCCTTGAGCCCGGTGCGGCCGTCGCCGGCGTGCGCGACCTCGTAACCCGCGCGGCTGAAGAGCAGTCGCAGAGCGAGCGCGATGTCCGGGTCGTCCTCGACCACCAGAAGGCGGCTCATCCGGCGTCACCGGTGCGCGTGATGCTCGTTGTACCCATGCGATAACCCCCGTAGAGCGCCCGCAGGAAAGACACGCGGAAAACCACGATAGCGTGATGTGTCCGTACAAATACGGACAGTTATAGTTTAGCGTGCTTATCCGCCGTCCGGGCCGGTCCGCGAGGATCCGGTGACCTCCACGCTCGAGGCGCGCTTTCTGGCCGTCATCTCCCACGAGTTACGCACGCCACTCACCACGATCGCCTCGTTCACCGAGAGCCTCGACTCCGACGATCTCGCACCGGACGAACGCTCACTGGCGCTTTCCGCGGTTCGGCGGAACACCGACCGCATGTTGACCCTGGTCGACGACCTCATGGTGGTGAGCCGGCTGCAGACCGGCGACCTGCCACTGAGCCCGGCCGAGGTCGAGCTGGCGCCGCTGATCGGCGCGGCCGTCGACCTGCTGGCCAGCCGCGAGCCGCACACCGCGGCCACGGTGACCGCCGGCGCCGGCCCGCCCCTGCGCGCCGACGGGCCGCTGCTGCGCGACCTGTTCTATGCGGTGCTGGGCACGGTGGCCAGCGGCGCGGCGGACCGGTCGGCGGTGATCACGACAGTCGCGACGCCCGACGGGTGGATGGTCACGATCACCGCCCGCCAATCCGAGCAGCTCACCGACGAACACCTGATGGCCGGCCAGCTGGCCGCGCCGGAACCGCCGCATCGCCGGCGCAGCACCGCGCTGTGGATGCTGCTCGCCGACGCCATCGCCACCCGGCACGGCGGCTCGGTGGTGCTCACCTACGACCCGGGCACCGGCGCGGGCGCCACGGTCCGCCTCCCGTTCAATCCCCCAGACTGACAGCGGATGGCGCCACGCATACCAAAACTCCCATAAATCGGACGGACAGCCGGAAAGAAGATCCGATACGGGATGCCGGGCGATGGACGCCCGGCATCCCTGATCGGGAGGCACCCATGGTGTGGAAGTCCCTCGTCGCCGGTCTCGCGGTGCCGGCCCTGCTGGCGATGCCGGCCCCGGCGTCCGCCTACTCGCCGGAGGGCGACGTCAGTTTCGAGATCTTCACCGAGACCAACCAGGCGCGGCAGGAGAACGGCTGCGCGCCGCTGCGGGCCGAGACCGAGCTGATCATCGCGTCCGTGCAGCAGAGCCGCTACATGGCGGTCGCCCGCGACTTCAGCCACCTCGGCGCCGGCGGGTCGGACTTCGTCACCCGGGCCCGGACGGCCGGCTACGCCCAGCCGGCCGGCGAGAACATCGCCTGGGGATACCGCTCGGCGGCCGAGGTGATGGACGCCTGGATGGCCAGCCCGGCGCACCGCGAGAACATCCTCAACTGCGACGCGCGCTCGGTCGGGGTGGCGCTGCGCTATGCCGCGGACGGCACGCCTTACTACACGCAGGTCTTCGGCTGGATCTGAGCCTCAGAGCTCGCAGCCGACCAGGACGGGCTCGGGGTGCAGCGTGACGCCGAACTTCGCGTGCACCCCGTCCCGGATCACCCGGGCCAGCCGCAGCAGCTCGTCGGTGCTGCCGTCGCCGCGGTTGGTCAGCGCCAGGGTGTGCTTGGACGAGATCGCCACGCCGCCGCCGGCCGAGAAGCCCTTGTGGAAGCCGGCGCGCTCGATCAGCCAGGCGGCCGGCAGCTTGACCAGGCCGTCGCCGGCCGGCCAGTGCGGCATCGCCGGATCGGGCAGGTCGGCCACGATCGGGTTGGTGAAGAACGAGCCCACCGACCAGGTGTCCCGGTCGTCCGGGTCGAGCACCATGCCCTTGCCGGCGCGCAGCTTGAGCACGGTGTCGCGGGCCTGCTCGACCGGCACCCGGTCACCCGCCTCGACGCCCAGCTGGCGGGCCAGCTCGGCATAGCGGATCGGCGCAGACTCGCGCGCGATCGCCAGCCGGAAGTCGACCTCGAGCACCACCCAGCGGTCGCTGTGCTTGAAGACGCTGGTGCGATAGGCGAAGCCGCACTCGTCCGCGGTCATCGCGACCACCCGGTCGGCCACCCGGTCGAAGGCGTGCACGGCCACGATCGTCTCGGCGACCTCCTGGCCATAGGCGCCGACATTCTGGATCGGCGTCGCACCGGCCGATCCCGGGATGCCGGACAGACATTCCAACCCCGACAAACCCATCCCGAGGGTACGGGCGACGAATGCGTCCCACGGCTCACCGGCGGCAACCCGCACCGTGACATGGCCGGCGTCCCGGGCGATCTCGCGTACCCCGCGGGTGCGCAGCAACAGCACCCGTCCCGGAAACCCGGCGTCGCCGACAACCACGTTGCTGCCGCCTGCCAGGATGAGCGTCGACTCACCGTTCGCCATGGCGGTTCGCACCGTCGCGACCGCTTCGTCGGTTTCGGACACGACAGTCATCGTGCCGGCCGGGCCGCCGAGGCGTAGCGTCGTATAGGCCCCGAGCGGACTGGCGGGTGCGTCGTTTCGTTGCTCAGGGGAGACTTCGGACACGGCGACAGCCTAAGCTCAATGATTTCGCACGACTCGGGCGGGAGCTTGTCATGAACCGGTTGCACGCGACCAAGGACTTCTGGCTGGCCGCGTTGCGCGCCGATGGTCCGGTGCTGCAGGAGGCGGTCCAGGAGGCCGGCCCCGACGCCGTCGTGCCCGGGTGCCCCGGATGGACCGTCGCCGACCTGGTCGAGCACCTCACCTCGCTGCTCAGGTGGGTGCGCGAGTCCGCGCCGCGCGGCGTGATCACCAAGCCGGAGCCGCGGGTCGTGCCGCAGCCCCGCCCGCAGTGGCCGGAGGCGCTCGAAAACCTGCGCCGCGAGCTCACCGGCACGATCGAGACCCTGGACTCGCTCGACCCCGAGTTCGCCGCCTGGACCTGGCCGGCCCAGGCCAAGAAGGCCGGTTTCTGGCACCGCCGGATGGCCCACGAGATCTCCGTGCATCGTTACGACGCCGAGGGCGCGGCCGGCCGGGCCACCCCGATCGAGACCAAGCTGGCGGCCGACGGGGTGACCGAGGTGCTCGACACCTGGCTGCCCGCCGGGCGCCGGCACGAGGCCACCGAACTGCAGGGTGTAGTGCATCTGACCGCCTCGGACGCCAGTTACGAGTGGTTCGTGCGGCTCCGTGGCACCGGTGTTGCACTGCTCGACACCGGCACGATCCTGGACACCGACGATCATCACCCGCGCGCCGAGGCCACCGGCACAGCCAGTGACCTGCAGCTCGTGCTGATGGGCCGGCGTCCGCTGGATGTCCTGACGGTGACCGGTGACCCTCGGTTGATCTCGGCCCTGCACGCGGCCTGACATCCCAAAATGCGGACACAGATCCGCAACTCTCGGTTGGCTACCGCAAAGGTGAATGGAATTACGCTGTACCGGTTGGGGCATCCATTCCCTAGAAAGCGGTGAAGGCATGACGGCAACCGTCACGTCGGAGGCGACGGAACCCAGCGGCGCGGCACAATCGGCCGGGGCGAGATTCCCCGACGGATTCGTGTGGGGCGCGGCGACGGCGTCGTATCAGATCGAGGGTGCGGCCAACGACGACGGGCGCGGCCCGTCGATCTGGGACACGTTCTCGCGCACTCCCGGAAGGGTCTACGCCGGTCACACCGGCGACGTGGCCTGCGACCACTACCACCGCTATCGCGACGACGTCGCGATGATGGCGGGTCTGGGCCTGGCGGCCTACCGCTTCTCGGTGGCCTGGCCGCGGATCCGGCCGGACGGCACCGGCCCGGTCAACACCCGGGGGCTGGACTTCTATGACCGGCTCACCGACGAACTGCTGGGCAAGGGCATCGAGCCCCTGGTCACGCTCTACCACTGGGACCTGCCGCAGACGCTGCAGGACCGTGGCGGCTGGGCCAACCGGGACACCGCCGAGGCATTCGCGGACTACGCACAGATCATGTACGCCAAGCTCGGCGACCGGGTCGGCACCTGGACCACGCTGAACGAGCCGTGGTGCTCGGCCTATCTGGGCTACTCCAGCGGCCGGCACGCGCCCGGCATCACCGACCCGGTGGCCACCTTCCGGGCCGTGCACCACCTGCTGCTCGGGCACGGGCTGGCGACCGAGGCGCTGCGTGCGGCCGGTGCGACCACCACCGGCATCACCCTGAACCCGGCGGCGATCCTGCCGGTCGACCCGGACAGCGCCGCCGATCTCGAGGCGGTCCGCATCGTCGACGGCCTGCAGAACCGGATCTTCCTGGACCCGCTGGTCAAGGGCGCCTATCCGGAGGACATGCGGCAGCTGATGGCGCGCTTCACCGACCTGGACTTCATCCGGGACGGCGACGAGAAGCAGATCAACCAGCCGATCGACGTGCTGGGGGTCAACTTCTACTCCCCCACGTACGTGTCCGCGAAGCCGGGCACCCCGGCGGCGGCGGACGGGCCGGGCACCGAGGGCATCGAGTTCCGCGCGCCGGTCGGGCCGGTCACCGACATGAACTGGCAGATCGAGCCGGACGCGCTGACCAAGTTGCTGGAGCGGCTGCACCACGACTACGCGGTGCCAATGCTCATCACCGAGAACGGCGCGGCATACCCGGACGGGCCGTCGGCCGAGACCGGCCAGGTGCACGACACGCGGCGCATCGAATATCTCGACGGACACCTGCGCGCCTGTCACGATGCGTTGTCACGCGGAGTTGACCTCCGGGGATACTTCGTGTGGTCTCTGATGGACAACTATGAATGGGCAGAGGGTTACGCGAAGCGCTTCGGCATCGTGCACGTGGACTACACGACGCAGGAGCGCACCCCGAAGGACAGCGCTCACTGGTACTCGGACGTAATCCGACGCAACGGCTTGGAGTAGGTGGATGGTGACCCGGGAACGACCGACCCTGGAGGCGGTGGCCCGGCGTGCCGGGGTCTCCCGGGCGACCGTTTCCCGGGTCGTCAACGGCTCGACCACGGTCGCGGTGGCGATCCGTGACGCGGTCAACGCGGCGGTGCAGGAGCTGGGTTATGTGCCCAACCAGGCTGCCCGCAGCCTGGTGACCCAGCGCACCGAGTCGATCGCGCTGATCCTGCCGGAGACCGCGAGCCGCGTCTTCTCCGACGACCTGTTCTTCCCCGCGGTGATCCGCGGGGTGAGCGTGGAACTCGAGGCGGCGGACAAGCAACTGGTCCTGATGATGGCCGGGTCCGCCGCCAGCCACGACCGCGTCGAGCGATACGCGATGGCCGGTCACGTCGACGGCGTCATGTTCGCCTCGATGCACGGCGCCGACCCGCTGCCCGGCACCCTGGCCCGCCTCGGCATCCCGGTGACCTGCAGCGGCCGGCCGATGTTCCCGCCGGAGTCGCCGATCCCCTACGTGGACGTCGACCACTTCGGCGGCGTCTCGCAGGCGGTCGGGCACCTGGTCGCCAACGGCCGGCGGCGGATCGCCACCATCGCCGGCCCACAGGACATGGTGGCCGGGGTGGACCGGCTGAACGGCTACCGCGCGGCGCTCGAGGAGGCCGGGCTGGGCGGGCACGAGGCGTTCGGCGACTTCACCCGCGAGTCCGGCGTGCAGGCGATGAACAAGCTGCTCGCCGCCGACCCGCGGCTGGACGCGGTCTTCGTGGCCTCGGACATGATGGCGCACGGCGCGTTGCGGGCGCTCAAGGACGCCGGCCGCCGGGTGCCGGAGGACGTGGCCGTGATCGGCTTCGACGACTTCGAGATCAGCCGCTACAGCGACCCGCCACTGACCACGGTGCGGCAGCCGATAGTCGACATGGGGCGCACGATGGCCCGGCAGATGCTCGCTCTGGTGGACAACGACCTGGACGTGCCCGACTCGGTCGTGCTGCCCACCGAACTGGTGGTCCGCGCCTCCGCCTAGCCGGGCGGTCCAGCCCCGACCCAGCCGGCGATCCACGCATTGCCGACCTGCTGATCCGCGCCCCGGCCCGGCCGCCGGTCCGCGCCATGCGGAGCTGGCTGTCCACGCCTCGAGCTAGATGCTGTCGACGGTGACGATGTCGATCGGCAGGTGCTGCGCCTTGCGGGCCAGCAGGGTGCCGCCGGCCACCGCGGCCGGCATCAGCAGCACCGCGCCGAGCGGGATCAGGAAGCTCAGGAAGACCGCCACGCCGAAGCCCATCGCCAGCGGCCGGTTCTTGCGCAGCACCGCCCGCCGGTGCCGCAACCGCTGCCCGCGGCGCTGGAAGGGCACCCCGGTCAGCTCGACGGCCAGCAGCCAGCCGCCCACCGCGCCGCCCAGCACGATGCCGAGGATCTGACCGACCACCGGGATCAGGCCGAGGAACAGCAGCGGGATGCCGAGCAGGATGCTCAGCCCGATCAGCCGCAGGCTGTCCACCAGGCTGCGGCCCAGCGACCGCCACCAGACCAGCTCGACCGCGTCCGGCACGCCGCCGAACCGGTCCTCGACCAGCTCGGAGATCTTCTCGTAGAAGGGGTCGCCGATCAGCAGGGTGACCGCGGTGAAGGTGAGCACGGTGAGCAGCCCGGCGACGCCCAGCACGGCCAGTCCGGCGAAGATCCGGATCACGTCACGCCAGCCACTCGCCCAGTCGTCGGCGAACCAGGTGACCGCCGCGGCCAGATCGTCGACATAGACGATCAGCGTGGTCAGCGCGGCCGCATAGAGCAGGCCCGCGATCAGGGCCGGCAGGATGCCCAGGCCGAGCAGCCGCGGGCTGCGCAGACAGAGGCCGAGGCCACGGCCGAGCAGCCCGGCGCCGGCGAAGAACTGACGCAGCGCGATCTTCATGCCGGAGAGCGTAGGGGACGCAACGGAATCGGATTGTCCGCGGGCAACACCGACCCGGCCCGGACCGCGATCGGCTCGAGCAGCTCGGCGCACCGCCGGGTCTTCTCCGCACCGAGCCGCTCCCAAGGCCCGGCGGCCAGCCGGTCGGTGAGCGCCTCGACCTGCGCGTAGGCATCGCGGGCAGCCGGGGTGGCGGTGCCGTCCGCGGCGACCCAGCCGCGGCCGGCCAGACGCTCCAGCCCGGCCCGCCACTGCCGATCGGTCCAGCCGCGGGCCGGTTGCATGGTCGCGGCCAGCCCGCCGCCGTCCAGAATCGACCGCCAGACCACCGACTCACACCCACACACGCCGGCGGTGAGCAGCGCCGCCACATGCCCGTCGCCGCGGTGCTCCCGCAGCAGGGTGGCCGCGTGCCAGAGCGTGCCGATCGGGTCGCCGGGCCAGGGCAGGTCGGCGTTGGCCGCGGCCAGCACCCGCCCGGACAGGTTCGCCGCCCCGGCGGCGGCCGACAGCAACTCGGCCGCCTCGGCAAGGCTCGCCGGCGCAATCCCGTCCAGCAGTCCGGCGAGCGCTTTCCGGGCGCCGTCCGCGCGGGCGACCAGGGCCGCAGCCGGGCTGATCCGGGTCCACACGTCCGGCAACGCCCGGCTGACCATCGCCGGCGCGAACCCGAAGAACGCGGCGGTGATCGGCCCGGCACCGACCGCACCGAGCGGCGCCGCCCGGCCCGCGAAATAGCCCCGCCAGAAGCCCCGCAGCCCGGCGGCCTCGAACGCCGACCGAGCAGCCGGATCAAAGTAGGTGACGGCGTGCACGGCTTCGAACATCGACCACATCCGCCGAGGCGTCGAGCAGGACGTCATACCCGACATCCAACGCGAAGCCCACCCCCCGGCGCCACCTCCGGCGGTCCCTTTGCTCTGCTTCCTGTGCGGAAGCGCTTCCTTGCGGGAAGCAGAGGGGCTCTGCTTCCTCCGCGGCACCACTCTCTGCCGGAAGCGTTCCGCCCGAGGGCCGCTTCCCCTGAGGAAGCAGAGCAAAGCGGCGCTGGCTGAGGTCGCGGCGGGACCGTTCCGTTGCCGCTCTGCCTACCCATACGCAACACCCCAGGCCCACCGCGACGAAACCGTCCCGTTGCCGCTCTGCCTACCTCGAGGCAACACCCCGGGGACGCTGCTCGGACGGCGCCGTCGAGTCGGCTACCGGCGGCGGATCAGGCCCGCGCCCAGGCCGCCCGTGCTCGGGTCGGTGGTCGGGCTGGTCGACGGCGTGGCGGACGGCGGCGGCGGTTCGCTGGTGACGATCGTCGTCGGGGTCGGCACCGGCGGGTCGGTCAGCGGCGGCAACGGCGAGATCGACAGGGTCGGCCCACCCGCGCTGGTGGTGGTCGAGACCGGCGCCTTCGCGACCGGGGCGACCGCGGCCGCAGCGGACGGGCCCGACGACGAGGGCCGCGGCGGCTTGGCGGCCCAGCCGACCGGGGTGTCCGGGCTGCCGGCCCGAGCGCGGTCCGGCGCGCCCAGCTCGCCCGCGCCGCCGGGCGCCGCGATCGACACGGCCGGTGGCGTGGCCGGCGCGCCGAGCGTCCAGCCGACCGTCACCGCGAACGGGAGGCCGAGGGCGACGATGCCGAAAAAGACCGATTTGGGAGTGAACCGCACGCCCTGAACACCGCTCGGCGGGGGTCAAAAGTTACGGGTTCAAGCGTTCAGAAAGGCCGAGATCCGCTCGCGCAGCTCCTTGCGGCTGGTCCAGAGCACCGACGGCCGGTCGTAGACGTGCAGGGTGGCGTCGGGCAGCGCATCGGCCAGCCGCTCGGCCACGCTCACCGGATGCATCTCGTCGCCGAGGCAGCCGATCACCAGCACCGACGCGGTGACCGCGGCCAGCGGGGTGAGATCGGCGACGGCCGGCTCCCGCCACAGCGTGTCGAGCTCGGCCGCCAGGCCGTCGGTCTGCAGTTGCTCGACCCGCTGGCGCAGGTAACCCCAGCCGGCCGGGGTGTTGCGCACCGCCGGCGGCAACTCCGGCTCGACCGCCTCGGCCACCGCGGCCGCCTGGCCGGACTCGATCGCCGCGAAGAGCCGGGACAGCCGCTGCACCGCGGCCGCGGGCCGGACGCCGTCCAGCGGCGCCGGCAGATAGAGCACCGCACGCTCGAAGCGGTCGGGAGTGTCGGCGAGCAGGCGGCAGAGCGCGCCGGCGCCCATGCTGACCCCGACCGCCCGGGTGGCACCCGCGAGATCGGCGACGCCGCGCAGATCGGTGGCCAGGTTGCCGAAGGTCCACGGCCCGGGTGGCGCCTCCGAGCGGCCGTGCCCGCGGAAGTGGAAGAAGACGCGCCGGCCGGTCACCGCGCTGCCCAGCGGCCGGGTGCCGGCGATGTCGGCGGCCAGCCCGTGCGCGAAGACCGTGGCCGGGGTGCCGACGCCGGTGACCAGCTGCTCCAGGAGCACGCCGGAGGGGGTACGGATGATCTCGGTCGGCGGAGCCGGCAGCGTCGGACGGCCGGTGCGTGGCCCGGTCGGGCCCGGCCCCCAGGTCCGCGGCCCGCCGTCCGGAGGAGGCGGCCAGCGGAAACTCCTCACCAGAAGCCTTTGCCATCCGTCAGGTCGCGCAGCCCGGGCCGGACATCGAGCAGATAGATCAACGCGGCGGCCACACCGATCAGGCCGAAGATGCCGGTCGCGCCGCCGCCGACGCCCACGAAGGTGAGCACGAAACACACCGCGAGGATGGCCAGCCACGCGCCTTTCGGCAGCGTGCCGATGGCCTGGAAGCCGTCGCCGCGCTGGGTCACGCAGTGGATGAGCGCGATCGCCTGCACGATCAACGACACGATGAGTACGACGAACGAGATCAGTCTCGTGACGTCGTCATAGAAGAGCGGCGCGCTGAAGGCCATGATGTGAAGTCTATGCCGGAGGCCCCAGCGGTTGCCGGGGCCTCACGACGCAGTGGATCAGTTACCTACTTGCTGCCGTTGGCGCGCTTCGCAACCGGCGTGGTCTTCGCCGGGGCGGTCGTCGCCGGAGTGGCCTTGGTGGCGGTGCGCTTGCGCGGCTTGGCGGTCTCGGCCTGGGCCTGAGCGATCGCCTTGGGCTCGGCGGTGGTCTCGATGTCGGCGTTGACGAGCTCGGCCGACTCCACGACGCCCGAGCCGACGACGCGCTCGCCCCGGGCGACCAGGGCGGTGTACGCCGCGATGGCCCGCTCCGACGCGACCTGCGCGAAGGCGACGGCGCTGCTGGCCGCGTTGTCCCGCAGCTTCTCGAACTCGGTGGTGGTGGCCTTGTCACGCAGCTGGGCGGCGGTGTTGCCGGCCTGCTCGTTGGCGGTCTTCAGTGACGCGGCGGCGCGCTCGCTGAACTCGTTCACCCGGCCGCTCAGCTCGTCGACCAGGGCCGGGAGCTTGCGCAGCTGCTGGTAGGCCAGGTCGCCGGCGCCGGCCGCGGCGTAGAGCGGGGCGGGGATGCGGGTCTTGGTCTGCTCGGTCATCGTTTCTCCTCCGTCAAGGTGGTGGTCTCGTCCGCGATCCGGGCGCGCAGCGCCGCCTCTTCGTCGAGGTCGGGCGCCACCTCGCCGTCGAAATCGGCGGTGGGTGCGGTGTCGGCGGCGGGATGCTGCCGCGCGTTCTCGTTCCGGAAGGTCTCGTAGATCTGCGAGAGCGACTGCTTCTGCGCGATCGTGAGATCCGGGTCGACCGCGATGGCGGCCAGCACGCCCTGCTGACCCTCGCTGTCCAGCAGACCCGCCCGCAGATACATCGCCGGTGTGGACACCCGCAATGCGCTGGCGATCTGCTGCAGCACTTCGGCGCTGGGCTTGCGAAGGCCACGCTCGATCTGACTCAGGTAGGGGTTGCTCACCCCGGCCTTGTCGGCAAGCTGCCGGAGTGAGATCTTCGCGGTCTGCCGCAGGTCTCGGATGAAACCTCCGATGTCCTGGGGCAGGTCCTTCGAATCGGCCATGGGTACGACCGTAGCGCCGAGTGCTAGCTCCTGCAAGCAAAACGCTAGCTACAGCTAGCGTGACTCCAGTCACCAGGTCGCGCGGACCTCGCCGACCGGCTCCCCGCCGCCCAGCACCAGCTCGGTCATCCGGGGCGTCTCGACGCCCAGCCGCCGCAGCGCGCTCAGCAGCACCGGCGTGCGCGCCCGCATGCCGCCGTCGGCGACCTTCAGCGCCACCGCACCCACCCCGGGCACGGCGACCGCAACCACGCCCTCGGCGCCACCCTTGGCCACCAGCCCGGGCACCTCGCGCATCAGCACGGTGTCGTCCGCGCCGGTGCCGGCCACCAGCTCGGGATGCGCTCGCATCTCGTCGGCCACCCGCCGCTCGAAGCTGTCCGGCGCACTGTCCGCCAGCCGCTGGAACGACCGCGCCAGCCCGGTCAGCGAGAAGCCGAACACCGGCGCGCCGCAGCCGTCCACCCCGGTCATCGCGATCGGCTCACCGGCCAGCTCGGCCACCGCGCCGGCGATCGCCACCTGCAGCGGGTGCTTCTGATCCAGATATGTCTCCAGCGGCCAGTCGTTGGCGACGCAGGTGGCGAGCATGCCGGCGTGCTTGCCGGAGCAGTTCATCAGCACCGGCTCGGGCCCGCCGCCGGCCCTCAGCCAGGCGTCGCGGGCCGGCTCGGCCAGCGGCAACGAGGCCGGGCACCGCAGGTCGCCGACGGTCAGTCCGGCGCCGGCCAGGATCTCTCGGACCATCCGCACGTGGAACGGCTCGCCGTAGTGGCTGCCACTGATCAGGGCGAGTGCGGCGCCGTCGGCCACGGTGAGCCCGGCGCGCAGCATGCCGACGGTCTGCAGCGGCTTGTTGGACGACCGCGGGAACATCGGGCCGGTCACGTCGCCGACGCTCTGGTCCAGCGGCAGGACCACCACCGAGCCGTGGTGCACGCTCTCCACGAAGCCGTTGCGGACCACCTCGGCGATGATCACTTCTGCGGGATCCCCAGCAGCAGGCGGGCGTCGGCCGGGGTCGTCGGCGGGCGCTGGGCCAGCTGGGCGAAGCCGACCGCGCGGGCCACCAGCTGCATGTTCGACTCCACCGGGCGACCCTTCGCATAGGTCACCGTGTCCTCCATCCCGACCCGCAGATGGCCGCCGGTGGACAGCGACGCGAGCATCACCGGGATGGTGCTGCGGCCGATGCCGGTGGCGCTGAACGTGGTGCCCTCGGGCAGGTCGCGGATCGCCTCGGTGCAGGCGACCAGGGCCGCCGCCGTGCCCGGCATGCCGCCCGGCACGCCCATCACCAGGTCGACGTGCACGTGCCCGCCGGCCGGCAGCCCGTGCTTGCCGAGCAGCCGTTGCAGCGTGCTGAGCTGGCCCAGGTCGAAGATCTCGTACTCCGGCACGATGCCGCGGTCCTGCATGCGGGTGTGCAGGTCGACGATGAACTCCCAGCGGTTCAGGAAGACGCCGTCGCCGAAGTTGACCGTGCCCATCGTGCAGGAGGCCATCTCGGGCTGTGCGTAGAGCACGGCCAGCCGGGACTCCTCGGGGTCTGTCACCGCGCCGCCCGAGGAGAGCTGCACGATCAGGTCGGTGGACTGCCGCAGCGCGGACACCGTGGCGCGCAGCCGGCCCGGGTCGAGCGTCGGCTCGGCGGCGTCGTCCCGGATGTGCACGTGGATGATCGCCGCGCCCAGCGCCTCGCACTCCTTGGCGGTCGCGACCAGCTCGTCCAGCGTCACCGGCAGCGCGGGCACGGCGGACTTGCTGCTTTCCGCGCCGGTCGGAGCGACCGTGATCAGCGTGCCGGTCATGCGGCCGAGTCGATTGCAGAGGGATCGATCGCCGCCGCGGACTCGCCGACGATCAGGCGGGCGTCGTCCGGCACGTTCCGCTTCACCACGGCCAGGGCGATCATGCCCAGCTCGTGGTGCCGCACCGCGGTGCCGACGAAGCCGACCTGGCGCCCGTCCAGCTCGACCGGCGTGCCCTGGGCCGGCGGGTTGTCGGTGGCGATGCCATCCAGGTGCAGCAGCACCAGGCGGCGCGGCGGCCGGCCCAGGTGATGCACCCGCGCGATGGTCTCCTGGCCGCGGTAACAACCCTTGTCCAGGTGCACGGCCGACGCCTGGAAGCCGGCCTCGGCCGGGATGGTCTTGTGATCGGTCTCCCAGCCCAGACGCGGGATCCGATGCGCCACCCGCACGGCCTCATAGGCCCACAGGCCGGCCCGCGGCACGTCCAGGTCGAGAGTCTGGCCGCGCGGCACCAGCAGGTCGATTCCCAGGGGGACGCGGCGGGCGAGCACGCCGTCGAGCGAGCGCACCTCATAGAGCGCGGTCGGCGCGGGAGGGACGGACCCGGCGGCGAACTTCGGGCCGGGCACGGAAGCAAGACGCGGCGACGACAAATCGAACAGATCAGCTGCGCCCGGCCCGACCAACGAATACACCGCCATCTCGGCGGTCGCCGAGCGCGGCGAGACCTTGGTGAAGAAGCGCATCATTTCGAGGTATTTGAGCAGCCCCGCACCCGCGCCCGGCTCGGTGTCCAGCCAAGCGGTCGTGCCGTCCTCGGTCACGAACGCGTGCTGCTCCACGTGCCCGTGCGGCGACAGCACCATCAGCTCGCTGCCCTGGCCCGCGCGCAGGTCGGACAGGTGCTGCGTGGTCAGCGTGTGCAGCCAGCTCGCGCGCTCCTCGCCCGGCACGGCGATGACGTCGCGGTTGGACCGGTCGACCAGGCCGACCGCCGTCTCCAGCAGGCGTT
Source organism: Actinoplanes sp. NPDC051388 (assembly GCF_055586225.1). Classification (NCBI taxonomy): domain Bacteria; kingdom Bacillati; phylum Actinomycetota; class Actinomycetes; order Micromonosporales; family Micromonosporaceae; genus Actinoplanes; species Actinoplanes sp. NPDC051388. Next base: position 746,562 of record NZ_JBVJIP010000002.1, on the reverse strand, counting down.
GCTCGCGCATCGGGTCGCCGTAGTGCGCCGCGACACCGGCGTCGGCCGAGTCCGGCGTCAGATCCTCGATGGTGACCGTGGTCATGCTTGCTCCTTGCATTCGCCGCACTCGCCGAACAGCGACACGTGGCCCACGTCGACCCGGAAGCCCTGCTCGGCCCGCAGTCGCTCGGTGACCGGCTGCATCACCGACGGATCGACCTCGCTGATCGAGCCGCAGCCGCGGCAGACCAGGTGGACGTGCTGATGCTCGCCCTTCGCGTGATAGGTCGGCGACCCGTGCGACAGGTGCGTGTGGTTGACCAGGCCCAGCTCCTCGAGCAGCTCGAGGGTGCGGTAGACCGTGGTGATGTTGACGCCCGCCACTCGCTCGCGCACGTGGTTGTGCACCTGCTCGGGAGTGGCGTGACCCAGCTCATGGACAGCCTCCAGGATCAGCTGGCGCTGCGGCGTGAGCCGCAGGCCGCGCTCCCGGAGCATTTCGGCTAGGGATGTGGCGGGCACGTTACGAGCATAGTTCGGCGACTCAGCCGCCGACCCGGATCAGCCGGGCGGAAAGGTGCGGGTGCGGGCCCTCGCCGCCGGCCGCCATCTCGTGCGCATAGAGCAGGGCGCCCTCGACGATGCCGAACAGCCGCTGACCTGCGGTCACCTCCGGGGCGGTGGGCGAGCGCACGATCGCGTCGGTGGTCATCTCGAGCCGCGTGGTGGCGACCACTTTGCCCAGGTAGAGCTCCATCACACCGTCGGGCGTCATCATCGTGGCCTCCATCTCGTCCCGCTCCAGGGGACGCCAGAAGCCGAACTCGCGCACCGACTCGCCCACCGGCTTGGAGTCCTCGTCGAGCAGCCAGGCCCGGGACTCGTACATCAGGAAGGGGCGGCCGTCGTGGCTGATGGTGATCTCCTGCGCGAAGTTGAAGTCCTCCGGCGCCGGGAAGCCACCCTGCCCGCGCCCACGCCACTGGCCGATGAACGGCAGCAGGCCCAGCAGCGAGTGGTGCAGATCGGGGCCTTTGCGCAGGTCGTACGTGTCTTCATAGGGGTACGGCTCGACCGGGGGCGCGTTCAGCCAGGGCGGCGGGCCCAACGGGTTCTCGTCACTCACCAGCGTCCCCTCGCTATCCGCATCGCCAGATAGCCCACGCCGCCGGCCAGGGCGCCCAGCCCGGCGACCAACAGGCTCACAAATCCGATCTCGGTAACCACGGGAAGCCATCCTATGCTCACCGGTATGGCTCGCATCCTCGTCGTCAAGGCCACCGCCGGAGCCGACGCCCCCGAGCGCTGCTCGCAAGCTTTCACCGTGGCGAGCACCGCGGCCGCGTCCGGGGTCGACGTGTCGTTCTGGATGACCGGAGAGTCCACCTGGTTCGCGTTGCCCGAGCGGGCGGCGGCCTTCGAGCTGCCGCACGCCGCACCGCTGCCTGACCTGCTGGACATCCTGCTGGAGACCGGCAAGGTGACGGCCTGCACGCAGTGCGCCGCCCGGCGCGGGATCACGCCGGACGACGTCCTGCCGGGCATCCGGATCGCCGGGGCCGCCGCCTTCGTGGAGGAGATCATGGCCCCGGAGACGCAGGCCCTCGTCTACTGACCTGGGACGATCTTCCAGCGCTGGTTGGCGAGATTCAGGTCACTCCATTGGGTGGCGATGGCGCCGTCAGCGGTGGACTGGCCGGAGATCTCCAGCAGCTTGCCGCTGTGCCGGGCGACGATCTCGAAGGTCGCCGGCCCGGTCCAGGTGAGCCGCCACTGCTGGTTCTGGCCGCCGGCCCAGTCATATTGGGTGACCCGGGCGCCGTCCGCGGTGGAGGCGGCGGTGACGTCGACCACCTTGCCGTTGAATTCGCTGACGATCCGGAAACAACCGCCGCCGGAGTCGACGAAGCGCCACACGTGGTCGGCGGTGCCGGTCGGCGGCCACTGGGTGAGCTGGGCGCCGTTCGCGGTCGACATGTTCTGGATGGCGAGCACCTTGCCGGAGTGCGTGGCCTGCAGCTTGACCTTGCCGTCCGGGATGAACCGCCAGTTGTGGTCGGCGGTGCCGTTGTCGCTGAACTGCACGACGTTGGCCGAGTCGGCGGTGGACATGCCGGCCACCGCGAGCACCTTGCCGGAGTGCTGGTTGCGGATCCGGGCATAGCCGGTGCCGTTGTCCAGCACCTGCCAGAGGTGGTCGGCGCTGCCGTTGTCGGTGAACTGGACGACCTGCGCGCTGTCCGCCGTGGACATGCCGTCGACGCCGAGGACCTTGCCGGAGTTGACGTTGCGGATGCGCACCCAGCCGCCGCCGTTGTCGACGATCTGCCACAGGTGGTCGGCCGTGCCGGTGTCGCCGAACTGCACCACCCGCGCACTGTCCGCGGTGGACATCACGTCCACCCCGAGCACCTTGCCCGAGTGTTGGTTCTGGATGCGGAACGCCGCGCCCGGCTCGATCCACGGGTTGCCGGCGCCGATCCGCGGGAACGACGTGATCCGCAGCCGGGCCGCGCCCATCGGGATCAGCGTCACGGTCTCCAGCGGTTCCTCGGACGGCGTCGGGCTGTCCTGCAGCGGCGTGACGATCTCGTCGGCGTCGGCCTTCCACGCCGGGATCCGGCGCGCGCCGGTGGTGATCCGCACCGGCGCGTTGGCCGGGGTGAAGGGGTCGGCCGCGTTGCCCAGACCGGTGGTCACCGCGAAACCGTTCAGCGCCAGGCCGTAGTTCCACGCCGAGCCGGGCCGCACCTCGCTGGTCGGCCAGGTGTCGGTGCCGCCGATCCGGGACCAGTTCTCGGTGATCGCCAGCGAGAAGGTCAGCGCCCCGAAATCGACCGAGACCGAGCCGTGGTTGCCGTTCCAGGTGCGCGTGCGGGCCTGCATCGGCAGGCGGAGCACCACCCGGTCACCGGTGGTCCAGGTCCGATCAATTCTCGCGTACGCCGGGCCGGCCGGGACAGAAGCAGCGGCCCCGTTGACAGTGACGGTGGCGGTCGCGCACCACCCCGGAATGCGCAGCAGCAACGGAAACGCGAGGCTCTTCGGCGTCGTCACCGTGTAGGTGATGGTGTCGCCGAACGGATAACCGGTCTCGGCAACGATCGTCACATTCGTACCGTCGGCCACCGCGGCCGTGACCCGCGACGGACCGTGCAGCGTCGCGGCCAGGCCTCCGTCGGGAGTCGCCGCCCACATCTCCTCGGCGTAGTACGGCCAGCCCATGCCGTAGTTGTGCGGGCAGCACCGGTAGTTGTCGATGCCGAGCATGTAGGCCTGCATCGGGAAGCCGTTCTGGAACTGGCCCTGGCTGCCCGGATGGTCCCGCAGCGCGATGCTGTTCGCGCTGGTGATGTAGTGGATGCCGCGCTGCCGCGGGTCGAGCGAGGCGGGCAACGAGTTGAACGCCAGGTCCTCGGTGCGGTCCGCCCAGATCGGGTCGCCGGTGATCCGGCCCAGCATCTCGTGGCTGGCCATGAACTCGACGATCCCGCAGGTCTCGAAGCCCTGCCGCGGGTCGCCGAAGCCGGGGCGGGCGTTCTCGTCACCGGCGAAGCCACCGCCGGGGAACTGCCCGTACGAGTTCATGATCGTGTTGTAGACGTTGTAGCTGGCCTGGCGGTGTGCGGCGTCCCCGGACAGGACGGAGTAGACGGCCGGCTCGCGGAAACCCTGCGCGAGGTTGACGTTGTGCAGCGAAGGCAGGTTGTTGATGTAGTTCGCCGAGTACTGGTGGATCTTGCGGGCCAGGTCGAGCAGGAACGCGTCGCCGGTGCGGTTGTAGGTCCAGAAGACGACCTCGAGCGTGTCGGCCCAGCGGAAGCTGCCCCAGCTCTGCGCGAACACGCTGGTCGGGCGCGAGTTGACGTACTGAAAGAAGCGGGTGAGGAACGGGACGATGCGGTTGTCCCCGGTGAATTCGGCGTGCGATCGGATCGCGTGCAGCATCGGCATGTGCGGCCAGAAGTCCGGGCCGTTGTTCAGGCTTGTGCGAAGTGAGTTCGGCCCGAAGAAGCCGTCCGCGGCCTGGGTGGCGAGCACGCCGTTGATCCAGCGATCGGTCTCGGTGAGCACCCGGCTGTTCCGCGTGGTGTAGCCCAGGCTGCCGAATCCCTTGAGCCAGTAGGGCAGTTCCTCCCACCCGCCGAGGCTCGGATCGGTCCAGCCGGTGTTGCCGTACTGCAGGAAGTGCGAGATCTCGGTCATCCGGCCGTTGATGCCGTCCAGCTGGTAATTGAGCTGGGTGGCGAGCCAGCCGGCCGGCGTGACGGCGCCCGGCTTGAGGCGAATGAGCGCGTCCGGTCGCAGCGGCGCGCGGTTGACGACATGTCCCGGCGCGGCAGTTGTCACCGGCGGCGCGGCGAGGGTGTTGGCGACGGGCAGAGCGGCCGATCCGGCCAGGAAGGTTCGACGATCCACAGCGGCCTCCGGGGGTGGCTCCCGAGCGTGCGCAAGTGATGGATAATGTTCGATTCCTTGCGTACGCCGGAGCGTAACCCACCCATTCACAGTTGTAAATAAACCGTGCTAAGCGCAGGCGCTGGTGAGGCTGACCCGCACGCTGTCGCCGTCCCGGGCCACCACCACGGAATCGGCGCCGCTGCGGAACGCCCAGCCACCCGGCTCGGCGCGCACCACCTTCGCCCCGCCGACCACACCCTGCAGGGCGGCGCCCAGATCCTTCGGCTTGGGCAGCCCGTCCACCGCATAGGTGCGCCCGAACCCGCCGTCCGGGCAGGCCACCGAGACCTCCGCGGCCTGCTCCCCGGTCTGCTGACCGAGCGCCGCCAGCACCCGCTGCAGCGCGGCCGGCGCCGCGAGCGAGCCCGCCGCCGCCGGGCGCTCCCCCGCGTCCGGCCGGCAGCCGGTGCTGGCCTCGATCCGCACCACCTGCGCGGAGGCGTCCGCCCGCGAGTCGATGGCGACGAACCCGCCGGCGTCGGCTTCCAGCCCGATCCGCTTCCCGCCGCTGCTGGCCGCCGCCCGGGCCGCATAGTCCTTCGGCAGCGCCGCGGCGATCTGCTCCAACGCCCGCAGAGCACCGTTCGCCCGCACGTGGACGACCACCTCGCGGACGCCCTCGACGCCGTCGCGCACCGGCGTCAGCCGGCAGCCCGGCCGCAGATCCAGACCGCCGAGCTCGACCACCCGGTCGTCACCGGCCGAGGCCGCCGCGAAGAGCGCCCCGGTGGCCTGCTCGAGCACCGGCAGCGCGTTGCCGATGTTGCGCTGCTCGGGCACGGTCGCCGGATCGCGCCGGACCGACCACAGCCCGAGCGCGCCGACCACGACGATCCAGACCGCGACCACCGCCACCAGCCACCGGCGTCGAGGCGTCTTCGGATCAGGCGGCGTCGTCACGGCAGCCATGGTGACACAAGGGCGGGACCCCGGGTTTCCGGAGTCCCGCCCATCGTCAACAGAGCGTGAGCTGGTTATGCGGCGACGCTGAGGCCGACCTCGTTGACGCCGCGGGTGGCGTCGAGCGTCAGGTCACCGTTGCCGTGGCGGGACAGCGCCCGCAACGTCCAGGAGCCCGGCGCCGCGAAGAAGCGGAACACCCCCTCCGGAGACGTCACCACCTCCGCGGTGAACTCGCCACTCGAGTCGAGCAGGCGGACATAGGCCCCGCCCACCGCGGAACCGTCGGCATTGTTCACGATGCCGGTGATGACGGTTTCCTTCTCCAGGTCGACGCTCGCGGGCAGCGGCGCCGACTGGTCGGGGGCCGCGCATCCGGAAAGATCAGGAGTGGTCATGCTCAGGCCTTCCCGGGCTCGTCGCCGAGCGCGATCGGCACGCCGATGAGCGAGCCGTACTCGGTCCACGAACCGTCGTAGTTCTTGACGTTCTCCTTGCCGAGCAGCTCCTTGAGCACGAACCAGGTGTGCGAGGAGCGCTCGCCGATGCGGCAGTAGGCGATGGTGTCCTTGCCGTTGTCCAGACCCGCCTCGCCATAGAGCTTGGCCAGCTCGTCGTCGGACTTGAAGGTGCCGTCCTCGTTGGCCGCCTTGCTCCACGGCACGTTGATCGCGGTCGGGATGTGCCCGCCGCGCTGCGACTGCTCCTGCGGCAGGTGCGCCGGGGCCAGCAGCCGGCCGGCGAACTCGTCGGGGCTGCGCACGTCGACCAGGTTCTTCGCCCCGATCGCGTCCACCACCTCGTCGCGGAAGGCGCGGATGGAGAGGTCCGGCGCGGCTGCGGAGTATTGCGTGGCGGGGCGCGACGGGATCTCCTTCGAGTACACCCGGGCGTCCAGCTCCCACTTCTTGCGGCCGCCGTCGAGCAGCTTCACGTCGCCGTGGCCGTAGAGCTTGAAGTACCAGAACGCGTACGCCGCGAACCAGTTGTTGTTGCCGCCGTAGAGGACGACGGTGTCGTCGTTAGAGATGCCCCGCTCGGACAGCAGCTGGCTGAACTGCTCCTGGTTGACGAAGTCCCGCCGGACCGGGTCCTGCAGGTCCTTCTTCCAGTCGAGCTTGATGGCGCCGGGGATGTGGCCGCCGTCGTAGGCGGTGGTGTCCTCGTCGACCTCGACGAAGACGATGCCCGGGGCGTCCAGGTTCTTCTCGGCCCAATCGGCAGATACGAGCGCAGACTCGCGGCTCATTCTTGTGCTCCCTTGCGGATGGAGAGGGAGGTCCACACACTCGCGCGGACCCCAAGGAAAAGGTGGATCAGCGATTTTCGGTGCGAACGGCGCCACTGCCGGGCGAAGAAGAGCAGACCGGTGGCCCCGTCAGATGACAGGGCGACACAGGCAGGCGGCCACGCGGCACAGGTCGACCGCGCGCCTTTTGGTGAGCAGAGGGCTCATGCGCTCGACCCTAGCAGCGGTTCCAACCCCCGGAACACCGCCGACCAGCATCCGGGATGGCGACGGCCGTCACACCTCGTGGCCGGTCAGATGCCCCCGGCGTTCAGCGAGACCTCTCGCGCGCCGGCCGTGACGACCAGCCCCGCGGCCGTGGGCTGCACCTTCTCCACCTGCAGATTCAGCGGCAGGGCGGGCACCTCGAGATCCAGCGAGAGCTGCTTGGCGTAGTTGTTCAGCGCGGTCTGCACCAGCGGGATGTCCGGCAGACCCTCGGCCGTGACCTCCTCGAAACGCACCCGCACGACGTTGCCCTCGGCCACCTCGACCTTCGCCGTGCCGTTGATCGTCACGGTCTGGTCCAGCAGGTTCAGCGGCGCGGTCACCGCCAGCTTGCCGTCCTTCTCGGCGAGCTTGACGCCCTCCCGGCCGGTGAGATCGGCCAGCGTCGCGTAGTCGACGGTGCCGGCGCCGGTGACCGTGGTGGCGATGATGTCGCCCTGCCGGGTGCGCAGCGTGTCCAGCGGCGCCCGCACGTCCTTGGCCCGCACGTCGAGCAGCGGCATCTTGATGGTGCGGCCGTTGCCGGCCGGACCCGAGAAGTCCTTCAGCTCGATCTTGATCTCCTGATAGTTCCCGGCCAGCACCTGGGTCAGGAACGGCACGCCCTCGATGCTGACCTCGGGCTTGGCGGAGGTGGCGTCCTGGTCGGCCACCTGCTCGGCGACCCGGTCGCTGATCATCCGCTCGGCATAGGAGGCGCCGAACCGGTCCACCACCGCGAAGATGATCGCCAGCAGGAGCAGCAGCACGATGAGGGTGATCAGCAGGCGCCGACCCCAGCGCTTGCGGGGACGACGCGCTGTCCCATACACCTCGGCCACTGGACCTCCCATATCGACGAGCCGGACGAAGAAGACCGTATATGCCCGCATCCAGCGAGCCGCAAAACCAAGTGGTAGCCCACTTGCGCTTGACGACCGGCTAGGTCAGGACGAAGGCGGTGAGGGCATAGGCCACCGGGGCCGCGCCGGCCACCGCGGCCAGCGGTCCCTGCATGTGCCGGGCCAGCCAGAACGTCGGCGCCTCACCCGGCCAGGCCCGGCCCGCCTCGGTGAAGTTGACGGCCAGGTCGACCAGCACCGCGACACCGGCCGCCACCAGCCCGAGGATCGCGCCCTTGGCCGGCGTGAACGGCAGCACCAGCACGCTGCCCAGCCCGGCCGCGCCCAGCGTGCCGAGCATCGCGCCGAGGATGATGCCGGTCGCGCCGCGCGGCACCTGCGGCGCGATCCGCGGCTTGGGGAAGATCGCGTCCACCAGCCGGGCCACCACCAGCGCGAAGCCGGCCGCGGCCAGACAGACCGTGGCGCCCTGGGTGCCGACCGGGCGGCGGGTGAGCACGACCAGCACGGCCAGCGCGGACACGCCGCCGACGATCAGCACGGTGGAGCCGACCGCGTCACGCACCCGCAGCCGGTCGACCCGGAAGGCGAACTGGCCGCCGGTGACCACCGCGACGCCGATCAGCGCGGTCCAGAACAGCGGCAGCACCCGGGCCGTGTCGGTGCTGACCGCCGAGTAGTCGGCCACCGCGGCGGCGACCACGCCGGCCCCGGCGACCAGCCACGGCTTCGGTGGGCGCATCGCCATGGTCCAGGCCAGGACATAGAGCATCTGCACGCCGAACAGGACGATCGCGTACGGCGTACGGGAATCCGGACCGGACGTCTGTGCACCCAGGATGAGCGCCGTGGCCAGCAGCGCGGCGAAGCCCGCGATGGCCACCGAGAGCGAGCGCCGGACCGGGGCCTGGGGAATCTCGGCGTCCTCGAGGTCCTCCTCCTCGTCGTCCTCCGCAGGAGGTGGCGGGTCGTCCGGCGTCGCGCCATAGACACCGGTGGACGCACGCGGCGTCGAACGCGCGATCTCCCGGGACTTGTCGTCGTCCCAGGATTCACGGTCGCCGTCCTGCGGCAGGGAGGGGAACACGCCTGCGATGGTGCCAGACGACACGCCCGAGACCTACCGCGCACACGGCGCGGAATCGGACGCCCAGCTCGGGTAAAAGGCTGGTTACGAATCCACCGTTCGGTCACCTTGGAGGCGTTCGCCACATCACACGATGATCCGACCTGGGTGAACAATGCGATGCATCGGCTAAGGTGAGCCCAGCCCACCCGTCGGTGACGCCGGGACAGTTCCTCCGGTGGCAGAGCCATGAGCTCTGCATGACCGGGTCACCTGCGCGGTCGACCATGACCGCAAGGATCGAGGTGAGTGTGGAAATCCTCCTGTTGGTGACGGCACGTGCCGGCGAACCATCCGCCGTGCTGCCCGCGTTGGACCTGCTGCCCCACTCCGTGCGCACGGCGCCCCGCGACGTCCGCACCCTGGTGTCCGGGCCCAGCCCGGACGCCGTCATGGTGGACGCTCGCTCCGAGCTCTCCGAGGCTCGGGCCACCTGCCGCATGCTGCACGCCACCGGCCTGGGGGTCCCGCTCGTCGCGGTGGTCACCGAGGCCGGTCTGATCGCGTTGAACGCGGACTGGGGTGTCGACGACGTCATCCTGGCCAGCGCCGGTCCCGCCGAGGTCGAGGCGCGGCTGCGCCTGGGCGTCGGCCGGCTCTCCAACGCGACCGCCGGCGCCGGCGGATCGGTGCGAGCCGGTGAGCTCAACATCGACCCGGACACCTATGCGGCAAAGCTCAAGGGCCGTCCGCTCGACCTGACCTACAAGGAGTTCGAACTCCTCAAGTTCCTCGCCCAGCACCCCGGCCGGGTCTTCACCCGCGACCAGCTGCTGCGCGAGGTCTGGGGTTACGACTACTTCGGCGGCACCCGCACGGTGGACGTGCACGTGCGGCGGCTGCGGGCCAAGCTCGGTTCGGAATACGAGTCGATGATCGGCACCGTCCGCCAGGTGGGCTACAAGTTCGTGGTCCCGCCGAACGGCCGCCAGCTGCCGGACAACGAGCCCGTCGCGCTGCCGGTCTGACCGCACATGCCGGTTTCGCGCAGGGTGGACCGGCTCGCCGACGCCGAGTTGAAGGCCGTCCTCGACCTCGCCGCCGAGGCCGAGGCGGCCGACGGCGTCTTCCCGCTGTCCGAGGACACGGTGTTGCGCGTCCGCAACGGCGGCGGCGTGACGCTGCTCGCTGAAGACGACGGTGTGCTGACCGGCGTCGCCCAGATCGAGGACGACGCCGGTGAGCTCGTCGTGCACCCGGCGTTCCGGCGCCGCGGCATCGGCACCGAGCTGCTCCGCGCGGCCGGACCCGGCCCGCTGAGTTTCTGGGCGCACGGCGACGACCCCGGTGCGCGCGCCTTCGCCGAGGCGAACGGCTTCGAGCGGGTCCGGGTGCTGTTCCAGATGCGCCGCGAGCTGAGCGGCGAGCTGCCACCGAGCCGGCTGCCGGACGGCGTCACCGTGCGCGAGTTCCGCCCCGGCCACGACGAGCAGGCCTGGCTGGGGGTCAACTCCCGGGCCTTCGCCCATCATCCCGAGCAGGGCCGCTGGACCTTGCGCGACCTGGAGTTGCGCGAGGCCGAGCCGTGGTTCGACCCGGCCGGCTTCCTGCTCGCAGTGGACATCGAGGACACGCTGCTCGGCTTCCACTGGACCAAGGTGCATGCAGCCACCGAGATCGAGCCGGCGCTGGGCGAGATCTATGTGCTCGGGGTCGACCCGGGCGGTCACCGCCGCGGGCTCGGCTCGGCGCTCAGCGTGGCCGGGCTGCGGCATCTCCAGGCGCAGGGCCTGACCCACGCGATGCTCTATGTCGACGAGTCGAACGAGGCCGCGGTGGCTCTGTACCAGCGACTGGGGTTCACCGTTCACGCCGCCGACGTGTCCTACCAGCGGACCGCCTGACCACCAGGCAACCCGTCCGCCGGTTCACGTAACGGACAACACATCCTCAGTCGGTGGCCATCACAACGGGGGCACGTGTTCACCCCCAGTTCATTTGCGGCCCCAGGGCCAGTCACTTCGCGCTTTTAGCTTTCGGGTGAGCCGGTTGAAGACCGGCGTGTAAGCCGGTGAAAGACCGGCGTGCAATCCATTCGAAGGGAAAACCGTGAAGCTCCAGCGGGTCGGCTACGTGGCCGGCATTGCTTTGACTGCGACGCTCGCGCTTGCCGCGTGCGGGTCTGACAACGAGGCCGCCCCGACCGCCGGCGGCGCCTCCGCGGCCAACGCGAACTGCGTGGCCGGCGACATCACGGCGCAGGGTTCCACCGCCCAGAAGAACGCGATGGACGAGTGGATCAAGGCCTACCAGGGTCAGTGCGCCGGCGCGAAGATCAGCTACGAGGGCACCGGCTCCGGCGCCGGCATCCAGGCGTTCATCTCGGGCACCGCCGACTTCGCCGGTTCCGACTCCGCGCTCAAGGAGGAGGAGCAGCCGCAGGCCGACGCCAAGTGCGCCGGTGGCCAGGCGCTCAACCTGCCGATGGTGATCGGCCCGATCGCGGTCGTCTACAACCTGGACGGCGTCGAAGGCCTGCAGGTGTCGCCGGAGGTCCTGGCCGGCATCTTCGCCGGCACGATCACCAAGTGGGACGACCCGAAGCTCGTCGCCGACAACCCGTCGGCCAAGCTGCCGTCCACCGCGATCCAGTCGGTGCACCGCTCGGACGAGTCGGGCACCACCGACAACTTCACCAAGTACCTGAGCAAGACCGCCGAGTCGGTCTGGACCTTCGGCAACGCCAAGGCGTGGAAGGCTCCGGGCGGCACCGGCGCGGCGAAGTCGGACGGCGTCGCCACCCAGGTCAAGAGCACGGCCGGCACGATCTCCTACGTCGAACTCTCCTTCGCGGAGAACAGCGATCTGAAGATGGCCAAGGTCAAGAACGGCGCCGGGGAGTACGCGGAACTGACCGGTGAGAGCGCCGGCAAGACCATCGCGGGCGCCAAGGTCGAGGGCACCGGCAACGACCTGAAGATGAGCATCGACTACGCGACCACCGAGCCGGGCGCCTACCCGATCGTGCTGATCACGTACGAGATCGCCTGCAGCAAGGGCAGCGCCAAGGCCGCCGCCATCAAGGGGTTCCTGAACTACACCGCCAGCACCGGCGGACAGCAGGCTCTCGCCGAGCTCGGCTACGCGCCGCTGCCGGACTCCGTGCGCTCCAAGGTCGAGGCGTCGGTCGCCTCCATCTCCTGACCCACCTCGATCAACCCCTTCTAGTTGACAGCGAGCGAGCGAATGGGTGACTACCCCTCCCGCTCGGCGACCGACGGAGCCGGCGGCACGGGAGTGACAGGACGTCATTCCCGGGCCGCCGGCACCGGCGTATCGCCGAACGATCCGATCGGACCGCCCCTGGGTGGCGGCGGCGCACTGCCCAGGAAGAAGCGTTTCGGCATGGAGGCCGGCTTCCGAGGGTTGAGCACCGCGGCCGGCGCGATGGTGCTGGTCATCATCGTCGCCATCGCCGTCTTCCTGGTCTCCAAGGCGGTGCCGGCCCTGCAGGCCAACACCGAGAACTTCCTGACCTACAAGGCGTGGTTCCCGAACGACCAGAACCCCAACTTCGGCATCGCCGCGCTGGCGTTCGGCACCGTTCTGACCTCGATCATCGCCCTGCTGGTGGCGGTGCCGATCGCGCTGGGCATCGCGCTGTTCCTGTCGCACTACGCGCCGAAGCGGCTGGCCACGCCCCTCGGCTTCACCATCGACCTGCTGGCCGCCGTACCCTCCGTGGTCTTCGGCCTTTGGGGTCGCGATGTCTTCCTCAACCCGGTGCGGGACTTCTCACTCTGGCTGAACGAGTACTTCGGCTGGCTGCCGATCTTCGGTGGGGACGGGCCGTTCGGCCGCTCGATCCTGCTGGGCAGCCTGGTCCTGTCGATCATGGTGCTGCCGATCGTCACGTCGCTGTCGCGTGAGGTCTTCATGCAGACGCCGACCGCGAACGAGGAGGCCGCCCTGGCCCTGGGCGCCACCAAGTGGGAGATGATCCGCACCGCGGTGATTCCCTATGGCAAGCCGGGCATCATCGCCGCGGTCATGCTCGGTCTGGGCCGGGCGCTGGGCGAGACGATCGCGCTGGCACTGACGCTGGGCATCGTCTTCAACATCTCGTTCAACGTCGTCGAGAACGGCGGCAACTCGATCGCCGCCAACATCGCCAACACCTTCGGTGAGGCGAACGCCACCGGTCGCGGCGCATTGATCGCCTCGGGTCTGGTGCTCTTCGCGATCACGCTGGTGGTCAACATGGCTGCGCGGGCGATCATCTACCGCCGCCGCGAATTCCGGGACGCTGCCGCATGAGTCTGATGGAAGACGAACTCTCCGAAGTCGTGATGACGCCGTCCGGGTTGCGCAGCAAGAAGCTGCCGATCGCGGTGAACTTCATCGTGCTGGGCGCGGCGATCATCGTCGCCTCGGCGCTGGTGCTAGGCCTGGGCATCGGCAACTGGGTGCTGGTGGTCGTGGTGACCGGCATCCTCTATCTGGTCGGGCTGTTCGTGGCCGCGACCCGGGTCGAGGGCCGTCGCTCGGCGCGCAACAAGATCTGGAAGGCGCTGATCTACTCCGCCTGCGTGCTGGCGATCCTGCCGCTCGCCTCGGTGGTGTGGACGCTGGCCTCCAAGGGCATCTCCCGGCTGGACGGCGCCTTCTTCGGGTCGTCGATGAACAACATCGGCGCGCGTGACCCCGACGGTGGCGCCTATCACGCGATCATCGGCACGCTGGAGCAGGTCGGCATCGCCACGCTGATGGCCGTGCCGCTCGGCGTGCTCGGCGCGATCTATCTGGTGGAGTACGGCCGCGGCAAGTTCGCCACCACGGTCCGCTTCTTCGTCGACGTGATGACCGGCATCCCGTCCATCGTGGCCGGTCTGTTCGTGCTGGCGTTCTGGGTGCTCATCGTGAGCCCGTGGTTCAACAACGGCACCCCGCGGTTCTCCGGGTTCGCGGCGTCGCTGGCGCTGACGGTGCTGATGTTGCCCACCATCGTCCGGTCCACCGAGGAGATGCTGCGCCTGGTGCCCGGACCGCTGCGCGAGGGCGCCTATGCGCTGGGCGTGCCGCAATGGAAGACGATCATGAAGATCGTCCTCCCGACCGCGCTGCCGGGCATCGTGACCGGTGTCATGCTCGCCGTCGCCCGCGCGGCCGGCGAGACGGCGCCGGTGCTGCTCGTCGCCGGTGGCGCCGCCGCCATCAACTTCGACCCGTTCGCGGGCAACCAGTCGTCGCTGGCGCTGTTCGTCTATCAGCAGGCCGGTGACGCCTCGCGCTTCGCCCCGGCACGCGCCTGGACGGCCGCACTGACGCTGGTCGCCATCGTGCTGGTCCTGACGATCGCCGCCAAGCTCCTCGCCCGCCGCAACCGACTGTCCTGACAAGAGGTGTCACCCATGGCCAAGCGCATCGAGGCGTCCAACGTCTCCTCGTACTACGGCTCGTTCAAGGCTATCGACAGCATCTCGATGACGGTCGAGCCCAAGACGATCACCGCACTCATCGGCCCGTCGGGCTGCGGCAAGTCCACGTTCCTGCGGTCCATCAACCGCATGCACGAGGTGTTGCCGAACGCCCGCATCGAGGGCCGGCTCACCATCGACGACCAGAACATCTATGACGAGGACGTCGACGTCACCGCGGTCCGCCGGATGATCGGCATGGTCTTCCAGCGGCCCAACCCGTTCCCGACCATGTCGATCTACGAGAACGTGGTGGCCGGCCTCAAGCTCAACGGCGTCAAGAAGAAGTCGCTGCTGGACGACTCGGCGGAGGCCTCGCTGCGATCGGCGAACCTCTGGGAGGAGGTCAAGGACCGCCTGAGCAAGCCCGGCGCCGGCCTCTCCGGCGGCCAGCAGCAGCGTCTCTGCATCGCCCGCACCATCGCGGTCGAGCCGCAGGTGGTGCTGATGGACGAGCCCTGCTCGGCGCTCGACCCGATCTCGACGCTGGCGATCGAGGACCTGATGTTCAAGCTGAAGGACCGCTTCACGATCATCATCGTCACGCACAACATGCAGCAGGCCGCGCGGGTCAGCGACAAGACCGGCTTCTTCTCGATCGACAAGACCGGCGACCCGGGCCGCCTGATCGAGTACGACGACACCCAGCGCATCTTCAGCAACCCGTCCGAGAAGAAGACCGAGGACTACATCACGGGTCGCTTCGGCTGATCCTCGACTCGTAGCACCGCGCCGCCGTCGTCGGTCAGCTCCACCCGGGGCTGCACCGGCACGGCGGCGTTCTGCTGCGCGCTCGCTTCAAAAACCTCGAGACCATTGGGATACGCGCACAGCTGGTTCAGTGTCACACGCGTAGGTGGCAGCATGACCAGGCCGTTGGCGGCCGCCGGGCCGATCCATTCGGTGGCGTCGGCTTCGCCGGAAACATCGCGGGCGGTCTGCCCTTCGGGCAGCAGCGCCACGAAGAACCAGGTGTCGTAACGCCGCGGCTCGAACTCCGGCGTGATCCACCGGGACCAGGGCGCGAGCAGGTCGTCCCGGAGCCGCAGCCCGTGCTTGTCGAGCAGGCCGGTCATGCTCAGCTCGCGACGCTGCACGGCGGCCCGGTCCGCTTCCCATTCGTCCCCGCCGACATCCGCGATGACATGGTCAGCGCTGCCGGCCAGCAGGACGCCCGCCTCCTCGAACAGCTCGCGCACAGCGGCCCCGACCACTGCCCGTGCCTTCTCGTCCGCCAGCCCGAGCCTGGGCCCCCAGTCGTCGCGGACGGTCGCCGGCCGATCTCCGGGGTCGACTCCGCCCCCGGGAAACGCATAGACCCCACCGAACGCCATCGTGGTCGCCCGCCGCAGCACGTAGACCTCGAACGCCGGGTTGCCGGTCACCGGGCGCAGCAGCGCGACCGTGGCGGCCTGCCGCACCGGGGCGGGCTCGCCGCTGAATTCACGGGCGCGCTTGATCATGGCGGGCGGCAGCGGGAAGCCTTCGGTCACCCGATGATCCTCCCACCGGACCGCCCCCGACCGATAACGTGGCGATCATGACGACGCGTTGGGGAATCCTGAGCACCGGCGGCATCGCGGAGGCCTTCGCCTCGGACCTGCGGCTGGCGCCGGACGCCGAGTTCGCCGCGGTGGGCTCGCGCACGCTCGCGTCGGCGAAGGCGTTCGCCGAGCGGCACGGTTTCGCCCGCGCGCACGGCTCGTGGGCCGAGCTGGCCGCGGATCCCGAGGTCGACGTGATCTATGTGGCCACCCCGCACAGCTCGCACGAGGAGGCCGCGACGATCTGCCTGCAAGCCGGCAAGGCGGTGCTCTGCGAGAAGCCGATGACCCTCGACCTGCCGACCTCGGCCCTGCTGGTGCAGGAGTCGCGGGCGCACGGCGCGTTCCTCATGGAGGCCATGTGGATGCGCTGCAACCCGGTGATCCGGGAGATCGCCGAACTCGTCACGGCCGGCGCGATCGGGCGGGTGACCGCGATCCACGCCGATTTCGGCCTGCAGGGTCCGTTCGAGGCGGCCCACCGCCTGCGCAACCCCGGGCTGGGCGGCGGCGCGCTGCTCGACCTGGGCGTCTACCCGATCCACTTCGCGCACCTCTTCCTGGGCGCGCCCACCACGGTGCAGTCCTGGGCCCACCTGACCCCGGAGCGGGTGGACGAGACCACCGCCGTTCTCTTCGGCTACGACACCGGCGCGGTGGCGGTGCTGACCTGCTCGATCAACGGCGAGTCCCGCAACGCGGCCTCGATCACCGGCGAGTCCGGCCGGATCGACCTGCCGTCCGGCTTCTTCGCCCCGCAGGGTTACACGATCACCAAGAATGGGATGACCGAGGCGGTCTCCCGCCCGTTCGAGGGCCGCGGATACCAGTTCGAGGCCGTCGAGGTGCAGCGCTGCCTGGCCCAGAACCTGCTGGAAAGCCCCCTGGTGCCGAACAACGCCACCCTCGAGGTGATGAGCCTGATGGACACCATCCGGGAGCAGATCAACGTCTCCTACTAGCCGGGTCGCGCATCGCGGCCAGGAGCACGCAGATCGCGGCGACCAGGACGCCCGACCACCTCAGGTGCGCCGACGTCCACAGCGGGCCATAGGCGACCAGCATCGGCGCCTTCGAGATCGACGCCGTCGGCAGCACCGACGCCAGGAGCACGGGCGTGGTGAGGACGCCGGGGTGCTCGACTCCGTGGCGGCGGCACCAGGCGGCGACCGCCCAGACCAGGGCGAGTGCGGCGGCCAGCTCGACGGTGAGGCCGAGGCTCAGGGCCCACCGGTGGCCGGCCGGCGCCGAGGGGACGAGGTGGGCGAGCATCGCCAGCCACAGCGGAGTGACCACGGCCGCGGCACCGCCGATGCGCAGCCAGAGCCGGCGGGCCAGAGCATAGGGGCTGGCCTGCAGCGTGACCGCCGCGCCGTCGTCCAGCACGTAGCCGCCGCCCAGAGTGAGCAGGAGGCCCAGCACGCGCAGGTCGCCGACCACGTCGGGGGTGCCGCCCCGGCGGACCACCAGGAGCGTCCCGACGGCGACGAGAGCGGGTGCGAACGGCGCCAGGCGCAGGCTGCGCACCAGGTGGCCGCTGCGGACGAGTTCCCACGCCACCGATGCGGTCACGACAGTTGGAGCACGCCGAGGGCGAGGGTGACGGCCAGGACCGGCACACCGAAGAGCGCCAGCCGCGTCCGCTGCGCGCGGCCCCGGTAGACGGCCGCCACGCAGGCGCAGGCGCAGAGCCCGGCCAGGTAGGCGGCATGCAACCACGGCTCGCCCGGCACCGGCGGTTGACCCTCGACCGGTCTCTCCGTCGTCCACCACATCCACCAGAGGCCGGAGTCGAACCGGCCGAACACGACGAGGGCGCCCAGAGTCGCGGCGACGAACATGATCAGCACTCCGCCGGTGAACGGCAGCCGGCGGGCGGCGAGGACGCCGAGCAGCCCGGCGCCGGCCGTCACGAACGGAAGCTGGGCCAGCCCGCCCGCGGTCACCAGCAGGTCGGGCGGGATGTCGTAGACGCTGTCGATGAGGAGCATGGCAAGGATCCCGGCAGCGCCCATCCCGGCCAGCGGCAGTGCGATGCCGAGGCACATCGCCCAGGTCCGGCGCGTATCCGTGGTCGGCGTGACCTCCAGCATCTCCTCGGCCCGGCTTCGGCGGGCGCTGCCGGCGACCAGATTCGCCGCGAACAGAGAGATCAACGGCGCGAAGAACACCACGGCCACCAAGACGGTGTCATACCAGTAACCGGCGGTCCGGCCCTTGCTGGGCGTCTCGACGCTGACCGCCGCGATGACGATGGCGGGCGCCAGCCACAGCACGGGGTGCCGCGTCAGGCGGCGGGCCTCCCGGCCGATCAGGGGCGCCAGGCTGAGGGATACGGCGGTCACGGCTGTGCGGCCTCCAACTCGGGTCGGCCCATCAGCAGGAGGTACGCGTCCTCCAGCGTGGGCGGGATCAGCTCCGCGCCATCAGGCGGATCACCGACGTTGCGATAGGCGCCGTCACCGGTGCGCCACGCCGCGAGTGCGCCGGGCGTTCGTTGCGTGTCCGTCCACACCCGGCCGGCGGCCTGCGCGGTCAGCTCGGCCGGAGTCCCGGTGAATCGGGCCCGACCCTGGTGGATCACGGCGATCCGGGTGCACAGGGCGGTGATGTCCTCGGTCTGGTGGCTGGACATGACCACCGTGCGCCCTTCGCCGGCCCGCGAGATCATCTCCCGGAACCGCAGCCGCTGCTCGGGATCGAGGCCGACCGTGGGCTCGTCGAGCACGAGTAGCTCGGGATCGCCCAGCAGGGCCTGGGCCAGTCCGACCCGGCGGCGCATCCCGCCGGACAGCGCCCGGATCCGCTTGCCGCTGACCGACGCCAGGCCGGTCAGCGCGATGACCCGGCGGACTTCGTCGTGCCGGGGCCGCCGGTCGGTCAGCTCCTTGAGAATCGCCACGTAGTCGATGAACTCGAAGACCGTGAAGCCCCGATGGAACCCGGCCTCCTGGGGCAGGTAGCCCAGGCGTTCGCGGATCCGGATGCGGTCGTCCGGTCGCGCCGGGTCGCGGCCGAGCAGGGTCACCGTGCCCCGGTCCGGCGCCAGGACGGTGGCGATGATCCGGAGCAGGGTCGTCTTGCCCGCGCCGTTCGGTCCGAGCAGCCCGGTCACCCCGGTGCCCGCCTCCAGGTCGACGTTGTCCAGGGCCGTCGTCCGACCGAAGGACTTCGTCGCGCTCCGCACCCGTACCGTGGTCATGCTCTTCTCCCCAGCCTGCTCATGATGGTGCCGGCGCCGACGACGGCGATGGCGAGCCAGAAGACCTGGGCGCCGATGCCGAAGGCGAGATCGAGGCGACCGGTGACGGCGGTCGGGGCGGCCACCAGCACCCACGCCGAGGCCACGACGCCGACCGCGACGACCGGCGTCAGGCGACCGGTCAGCGCCAGCGCGGCGCAGGTGAGCCCCAGGGTGGGCAGGAGCCAGGCGGCGGCCACCCAGTTCGAGCCGGGCAGCGCGAGCCCGGCCGTGGCCACGATCGGCACGGTCACCGCCAGGACCGCGGCCGTGCGGATCAGCAGCAGTCGCAGCCCGGGATAGGGCGCGGCCAGCCCGATCTCCCGGGTCGGGTCGAGGCCGCCGGCGAAGGCCGATGCGACGCCCGCCAGCGGCCCGAGCGGGGCGACCACGAGAAACATCAGCAGGAGGCGCTCATCGATCTGAGCCGCCCAGGCCGCGAGCGCGACCATGCCCGCGACCGCCAGCAACCACGGCCCGCGCAACGCCGGCGTCACGGCCACCAGCCGCGCGGTCGCCTCGCCGACGCCGAGCCGGGCCAGGATCCGTTCGGGCACGCTCCGCCGGGGTGCGTCGACCCGATCCACCACCTCGTGCCAGATCGCCGCCGCCCGCCCAAGATCGACATGGGCCGCGATCGCCTCCCGGCAGTCGGCGCACTTCATCAAGTGCGTCTCGGCCGACGCGGCCAGATCCGGCGGGGCATTCCCCTGCGCGTAGCCGCGGATCGCCTCCGGATCCAGATGCCAGGTGGTCATGCCAGCCGCTCCCTCAACAGCGCGCGGGCGCGCATCATCCGCGTCTTGACCGTGCCGGGCGGGATGCCCAGCAGGCGGGCGGCCTCCCGGGTCGTCAGTCCGTCCAGAACGGTCGCCTGCACGACGGCCCGCAGTTCCGGTGACAGACTCGCCAGGGCGGCGCCGACGTCGCCGTACTGGACGGCGAGCAGCACGTGCTCCTCGGCCGACGTCTCGACGCCGGCGAACTCGGTCAGCTGATCGGCCGGCGGCCGGCTGCGCCGCAGGGCGTCGACCAGCCGGCGGATGCCGATTCCCCAGATCCACGCGGCCACCTCGCCGCGGTGGTCCCACCGCCCGGCCGATCGCCAGACCGCGACGAACGTGTCCTGCACGACCTCGTCGACGAGCTCCGGCGACGCGCACCGCCGCCCGAGGCGCACCAGCAGCCACGGCAGGTGCCGCCGATATAGCTCGGCGAACGCCTCCCGGTCACCGTCGGTCACCGCTGCGAGCAGCTGGGAATCCGTCAGCATGCGTGCTCCACGCCCTGTTCGTCGTGCCGAACGGGCCGAGCGGTTCACGGCCCGCTCAGGAGTTTCGCTCGGAGATTCGCTCAGCAGACTCGCTCGGGAGTTTCGCTCGGAGATTCGCTCAGGAGAAGAGCGGGCGGACGACCAGATAGATGAGGAAGGCGAAGGTGCCGGCCGCCGGGAAGGTGATGATCCAGCCGAGCACGATGTTGCCGGCCACGTTCCAGCGGACCGCGGACAGGCGCTTGGTCGCGCCGACGCCCATGATCGCCGACGTGATCGTGTGGGTGGTGGAGATCGGCGCGCCGAGGACCAGGGCGTTGAAATAGAGCACGCCGCTGGCCACCGTCTCGGCGGCGAAGCCCTCCGGCGGACGCAGGTCGATGATCTTGCGGCCGAGGGTGCGGATGATGCGCCAGCCGCCGGCATAGGTGCCCGCCGCCAGGACCGCCGCGGACGCCCAGATCGCCCACTCCGGGATGTGTTTCGGATCGGTCTGGAACCCGCCGATGTAGAGCGCGAGCACCACCACGCCGATGGTCTTCGCCGCGTCCTGCATGCCGTGGCCGATCGACATCGCCGCGGCGCTGACCGTCTGGGCGTGCCGGAATCCGCGATTGAGCCGGGACGGATGACCGTTCCGGAAGATCCAGAGCACCGCGATCATCAGCACGAAGCCCAGCGACAGGCCGACCAGCGGCGAGATCACCATCGGCAGCAGGATCTTCTCGAAGATGTTCGGCCACTGCACCGCGCCGCCGGAGGCGAAGAGCGTGGCGCCGACCAGGCCGCCGAAGAGGGCGTGCGAACTGCTGCTCGGCAGGCCGAACCACCAGGTGATCAGGTTCCACACGATGGCGCCGAGCACGCCCGCGAAGACCACGCCCAAGCTGGCCACGCCGGGCGGCAGGGTGACCAGGCCGCTGCCGACGGTCTCGGCGATCTTCTTGCCGATGTGCGCGCCGATGAAGTTGCCCACCGCGGCCATCGCCAGCGCCACCCGCGGGGTCAACGCGCGGGTGCTGACGCTGGTGGCGATCGCGTTGGCCGCGTCGTGGAAGCCGTTGGTGTAGTCGAAGGCCAGCGCGACGACGATCACCGCGAGCACGGCGATGAGCTCGGCGGACAAGCCTAGGACTCCTTGACCGTGATGGTCTCGATGGTGTTGGCCACGTGCTCGAACGCGTCGCAGGCGGCCTCCAGCTCGTCCGCGACCTCCTTCATCTTGAGCACGGTCAGCGCGTCGTACTCACCGGAGAAGAGCCGGACCAGCAGCATCCGGTATGCCCGGTCGCCGTCGTTCTCCAGCCGGTTGATCTCGATCCAGTACTCCTCGAGATTCTTCATCGCCTTGAGCCGCGGCATCGCGTCAGCGGTGATCTTGGCCTGCTGATCGAGCACGTTGACCAGCTCGTGCATCTCGCGCGGCAGCGACGGCAGCTCGGTGAGCCCATAGAGATAGAGCAGGTTGCCGACCGCCTCGAGGTGGTCCATCACGTCGTCCAGCTGGGAGCCGAGCGAATAGATGTCCTCGCGGTCGAACGGCGTGATGAAGGTCGAGTTGATCTTCTTGTAGAGATCGTGGGTGATCTGGTCGCTGTCGTGCTCGACGTCGGTCAGCCGGTCGCTGACCGACTGCACGTCCACGCCCGGCAGCGCGAGCTCGTTCAGCAGCTCGGTGCCCCGGACCAGGTTGTGGGCGGCACGGG
This sequence comes from Actinoplanes sp. NPDC051388, assembly GCF_055586225.1. NCBI lineage: Bacteria > Bacillati > Actinomycetota > Actinomycetes > Micromonosporales > Micromonosporaceae > Actinoplanes > Actinoplanes sp. NPDC051388. The sequence goes on along the minus strand of NZ_JBVJIP010000002.1, from coordinate 724,554 downwards.
TGAACAGCTCGTAGAACGCGCCCTCGGTGGGGCGGAAGGAGAACTTCACGACGCGGACCTCGATCGACGGATGCGGGGATTCCTCGGGAACAATAGGTAACGCTCACCCGACGGTCGCGGCCGCCTCCCCACTAGTCAGGCGTTGTTCACCTTACGCAGCGCCGCCGCCTCATCCGTCACCACCGGTCGCGGAGCGGGCGCCGACCTGCGGGCCGGCCTGCTGACCGAGGTGTGCGCCGCGACCGGCGGCCGCACCGGATGTCGTCGCAGATGCCGGGCCAGACCCCGGTGATCCAGGTCGGCGATCACATCGACGCCGGCCAGGCCGAGCTCGGTCCAGATCGCGCGGCGCGCGGCCCGTGCGCCCAAGGTCAAACCCGAGATCCGCACGGTACGCCCATCGTCGTGCGCCGCCCGCACCATGGCGTGCAGCAGATGCCGCTCCTCGGCCAGGATCGGCTCCCGGCCGTCCCAGCCGAACCGCCGCGACCACGGCTCGCTGATCATCGGGACCAGGGACGGCGGCGCCGAGCGCGAGCCGATGTCGTCGAACGTGCCCTCGGCGAACGCGTACCGGCGGCGCTCGGCGGACAGCAGCTCGCGGACGTCGACGATCCCGGCCACCGCCACGGTCACCGCGCCGGGCTCGAGCCGGCCGTCGTGGCACCGGCTGAGCAGCTCGGCATGGTCGCGCAACTGCTGGTCGAGCATCCGATAGGCCCGCAGCAACGCCGCCGCGTCCCGATTGGGGCCGACGAACTCGACGACCAGCCGGAACGGCACCTGCTGGTCCTGCCGCAGCCGCCCGCCGCGCGCCTTGGCCAGCGACAGCAGCGGGCCGAGCACGAGCCGGCGCAGCGTACGGCCGGGTTGGGGATCGCCGGGGCCCAGGAAGAGCTCGCCGTGCGGGCCGGGCCGGACCGGGACGGTGAGCCCGGCCAGCCCGTGCTTCAGCACGGCGGGCAGCGGGTCGTCGGCGTCCGGGCCGGCCAGGGCATGCCCCGCGGCCAGGTACGGCGCCGACCGGCGCAGCAGCGTGGTCACATCCTTCGCCACAACCTTCTCCGCTATTCGGACAAATAGTGCGTTGCGTGCTGACCACTGTGTCACAAGTGACTGCCGCCGGGTGGCACCGTCCCGCAGAATTCCCCCATGTCCGACGTCTTCGAAGCCGAACGGCCGCACCTGATGTCGGTGGCCTACCGGATGCTCGGCAGCCGGGCGGAGGCCGAGGACGTGGTGCAGGACGCCTGGCTGCGATACGAGAAGGCGCGGCAGGCGGGCGACGAGATCCGCGACCTCCGGGGCTGGCTGACCACGGTCACCGGGCGGCTCTGTCTCGACGTGCTGAAGTCAGCCCGGGTGCGGCGCGAGGCATATCCGGGTCAGTGGCTGCCCGAGCCGGTGGTGGGCCGGCTGGACGATCCGGCCGAGCGGGTCGCCCAGCGCGGCGAGGTCGGCATGGCGCTGCTGGTGGTGCTGGAGAAGCTCAGCCCCGAGCAGCGGGTGGCCCTGGTGCTGCACGATGCGTTCGCGGTGCCGTACGAGGAGATCGGCGCCGTGCTGAACACCACGGTCACCACGGCCCGTCAGCACGCCTCCCGGGGCCGGCGGGCGGTCGCGGCGGACGGCGCTCGGCACACCGCCGACCGCGTCGAGCAGCGCCGCGTGCTGGAGGCCTTCCTGGCCGCCGCGGCCTCCGGCGACATGCAGAAGCTGGCCTCCGTGCTGGCGCCCGACGTGGTGGCGATCGGCGACGGCGGCGGCGTGATCAACGCCGGCTCGCGGGCGGTGCTGGGTGCGGACAAGGTGGCCCGTCTCTATGCCGGGCTGTTCCGCCGCAGCGTGCGCGAGCTGACCGACGACACGATCGAGTGGGCGCTGGTGAACGACGGCATCGGCGTGGTGGTGCGCGGGCGCTTGCCGGACGGGCGCGACTATCGCTCGGTGATCACGGTGGCCGTGGCGGACGGGCGGATCACCGGCATCTTCAACCAGCTCAACCCGGCGAAGCTGCGGTCAGTCCACGACCAGTGACAGCCACTTGCGGTACTCCGTGGCGAACGGCTCGCTGCCGTCGCCGAGGGCGATCAGCAGCTTCTCGGCCGCCGCATAGGCCTCGGCGACCACGTCCTCCGGATAGCCGAAGACCCGCCGGTGCTCCGCGAACTCGTCCTCGTCGCGCAACTCGACCCGCTGCGTCTCGCGCCGCCGGACCACGTCGAGGTCCAGATCGATGATGTGCACGGTGTCACCCTCCCAGCGCGCCGGGGTGGTGATGTCGCAGTAGACCTCGCTGGTCCGCGGCGGCGGATTGAACATGCCGGTCCACCATGCCGCGTGTGGGATCAGCAACACGAACGGGATCTGCTCGATCGATGGGCGTCCGTGGTAGACAGACGCCGTGCCGCGTGGCACACCCACCCAGATGCCCAGGTCATCCACGCTGAGCTTGCGGGCCGGGTAATCACGGTGGGCGGACCCGTCGTACTTCGTGTAGACGACGCGGACCGTCTCGTTCGGCATGAGTGGCACCCTAACGGTGAGACGATTTTGTCGGTGGCTGCGGGTACGGTCTCCGACGTGACCGCCGCGACCCGCCGCCAAACCACCACCGCCCCCGACCTCCTCACCGCGGCAGTCGGTGCGGTCCCCGGTGGCGCGGCGCGTCCCGGGCAGCAGGAGATGGTCTCGGCGATCGAGCGGGCCATCCGCGACCGCGAGCATCTGCTGGTGCAGGCCGGCACGGGCACCGGCAAGTCCCTGGCCTATCTGACGCCCGCCCTGCTGGTGGACGGCCCGGTGGTGGTGTCCACCGCCACCCTGGCCCTGCAAAACCAGTTGGTCGAGCACGACCTGCCGCGCCTCGCCGACGCCGTCCAGCCGCTGCTCGGGCGGCGCCCGACGTTCGCCGTGCTCAAGGGCCGTCATCACTACCTGTGCCTGGCAAAGATGGAGCACGCCGACGAGGAGGAGCCGGAGGACACGCTCTTCGACGCACGGCTCGCCAAGCCGACGCCGTGGCTGGCCGAGGCCGGCAAGCTGGGCAAACAGATCCTGCGGCTGCAGGCCTGGTCGGAAAAGACCAAGACCGGCGACCGCGACGAGCTCGACCCGGGCGTCGACGACACCGCCTGGCGACAGGTGTCGATGCCGGCCCGTGACTGCGTCGGCGCGCAGAAGTGTCCCTACGGCGCCGACTGTTTCGCCGAGGCCTCCCGCGCCCGGGCCCGCGAGGCCGACATCGTGGTGACCAACCACAGCCTGCTCGCGGTCGACATGCTGGCCGGGCGCCACATCGTGCCGCCGCACAAATTGCTGGTCGTCGACGAGGCGCACGAGCTGGCCGACCGGGTGTCGTCGGCGGCGCAGGCCGAGGTCACCCCCGAGACGATCGAGCGGGCCGGCAAGCGGGCCCGGCCATTGATCACGCCGGCCGCCGCCGAGGCGCTGGCCGAGGCCGCCGACGCGCTCACCGTCGGGCTGGGCGACGCGCCGGCCGGCCGGATCACCACCGGCATGCCGCCGCTGCTCGCGCAGGCGGTGATCATGCTCGACGCGGCCACCCGGCAGGCGCTCGAGGCGATCGGCGACGTCAAGAACGACGACCCCGATCCGGTGCGCAAACAGCAGGCCAAGGCCACCCTGGACGAGCTCTCCAAGACGGCGCAGCGACTGCTCGAGGAGTCCGACTTCGACGTCGCCTGGGTGGAGAAATCCGACCTCGGCAGCGGCCGGCGGGCGCTCGTGGTGGCGCCGCTGTCGGTGGCCCACACGCTCGCCGACACGCTCTATGAGGACCGCACCGTGGTGGCCACCTCGGCGACGCTGACGCTGGGCGGCCGCTTCGACACGGTGGCCCGGTCGCTGGGCCTGCCCGCCGAGCCCGACGGCTGGACCTCGCTCGACGTGGGCTCGCCGTTCGACTACCCGAAACAGGGCATTCTCTATGTGGCGTCGCACCTGCCCCGGCCGGCGGCGTCGGGCCTGCCGGACAAGGCCGGCGAGGAGCTGCTCGAGCTGGTGGGGGCGCTCGGTGGGCGCACCCTCGGGCTCTTCTCCTCGCGCAAGGCCGCGACGCAGGCGGCCGAGCTGCTCCGCGCGCGCACCGACCTGCCGATCCTCCTCCAGGGCGAGGAGGCGCTGCCGCTGCTGGTCCGCAAGTTCCGGGAAGACAGGGCGAGCTGCCTGTTCGGCGTGATGTCCCTCTGGCAGGGCGTCGACGTGCCCGGCGACGCGTGCCAGCTGGTGGTGATCGACCGGCTGCCGTTCCCGCGCCCCGACGAGCCGCTGGCCGCCGCCCGGGCCGCGGCGGTGGACGCGTCGGGTGGCTCGGGCTTCTCCGCGGTGAGCGTGCCGATCGCGGCGGTCCGGCTGGCCCAGGGGGTCGGCCGGCTGATCCGCTCGACCGGCGACAAGGGCGTGGTGGCGGTGCTCGACTCGCGGCTGGAGACGGCCCGAGGCTACGGCGCCTACCTGCGCAAGTCGCTGCCGCCGTTTTGGTATACCACCAGGCAGGAGGTCGCGCTGGGCGCCCTCAAGCGCCTGGCGCAGGTCTGATCCGGCGCCTGGCGCGGGTCTGATCAGGCGCCTGGCGCGGGTCTGATCAGGCGCCTGGCGCGGGTCTGATCAGGCGCCTGGCGCGGGTCTGATCAGGCCGCCCGGCTCGGCCGGCGACTCACCCGCCACCACGACGACGTCGGGCGGCACCTCGGGCCGGCGCCGGGCCAGCCGCCGGATGCCGGTGTTGAGCACGGCGATCAGCGGCACGGCGACCAGCGCCCCGACGATGCCGGCCAGCACCACGCCACTCGCGATGCCGATGATCACCACCAGCGGGTGGATCGAGACCGCCCGGCCCATGATCAGCGGCTGCAGCACGTGCCCCTCGAACTGCTGCACCACGATCACCGCGCCGAGCACGATCAGCGCGATCACCCAGCCCTGGTCGACCAGCGCGACCAGCACCGCGACCGCGCCCGAGATGCCGGCCCCGACGATCGGGATGAACGCGCCCAGGAAGACCAGCGCGGCCAGCGGGAACGGGAACGGCACGTCCAGGATCACCAGCGCCAGCCCGATGCCGGTGGCGTCGATGAAGGCGACCAGCACGGTCGCCCGCACATAGGAACCCAGCGTCGACCACGACGCGTCCCCGGCGTCGGAGAGTGACCAGCGCGCGTTCACCGGGAACAGCCGCACGATGAAGCGCCAGATCTTCCGCCCGTCACGCAGGAAGAAGAACGTCGCGAACAGCACCAGCAACGCGCCGGTGAGCACCTCGGCCAGCGTGGCCGCGGTGGCCACGCCGGTGGCGGTCAGCGACGACGTGTTCGCGTTGATCCACGTCTGCGCCTGATTGATCGCCTCGGTGACCTGGTCGTCGGAGAGGTGCAGCGGCCCGGTGCGAGCCCAGTTCTGGATCTGCCGGATTCCCTCGGTGGCATTTTCGGTCAGCGTCGGCAGGCCGTCCAGGAACTGGCTCACCACCAGCGTCAGCGTGCCCGCGACCGCGGCCAGCCCGCAGATCAGCACCAGGAAGGTGGCCAGCGAACGCGGCACGTTGAGCTTGAGCACCCAGCTCACGGCGGGCGCCAGCAGGGCGGACAGCAGCAGCGCGATGGACAGCGGGATGACCACGATGCTGACGATCCCGACGAACCGCAGCAGCGCCCAGCCGACCACCCCGACCACGATCAGCCGCCATGACCAGGCCGCGGCGATCCGCAGCGAATGCGGCACCTCGGCGTCGTCCCGGCTGGCGGTGGACTGGTTGACCGTGGGGTCGGGCGGCGGTGGCGGGGCGAAATCGACGTCGGCGTCGGGCTCGTAGTCGCGATCACGCTCGGCCCGGGCCACGCGCACCGACTCGCGCCCGGCCTCATAGGCACGTTGGAGGTTCTGCCGGACCCGCTGCAAGCGACTCAACCCGCCAGTCCTCCTTCGCCACGTCGCGTCGTTATTCACCGTAGTCGGAGAACCCGACACTTTCGCCGCCCTACGCTGCCGAGTCTTCCTCGGGGGTACCGTCAACCCTCGTGACAGCCGACACACACACCGAGGCCGGGCTCCCGATCCGGATGTTGCACGACCGAGTCCTGGTGCGCCTCGACGGCAAGGAGGGCGAGCGCCGCTCATCCGCCGGCATCGTGATCCCCGCAACGGCGTCGATGGGCCGCCGGCTCTCCTGGGCCAAGGCGGTCGGCGTGGGCCCAAATGTCAGATCCATTGTGGTCGGAGACCGCGTGTTGTTCGACCCGGAGGAGCGCTCCGAGGTGGAGCTGCACGGCCGCGAATACATCCTGCTCAGAGAGCGCGACGTGCATGCGGTGGCGGCCCGCCGGGTCGAGTCCGACGGCACCGGCCTATACCTCTGAAAATCAAGATCTCGAGGTCGTAGCGGGGTGGGTGGTCGCGCGCCGCAGCTCCCGCCGAGGGTCAGTCCGCTAGCGCTCCCTTCCGACCTGCGTGCCCACTCACGCCCCCAAACCCCCGCGGAGGCCGTCCGGCAGCTCACCAGCGCGCCGGCCGAGATCCGCGTCGCCCACCGGCCGAAATCAGTTCCCATCCAGGGCATCGGCAGCGTCTTGGCGGAAGTCGGCTCCTCCGGGGTCCTGCCCTGAAATGGCGGCACCAGCAGCGGCATCGACCACTCGGTCCACGTTTTCGGCCGCCGCACGACCGCCGAGGACGACCGCGAGGTCGACCGGGCCGTGGATAGAGGCCTTCGACTGCCGGCGGATCCGCAACTTCCTCGACCTCGACGAACCTGGCCTCAGCACCACGTGCGCCGAGGCCAAGACAGCCGCCGAATATCCGGCTTCAGGAAGCAGACGCCACCAGGCGAATCTCCGGCTCTGCCTTTGACATCGGGCGCACCTCCGGCACAACGCCCTCGGCCCCGCGCCCCCGCCACGACCAACGTCAGCAGGCGTCGGCGGGGGTGGGTCGTCAGCTGGAAGGCTTTGGTGGGTTGTTGGAGGGAGGAGGCGCATCCGAAGGGCGCCCCGGATCGGAATCCGGGTCCGCCGACAGCGGGCGGGTCTCGGGCTCCGGGGAAGCCTCGGTCACTGGGCGGGTCTCCGGCTCCGCGGCCGACATCGAGCGCGTCTCCGGCTCTGCTGACGACATCGGGCGGGTCTCCGGCTCGGGTGTCCACGTTGGGCGGGTCTTGGGTGTGTCGTCGCCCCACGGAGAGCCGGTTCCCCAGTTAGGGGTGCTGGGCGGAGTGGACGCCGGGGACGCGGGCAGGTCGCCGAAGTAGGACGGGCTCTGCTCGGCGGGCGGCGGCGAGTAGCTCGGCTGCGAGTAGGGCGTGGTCGGTGGGTTTGTGTTCGGCTCGGCGGAGCTGGGTGGCTGGGTCTGGGGCGACGGCTGCGCGTAGGTCTGCTGCTGCGGATCACCGGTGGCCGGCGGGTTGCTGCCGGGCTGGGTGGCGCCTGATGCGGGCGGATTGGTGCCTGGCTGTGGATAGGTCGGGGTGCCGGCCGGCTGGGTGTAGCTCTGCGCCGGCGGGTAGGAGTAGCCCGCCCCCGGTGGGGTCGCTGGCTGGGAGTAGGCCGCTGCCTGCGGGGAGTGCGGGCGGATCACCGGGGGCTGCGGGTTCTGGGCCTGGGGGTAGGGCTGGCCGGAGGCTGCGCCGTAACTGGGAGCGGCTTGGCTCGGAGTGCCGTAGCTCGGGGTGCCGTTGCTTGGCTCGCCGTAGGCCGGGGCCGCGGACGCCAGTGGCGCGTAGCCCGGGCCGCTCGCCGGAGGCGCGCTGTAGGGCGATGTCGCGGGATCTGGAGTTCCGTGACTCGGGGCGCCGCCGTGATGGTCGGGGGTCGCGGCGCGCGGTGCCACGTAGCCGCCGGTTGTGGGTTCGCCATAGCCGGGAGCCGCGTGGCCCGACGTGGGTGCGCTGTAGCCGGGCTGGGGCTGACCGTAGCCCGGGGCAGCGCCGTAGCCAGGACCCGAGGCGGGCGCGCCGTAGCCAGGACCCGAAGCTGGCGCGCCGTAGGTCGGCGTGCCGTGGCCGTAACCAGGCTGGCCGTAGCCGGGCTGACCGGAACCAGGCTGACCGAAGCCAGGCTGGCCGTAGCCGGGCTGGCCGTAGCCGGGCTGGCCGTAAGCAGGCTGACCGGACGCAGGCTGGCCGTAAGCAGTCTGATCGGAGCTGGGCTGGCTAGATGCCGGCTGTCCATAGCTCGGCTGACCATAGCCAGGTTGCCCATAGCCCGGCTGGCCCTGACTCGGCTGTCCATAACTGGGCTGGGCATAAGTCGGCTGCCCATAGCCGGGCTGCCCATAGACCTGCTGGCCGTAAGCAGGCTGACCATAGGTGGGCTGACCATAGGCAGGCTGGCCGTAAGCCGGCTGACCATAGCCGGGCTGGCCGTAGCCGGGCTGGCCGTAGCCGGGCTGGCCGTAGGCAGGCTGGCCAAAGGCAGGCTGGCCGTAGCCGGGCGCGCCGGACCAGGCCATCGCCGGCTGGGGCGCCATCCGGACCGGCAGCGGGACCACCGGCTCAGCGGGAGCGCTCACGGTGCGCGTGACGCCGTCGGGAAAGGCGATCTGGTAGTCGTTGCCGTTCCAGAAGGCCCGTGGCATCTGCGGGTCGCGCCCGACGAAGACCGCCCGGTAGCCGACGATCTCGGCCAGCAGGCGTTGTTCCTCGTCGGCGGCTCGGGTGATGTCGATGGGCTTGCGGTTCAGGCCTCGCTGCATGCCGTCGCGGACGATTGCCAGGCGGGTGGCGGCGAACTGGAAGCTGCGCATCGCCTTCATGCCGGCGTCGCCGGCCACGCGCTTGGCCCAGCGGCGTGCGGAGTGGCGCCGGCCCAGGCTGCTCAGCGCCGCGACCTCGGGTGGTGCGAACCAGCCCGCGGCCACATAGGTGGTCAGGACGCGCTCGCTCAGCCGCCCCTCCCAGCCACGCAACGCGATCGCGAAACCGACCGTGGCGAAGAAGAAGGGCACCATGAAGCCGAGATAGCCGTACAGCATGATCAGGCTTTCGCCGGTGGCGACGGACAGCGTCGGCAAGGCGTTGAACGTGCCGTGCAGGATCATCGCCATCAGCAGGCCGGCGATCGGGGCCAGCCACTTCACCCGGCGGTCGCCGCTGCGCGAGGCGAGGCCGAGGCCGATGCCGGTCATCGAGGTGAAGAGCGGGTGCGCGAAGCCGGTGAACAGGATGCGCACGATGAAGATCAGGAAGACGTTCTGGATGCCGGTCGCCGGGCCGTATTCGCCGGCGCCCGCCGCATAGCCGTGCCCGCCCAGATAGAGCACGTTCTCCACCATGGCGAAGCCGATCGCGGACAGTCCGCAATAGACGATGCCGTCGGTGATGCCGGACCACTCGCGGCGGCGGCGCCAGAGCAGCAGGATCGGGCCGAGCGCCTTCATCGTCTCCTCGATGAACGGCGCCACCAGCACCGCGACCAGCGCGTCCGGCAGCCCGAGCTGTCCGAACAACCACGCGCCACCGGTGTTCACCCCGATCGCCACCAACGTCGCGACCGAGGCGCCCCAGGCGAAGCAGAAGATCAGGTAGCGGTTCGGTTCCGGTTCATACCGGTCGAGCCAGAGAAAACATCCCACCAGTACGGGCACCGGCAGAATCGCCGCGACCAGCCCGATCACGAGCCCGGCGATGCCGTTGCTGAAGCCCAGGATGATCAGCATCGCGACCGAACAGGCGGCGATGAAGGCGATCACCCCGACCAGCGGCAGCCACCGCCGCCAGCCGGTCTTCCGATCCAGCTGCTGGTCGTTCGGCACGTTCCCGGCAGGAGCCGAGACCGGCGGAGCCCCCACCAACTGCCCGCCCCCACCCGGATAGGACGCCGGGTCCCCAAAGGCCGCAGGTCCCGAAGAAGCCGCCGGGCCAGCAGACGCGGAACCCGCCGAAGGCGCAGAACCCCAAGGCGCAGCGCCAGAGGAAGGTGCCGGCCCCGAAGAAGGCGCGCCGGACTCAGCGGGCGGCGGCTGCGGCGAGGGCGACCCGCCCGGCGGTGCTTCGTCGGCCATGAGGCCCAGAGTAGCCATCCCGGACCGCCGAGGCGGGCCCGAGCCGGGACGAAAGGATCACGACGGCCCACGCCCGGACGTACGCCGCCCGGGCGACGACCGCGACCGCCGATGCCACCCCACCGCCTTGCGCACCATCCGCGGCGCCTCCGCATAGTCCACCCCGGTGGCCCGCAGCAGATCCGTGGTCGTGGTCCGAACCTGCGCCACCACGACGCCACCGGAGAAGCCGACCCCCTCGTCGTACCCCCGACCGGCCTCCGCCGCCGCCCGCAGCGCCCGCTCGCGCGCCGCGATCGGCTCCGCGCCCTTGGCCCACTCCTGCTTGAGCAGGTCCACCGCATCGCCGAGCAGCCCGATCGCCTCCGGCAGCACCGGCGGCACGGTTTCGCCGTCGCCCAGCGCGGTCAGCACCCGCCGGGTCATCACCCGCACGTTCCGCAGCGCATAGGTCATCTGCTGGGCGCCGTCCACGTACTGTCCGAGCGCACCCCGGGCCCGCCACCGGGCCGGCGCGAAGGCGACGTTTTCCCGGGCCGCGGTGACCGCCGCCGCGAACGCGGTGAACGTCGCCTCCGCCGCCCGCAGCCGGTCCAGCGCCGCCTGCACCTCGTCGGCGTCCGCGGCGGCGAGCCCCCGAGCCACGTCGTGCAGGCCCGCGGCGAGCGCGGCCAGCGCCGGGTCGGCCGCGCGCCGCACCACGGTCAGCGGGTTGAGCGGCAGCAGCAGCGTCATCACGATCAGCCCGACACCGCCGCCGATCAGCGCGTCGATGAACCTCATGTACGACAACCCGGCCCCCGACGTCAGCGTGGCCACCAGCACCGCCGAGGACGCCGACTGCACGACCAGCGGGGTGCCACCACCCACCGCGGTCGCCACCAGCACCGCACCCAGCACGATCAGCCCGAGCTGCCAGGGCCCGCTGCCGATGGTCACGATGATGGCGTCGCCGATGCCGATCCCGATGGCCACGCCGAGCACGAGTTCGGCGGTGCGCCGCATCCGCTGCCCCACCGACGAGGCGAGCGTGATCACCGCGGCGATCGGCGCGAAGAACGGCGCCGGCCGGTGCAGCAGCCCGTCCGCGACGAACCAGGCCAGCCCGGCGGCCAGCCCGGCCTGCACAGCCAGCGCGACCCCGCCCCGCAGACGTGACCAGGCGGCAGACAGTCCGGTCCGCACCGTGGCCGCCAGAGTCATGGCCTGAGACTAGGCTGCGGCCCCTCGATCCAACGAGAGCGACGCGAGGCACACGGGGGTCGCACGAACAACGCGGCCGCGGCCTGCGGCAGGATTGCGGCGTGACGACTCTTGTGGAGCGCTGGCGCGCGGCGGCACGTGGTGCGGGCGCCACCGCCGCGGACACCGACCTGGACGCGGCCGGCGTCTATCTGCTTGCCCGCTGGGCCGAGCCGCAGCGGCAATATCACGACACCGGGCACCTGACCGCCGTACTCGATGTCATTGATCGTCATGCGGCGCTGGCGCCGCACCCGGATCGCGTGCGCGTGGCCGCGTGGCTGCACGACGCGATCTATGACCCGACGGCGCTCGGCGACGCGAACGAGCGGGACAGCGCCGAGTTCGCCGAGGGGCTGCTGACCACGCTGGGCGCGCCCGCGGAGATCGCCGCCGAGGTGGCGCGCCTGGTCGGGCTGACCGCCGGCCACGCGACCCAGGACGACGACCCGGACGGCGAACTGCTCTGCGACGCCGACCTGGCGATCCTGGCCAGCGACGATGACCGCTATGCGGCTTACGCGCAGGCGATCCGCCGCGAATACGCCCACGTGCCCGACGACGCGTTCAAGGACGGCCGCGCCCAGGTGCTCAAAGCCCTGCTCGAGCTGCCCAGCATCTATCGCCTGCCGCTGCTCCGGGAGGCGTGGGAGGCCAAGGCCCGCGCCAACCTGGAACGCGAGCTCAACGGTCGAGACGGTTGAGGTGCTTGGGCCGGCGCAACCCGCTGGCCCGCAGCCGCGCGGCCAACTCCCGCGACGGCAGCAGCGTCGCCCCCAGCCACAACGCGGTCTGGAACCGAAAGTCCGGAATGTCGTAGTGGTCACGGTCGAAGGCCCGCCGCGGCGCACCCAGCATCTCGGCGAACACGTGCAATTCGTCGTAGGAGAGGTCGCTCACCAGATGCGACCACAACCGCCCTCGCCCGGGCCAGACCGGTTCGTCGACCAGGATCAAAGATGTAGCTCGGTAACGGTCTCGATCCCCCGGTCAGCGGCGAATCCCCGCACGTCCGGCACCCCGATCCGAGCCGCGTCCGCGGTCAGGTCATCCGGCATCTTCTGCGACTGCCGCTCCGCCTCGACCCGCGCCAGGTAGTGCTCGACCTCGCGGTCGCGCACCGCGTCGTCCCAGCCCAGCGCCTCGGCCATCACCGCGGCCGCGTGCCGCGCGGTCTCACTGCCGCGGTGCGGCGTCTCGATCGAGATCCGGGTACGCCGGGTCAGCACGTCGTCGAGGTGCAGCGCCCCCTCGGCCAGCGCCGCATAGGCCACCTCCGCGGCCAGATATTCCGGCGCCCCGGTCAGCGGTGTGGCCAGCGTCGGGTCGGCGTTGATCATGGCGAGCAGATGCACGGTGAGCGTGCCGTAGCGCTCCAGCAGGTGCTCGACCACGCCGGCCGTGACGCCGTGCCGCCGGGCGATGTCCAGTCGGTCCCGCCAGGCCGCCGCGAACCCGTCCGCGCCCAGCAGCGGCAGCTGATCGGTGCCGCCCGGCCGCTCGGGCCCGCCGAGCCGGCGCACCGCCCGGTCGATCACGTCCTCGGCCATCACCCGGTACGTGGTGTATTTCCCGCCGGCCACCAGCAGCAGCCCGAGCATCGGCTCGACCACCGCGTGCTCCCGGGACAACTTGGAGGTGGAGTCCGCCTCGCCGGACAGCAGCGGGCGCAGGCCGGCATAGACGCCCTCGATGTCGTCCGTGGTCAGCGGCCGGTCCAGCCACATGTTGACCTGGTCCAGCAGGTAGCTGATGTCCCGTGCGGACGCGGCCGGATGCGAGCGGTCCAGGTGCCAGTCGGTGTCCGTGGTGCCGATGATCCAGTGGCCGCCCCACGGGATCACGAACAGCACCGACGTGGGCGTGCGCAGGATCAGGCCCGCCTCGCCGGTGATCGCCGAGCGCGGAACCACGATGTGCACGCCCTTCGACGCCCGCACCCGCATCCCGGGGCGCACCCCGACGTCACTGAGCATCTGCGACATGTCGTCGCTCCACACCCCGGTGGCGGCGACCACCGTGCGGGCGCGTACCTCGAAGTCGGGGTTGCCGGGGGCCTCCAGGTCGCGGACCCGGACCCCGACCACCTCGCGCGCCTCCCGCACGAAGCCCACCACGCGCGCGCTGGTCACCACGGCGGCGCCCAGGCTGGCCGCGGTGCGCGCCAGGTTGACCACCAGCCGGGCGTCGTCGACCTGCCCGTCGTAGTAGCGGATCGCGCCGGCCACCCGGTCGGCCCGCAGGCTGGGGAAGAGATGCCGGGCGCCCGCGCTGGTCAGGTGCTTGTGCAGGGGCATGCCGCGGCCGGGGCCGAACACCCCGGCGAAGACGTCGTACGCCGCCACGCCGAGCCCGTAGTAGGCCCGATGCCAGAACCGGACCGGTGGCGCCGCCTTCTCCAGCGGCACCATGATCGGCACCGGGCGCACCAGATGCGGCGCGATCCGGCTGGTCAGCAGGCCGCGCTCGGTCAGCGCCTCGTGCACCAGGTGCAACTCGAGCTGTTCCAGATAACGCAGACCGCCGTGGATCAGCTTGCTGGACCGGCTGGACGTGCCGGCCGCCAGGTCACGGGCCTCGACCAGGGCCACGCTGAGGCCCCGGGACGCGGCGTCCAGCGCGGCGCCCGCGCCGGTGACGCCACCGCCGATGACGAGCACGTCGAACTGCTCGTCACGCAGCCGCTTCAGATCGGCCACGCGGCGGATCGGTGAGAGCCGGCCGGCCGCGTTCCGGGAAACCGAGGGATCACGCACCCGTCCCACGTTAGCGCTCGGAGGCGTCACTCCGGCGGCTGAAATCCCTCCCGGTAGGTTCACCGGTTGTGGACAGCGAGTTCTGGATCTCCGAACTGACCGACGACGACGTGCCCGCGGTGGTCGCCCTGTGCCGGGCCGCGCTGGACCTGCCCGAGGACGCGGCCGAGGCGGCGGAGATCGTTCTGCGGCTGCGCGAGACCGGCGGGGCGACTCCGCGGAAGACGGCCGGGTTCATCGCCTCGACCTCGGCGAACATCATCGGCGTGGTGCTCGGCTCGGTGTCGAACCGGGACCCGTCGATCGGGCACGTCGACCTGATCGCGGTGCATCCGCAGGAGCGCCGGCGCGGCGTGGCCCGGGCACTGATGTCGCGGGTCGAGGGCGCGCTGGCCGGCCTCGGCGCGGGCGATGTGGTGATCGCCGGCAATCCGCCGTTCTACATCTGGCCGGGCATCGACGTGCGCTACACGCCGGCGATCTGCGCGGCGATGGCGCTGGGCTTCGAGGAGGACCAGCCGGCCTGGAACATGACCGCCCGGCTGGACGACCTAGAGCCCACCGACGAGGCCGAGAAGCGCCTGGCCGGGCAGGGTGTGGCGGTGCGCCGGGCACAGGTCGGCGATCTGCCGGCGCTGACCGCGTTCGCGCTGGATCACTTCGGCAAGCCGTGGGCCGGGAGATCACCGACAGCGTCGGCCGGGAGCGGGCCGGGTGCCACCTGGCCGCCCGAAACGGCGAGATCCTCGGCTTCGCCGCGTACGGCGCCCGGCCGAACTGGTTCGGGCCGATGGGAACCGCCCCCGCCGCGCAGGGACTGGGCATCGGATCGGTGCTGCTGCGTCGCTGTCTCGCCGACCAGAAGGCGGACGGGCTGGAGTCCGTGCAGATCGGCTGGGTCGGCCCGATGCCGTTCTATTCGGGCGTGGTCGGCGCCCGCGTCGAGCGCGTCTTCTTCCTCTATCGAAAGCAACTCTGACCTGCACCTTCGCTGCACCAGGCCGGCACGCGTCGCGGCCCGGGCCGGCACGCGGCAAGCCGCCACCGCCGGGCTTGGCAGGGCAGACGAAACGGGCGGGCCACCTCTCGGTGACCCGCCCGTTTCTGTGGTGCTGGGTGGACTTAGAAGTCCATGTCCCCGCCGCCGGGACCACCGGCCGGGGCCGGGTTCTTCTCCGGCTTGTCCGCCACGACCGCCTCGGTCGTGAGGAACAGGGCGGCGATCGACGCGGCGTTCTGCAGCGCCGAGCGGGTGACCTTGGCCGGGTCGATGATGCCCGCGGCCAGCAGGTCCACGTACTCACCGTTCGCGGCGTTCAGGCCGTAACCCGCCTCGAGGTTGCGCACCTTCTCCACCACGACGCCGCCCTCGAGGCCGGCGTTCACGG
Organism: Actinoplanes sp. NPDC051388; assembly: GCF_055586225.1. Taxonomy (NCBI): domain Bacteria; kingdom Bacillati; phylum Actinomycetota; class Actinomycetes; order Micromonosporales; family Micromonosporaceae; genus Actinoplanes; species Actinoplanes sp. NPDC051388. Next base: position 709,154 of record NZ_JBVJIP010000002.1, on the reverse strand, counting down.
CGATCTGACGCAGCGGGGCGTCGAGCGCGACCTTGACGATGTTCGCACCGGTCGCCTCGTCGCCGACCAGGTCGAGCTTGTCGAACGCGGTCTTGCCGGCCTGCACCAGGGCCACGCCACCGCCGGGCACGATGCCCTCCTCGACGGCCGCCTTCGCGTTGCGAACGGCGTCCTCGATGCGGTGCTTGCGCTCCTTGAGCTCGACCTCGGTGGCCGCGCCGACCTTGATCACCGCAACGCCGCCGGCCAGCTTGGCCAGGCGCTCCTGCAGCTTCTCGCGGTCGTAGTCGGAGTCCGACTTCTCGATCTCGGCCCGGATCTGGTTGACCCGGCCCTGGATCTGCTCGGCGTTGCCGTTGCCGTCGACGATCGTGGTCTCGTCCTTGGTGATGACGATCTTGCGGGCCTGGCCCAGCAGCGACAGGTCAGCGGCGTCGAGCTTGAGGCCGACCTCCTCGCTGATGACCGTGCCGCCGGTCAGGATCGCGATGTCGTCCAGCATCGCCTTGCGACGGTCACCGAAGCCCGGGGCCTTGACGGCGACGGACTTGAAGGTGCCACGGACCTTGTTGACCACCAGGGTCGCCAGGGCCTCGCCCTCGACGTCCTCGGCGATGATCACGAGGGGCTTGCCGCCCTGCATGACCTTCTCCAGGACCGGGAGCAGGTCCTTGACCGCGGAGATCTTGCTGTTCGCGATCAGGATGTAGGGGTCGTCGAAGACGGCCTCCATGCGCTCGGCGTCGGTCATGAAGTACGCCGAGATGTAACCCTTGTCGAAGCGCATGCCCTCGGTGAGCTCCAGCTCGAGCCCGAAGGTGTTGCTCTCCTCGACGGTGATGACGCCTTCCTTGCCGACCTTGTCCATGGCCTCGGCGATGATCTCGCCGACCGTGGAGTCACCGGCGGAGATGGAGGCGGTGGAGGCGATCTGCTCCTTGGTCTCCACGTCCTTGCTGAGCTGCGTCAGCGCCTCGGAGACGCTGGCCACGGCGGCCTCGATTCCCCGCTTGAGGGCCATCGGGTTGGCGCCGGCCGCGACGTTGCGCAGGCCCTCGCGAACCAGGGCCTGGGCCAGGACGGTCGCCGTCGTGGTGCCGTCGCCGGCCACGTCGTCGGTCTTCTTGGCGACCTCCTTGACCAGCTCGGCGCCGATCTTCTCGAAGGTGCCCTCGAGCTCGATCTCCTTGGCGATCGACACACCATCGTTGGTGATGGTGGGAGCGCCCCACTTCTTCTCCAGCACGACGTTGCGGCCCTTGGGGCCGAGCGTCACCTTCACGGCGTCGGCGAGCTGGTTCATACCGCTCTCGAGGCCGCGACGAGCTTCCTCGTCGAATGCGATGATCTTGGCCATACGGCTGTGTCCTCCCGGACATTCACAGGAACCTCTGCGGACGTCGCCACCTGGCGATGCGACGTCCTCAGGCCGAGCCGGATAGCCCGCGACGACCGGCCCGTGCCGGACCACCGATGGCGGTGCCCGACCGGAACCTCACCGCCCCGACCTGCTTGGCACTCACATGGCGCGAGTGCCAATCACCTGTTTAGCACTCTCCAGGGGCGAGTGCAAGAAAGAACGCCTAGTCGCGAGACTAGTTCAGCTTATGGCGAAAACGCCTGCCGGGCGGTCGGAAAGGCGCAACCGGCTTGCCGCCCGCTCGCACGGGCGGTAGGCAGGCAGCATGGCGATGCTTGCAACCCCGCGGCTGTCGGCAACCCCGCAGCGCACCACCGTGCACCGGGTGACGCCCGGCGACGCGGCCCGGATGCGGGCGCTGCGCCTGGAGATGCTGGCCGACAGCCCGCTCGCGTTCCTGGAGACGCTGGCGCAGGCCGCGGCGCGCCCGCACGAGGACTTCCGGCGCCGCGTCGCGCAGGCGTCGGCCGGGCGGTCGCTGGCCCAGTTCGTGGCCGACCCGGGCGGCCCGCTGGTCGGGCACGCGGGCGGCACGGTGCTGCCCGAGGAGCCCGGCACCACGGTGGTGTTCGCGATCTACATCACACCCGCCCACCGCGGCACCGGGGTGCTGCCCGATCTGGTGGAGGCGGTCGCCGAGTGGTCGCGGCAGGCCGGGCGCACCGAGCTGATGCTCGAGGTGGTGGTCGGCAACGACCGGGCCGTGCGGGCATATGAGCGGCTGGGTTTCGCCGACACCGGGGTGCGCGTGCGGCACCCGGTGATCCCGGCCCTGACCGAGCTGCAGATGCGCCGGAGCGCCTGACATGCCGCGCGGCTGGCACCTCGCCCGCACCCTGCTCACCGCGGTGAACGGCACGACCGCGGTCGGGCTGCTGGTCGCCGTGGCGACCGGAGCCAAGATCCGGCGCGGGCGCAACGGCGTGCTGATCGCCGAGGGCTACCGCCGCAAGGTCCCCCCGGCCACCTGCTTCACGGTCGGCTCGGTGATCATGACGCGCCGCACCGCCGAGTGGCTGCTGGCCGAGGAGCGGGCCGACCTGCTGCACCACGAGAGCCGGCACGCGGGGCAATACGCCGTGCTCGGCCCGCTGTTCTGGCCGGCCTACTGGCTGTCCTGCGGTTACTCCTATGCGATGACCGGCTCCTACGGCTCCCGGAACGCCTTCGAGAGGCACGCCGGCCTGCACACCGGGGGCTACCGCGAGCTGCCGCTGCGCCCCTGGGCCGCGCGCTTCGTCAGATCGTCTCCTGCCACTCCATCCACGAGTCCACCGCCTGGAAGCCCATCGTCCGATTGATCGCGAGCATGTGCGCGTTGGACGTGGCGTTGAAGGTGTCGATCGCCTCGAGCGCGGGCTTGCGGGCCAGGGCGTGCTTCAGGTTCTCCAGCTTGACGATCAGGCCGAGCCGGTGACCGCGGTGCCCCGGATGGACCAGCGTGATGTGCTGCCAGATGTGCGTGTCGTGGACCTGCGGGCCGGACAGTGTGGTCCAGGCGACCAGCCGGCCGGTGGCGTCGTGCACGATGCCCCCGTGGATCCGGTCGATGCCCCGGTCCAGGCGGTTCTGCTCGGCCTCGCGGACCCGGTCGGCGTCGACCTTCTCCGGCTCCCACTCCAGGGCGCCGGTCGGCGCCTCGGTCATGAAGCTGCTGTCCAGCTCGGCCACGTCGTCGATGAACTCGTCGGGCGGCACGCCGAGCCAGGTGACCAGACGGTATCCGTCGGCATGGGTCCACGCCTCGGTCAGCATCGCGGCGAACCGGTCGAGGTCGGCGGTGCGCAGGTCGAGGCGGCTGCGGATCTCCGGCAGCGCCGGCGTGGCGCCCAGCATGGTCGCGAAGGCGCCGCCGTCGGGCTGTTGGTCCACCGTCTCGGCGATCAGCCGTTTGCGGCCCGCGGCCCGGGCCCGGCCGACGGCGAACTCGTGCAGCGCCCGGCCCACCCCGCGCCGCCGCCGCTCCGGCATGACGTGCAGGCTGATCTGCGCGTTCTCGAGGTTGTCGAGCAGCGGCATGGAGAGCTCGACATAACCGACCGGAGCGCCGTCGAGGTGGCCCAGCGCGCGCTCATAGGCGTGCCCGGGCGTCGGCCGCCGGATCGCCCCGACGAAGGCCTCGGTCGGCACGAACGGGATGTCCGGCGTCTCCTGCCGGGCCGAGGCCTTGGAGATCTCATAGGCCAGCAGCGCGGAGCGCTCATCTGACGGCCCGAACGGAACGACATCAATCGTCATCACGCCAGACTGCTCGCACAACGCGTCCGCCGCGACCGATTAATCCATGCGAAGAATTGGTCGGGAGGACGCGCGCACAGCGCCTCCGGCACTGGGTCGTTGGGCCCCTCGGAGATTGTCGCCAAGCTCGAAGGTGGGGCCTCGTACGGCGTCGCGTCCTCCCGCGTAGAGCATCCTGCCGACGTTGAGATCGCCGCGCAAGTCCTCGCTGGAGGGAAATATCAACGGGGTGTCGGAAACCCGACTACAGCGAGTTATCCCAGCAGGCCGGCGTCGCGGGCGCCCCGCAGCGACGGCTTGATGCGATGGGTCGGCCCGACCTGCCCCGCGATCGCGTCCAGAGTCTTGAGACCCTCGCCGGTGTTGAGCACGACGGTCTCCTTCGCCGGGTCGAGCTTGCCGCTCGCGATCAGCTTCGCCAGCACCGCCACGGTCACCCCGCCGGCCGTCTCGGCGAAGACCCCGGTGGTGCGGGCCAGCAGCCGGATGCCGTCGCGGATCTCGTCGTCGTCGGCGTAATCCATCCAGCCGCCGGTGCGCTGCACCGCCTCGATCGCATAGGCCCCGGCCGCCGGGTCGCCGATGTTCAGCGACTTGGCGATGCCGGTCGGCTTCACCGGCACGATGTGATCGGTGCCGTCGTGCAGGGCGGTCGCGATGGGCTTGCACCCCGCGGATTGCGCGCCGAAGACGGTCCAACCGTCGGGAGCCGAAGCCAGGCCGATCTCGACCAGCTCGCTGAACGCCTTGTCCACCTTGGTGAGCAGCTCACCGCTGGCCATCGGGATGATCACCTGGGCCGGGATGCGCCAGCCGAGCTGCTCGGCCACCTCGTAGCCCAGGGTCTTGGAGCCCTCGGCATAGAACGGCCGGACGTTCACGTTCACGAACGCGGTGTCCTCGAACTCGTCGGTCTCCACCAGCTCGCCGCAGAGCCGGTTCACGTCGTCGTAGGACCCGTCGATCGCCACCAGCTCGCCGCCGTAGACCGCTGTCGTGACGACCTTGCCCTGCTCGAGGTCGCCGGGGATGAAGACCACCGAGGGGACGCCGGCCCGGGCGGCGTGCGCGGCCACCGAGTTGGCCAGGTTGCCGGTGGAGGCGCAGGCGAAGCGGGTGAAGCCGAGCCCGCGGGCGGCGGTCAGCGCCACCGAGACCACGCGGTCCTTGAACGAGTGCGTCGGGTTGGCCGAGTCGTCCTTCACCCAGAGCGGCGCGTCCAGCCCGACCGCGGCGGCCAGGGCCGGGGCGGCGACGAGCGGAGTGAAGCCGGGGTCGAGGGTGACCCGGGTGGCCGGGTCCTGCCCGGCCGGGAGCAGCGCCGCATAACGCCAGATGTTGCGCGGACCCGCCTCGATCTGGGCGCGGGTCACCCGGGCGAGCGCCGCCGGGTCGTAAGCGACCTCCAGCGGCCCGAAACACTCGAAGCAGGCGTGCTGGGCGGCCAGCGGGAACTCGGCGCCGCAGGCACGGCAGATCAGGCCGCGGGCAGGGGATTCAATTCCGACAGGGCTGACGGTGGACGTCATCGAGGCCTTCCTCTCATCTTTCCCCGTGCGGCGACCACCGACAGCGGGGACGGAATTAGCACCTGCCGCACGCAGGCCTCAACAGCGAGACATGTGCGGTGGTTGCCGGGGCTTCAACGGGCCGTTCCCTCAGCCCCTCTGGATGAGGTATTCAGTTGTTTCCAACACACTACGTGGGAATCTCGCTCACGGAAAACGGGTGTGACGCTTACGACGTGATGTCCTTGCGGGTGAAGCGCCAGAACGCGATGCCCCAGAAGAGGGTCGCGTAACCCACCGCCGCGATCGCCCCGCGCACCATGTCGTCGGTCTGCATCGGCGTGGAGAGCAACCCGAGCCAGGCGTCGCTGAAGTGGGTGGGCAGGAAGTCGCGGATCACGCCGAGCGCCTCGATCTGATCCAGGATGCTGGACAGGATCCAGAGCAGCACCGCGCCGCCCACCGCGCCCAGCGCCGCGTCGGTCAGCACCGACAGCAGGAAGGCCAGCCCGGCCACGATCAGCAGGATCACCGCCAGGTAGCCCAGGATGCCGAGCAGCCGCAGCACCCCCTCACCGGGCGGGATCTCGGCCGCGATCGTGCTGCCCAGCGGGTGCCAGCCATAGCGCAGCGTGCCGACCAGCAGCGCCACCCCGCCGAGCGTGAGCAGCGCGGCCAGCGAGTACATCAGCGCGACCACCAGTTTGATGCCGAGCAGCCGGGCCCGCGGCACCGGGATCGCCAGCAGGTAGCGCAGGCTGCCCCAGGACGCCTCGCTGGCCACGGTGTCGCCGCAGAACAGCGCCACCACCACGATCAGCAGGAAGCCGGACGAGACGAAGATGCAGAACAGCGCGAAGTTCAGCCCGCCGGAGGTGGCCAGGTCGACCAGGCTGGAGAACTGCCCGCCGCCGTTGTCGTCGTCGTCGCCGCTGCCGAACTCGAAGGCCAGCATCACGATCAACGGCAACAGGGCCATGAAGCCCAGAGCCATCTGGGTGCGCCGGCGCGAAGCCTGCCGCCGCACCTCGGCCCAGATCGGCAGGGTGGCCGACGGCCGGTAGTTCGTGGCCGCGGTCATCGGTCTCCACTCCCTCGCGAGCTCTCCCCGACCAGCGCCAGGAACGCATCTTCCAGCCGCCGCCGCGGCACCACCCGGTCGACGCCGACCCCGGCCCGCACCAGCGACGCCACCACCTCGGTGCGCGGCGTGCCATTCATGTCGACGATCAGCCCGGCCACGCCGTCCGGGATCACCGATCGCACGCCCAACCCGGCCAGCACCCGCTCGGCCTCGGCCACGTCGGACACCTCGAGCTGCACCGACGGCGAGTCCCCGACGATGTCGTCGACCGGCCCGGAGGCCACGATCAGGCCCTTGTTGACGACCACCGCGTGGGTGCAGGTCTGTTCCACCTCGGCGAGCAGGTGGCTGGAGACCAGCACCGCCCGGCCGTCGGTGGCATAGCGCTTGAGCACCCGGCGCATCTCGGCGATCTGCGGCGGGTCCAGCCCGTCCGTCGGCTCGTCCAGCACCAGCAGATCCGGCATGCCGAGCATGGCCTGGGCGATGGCCAGCCGCTGGCGCATGCCGTGGCTGTAGTTCTTGGTGCGCCGGTGCACCGAGTCGCCCAGCCCGGCGATCTCCAGCGCCTCGTCGAACCGCGCGTCCGCCCACGGCCGCCCGGTCGCCCGCCAATAGGACCGCAGGTTCTCGTAGCCACTGAGGTGCGGCAGGAAGCCCGGCCCCTCGACCAGCGAGCCGACCCGGGACAGGATCGGGGCGCCCGGCACCAGCGGGCAGCCGAAGACCAGCGCGTCGCCGGCGGTCGGCATGGTCAGCCCCATCAGCACCCGCAGCGTGGTGGTCTTGCCGGCGCCGTTCGGCCCGAGCAGCCCGACCACCTGCCCGCGTTCGACGGTGAAGCTGACCTCCTCCACCGCCACGAACCCGTCGCCATAGGCCTTGCGCAGGTTGCGGACCACCAGCGGGACGTCGGCGAACTCGGCGAGCACCGGCGCCCGCGCGGACCGGCGGCGGCGCACCAGCAGGATCACGACGAGTCCGACCAGGATGACCGCGAGCAGGCCGCCGAGCACGTACCGCCAGATGACCTGGGGGTTGGCGATCGGCGTGCCCACCATCGTGGGCAACGAGACGGTGGGCTCGACCGCCACCGTGTAGGTCGCCGGCCGGGCGGGAGTGAGGAAGGCCTGGTCGGAGGTGGCCACCACGATCCGCAGCGAGTTGCCGGCCGCGATCCGCCGGACGATCGCGGGCAACGTGACAGTGACCGGCTCGGCCGCACCGATGTCCGTCGGCAGCCCGGTCAGCCGCACCGGCGCGACCAGCCCGGCGCTCAGCGTCTCGGCGCCCGCCGGATCCACGTCGTAGAGCTTCACGAACAGCGTCGGCTCGCCGGTCGGCGAGGCGACACGCAGCCGCACGGTGGGCGCGCCGACGACCTCCACCGCCTGGCTGATCGGCTCGGAGCGGAAGGTGGCGAACTGCCCGGGCACGTCGCCGGCCACCCCGCCGAGCAGTTCGGAGAGGCGACCACCCACGCCGGGCAGCGAGGACAGCGCGCCCGGATTGCCGTTCGGCGGGTTCGCGATCGGCTGCGCCGGGCCTTCCACGGAGACGTCCGTGCGCCCGCTTCCGGCGATTCCGGGGTACGCCGGCACCGAGTACCCGTTGGTGACGAGCCCCCGGTCGAGCGCGCTGAACCCGGCCACCCGCGAGTAGGTGAAGCTGGTCGCCGGCGCCGGACCCTCGCCCTTCACGTAGTGGTCGAGCCACTGTGCGGTGAGGAACTTCGTACGGTCCTGATCGGTGTCCGGGCCGAGACCACCGTCGTGGCCGCCGGTGAACCAGGCGACCCGCACCGGCGTGCCGGCGGCCGCGATCCCGCGCGCGTTGGCGTCCGCCTCGGAGAGCGGGAAGAGCGTGTCGACCGCGCCCTGGATGAGCAGCGTGGGCGCCTTGATCCGGTCGAGCACGGCGGCCGGGCTGGACTTGCGCAGCACCTCGAGAGCGGCCGCGTCGGGCGCGCCGGTGGTCGCCATCGTCAGATAGGCCGCACAGACGTCGGCGGCGAACCGCCCGCACGCCGGGTTGATGCCGGGCGGAATCTGGCCGAGTTGGCCGAGTTGGCCGGCGGCGTCGGCGCCGTCCGCCGCGGAGGCCGGGTCGGCGGCGGGGTCCAGCCCGGACGCCGCCGCGCCGTTGCCGAAGAACAGGCCGGCCCAGCCCTTCTTGAACACCCCGGTGGCGCCGGTGTCCGCGGCCTGCGGCAGGAACGCCTTGCCGAGGTCGTTCCAGGTGATCAGCGGGACGATCGCGTCCACCCGCGGGTCCTGCGCGGCGAGCAGCAACGACAGCGCGCCGCCGTACGAGCCGCCGACCACGCCCACCCGGGGGTCACCGGCCGCGTCGGTGCGCACCTCGGGACGGGCCGCCAGCCAGTCCAGCAGCCGCTGCGCGTCGCGCACCTCGTAGTCCGGGCTGTCCAGGTGGATCTGCCCGCCACTGCGGCCGAAGCCCCGGGCGGTCCAGGTCAGCACCGCGTAACCCCGCTCGGCCAGGGAGCGGGCGTCGTCGCGTACCGAGTTCTTGGTCCCGCCGAAGCCGTGCGCGAGCAACACCGCGGGCACCCGCCCGTCGCGGTCCTTGGGCAGATAGAACCGGGTGTCCAGATCGACCGGCTCGGTGCCGGACGGCCCCGACTGCACGGTGACGATCTGGTCGGAGGTGATCCAGGGGTCCCGCGGCGGCATCGCCGCCCAGCCGACCAGGGCAGCGATCAGCACGAGGACCACCGAACCGGCGATCACCCGGCGTCGGGTGAACCGGGGCAGCGCACGGCGCAGCCGCGTCGACAGAGGCATGCGGCAACGCTAACCGGCCCGAACTGTGCCCGTGCTGTGAACCGGCCCTGCTTCAGCAGCCCTGGTTGTCCGTGTACTTGAACTGCATCGGCTCGGTCATGCCGGCCTGCAGTCCGGACACCTTGTCGCCCTTGGCCTCGAAGAGCAGGCCGTAGTCGCCGATGGTGGCCAGCCAGGCGGCCCGGCCGGTCCAGTCGTCGAGCTGCTTGCCCTCCGGGTACTTCTGCTTGACGGCGGCCATCTTGCTGCCGATCTTCAGTCCCCGGCTGGTGGTGATGCCGTCGCCGGTGACCACCATGCGCAGCAGCCGGCCGTCGAAGAAGATCAGCTCGGGCGAGTGGTATCGGGACGTGCCCTTGGCCGCCAGATAGTCCGGGCAGTTGTCCGCGCGCAGCTTCGAGGTCTTGCCGACCAGGTCCGCCGCCTGCAGCTCCTTGAGCGTGGCCCCGATCTTGTAGGGCCCCATCCCACCGGCCGACACGGTGGACTCGGCGGTCACCGGCTTGGGCTGCTTGGTGTTCACGGTGCCGTCGGGGTTCTTCGCGATCTCCGGCTTGCCGGTCGTCGTCTTCTCCGGCACCGGCTTCGCCTCGGGTTCCGGCTCGGCCGAGGCGGCCACCGGCGACCCGTCCACGAACTGGGCCGGATCCTTCTTCTCGTCCTTGCCGCAGCCCGCGACCAGGATGATGGTGGCGACGAATACGACGGCCAGGCGACGCCTGATCAACATGCCCTCCCCAGAGCAAGGGTCTATCGGAAGCAGCATCCAACTGGTTTTCATCTGATTCTCCACGCCGTCCGGAGGACCAGGCGGCGGAAGCAGCACAGCGATAGCGTGGACAACCTATTCCCCGCGTCAAATGGAGGATCCCCCGGTGGCAGACGATCTCACGCTGACCGTGACCCTGCGGCCGGCGGCGCTCGACGCCCGGCGGGGCATCGTCCGCCTGCATCCCGAGGTCATGGCCGCGCTGGCGATCAACCCGGGCGATCCGCTGCGGCTGGCCGGCACGCGCACCACGGCCGGCCTGGCCGCTCGCGCCGAGGCGGGGGCGAGCCGCGCGCTGCTCTATGCCGACGACCTGACGCTCGGCAACCTGGGCATGCGCGACGGCGGCCAGGTCACCGTCACGCCGATCCCGGTGGTCGCGGCGCGCCGGGTGACGCTCACCGGCCCGGCCGAGATCGTCGCCGTGGTCTCCCCCGAGATGCTGCGGCTGGCGCTGCTGGGCAAGGTGGTCAGCGCCGGCGACGACGTCTCGCTGCTGCCGCAGGACGTGCTGCTCGAGGCGAGCCACCGCGACCTGGTCGAGGGCGCCCGGCGCAGTCTGTCCAACCGGGTCGGATACGCCTGGACCAGCACGCTGCTCGGCGTGGTCGAGGTGGACGGCGGTGCTGCCGCGCTGGTCACCATGGACACCGTGGTCGCCTGGCAGTTCGGCGAGGCGACCCGGCCGGGCGCCGCCACCACCGGCCCGGCATCCGCCACGCGCACCCGGCCACAGGCGCCCGCGACCACCGACCCCGAGGTGCCGCCGCCGAGCATCGACGACCTGCCCGGCCTGCGCGCCCAGGCCAAGGAGCTGACCGAGCTGCTCGATCTGGGCTTCCACCACCGCGAGGTGCTGGGCCGGCTGGGCACCACCGTCTCGCTCGGCGTGCTGATCTCCGGCCCGGCCGGCTCCGGCAAGGCGGCGCTGGTCCGGGCGGTGGCGGCGAGCGTGGGCGCCGAGATGGTGCCGCTCTGGGCGCCCGAGCTGGCCGCGCTCACCAACGACGCGGCGGCCACCCGGCTGCGCGCGGCGGCCGAGCGGGCCCGTGCCGCCGCGCCGGCCGTGCTGCTGGTCAGCGACGTCGAGGCGCTGGCGCCGCGGGAACAGCCCGGCCCGCTGGCCACGGTGTTCCGGCAGGTGCTGGCCGAGACGGTGCGGGCCGGTGCGGCGGTGGTCTGCACGACCAGCAAGCCCGAGTCGGTCGACCCCGAGCTGCGCGCGCCCGATCTGCTGGCGGTGCAGCTCGCGGTGGCGCTGCCGGATCAGGCGATGCGCCGCGAGCAGCTGGGTGTGCTCACCCGGGGCATGCCGCTGGCCGAGGACGTACGGCTGGACGACGTGGCCGGGCGCACCCCGGGTTTCGTCGCCGCCGACCTGGGCGCGCTCGCGCGCGAGGCCGGGGTGCGGGCCGCGCTGCGGCAGAAGGAAGCCGAGTCGCCGACGGTCGCGATGGCCGATTTCGAGGCGGCGCTGGACGTCGTCCGGCCGACCTCGATGTCCGAGTCGTCGCTCGAGGTGGCCGCGGTGACGCTGGACGACGTCGGCGACATGGCGGAGGTCAAGCAGGTGCTCACCGAGTCGGTGCTGTGGCCGCTGACCTATCCGGACACCTTCGCCCGGCTCGGGGTGTCCCCGCCGCGCGGCGTGCTGCTCTATGGCCCGCCCGGCTGCGGCAAGACCTTTCTGGTCAAGGCCATCGCGGGCACGGGAAAGGCCAACGTGCTGTCCGTGAAGGGCGCCGAGCTGCTCAGCAAGTGGGTCGGCGACAGTGAAAAGGCGGTCCGCGAGCTGTTCCGCCGCGCCCGCGAGGCGGCGCCGACCCTGGTCTTCCTGGACGAGGTCGACGCGCTCGCCCCGCAGCGCGGGCAGGGCACCGACGGTGGCACCACCGACCGCGTGGTGGCGGCCCTGCTGACCGAACTGGACGGCGTCGAGGACCTGCGCAACGTGGTGGTGATCGGGGCGACCAACCGGCCCGACCTGATCGACTCGGCGCTGCTGCGGCCCGGCCGCCTGGAGCGCCTGGTCTACGTGCCGCCGCCGGACGCCGAGGCGCGCTCCGCGATCCTGAAGGCGACCGCCAAGTCGGTGCCGCTGGACGCGGCAGTGGACCTGGCCGCGCTGGGCGTCGAGCTGGAGGGCTTCTCGGGGGCCGACTGCGCGGCGCTGATCCGGGAGTCGGCGCTGTCCGCGATGCGCGAGTCGCTGGAAGCGACCACGGTCACCGCGGCCAACGTGGCCACCGCCCGCAGGCGGATCCGGGCGTCCCTGGATCCGGTGCAGGTGGCGTGGCTGGCCAACTTCGCGGAGAACCACGCTCCGGCGTGAGAAGGGTCAGCGCCGCCGGGTGCGGGCGCGGGTCGAGCGCAGCCGGCGCAGGCGGCCGACCAGCACCGGGTCCTCGGCCATCGCGACCGGATTGTCCAGCAACGCGTTGAGCAGCTGGTAGTAACGCGTGGAGGACAGCCCGAACGTGTCGCGGATGGCCTGTTCCTTGCTGCCGGCGTGCTTCCACCACTTGTTCTCGAAGGCCAGGATCTGCTTGTCGCGGTCGCTGAGGGACGCCCCGTCCTCGACGGCCGGGCGCTGATTCGGGACGGACGCGTCCACTTCGGACGCGGGTGTGTCGGCGGGCTGCATGGTGCTCCTGAGAGGTGATCGAGCGCATTCTAAGGCCTCAATGCGCCTGACCGCCGACGTTACCTCAAGCGACGTCTCGACTACGCATGGTCAGCATTGCCGTACCCACCACCAGCGCGAAAATGGCTGCCAGGAGCCCGCCGGCCATCGGCCAGGTGAGCGTCAGGGTCTCCGGCTGGCACCCGCTGATGGCGCTGAAGTCGCAGGAGTTGGTGTTCTCCAGCTTCACTTCCTTGTACATCCAGGCGATCACCCAGATCGGCAGCAGCACGATCTCGGCGAACGCCACCTTCGCCGAGGAGAGCACCGCGTAGAGACCGAACTGGAGGACCACCACGACCCCGGCCGCCACGCCCAGCGCCACCGCGGTGTGCCGGCCGAGCGACGCCAGCCCGAAGCCGACCGCCGCCATGACCAGGATCAGCGCGATCGCCCGCACCTCGCTCAACGCGACCGACTGCCAGGCTCCGGAGGTCATCCCGTCGGTGTTCCCGCGCAGCTTCGCCATCGCGACGAAGGTGAGCGTCCAGCCCACCGCCAGCACCACGCTGAGCACCGCGAGGGTGGAGAGCAGGGCGACCAGCTTGGTGCTCAGCACCTGCAGCCGGCGCGGCCGCCAGAGCAGCAGGTTCATCATGCCGCCGCTGGTCCACTCGGCGCCGACATAGGACGCGCCGATGACGAACCCGGCGAGCGCCATGATGGCCGCGAAGGTGGTCAGCATGTCGCTGAAGTCGTCCTTGAAGACGAAGCTCGACGGCAGGTAGTACTCGGCCTTGTAGTCCTCGGGCGTCGGCGTGTACATCTGCGCGCAGTCGGCCGGGTAGTTCCCCGCGTCGGCGGTGCCCGGCGCGGCCAGGCAGCGCTGCTTCTCCTGCTCGGCATAGCGGACCGACTCCTGGAAGTCACGGTCAGCCCTGGCCTGCGCCTCGGCGATCTGGGTCGGGCCCACCTTCTCGGTGCTGAGGAAGGTGCCGACCACGACCGCACCCAGCACCAGCAGGCTGCCGATCACCAGCCACCGCACGAACCGCCGCTTGGTCAGGCGGCGGGTCTCCGCTTTGTAGAGGCTCACTGTCCCCACCCCCCGTTGCCGGCCGCGGCCGGGGCCTGCGCCGACTGATCGACCTGCCGGTTCGCGCCCTCCACCGGCGCGGTCCCGGTCAGCGACAGGAACACGCTCTCCAGGTCGACGCTCACCGGCGACAGCTCACTCACCCAGACCTCGCGCTGGGCCAGCACCCAGGTGATCCAGGCCGGTCGGTCCACGCCGCTGACCATCAGGTAGTCGTGCTCGAGCGTCACCTGCGGCGCGCCCGCGGTGCGCAGCAGCTCGGCCACCGCCAGCAGGTCGACGCCGGGTTCGATGCGCACCTTCACGGTGGACGAGCGATGCTGGGCCAGCACGTCGGCCACCGACCCGGCGGCCACCCGGCGACCGGCCGAGATGATCGTCACCGAGTCGCAGATCAGCTGGACCTCACCGAGGATGTGGCTGGACAGCACGACCGTCATGCCGCTCTCCGAGAGCGTGCGCATCAGGGTGCGCATCTCGCGGATGCCGCCCGGGTCGAGGCCGTTGGCCGGCTCGTCCAGAATCAGCAGCTTCGGCTCCTTGAGCAGTGCGGACGCCACCGCGAGGCGCTGCTTCATGCCAAGGGAGTAGGTCTTGACCCGATCCTTGGCGCGATCCCGCAGCCCGACCAGCTCGAGCACCGCGGGCACCCGCGCCTTGTTCACCCCGCCGGCCTCGGCCAGCAGCAAGAGCGTGTCCTGCGCGCTGAAGTGGGCGAAGAACTGTGGGCTCTCGACGATCGCGCCGACCAGGCCGGCCACCTCGGGCAGGTGCTGCGGGAGCTCACGGCCGAGGATCGCCATCTTGCCGCCGTTCGGCCGGATCAGGCCGAGCAGCGTACGCAAGGTCGTGGTCTTGCCCGAGCCGTTGGGCCCGAGGAAACCGTGCACCTGACCGGCCTCGACGACCATGTCGAAGCCATCGAGGGCGCGGCGCACCCCCTTGCGGCTCCGATAGGTCTTCTGCAGACCGGAGATCTCGAGTACGGCTGTCACGGGGGTCACCATAGGCAACCATCGCCACCGGTGGGGTCAAGCGACGATGACCTGTACCCCGGCGTCGCGAAATCCCTCGATTACGCCGTCCGGCGCGCCGGAGTCTGTTACCAGCACTTCGACCTTGCTGATCGGGCAGATCCGGGCGAAAGCGTGCCCGCCCAGCTTCGACGAGTCCGCGATCACCACCACCTGCTTGGCCCGGGCCACCATCAGGCTGTTCATCGCCGCCTCGCCCTCGTGGTGCGCGGCGGCCCCGAGCTCGACGTCCAGCGCGTCCACGCCGAGCAGCACGATGTCCAGCGTGACCTCCTTGAGCAGCGCGCCGCCCAGCGGCCCGACCAGCTCGAAGGACTGCGGGCGCACCACGCCGCCGGCCACCACGATCTTCATCCGCGAGCGGACCAGCAGCTCGTTGGCGATGTTCAGCGCGTTGGTGACCACGGTCAGCTGGGCGCCCTCACCGCTGGTGTTCAGGTCGGGACGCACCGCCAGCGCGCGAGCCACCTCGGTCATCGTGGTGCCGCCGTTGAGCCCGACCACCGTGCCGGGGCTGACCAGCCGGGCGGTGGCCTCGCCGATGCGCTGCTTCTCGGCCGAGTGCTTGGCGGACTTGTAACGCAGCGGCAGGTCGTAGGAGACCCCGTTGGCCACCGCGCCACCCCGAGTGCGGGTGATCATCTGCTGCTGGGCGAGCTGGTCGAAGTCGCGCCGGATGGTCGCCTGGGACACCTCCAGCCGGGCGGCGGCGTCCTCGACGCTCACCCGTCCGCTCTCGGCTAGTAACTCGAGCAGGGCATTCCACCGCGCGTACCGGTCCACCCAACCCTCCTCGATGTACGTTCCGTGATAAGAGTGTGCACATTAGTGCGCGAAAAGCCGCCAAGCAAAGATTGTGCCTGCGCGAACGTAACCGGACTGTTGCGGATCTTGTCGTCGCCCACGCAGAATGACGCTCGAAAGGGCGTCGAACCGAACGCATATGCGCAGGCAAACCGTCGTGAAGGATGGCCATGACCCACGTGCAGACCGAGATCGCCAGCCAGCCCGACTGCTGGGAGCGGGCCGCGAAACTGGCCACGTCGCCCGGCCTGCCGAGTCCCGGCGAGCGGGTCGCGGTCACCGGCTGCGGCACCTCGTGGTTCATCGGCCAGGCCTATGCTGAGCTGCGCGAACAGGCCGGCCAGGGCGAGACCGACGCGTTCCAGGCGTCCGAGTTCCCGCGCCACCGGCGCTACGACCGGGTGGTCGCGATCACCCGGTCCGGCTCGACCACCGAGGTCGTCGACCTGCTCGGCGCGCTGGACTGCCCGACCACCGTGCTGACCGCCGACGAGTCCCAGCCGGCCGCCACGCTGGCCACCGACGCCGTGGTGCTGGAGTTCGCGGACGAGCAGTCGGTGGTGCAGACCCGCTTCGCCACCAGCGCGCTCGCCCTGCTCCGGGCGCACCTGGGCGAGGACGTGGCGCCGATCGCCTGCGACGCCGAGGTGGCCGTGCGGCTGCCGCTGCCGGTGGCCGCCGACGTCCGGCAGATCACCTTCCTGGGCCGCGGCTGGACGGTCGGGCTGGCCAACGAGGCCGCGCTCAAGTGCCGCGAGGCCGCGATGCTCTGGGCCGAGGCATATCCGGCGATGGACTACCGCCACGGCCCGCAGCGCCACCGCAATTTGGCCATCGCCGCGCCCGGCCGGGTGGTCTGGGCCTTCGGCGACGTGCCCGCGCACCTGGCCGACGACGTGGAGGCGACCGGCGCGGCCTTCGTGCACGCCCGGCACCACGGCGGCTACGGCGCGATCGGGCGCTGGTGCGGCGGCCGGTCCCCGCTCGACCCAATGGCCGATCTGATCGTGGCGCAGCGGGTGGCGATCGCGCTGGCCGAGGCGCAGGGCCTCGATCCCGATCACCCCCGCAACCTGACCCGAAGCGTCGTCCTGGCATGACCGATTGCACCGAGGGCGAAGCGCAGACACAGGGCCAAGAGGGCGTGCCGAAGATTGGCTCAGCATGACCGACTCCGTCGTCATCGCGCTTGATGTCGGCGGCACGGGCATGAAGTGCGCCCTCGTCCGGCCGGACGGCAAGGTCCATCACGCCGAGCGGCACCCGACGCTGGCCGCGCGCGGCCCGGAGGCGGTCACCGCCACCATCCTCGACGTGGCCGAGGGCCTGGCCACCCGCGCCCGGGCCGACGGACTGACGGTCACCGCCGCCGGCGTCGCGGTGCCCGGCGTGGTGGACGAGGCGAACGGCATCGCGGTGTGGTCGTCCAACGTGGGCTTCCGCGACGTGCCGATGCGTGACCTGCTGGTGGAACGGCTGGGCGTGCCCGCCGCGCTCGGCCACGACGTGCGAGCCGGCGGCACCGCGGAGGCCCGGATCGGGGCCGGCCGGGGCGAGCCGCACGTGCTGTTCATCGCGATCGGCACCGGCATCGCGGCGGCGCACGTGGTGGACGGGAAGGCCTTCGCCGGGGCGCACGGCGCGGCCGGCGAGGTCGGCCACGTGATCGTCCGGCCCGGCGGCCGGGACTGCGGCTGCGGCGCCAAGGGCTGCCTCGAGTCGGTCGCCTCCGCCTCGGCGATCGGCCGGCGTTACGCGGAGCTCTCCGGCATCGCCGACGCGGCCGCCTTCGATGTGGCGGCCCGAGCGGCCGCGGGCGAGCCGCTGGCCACCGCGGTCTGGACCGACGCCGTCGAGGCGCTGGCCGACGGGCTGCTCACCGCGCAGGCGCTCTACGACGCCGGCATCGTGGTGCTCGGCGGCGGTCTGGCCGAGGCGGGCGAGGCCCTGCTGGCGCCGCTGCGCACCGCGCTGGACCAGCGGGTCACCTTCCACCGGCTGCCGCGGCTGGTGCGGGCGGCGCTGGGCGACACCGCGGGTTGCCTGGGCGCGGCGCTGCTGGCGATGGACACCCGGGAGAGCCGATGACCCGGATCCACGGCCGCATCGTCCGGCCCGGCGCGGTGATCAGCGGGCATGTCGAGGTGACCGGCCCGGCGATCGTCGAGGTGGACGCCTCCACCCACGACGAGACCGACTACGTGGTGCCCGGCTTCATCGACCTGCACTGCCACGGCGGCGGCGGGCACACGTTCACCACCGGCGACCCGGGCGAGGCCGGGCGGGCCGCCGCCTTCCACCTGGCCCACGGCACCACGACCATGCTGGCCAGCCTGGTCAGCTCGCCGTTCGAGCTGATGATGTCGGCGGCCCACGCGTTCCAGCCGCTGATCAAGGACGGCGTCATCGCGGGTCTGCACTTCGAGGGCCCCTACCTGTCGGCCACCCGGTGCGGTGCACAGAATCCGGCCTATCTTCGCGACCCGGCGATGTCGGAAATAGCCGCGCTGGTCGCCACCGGCACCACCAAGATGATCACGATCGCCCCCGAGCTGCCCGGCGCGCTGGAAGCCATCGCGTTCCTCCAGGAGCACGGCGTGATCGCCGCCATCGGGCACACCGACGCCACCTACGAGCAGACACTCGCGGGCGTGCGAGCGGGCGCGACCGTCGGCACCCACCTCTGCAACGGCATGCGCCCGATGCACCACCGCGAGCCGGGCCCGGTGATCGGCCTGCTCGCCACCCCGCCGGTGGTGTGCGAGCTGATCGCCGACGGCATTCACCTGCACGACGGCATGCTCGCCTTCGCCGCCCGCACCGCCGGGCCGGACCGCGCCGCCCTGGTCACCGACGCGATCGACGCGGCCGGGATGCCGGACGGCGACTACGAGCTGGGCGGGCAGGCGGTGACCGTGGCCGACCGGGTGGCCCGGCTCTCCCCCGGCGGCTCGATCGCCGGCAGCACGCTGACCATGGACGCGGCCCTGCGCCGAGCCGTCGGGGCGGGCATCGCGCTGGAGGACGCCTGCCTGATGGCCTCGACCACGCCGGCCCGGGCGCTCGGCATCCTGGACGAGGTGGGCGCGCTCGAAGCCGGCTCGCGGGCCGACCTGGTGGTGCTCAGCCCGGAACTGACGGTGAAGCGGGTGATGCGGCGCGGTCGCTGGGTGGGGTGAGCAGTCGCTCCCACGGCACCCGGGCCATCAGCCGGGCCAGGAACAGCCCGAGGAACAGGCCGGCGATCGAGTCGGTGATCCAGTGGAACGCCAGGTAGGTGGTCGTGCAGAAGACGATCACCGGCGGCAGCAACCGGAAGGCCATGTGCAGCGGGCGGCCGAGCAGCACGCCGGCCAGGAAGGCGATCACCGCGTACCAGACCAGGGCGTTGGCGACGTGGCCGGACGGGTAGCTCATGCCCAGCGCGCCGGTGGCGGCGTCGTTGAACAGGACGGTGCGGTCCGGGCCGGTGAAGTGCGGCGCGGCCCGCTGAAACCAGATCTTCATCGGGCCGATCGTGATGTACAGCAGCACGAACGCGCCCACCAGCGGCAGGAACCAGCGCCACGACCGGCGACGCCAGGCCAGCCAGACGGAGAGCACGAGCACCACCGGCATCAGCACCTGACCGCCCTGGCCCAGGTAATTCAGCACCCGGGCCGGCCAATAGAGCAGAGCCGGCCGGTGGCTGTCCGACCAGTCCGCCACCGCCGCGTCGAAACCGAGCAGGTGGCCGGACGCCAGCGCCACCGAGAGCAGCACGAAGCCGATCAGGTAGGCGGCGTCGGGCCACCCGCTGCGAGGTCGGGTCACGCGACCAAAGTACCTACAGCGCGCCCTTCAACCTGTTGTAGAGCAGATCGGCGCGCACTCCGGAGTTCGGGCAGCCGCCGAAGTGGTGCAGGCCGACCACCTTGTTCGTGCTGCGGGAGAGCACCGGCGAGCCGGACGAGCCGCCCTCGGTGTCGCAGTAATAGGACACGTCGGAGTTGGTCGCGTACCCGTCGTAGGCGTTGTCGACCACCGCGCAGTTGGACGCCTTGTCGCCCAGCGCCCCGGCGATCCGGGTGGGGTCGCCGGCCGGGTTCTGCGGCACGTAGAGAGCGGTGCCCTTGGCCGGGCGCGCGGTGTCCAGCAGCAGGTAGCCGAACTTCTGCACGGCCGGGAAGTCTTCGACCGTGAACAGCGTGTAGTCCAGCGTCCGGTCGGTCGCGACCACCTTGTCGCCCCACACCTTGGTCGGCTTGAACGTGTCGTAGCCGCCGCACTTCGCGCACTGGTAGTTGAACCAGACCTCGGTGTCGTAGGCCGACTCCGAGTTGTCGAAGCAGTGGTTGTTGGTCAGCATCCGGTTGTTCGTGCCGATCCGCCAGCCGGTGCACAGCTCGGTGCCGTCGATCAGCAGCCGCGCCGTCGCCTTCGACTTCGTGTAGGCGACCGGGTCCTTGGCCTGATAACAGACCGCGTCCGCGGAGGAATCGCTGCCGCAGACGGATTCCTCGCGCCCGGTGCGGCCCGGCGCGCCGAGCGATTCCTCGGGCACACCCCGTTGTTCGGTACGCGAGAAGCCCCGCGCCACCTTGTCGATGCTCACCCCGAGGTCACCCAGCAGCGAACGCGCGCCCAGCGGGTCGACCGAGCGGTGCATCTCGACCACCGCGGTGTCCCCGGTGACGGACATCGCCCACTGGTCCACCGGCCCGGTCTCGAGCAGCTTCGGGGCGTCGTACCGGTAGCTCTCCACGCCCTTCGGGTCGGACACCGTGAGGTAGTCGCCGGGCAGCATCGCCATGCGGCTGAAGTGCAGCTTCACATAGGAAGCGCCGGGGTAGCCGAAGGTCTCGGTGCGCGGGCCGCTCTCGTACCCGAGAAGTTTGCGCACGTCGAGCAGCTCGCCCACCTTCTGCCGGCCCTTGGCGGCCGCGGCCTGCGCGGACTCCTCGACGATCCGGCGCGGCTTGGTCCGCACCGGCTCGGCGTGGCTGCGCGGCGCGTCCCGATCCGCGGTCGGCGCGGCGGACGGCGGCGACGCCTTCGTCACCCCGGCCGCGGCGTTGCCCTGCGACAGCGCCACCGGCGTACGCGAGACATCTGGCGCGTCCTGCCACGAGCCGACCGGCCGGCCGTCGCCCGTCCCCGACTGCCGCCAAGCCACCGCACCCGCCGACCCGGCGAGTACGAGGGCGGCGCACACCCCGACGATGGCCACCTTGCGTCGCATGCTGCTCCCGAAGGTCATGAAAGGCACATATAGGCCAATCCGGCAATCTGGCAGTTTGTGTAACGAGCCACGTGCGGCAGCGACGCGCCGGGCCGGGCGTGCACACTGGGTCCGTGCGCATCACCTCCGCCCTCGTCGACCCGGCTCTGCTGGACCTTCCCTGGGAAATTCCGCTGGAGGAGTGGCCGGCTGACCACCTGGTCGCGCTCCCGCAGGGCATCTCGCGGCACATCGTCCGGTTCGTCAAGCTCAACGAGACCGTCTACGCGCTCAAGGAGACCCGCGAGCGCATCGCCGAAAAGGAATACGACCTGCTCCGGGCCTTGGAGCGGATCGACTTCCCGGCGGTCGAGGCGGTCGCCATCGTCACCGACCGGGCCACCGAGGACGGCGAGCCGCTGGAGTCCGTGCTGATCACCCGGCACCTGCAGTTCTCGCTGCCCTATCGGGCCCTGTTCTCGCACGTGCTGCGCCCGGAGACGATGAACCGGCTGCTCGACGCACTGGCCGCGCTGATCGTCCGGATGCACCTGACCGGCTTCAGCTGGGGCGACTGCTCGCTGTCGAACACGCTGTTCCGGCGGGACGCGGGCGCCTTCGCGGCCTATCTGGTGGACGCCGAGACCGGCAACCTCTATCCGAAGCTCTCCGAGGGCCAGCGCAGCGAGGACATCGAGATCCTCCGGCTGAACATCTTCGGCGAGTGCCTCGACCTGGAGGCCGCCGAGCTGCTGCACGAGGCGATCGACCCGGAGTCGGTGGTCGACGACATCGTGTCCCGCTACGAGCGCCTGTGGCACGAGGTGACCTACGAGCAGGAGGTGCCGCGGGACGCCCGGCACGACATCGAGGGCCGCATCCGGCGGCTCAACGACCTGGGCTTCGACGTGGCCGAGGTGGCGATGTCGACTGTGGACGACGGTTACCGGGTGCGGCCCAAGGTGGTGGACGCCGGTTACCACACCCGGCGCCTGCTGCGGCTGACCGGGCTGGACGCCGAGGAGAACCAGGCGCGGCAACTGCTCAACGATCTGGACGCGTACCGCGCGGAGAGCGACCTGATCGACGAGCAGCAGGCCGCGCACCGCTGGCTGACCGAGGTCTTCGAGCCGGTGGTCCGGGCGGTGCCGGCCAACCTGCGCCGCAAGCTCGAGCCGCAGGAGATCTTCTCGCAGATCATCCAGCACAAGTGGCTGCTGTCCGAGCAGGCCGGCCGTGACGTCGGGATGGCCCCGGCGGTGCAGAGCTACCTCACCGACGTGCTCGCCCACAAGCCGGACGAGCAGGCCGTCCTCGGCGTCGAGGTGGCCACCCTCGAAGAGGCGGCGGGCTAAGCGCGTTCCGGCTCGGTCCGCACCGGCGGGGTGGCCTGTTCCAGCAACATGCGCAGGCCGCGGCGGCGGGCCACGACGACCACCCGGTCGCCCGCGTTGAGCACCCGGCGCGCGTCCGGCGACCAGTCCACCCACTCGGAGTCGGCGGCGGTCAGGCCGATCACCCGCACCCCCGAAGGTTTGTCCGCCACCGCCATCACCGTGCCGTCCAGCGGCGAGCCGGGCAGCACCCGCACCGCCGCGACCAGCAACGCGTGCCGATCCACCGGGATGGTGACGATCACGTCCCGGTCCAGCAACGAGGCCGCGAACGCGGGCGCCACCAGCCGGGACACGCTGCGCGAGATGTTGATGTTGAAGGCCTTCTGCACCCGGCGCGCGAAGTCGTCGTCGAAGAGCCGCAGCACCACCCGCATGTCACTGCGCACGGCTCGCGCGTTCAGCGCCGCCTGCAGGTTCGTCACGTCGTCGGTGGAGACCACGACCAGCGCCTTCGCGGTGTCGATCGAGGCCGCCCGCAGCGTCTCCTCGAGCGCCGCATCACCGACGATGAACGGCACGCCGAGCTGCTCGGCCGCCTTGGCGCCGCGCGCGTTCGGGTTGCGGTCGATGGCCACCACGTCCAGGCCCAGGTCGAGCAGCTGGCGCAGGATGCGGGTGCCGACCGTGCCGAGGCCGACCAGCACGATGTGGTCGTCGTGCACGCCGCGCACCTTGCCGGTGGACAGCGCCAGCCGAGCGTTCACCATGCCCTCCACGACGGCGGCGGTGATCAGCGGCAACAGCGCCACGCCGGCGATGGTCAGCACCAGCTGGGCGGCCTTCGCCACGCCGTTGCGCTCGATCTCCACATCGGACGATCCGACCGCGGTCAGCAGGGTCACGTACATCGAGCCCCAGAAGCCGCTGCCACCCTTCTCGGCGTCGGCGTGCGACAGCACGGTGCCGGCCACCACGGTCACCACCAGCGTGATCATCACCGCGATGCCCAGCTTGCGGCTCAGCGCGGCGCGGATCGCCCGGGTGGCGGCCCGCAGCGGCCGCGGACGCTTGGACGAGCGGGCCAGCTTGCGGGCGGCCACCGCCTGACCGGCCGGACGCCCGGAGGCCTCGGCGAGCACCAGATCCTCCGGCCGGCCCTGTCCCGGGCCCGGGTCGGCGGGCAGCACGTCCACCTCACCGTTCCCGCTCGCGCCGGTCAGAGCACAGACCACATGCTTTTCGGGTACGTCCGCACGACGCGCCACATACATCGTGCGACCCGCATGCCGGAAGTGCGTGGGAGCCGGCTCGCCCAGCGCGGCGGCGACGAACGCGGGCGCCGCCATGGCCGCGTCGCTGAGCACCGCGCAGTCGTCGAACAGCCGCCGGACGCCATAGCCCAGCCCTGTGTTGAACATCCGGATGACCAGCCGCAGGTCCGGCTCCACGGCCTGCGCGCACAGGGCGGCATGCAGGTTGAGCACGTCGTCCGGCATGACCAGCGCGAGCGCGGCGGCGCCGGCCAGTCCCGCCGAGCGGAACAGCGGCTCGTCCAGGCGGTCGGCGCGGACCACCCGCACCCCGCGCAGGGTGCTCAGATCGGGCACCTCGGCGCGCAGCTCGTTCGGCACCACCAGGGTGATCCGGATCCGATGCCCGGCGTTGGAGAGCTCCTCGGCCAGCGTGTACGCCAGCGCGTCCCCACCGCAGATGACGAAGTGTGGCCGCCCGTCCGTGCCGTTGGTCAGCCGTTGCTGAAGACGGGACATGAGCACCCGGCGCAGCACATTGGGTTGCTGTTCGGCGCTCATAGATCCTGATCGTAAACAGCCGCACCCCGGAACCAGGTCCGGTGGACGCTCGTTGCCCCATCCGAGCTGTTTGTCCGATCCCGAGTTCGTGGAGGAATCGCATGCGTAAGTACCTGATCGCCGCGGCGGCGGCCGGGGGGATCCTCCTGCTCGGCGGCGCCCCGGCGCAGGCGGAGGACGTGCAGCCCGCGCCGGCGGCCGACCAGGGCGGTCTGCTCGGCGGCGTGCTGGACCCGGCCGGCGGCGTGAACCCGCTGGGCGGCATGGACTCCGCCGACGGCATGCGCGTGCCGAGCCCGCTCGACGACAACCCACTGGTGCACGTGCGACCCGGCACCAACTCCGTGACTCCCCCTGAGCAGGGCGGACAGTCGCGCACCGGGATGGGCAGCGCGGCCCGGTCCACCGACCAGCGACCGGTCCGCAAGGCCGCCGCCGCCAAGGAAGACGGCCCGCTGGGCGGCCTGCCGACCGGTGGCGGCGGGCTCCCGATCGGTAGCCTCCCGTTGCTGGGTGGTGGCGGCCTTCCGGTAATCGGTGGCCTGATGCCCAACGGCGGCGGCCTGCCCGTCGGCCGCGGCGCGGCGGCCGACCCGAACGCCGAGTCCGGCCTGCTCGGCAGCGACCTCCCACTGCTCGGCGGCCTGCTGCCCGAGGAGCCGGCGCGCACCCTGCCGGCCGACGCCGACCCGGCCGACGACACCCCGGACGTGAGCGGAATGCCGGCCGGCGGCACCAGCGTCAAGCCCGGCGACACGCCCCCGGCCACCACGCCGGGCGACACCCCGCCGCCGGACGCCGCAGGCCCGGGCGACGACCAGAAGCGCCTGCACGAGGAGCCGATCGACGACGAGGCCTCCGCCTCCGGCCGCGGCTTCTCCGACGGCCGCCCGGTGGCCGGTGAGGACCCGGACTACAAGGACTGACCCTTTGCTCTGCTTCCTCTGAGGAAGCGCTGCCTCTGCGGAAGCAGAGCCCCTCTGCGGCCTCTGAGGAAGCGCTGGCTCTGCGGAAGCAGAGCCCCTCTGCGGCCTCTGGGGAAGCGGAGGGGCGCGCGAACGGAAAGCGGCCCGTCCTCGAGACGTCGAGGACGGGCCGCTTTCGTCGTGTACTGACTAGCTGACCGCGCCGATCACCACGGAACCGCGGCCGACCACAGCGCCCTGGTCGGTGAGGATCGTGACCTCACCGAAGAGCTGACGGCCCTCGGTCGGCGCCGCCTCCGCGGTCACCGTGCCGGTGACCGTCGTGGACGCGCCGTTCGCCAGCGGGGTCGCCGTCGCCGGGACGGAGACCGACCCAAGCGCCGGGCTGTAGAAGACGTCCAGGTAGTCGTATGCCGTGCTGCCGCTCGGCACCGCGTACCCGTCGATCTCCACCGTGTAGGTGCCCGCCGCCGGCGACGGGATGGAGACCGCCTCTTCGGAGTCACCGTCCGCCTGCAGCGCGACCCGCACGCCGTTCAGGTAGACCGCGAGGTCCAGGTCGGCCGCCGCGTCGCTCGGGTTGCCGATCGACACGTCCAGCCGCTCGGCGCCCGCGGGCACCACGACCTCGTACTCCTGAACCGCACCGTCCTCGATGGTCGGCCGGTCCGACTTGGAGCTGCCCAGCGGGCCACCCTCGGCGGTGAGGTTGATCGGACCGTAGTTGTTCGTGACCGTCCAGGTGACCGGCGTCGGGGTGCCGGCCTGCACGCTGTCCAGCGTGACCGTCTCCGGCGTGACCGTGACGCCCTGCACCTTGGCGAGCAGGCGGTACGGGTTGTTCAGCGCCGGCGAGGTGCGCCGCGACTCCACTTCGAGCTCCCAGATGCCCGGCAGCGGGTCATCGTAGGACCGCTCCTGCGGCTTGCAGGCCGCCGGGTCGGAGAAGTTGGTGTAGCAGCCGAGGCTGGACGTGCTGTCGACCGGCACGCCGTACGGGTTGAAGGCGATGAACCGCGTCTGCGATCCGGTCGCGATCCCGGTCAGATCGACCTGCAGCGACGTGGCGCCCTCCGGCACGACGACGTAGTAGGACTTGGTCGAGTTGCGTTCCACCGAGCCCTCACCGGTCACCGTGTAGCTCGGCTTCTTCGCCTCGGTGCCGGTGACCACCACGCTGAGGACCTCGAAGTCGATCACCTTGGTGGCCGGGTCGTCGACCTTCAGGATGGCCGAGTTGAGGCCGTCCTTGGCGGTGACCGTGACCGGCACCGTGACCGTCTGGTTCAGCGGCAGCGCCACGTTGCGAGCCGACTTGAACTGTCCCTTGTCGCCGAGCCAGCTCAGCGTGTGCCGCACCGACTTCGCCGATCCGCTGGTCCGCTTGAGCTGGACGTTGTAGACCCGGGTCGAACCGGCCCGCTGACCGCCTTCGCCGGCGACACAGCTGTTGTAGATGCCGACGCCGCGGTTCGGGGTGGTCAGGAACTGCGAGAGCGGGGTGCAGACCTGCGCCGACGACACGTACCGGGCGGTGGTGATCTCCTTGGCCAGCAGCGACCAGGCGCCGTTGACGTCCAGCAGACCGTAGCCCTGACCGGCCACCGACTCGCCCTTGATCGGGTCCGCCGAGGAGTAGAGCGCGCGGCGCAGCGCGGCCGGGGTGACTCCCTTGTCGGTGGCCTTGGCCGCGGAGAGCAGCAGCGCAGCGCTGCCGGCCGCCTGCGGCGAGGCCATCGAGGTGCCGTTCAGGTGCGCCAGGCCGATCGGCAGGGTGTAGCCCGCCTCGGCGATGTCCGGCTCCTTGATCCAAGTGTTCACCGTGGAGACGGCCGAACCGGGCGCGGCGATGTTCGGCTTGAACCCGCCGTCCTCGCGCGGGCCCCGCGACGAGAAGTTGAACAGCCCGTTCTGCTTGCGCACCACCGAGCCGTAGTTCGACAGCCAGGTGTCCTTGCTGACGCTGGCCGCGACGCTGACCACGTTGGTGGCCACCGACGGGTCACCGATGGTGTTCTGCCCCGGGCCGGAGTTGCCGGCCGAGATGAACATCTGCACGCCGTAGTCCTCGATCAGGCGGTCGTACAGCTCGGCGCGCGCGTTCTGGCCGCTGTTCAGGGCGGGCAGGCCACCGATCGACATGTTGATCACGTCGACGTGGCGGTTGACCACCAGGTCGACCATGCCGGTGGTGAGCGCGGCCGCGGTGCAGCCGCCGCCCCACGAGCAGGCCCGCGAGGAGACGAGCTTCGCGCCCGGCGCCTGGCCGTCGAAGTTGTCGTTGCCCAGCATGTTGTTCGCCGCGGTGATGCCCGCGACGTGGGTGCCGTGCACGCTCTCCGGGATGCCGATGTTGACGAAGTCGGCGAACTGCCCCGCGAGGCCGGCCGGAGTCAGGTCGACGTCCTCACGGAACTCCACCACGAACGGGATGCTCTCCACGATCTCGGTGGCCGGCTTGTCGGTGCCGAAGTGCCCGACGTCGAACTTCTCCCGGTACGGCCGCATCACGGCGTCGTCGGTGAAGTTGGCGTTCTGGTTCACGTCCACCCGGATGTCGTGCGAAGCCGGGTCGTAGAGGATGCCGAACACGTCGGTGGTGTCGCCGTCGCGGTTGATGTCGCCGCCCGGGTCACTGGCCGCGGTGATCGACTCGCGGAACGTGTTGTAGCGGTACGTGCCCGCCGGGACCGTGACGCTCGCGGGCGGGGCGGAGAGCATCGCTCGCCAGGACCCGTCCCCCTCGGTCAGCGGGTCGGTCGCCGTCACCCAGTCGACGATCTTGCGCTCGCCGGTCGAGGTGGTCTTCAGCGCCGGGTTCTCCAGGTCCACACCGGAGTCCATGATGCCGATCGTGACGCCGCGCCCGTCCCAGGTCGGGTGCTTGCTCTTGAACTCCACCGAGCCGACCTCGTTCGTCGGCATGTAGGGGTTCGCGGCCGGCGTGCTCGGGCCCGGGCCGGCCAGCGTGGCGGCCTGCCGTGCGGCGCGCTTGCCGCCCTGCTCGACCGACGGGTCCGGCAGCTTCACCGTCTCGTCCAGGTCGATCGCGGCGACGCCGGGCAGCTTGGCGGCCTTGACCACCTTGTCCGTCGGCACCTGGGCCAGCACGTAGCCGACCTGGTCGAAGCGCCGGGTGACGGTGCCACCGAGGCCCTTCACCTGGGCCGCGACCTCGGCGGTCTTGCCCTCGTCGGCGGCGATGATCAGGGTGACGGCGCGGGTGCCCTTGGACTCGGCCGCGGCGAGCAGTTCCGCGTCATGCGAGCCGAGAGTGTCGGCGGGAGCGTCCTTGGGCGAATCGCCAGGGGTGTCCTGGGCGGCGGGGGCGGCGGGGTTCGGCGCGGCATCGGCTGGTAAGGCGGTGCCGAGCACAGCGACGCCCACCGCGAGCACGGCGATGAAGGTGCGCCGGCCCCAAGCGGATCGGTGTCTCACGTACGGGTCCTCCGAAGGATGGGCGCCCACCAAGCGGTACGGGCGCATCCCGAGGATCCTCCGGCCGTTGCACCTGGCTAGTCACTACCGTCGATGCCGTCGTGACAATGATGTGACATTCAAGGCCATGCATACGAACCGATTAAGCACGGTAAATTTTCCGGTTCGGCCCTTCGTCGGCCGGAAAGCCTGCTTAGGCGCCTGGTGACACAGTGGAAACTCGTCGGCCGGCAAGCCGGGCCAGCACCACGAGCAGGATCAGCAGCACGGCGGTCAGATGGACCGGCGCCGGGCCGAGCGGAGTCAGCAGCACGAGCACCGCCACGACCGGATAGGCCGCCAGCATCGGACCGGTCACGTGTGGACGAATGTGCAGCAGCCAGACGAAGAAGAGAAACACCGCGACGGGTACGGCCACCGCGTAGCCCGCGACCGTCCCGGAGATCTCGGTGTGATGGGTGTCGTAGTCGACCACCACGCCGAGCCCGGCGCCGACCGCCGCGGCCGACGCGAAGATGAAGTAGTGGCCGTAGCCTCACAGCATCGAGGTGCGCAGCCCGGTCAGCAGATCGTGGGCCGGCCGGTCGAAATAGAGCCACCACAGGGCGAACACGATGACCAGCCCGGCGACCGCGAGCGAGATCAGATCGGCGAGATGTTCGCCGCCGGTCAGCCCGGTGCGGACGGCGACCGTCGCGGATGCCACCACCTCGCCCAGCACGATGATCGTGAAGAGGCCGTAGCGCTCGGCGATGTGGTGCGGATGGTAGGTGGTCGGGCCGCCGGGTGCCCGCTCGGCGAGGATCGGCACGGCCAGTTCGGCGACCACGAGCAGCACGAAGGAGGGCACCTGCCAGGATTCCGGCAACGCCAGGCGTACCAGCCAGAAGAGCTGGACCACCGAGATGCCGGCGGCGTAGGTCAGAGCGGTCGCGCGACGCTGCCGGTCGGTGCGCGCCGCGCGCAGCCATTGCCCGACCATGGCCAGGCGCATGATCACATAGCCCGCGGTGATCGCCCGGTAATCGCCGTCCGCGAAGGCGGGCTCCACCCCGGCCGCGAGCACCAGCGCACCGGCGATCTGCACCAGCGTGGTGATGCGATAGGCGTCGTCGTCGGTGTCATAGGCCGAGGCGAACCAGGTGAAGTTCATCCAGGCCCACCAGATGGCGAAGAAGACCATCAGGTACGACTGGATGCCGTGTCCCGCGTGCCGCTCGGCGATGTCGTGGTGCAGTGGCAGCGCGGCCTGCGCCACCGCCACCACGAAGCACAGGTCGAAGAGGAGCTCGAGCGGCGTGGCGACCCGGTGCGACTCATCGCTCGGGCGCGGGCGCATCGGTGCCAGGAAACGTCGATCGGTCACGTCAGATCCCAGTTCAGCAGCAGGAAGGGCGCCTCTTCGCCGGCACCGGCCTTGCGATAGGTGGCCTGCGCGGCCTCGTTGTCCGGTTCGGTGCCCACCCACATGCCGTAACAGCCACGCTCGCGGGCCAGCTCGCGGAGCGCCCGCACCAGCGCGGTGGCGACCCCGCGCAGCCGGGCGTCCGGGGCCACCCCGAGCTCGTAGATGAACATCTCGGTGCCCTTGTCCGGGTGCGTGGTCTCCACCCCGGAGATCATGCCGACCGCACGCCCGCCCTCGTCGTAGGCGAACAGCAGATGGTGATCGGCCGCGGCGAGAAACCGGGCGGTGGCATCCGCCCGCGGTGGCCCGTCGAAGAGCTCCCCGGCCCGCTCGACCTCGGCTATGTCGACGACCCGCTCAATCCGCACCACGTCACCCTAGGGTGCGTCGGAGCCCCCGGTCGGAATCGAACCGACGACATCTCGCTTACAAGGCGAGTGCTCTGGCCAACTGAGCTACAGGGGCGCGAGGCACAGCATACCGGCTCGCCGGAATCAGCCGAAAAGCCAGGTCAGCGCGTCCTGAGCTTGGCAGAACCGGTAAAAAAGCTTACGGTGGCGGGGCGTGAGTCAGCTCACGCGTGTTCCTCCCACTCGGATCGTCCGGCACGTTCCTGCCGGTGGAAAGGAAGTCGATTCATCATGGCTACCGTCACCTATGAGAAAGCCTCCCGCATCTACCCGGGTTCGGACCGCCCCGCGGTGAACGAGCTCAGCCTGGAGATCGGTGACGGCGAGTTCCTCGTCCTGGTCGGCCCCTCCGGTTGTGGCAAGTCCACCAGCCTGCGCATGCTCGCCGGCCTGGAGGACGTGGACCGCGGCCGCATCCTGATCGAGAACAAGGACGTCACGAACCTGCCGCCCAAGTCCCGCGACATCGCGATGGTCTTCCAGAACTACGCGCTCTACCCGCACATGTCGGTGTACGAGAACATGGCCTTCGCCCTGAAGCTGCGCAAGACCTCGAAGCCGGAGATCGACCGGCGGGTCAAGGAGGCGGCGGCGCTCCTGCAGCTGGACGAATACCTGGCCCGTAAGCCGAAGGCGCTCTCCGGTGGCCAGCGCCAGCGTGTCGCCATGGGCCGCGCGATCGTCCGCGAGCCGCAGGTGTTCCTCATGGACGAGCCGCTGTCGAACCTCGACGCCAAGCTCCGCGTCCAGACCCGTTCGCAGATCGCCACGCTGCAGGCCAAGCTCGGCATCACCACCGTCTACGTGACCCACGACCAGGTCGAGGCCATGACGATGGGCCACCGGGTGGCGGTCATGCTGGACGGCGTGCTGCAGCAGTGCGACACCCCGCGGGCGCTCTACGACACCCCCGGCAACGTCTTCGTGGCCGGCTTCATCGGCTCGCCCGCGATGAACCTCAAGACCGTCGCGCTGACCGAGTCGGGCGCCAACTTCGGCCCGCTGGCCGTCCCGCTGACCCGCGAGCAGGTCGCCGCCGCGCAGAACGGCGGCGGCAAGGTGACCGTGGGCTTCCGCCCCGAGGCCACCGACCTGGTCAGCGGCACCGAGGCCGGTCTGCCGATCGTGGTCGACCTGGTCGAGGACCTCGGCTCGGACGCCAACGTCTACGGCCACGCGGCCATGGACGAGGGCTCGGAGCGCTTCGTGGTCCGCACCGACCGGCGCAACATGCCGAACATGGGCGAGACCGTGAACATCAAGCCGCAGGCCAACCAGGTGCACCTGTTCAACGCCTCGAGCGGCGAGCGCATCGCCTGACCTACGGACAGAAAGAGCCCCCGGCAGCGATGCCGGGGGCTTTTCCGTGTCTAGGCGGCGAAGCGCTGCAGCCGCAGGTCCTTGTCGGCGAAGCAGGCGATCACCTCGGTGTTCCACGAGCACGACCAGGGCCGCACCCCGGCCAGCGGCCCGAGCTCGACCGGGTCGTCGCCGACGTGCCGGCCGGTGAGCGCCGGGTCGTCGACGCTGTCCGTCATCAGCTTGCTGAAGAACAGCATGTTGCCGCCGTCCACCCGGGCGCCCTGGCCGTCGACCGTCCACTGCACCTTGCCGGCCGCGCTGATCAGCGACGTCTTGGCGCTCGGCTGGGCGATCTGGCTGACCAGCACGTTCTCGCCGACCGGCATCAGGTATTCGGCGTTGGCCGCGGGCACGTGCCAGATGCTGCTGCCGTCGTCGAGCCCGGTGCCGCCCACCTGGTTGCTCTTCGCGTCGTACCCGGTGGTCTCGACCCAGCACGCCGCCTCCGCCCCGCACGGCGTCATCCGGCTGACGTCCACCTTGGGGTCGACCGAGCCGAGCACCTTGGGCGTGCCGAGGGTGTCCAGGTCCCAGGCCAGGATGCGCTGGGTGTTGTTCGCCTTCTCGGCCACCACGACCCGGCCGTTGTGCACGATCAGCGGGGTGTCCGGGGCCGCCACGCCCGGCTTCGGCGCGACCAGCACGTCGCCGTTCGACCCGTCGATCACCCGCGCCGAGCGATCGGCCATCACCTGCAGCAGCCGCTGGTCGTCGTCGGCGTCGAAGGCGAACGGGAAGCCGTTGGCGTCGCCCGGCCCGGACAGGTCCGCGGTGGTGGAGGCGCCGAAGAGTGCGGTGGTGTCGCCGCCGTCGGTCTTGACATCGGGCAGGTCCCACGCCTGCTCGCCATCGGTGATCCGCAGCGCGACCAGCCGGTGCGCGGTCTTGTCGATCCACAGCGCGACGTCGCCGAGCATCTTGATGTCGTCGCCGGCGGCCACTTCGCGATGCCAGCGGAGAGTGCCGTCGCCGGCGTCCAGCACGAACATGCGGCGGGTGTCCGCCGAGGTGTCCGGCTTGGTGAAGACCGCCACCGCACCCGGCACGGCGATCATCGTCTCCCAGCCGGGTTCCGAGGCGCCGGCCTCGATGCTCGACCATTTCTGCTCACCGGTGGCGGTGTCGGCCGCGACCACGCCGAGCGTGTCGTCCTCGCCCTGATTGGCGAAGTAGGCCCGATCACCGAGCACCTTGACGTCCGCGAAGCTGCTGCTGTAGATCGGCACCGCCGGCGTGAGCGTCTTCGCCGCCGACTTGGCCAGCGGCTGGAAGTCCACCGCGCGGTAGCCCGGCCAGAAATACCAGGCCGCTCCCGCACCGGCCAGAAGCACCACCACCAGGCCTGCGGCGACGATCAAAAAACCCTTCCTCCGGTACGCGGGGACGCCCGCCCGCCGTGGTGCCCCAGGGGGCGCCTGAGCCCCGGCCGGCGATCCAGGTGGCGACTCGTCCTTCGACGCCAGCCAGGTCTCGTTCGAGCCCGGCACCCGCGTGTGCCCACCGGTGGACGGGCCGCCGCCCCCGGTGAAGGGCGGGCCCCCGTTCGGCCCGAACGCGGCCGCCTCACCGGTGGCCCAGGGGTCGACCGGCTCGGCGTAGTCCGGCGGCGGCTCGCCGCTGACCGGGGCGGGCGGGCCCAGCGGCGACGGCTCATAGGACGGCGGCTGACTCGGGATCGTGGCCGGTGTGGGCGGCCCCATCGGCGACGTGTCATGGGACGGCGGCCGGCTCGGGATCGTGGCCGGCGTCGGCGTCGGCGTGGCCGCCTCGGCCACCCCGCGCCGGTAACGCGGCTCCTCGGCCACCGCATGCCGCCCGGTGTCGGCGGGCGCGCCGGCGGCCATCGTGGCGGGCGCGGCCGAGGCCGCCGGTGACGCCGCCACACCCCCGGCTGCCTGTGCCGCGACCACCGCGGCGATCGCGCCCTCGGCCACCGGCAGCTCGGGCTGCTCGAGCACGGTCGGTGCGATGCCCAACTCGCTGTGCAGCAGCCGGGCGACCAGCGGCACCCGGGTCGATCCGCCGACCAGGAACAGCCCGGCCAGGTCGGCAGGGGCCAGCCCGGCCGCCTTGAGCACCGCGCCCGCCTCGGCGACGCCACGGCGGATCAGCGGACCGGCGCAGGCCTCGAGCTCGTCGCGGGTGAGGTGCACGGCCTGCTCGACCAGCGGCACCGGCACCGGCGCGAGCGCGGACCGGGAGAGCATCTCCTTGGCTCCGCGCACGTCCTCCCAGAACTGCCGCCGGGCCCGCCACTGGGCCAGCGAGCGGGGGTCGGACAGCGCGCCCCACGCCTCCGGCTCGCCGCCGGCCAGCGACTTGCCCAGGTGGTCGACCAGCGCCGCGTCGAGGTCGAGCCCGCCGAGGTCGTCGGCGCCACCGGAGGCGGCCACCTCGAAGCGCGGCCGGCCGTCGGGTCCCAGGCCCTCGTTGCGGACCACCGCGACGTCGAGCGTGCCGCCGCCGAAGTCGAACACGGCCAGCGCCGAGCCGACCGGCACCGGCCGGCGCAGCACGTCGGCGAAGTATCGCGCCGCCGCCACCGGCTCGGGCACCAGCTCGGTCTCGGCCGGCCAGCCGGCCCGGCCCAGCGCCTCGGTGAGCACCGCACGTCGGCGGTGCCCCCAGGCGGCCGGGAAGGTCAGCACGGCCGGCGGCAGGAAGCCGGTGGTGGCGACAGCCTCGCGGGCCACCGCCCCGAGCAGCGCGGCCAGCAGCTCGGCGATCGGCACTTCGGCGTCGCCGAGCAGCACCACACCGTCGTCGATGCGGCGTTTCGGGTTCGGCTCGATGCGCGCCGGGTCCGCGTATCCCAATCTCTGGGCATCGCGGCCGACGTGCAGCCGCCGCTCGGTGTCGAGGAAGACCGCGGACGGCATCAGTGGCTGCCCGTCGAAGAGCAGCGGCCTGGTGCGACCGTCGGGCCAGCGCAACATGGCGACCGTGTGCGACGTGCCGAGGTCGACGGCCAGCACAAAGCCGTCCCCTGGTCCGGTCATCCCTGCTGCCCCTCCGCCAACGGACATCCGGCCCGCCATAGTACGGCCCCAGGACGACAAAAGTCCCTGTGGAACCGGGTCAGACGTGGCTGCGGCGGCGCGCGACCTCGGCCAGGGTGACCGCGGCGGCCACGCTCGCGTTGAGCGACTCGACCTCCGAGGCCATCGGGATGCCCACCCGCAGGTCGCAGGTCTCGCCCACCAGCCGGGACAGCCCGCGCCCCTCGGAGCCGACCACCACCAGCAGCGGGCCGATCGCGGCCTCGAGCTGGTAGAGATCCGTCTCGCCGTCGGCGTCCAGCCCGACCGCGACGAATCCGGCCTGCTGGCAGGCCTTGATCGCCCTGGTCAGGTTGACCACCTGGGACACCGGCACCCGGGCCGCGGCGCCGGCGCTGGTGCGCCACGCGGTCGCGGTGATGCCCGCCGCGCGGCGCTCGGTCATGAAGACGCCGTGCCCGCCGAACGCGGCCACCGACCGGATCACCGCGCCCACGTTGCGCGGGTCGGTGATGCCGTCCATCGCCACCAGCAGCGGCGCGGTCTGCTCCATCGAGGCCGCGATCAGGTCGTCCAGCGGCTCATAGGCGAACGGCGGCACCTGGATGCCGATGCCCTGGTGCAACACCCCGCCGGTCATCCGGTCGAGCTCGTTGCGGCTGATCTCCAGGATCGGCAGGCCCCGGTCGCCGGCCGTGCGGATGATCTCGTTGACCCGGTCGTCGATGTCGATGCCGTGGGCCACGTAGAGCGCCGTGGCCGGCACCCCGGCGCGCAGCGCCTCGACCACCGGGTTGCGCCCGAGCAGCAGCTCGGGACCCTCCCGGGTCGGATTGGACTTGCGCCCGGGCGCGATCCGCGGACCGCCGCGCGGCACGTTCCTGCCCCGCTGCGGCACCGGCCGGCCGCCGGCGCCACGACCGCCGCCGCGACCCCAGGTGGTGTCCTTGGTGCCCGGCACGCCGACCTTGGGCACCCGCCCCTCGGCGGCCGCCGCGCGGCGCTCCTTGTCCTGCTTGCGCGCCGTCTTGGCGGGCAGTTCCTCGGTGCCCGAGTAACCCTTGTGCCAGGGTCGCTCGTCGGCCGGCAGGGTGCGCCCGCGGCCCTTGAGGCCACTGCGGTTCTTGCCGCCCGAGCCGAACTGAGCGCCCTTCTTGGACGTCACACGGCGGGTGCGGTTGGACGAGTTACCCGGCATCAGTGCTGCTCTCCCACGGTCCAGCGGGGTCCGGCCGGGGTGTCTTCCACCTGTACGCCCGCATTCTTCAATTGGTCGCGAACCGCGTCCGCGGCCGCCCAGTCCTTGCGAGCCCGGGCCTGGGCCCGCTGCTCGAGCGCCAGGTGGACGAGCGCGTCGACCACCGGCTTCAAGTCGTTTCCACGCTCGGCGCCACCCCACGCCGGGTCGAGCGGGTCGAGACCCAGCACGCCCAGCATGGCCCGGACCGCGGTCAGCGCCGCGCGCACCCCGGTCTCGTCGGAAGCGGCCAGCGCGGTGTTGCCCTCGCGGATGGTGTCGTGCACGACGGCCAGGGCGGCCGACGTGTTCAGGTCGTCGTTCATCGCGTTCGCGAAGGCCGGCGGCACGTCCATCGGGTGACCCGGGCCGACCACCTCGACCGCACGCTGCACGAAGCCCTCGATCCGCCGCCACGCCGTCGCGGCCTCGCGCAGCGCCTCGTCGGAGTAGTCGATGCGCGAGCGGTAGTGCGGAGAGCCCAGGTAATAACGCAGCTCGACCGGCCGGATGCCCATCGCGGTCACCGCGGCGGCGTCGATCACGTTGCCCAGCGACTTGCTCATCTTGGCCTCGCCGAGGTTGAGCAGCGCGTGGTGCACCCAGTAACGCGCGAACGGCAGCCCGGCCGAGCGGGACTGGGCGATCTCGTTCTCGTGGTGCGGGAAGGTCAGGTCGAGCCCGCCGCCGTGGATGTCGAACTCGGCGCCCAGGTAGCGCCGGGCCATCGCGGAGCACTCGATGTGCCAGCCCGGCCGGCCCCGGCCCCACGGCGAGTTCCAGGTCGCGTCGGCCGGCTCGTCGAGCTTCAGGCCCTTCCACAGCGCGAAGTCGCGGAAGTCGCGCTTGTCTTTCTCGCCGCCGTCGGCCGGCGGGCGCATGTCGTCGGGGTGCTGCCCGGACAACGAGCCGTATTCCGCATAGGAAGGCACGTCGAAATAGACGTCGCCATTGCCGCCCTCGGCCGGGTATGCGTGGTCGCGCTCGATCAGCTCGCCGATCAGCTCGTGCATCTCCGGCACGTGCGCGGTGGCCAGCGGCTCATAGGTCGGCGGCAGCACGTTGAGTGACGCGTAGTCGGCGTCGAGGACCAGCTTGTTCTCATAGGCGATCGCCCAGTAGGGGCGGCCCTGCGCGGCGGCCTTGTCGAGGATCTTGTCGTCCACATCGGTGATGTTGCGGACGAAGGTGACCTCGTAACCGGTGTTGATCAGCCAGCGCCGCAACACGTCGTAGTTGACCGCCGACCGCAGGTGACCGATGTGCGGCACCGACTGCACGGTCAAACCGCACAGATAGATCCCCACCTGACCGGGCGTCAGCGGGACGAACTCCCGGACGGATCGGGTGGCGGTGTCATGCAGGCGGAGCGTCACCGGTCAAGGGTACCGACCCTGGCGAACCGGTTGACGCTCCGCCTGTGTGCCTGTGGATAACTCCTAGCCGCCGGTCACCGCCGCATACGCGTCGACGATGCCGTGACCGTAGAAGCCGTTGAACTTCGTCCCGCCCTCGCAGAAGGCGTCGAACTCCACGCTGCGGCCCTCCCGCACGTAGCTCTGCAGGCGCGGCGTCGGGCACGGGGTCTCGGTCGCCGACCGGTAGAGCCGACGCTCGACCACGTCCGGGTCCAGGGTCAGCCCGCCGCGCTTCTGGTCGGTCCGGCCGTACTGGCTGACGATCAGCGCGGCCACGCCGGCCGCGTGCGGGGCTGCCATCGACGTGCCCTGCGAGTAGGCGTAGTAGCCGCAGACGCCCGCGGCGTTGCACGACTTGAAGGTGTTCGGCGCGCCGAGCGGCGTGATGTTGCCGTCGGCGTCGACCCGGCCCGCGGCCTGCAGCACCTTGAGCGGGTAGGTGGACAGGATCTGGTTGCCCGGCGACAGGTACGCCGGGGTGCCGAAGCCGTCCCGCGACCAGCCACCCGGCGCCGCGACGGAGGTCTGCTCCACGCCGTAGTTGGAGAAGTCCGACTTGGTGGTGGACGGCCCGACCGACGAGACGC
This sequence comes from Actinoplanes sp. NPDC051388, assembly GCF_055586225.1. Taxonomy (NCBI): domain Bacteria; kingdom Bacillati; phylum Actinomycetota; class Actinomycetes; order Micromonosporales; family Micromonosporaceae; genus Actinoplanes; species Actinoplanes sp. NPDC051388. The sequence continues at coordinate 671,641 of NZ_JBVJIP010000002.1, read as the reverse complement.
CGATCACGTGCGGGCCCTCGGCCGGCAGGTCCCAGCAGGTCCGGTTGTCGATCGGCCGGTCGTACGGCGTGCCGCCGTAGTCGGGGCTGCTGATGTCGGTCCGCGGCGCGCCCAGGTCCTCGTGGTTGTTGCCGAGCGCCGCGACCAGCGTGACGCCCTTACGGTGGGCATAGTTGAGCGCCCGGCGCATGCCCGCGATGATCGCCTGCTGTTCGGCCTGCGCCTCCGGGCTGTCGGCCGGGTTGGCCGTGCAGTTGTAGAGCCACGGGTCGACATAGAACGACATGTTCACCACGTCGATGCCGGCGTCCCCGGCATAGGTCAGCGCGTTGACCACCGGGTCCAGGAAGAAGTAGCCGGAGTCCTGGCCACCCTTGAGCTCGACCAGCGTCACGCCGGGCGCGACGCCGGAGACGCCGGTGCCGTCGAGCGAGGCGCCGATGATGCCGGCCACGTGCGTGCCGTGCCCGCCGTCGTCGGTGCCGGTCGGGTCGAGGCAGCTCGCCGCCTCACACGGGCCGTCCACCGCCGGGATGTCCGGCGCGAAGTTCCGCGACAGCACCCGGCTGTATCGCCTGGCCAGGTCGGGATTGGTCGCGTCGAGGCCGGTGTCGAGCACACCCACGGTCACGCCGCGGTCGCCCTTCTGCACCCGGTGCGCCTCGTCCGCGTGGATCATCTTCTGACCCCACGTCTTGTCGTCGAGCGGATCGGTCCGGGGGGCCCGGGCAGCTGCTGCGGCGCGGGGGCCGGCCGCCACCTCCGCGACCGTGAGGTCCTTGGGCGCGTACCCCACGGCCTTGCGCTCGCTGGCGCCGATCAGCTCGGGTGACCCGGCGACGGAGCTGCGGAAATCGGCGTCCGCCGAGCTGACGCGGAAGACGCCGACGGCGTCGTTGCGGCTGACGATCGTGCCGCCGGCGGCGGTGATCGCGGCGACGGCGGCGTCCGCGGCCACTCCGTCCGCGGCGACCACGGTGTAGTCACCGGGCGTGGACGGAGCGGCGGTGGCCGCGGAGACGGGTACCAGCGAAAGCGCGACGACGGTCGCGGTGGCGACGGCCGAGGCGAGCAGGGGTCTTCTCATGGTGATCATCCCATCGAATGAGATCGACCCCCACAAGTGACCTTTACGGTCGGGTCATCCGGAGAACATCCAGAGCCTGGTCCAGTTGCTCCTCGGTGAGCGTGCCGTTCGCGACGTGACCTCGCTCGATGACCACCGCGCGGATCGTCTTGTCCTCCTGGAGTGCCTGCTTGGCGATCGCGGCCGCCTCGTCGTAGCCCAGGTGCCGGTTGAGCGGCGTGACGATCGACGGCGAGCCCTCGGCATAGCCACGGGCGACGTCCTCGTTGGCCTCCAGCCCGTCGATGCACCGGTCGGCGAGCATCCGCGCGGCCGCGGCCAGCAGCCGGACCGACTCGAGCAGGTTGCGGGCCATCACCGGCAGCATCACGTTGAGCTCGAAGTCGCCCTGGGTGCCGGCGAAGCTGACCGTGGCGTCGTTGCCGATCACCTGGGCGCAGACCTGGCGCACCGACTCGGGCACCACCGGGTTCACCTTGCCCGGCATGATCGACGAGCCCGGTTGCAGATCGGGCAGCCGCAGCTCGCGCAGCCCGGCGCGCGGCCCGGAGCCCATCCAGCGGATGTCGTTGACGATCTTGTAGAGGCTCACCGCGACGACCTTGAGCTGGCCGGACGCCTCGACCAGCGCGTCCCGGGCGCCCTGCGCCTCGAAGTGGTTGCGCGCCTCGGAGAGCGGCAGGCCGGTCATGTCCTTGAGCGCCGCGATCACCGCCGGCGCGAAGCCCTGCGGGGTGTTCACGCCGGTGCCGACCGCGGTGCCGCCCAGGGGCAGCTCGGCCAGGCGGGGCAGGGTGTCGGTGAGCCGGTCGATGCCGTACTGCACCTGCGCGGTGTAGCCGGAGAACTCCTGACCCAGCGTCACCGGGGTGGCGTCCATCAGGTGCGTGCGCCCGCTCTTCACCACGGTCGCCCAGGCGTCGGCCTTGGCCTTGAGCGCGGCCGCGAGGTGGTCGAGGGCCGGGATCAGGTTGCTGGTGATCGCCTCGGTGGCGGCCAGGTGGATCGAGGACGGGAACACGTCGTTGCTGGACTGCGAGGCGTTGACGTGGTCGTTGGGGTGCACCGGGTGGCCGAGCTCACGTGCGGCGAGTGAGGCGATCACCTCGTTGGCGTTCATGTTCGACGAGGTGCCGGAGCCGGTCTGGAACACGTCGATCGGGAACTGGTCGTCGTAGCCGCCCTCGGCCACGTGCGCGGCGGCCGTGGCGATGGCCTTGGCCAGGTCGTCCTCCAGCACGCCGAGCTGGGCGTTGACCTGCGCGGCGGCGCCCTTGATCTGGGCCAGCGCCTTGATGTGCGCCGGCTCCAGGCCACGCCCCGAGATCGGGAAGTTCTCCACCGCCCGCTGGGTCTGCGCCCGCCACAGGGCGTCGGCCGGCACCCGGACCTCGCCCATCGTGTCCTTCTCGATCCGATATCCGCTCGCGTCAGTCGTCACGCTTCATTCGTACCCCAAACGCGCCTCCGGTGGACGCGCTCGACAACGGAACGTATCGTCGGCCAGCGTTTGTACCCGCCTCACGAACAGGATCTTTCCCATGCGACGCGCCCTCCTGGCGATGGCCCTCGGTGGCGCCCTGCTGACCACTGCCGCCGCCTGCGGAAGCGACAAGGCGGACACTCCGGACGCGGCTCCCACGACGGAGGCCTCCTCGGCGGCGCCCACCATCGCGGCCCCCGACTACTCCGCCAACACCAAGCAGGTCTGCGGAAAGGTCACGTCGATCTACGACGACGGGTTCGACGGCTTCAGCACACAGATGGGCAAGATGATCGCCAACAAGGAGGCCAAGCAGGCCGACGAGGCGGAGAAGGCGGAGAAGGCCGCGAAGGACGAGCTGAAGAAGGTCGGCGCCCAGCTGAAGAAGGAGATCGCGGCCGCCGAGGACCCGGAGCTGAAGACGGCCGGCGAGACGAGCGCCGCAAAGCTGGCGAAGAGCGCCGCGGACGCCAAGTTCTTCGACTCGATCAAGACCGCGGCCGACCTGAACAAGAAGATCGAGGCAAAGATCCTCGACTGGATGACCCCGGTCCGCGGCTACTGCGCCTGACGCCGATCGACGACCTCGGCCGCTCGTGGCGGGGTGTTGCGCGACGGCAGGTCCAGGTTGACACCGCCGAGCCGGGAAAATCGCGCGGCGAGCGCGGAGAACAGCTCTGCCTTCAGTTCGTCCTCGGCGTTGCCCCGAGTCTTCGACTCCATCAGCGCTTGCCGATGGTCAGGGTTGGCTTGGTGACCTCGGCGAAGAAGTCGTTTCCCTTGTCGTCGACCACGATGAACGCCGGGAAGTCCTCGACCTCGATCTTCCAGATCGCTTCCATGCCCAGCTCCGGATATTCCAGCACCTCGACGCGCCGGATGCAGTCCTGCGCCAGTCGGGCCGCCGGCCCGCCGATCGAACCCAGATAGAAGCCGCCGTGGGTCTGGCAGGCCTTGGTCACCTGGGTGGACCGGTTGCCCTTGGCCAGCATCACCAGCGAGCCGCCGGCCACCTGGAACCTCTCCACATACGAGTCCATCCGGCCGGCCGTGGTCGGGCCGAACGAGCCCGACGCGTACCCTTCGGGGGTTTTCGCCGGTCCGGCGTAGTAGACCGCGTGGTCTCGCAGATAGGCCGGCATCGGCTCGCCCGCGTCCAGGCGCTCCGCGATCTTGGCGTGCGCGATGTCCCGGGCCACCACCAGCGGGCCGGACAGCGCCAGCCGGGTCTTCACCGGGTATTTCGCGAGCAGCGCGCGGATCTGGTCCATCGGCTGGTTGAGGTCGACGCGGACGACCTCTTCGTGGTCCAGGGTCTCGTCCGGCAGGAAACGGGCCGGGTCGGCCTCCAGCCGTTCGAGCCAGACGCCGGACGGGGTGATCTTGGCGACCGCCTGGCGGTCGGCCGAGCAGGAGACCGCGATCGCGACCGGGCAGGAGGCGCCGTGCCGGGGCAGCCTGATGACCCGTACGTCGTGGCAGAAGTATCGCCCGCCGAACTGCGCGCCGATGCCGAAGTCGCGGGTCAGCTCGAGCACCGCCGCCTCGAGTTCGACGTCCCGGAAGCCGTGTGCCGTCATCGCGCCCTGCCGGGGCAGGTTGTCCAGGTATTTCGCACTGGCCAGCTTGGCCGTCTTCAGCGCGTGCTCGGCGCTGGTGCCGCCGATCACGATGGCCAGGTGATAGGGCGGGCAGGCGGCGGTGCCGATCAGCCGCAGCTTCTCGTCCAGGAACTGCATCATCCGCGCCGGGTTCAGCAGCGCCTTCGTCTCCTGGTAGAGGTACGACTTGTTGGCCGACCCGCCGCCCTTGGCCATGAACAGGAACTTGTACGCGTCCGGCAACCCGCCCGGGTCCTCGGCGTAGAGCTCGATCTGCGCCGGCAGGTTGGAGCCGGTGTTCTTCTCGTCCCACATGGTCAGCGGCGCGAGCTGCGAGTACCGCAGGTTCAGCCGGGTGTAGGCCTGATAGACGCCGAGCGCGATGGCCTGCTCGTCCTGCCCGTCGGTGAGCACGTGCCGTCCGCGCTTGCCCAGCACGATCGCGGTGCCGGTGTCCTGGCACATCGGCAGCACCCCGCCGGCCGCGATGTTCGCGTTGCGCAGCAGGTCGAGCGCCACGAATCGGTCGTTCGCCGAGGCCTTCGGGTCGTCGATGATCGCGCGCAGCTGCGCCAGGTGGGCCGGCCGCAGGAAGTGCGCGATGTCGTGCATGGCCTCGGCGGTGAGCGCGGTCAGCACGCTCGGCTCGATGGTCAGGAAACGACGCCCGCCCGGCCCCTCGACCACGTCCACGCCCTCGTCCGCCACCAGCCTGTACTCGGTGGTGTCGTCGCCGAGCGGCAGGAGTGGCGCATAGGAGAAGGGGACAGGTCTGTTCATGAGCGGCAAGCCTAAGCCAGGCGACGGCTTCATCGGTACGGGAGGTACGCCATGTCCCGCCCGTCGACCGCGATCAGCCCGTCCGGCCCGGTGGCGAACACCTTCGCCTCGGTGCGTGTCTCCACCATGACCCGCCCGCTCGACGGCGCCACCGCCACGATCCGCCGTGGCGAGGTGTTCGCGATGACCGCCGCATACGGGGTCAGCGCCGCCGACGCATCGTCGTTCACCGACCGGCGCCAGGCCACCCCGCCGTTGCTCAACGACCGCCCGCTGAACGTCTTCCGGTCGGCGCTGCGCACGATCGCGTACGCGTCGTTGACCGCCATCACGTCCTGGTCCTTGTCGCCGTGCCAGAGCCGCCGCCCGTCGTGCGCGGCGAGCAGTTCCTCACGGCCGACCGGGTCCACGCCGAGCACCACGTCGTCCCCGCCGGCCGGATCGCGGTCCTGCTTGCACGAGCCGCCGTTGTCCGCGGTCCGCAGGTTGAGCCCGTCGCGCTGCCACACCACGCCGGACGGCGGGTCGTTGGCCACCACGCTGTAGTAGCAGGTGCCGTCCTCGGCCTTGCCGGTCACCGTGAGCACCCGCCCGCCGGTCACCGCGACGCGCTCGTCGACCTTGGGCGACACGGTCTGCACCACCCGGCCCGAGGCGGTGTGCACGATCCGCACCCGGCCCTGGTCCGGCAGCCCGATCAGGGCCGGCAGATAGGGCCGCCCGGCCACCTGGTCGTCTACTTGGGACGCGGTCAGCGGTTTGGTGTCCGGCAGGTCCGGGTTGGCCGCGTCCAGCACGAAGCCGATGCCACCGGTGCTCACCGTCCACAGCGGACGCACTCCGCGCGGGTCCCAGGCGGAGAGCACGCACTCGCCGCCCTTGACGCAGCGCAGGTCGAGCACCGCGTCCCGGTAGGCCCACACCGCGGTCGCCGCGGTGTCGGTCCGCCGCACCACGCCGGTGCGCGGGTCCCGCACCTGGTAGCCCTTGGTGAGCAGCTTTCCGGTGACCACGACGGCGTCCGCACCGAGTCCGGCCACCGAGGCCCAGTCCGCGTCCGACTGCCACAGCTTCACGCCCGCGCCGAGGCCGTAGGACTCGACCCGGGTGCGGTACTCCACAACCACGGCGTCGCCGGCCACGGTCACGCTCTCCGGCGAGCCGCTGAGCTTGATCTGCCACTGCGAGGCGCCCTCGGCGATCGGCCCGGCGGTGGTCACCCAGGCCCAGACCTGCGGCCACGGGTTGAAGACGCGGGTGGTGGCCAGCAGGACGAGGGTCACGACGACGAGGATCGCCGCGTAACCCTTCGGCGTGCCGCCACCGGAAGCCACGCCACACGCTAACGAGATCGACGGGGCTCGACCGGCAGGCCGAAATGCCCGTGTCGTCGGTTATATCGGCTTCGCCGCTTCCAAGACCAAGGGCATGATCCGGTACGGGATCAGCTCGGCGAGCGCGATGATCGTGGCCGCGCGCAGGATGCCCTCGTAGCCCAGGATCCGGTCGATCACCCGTTGCAGGTCGGCGTTCGACCGGGCCACGACCCGGCAGAGCACGTCACCGCTGCCGGTGATGGTGTGCGCCGCCAGCACCTCGGGGATGTCCGACAGGTGGCGGGCGACGGCGGTGTGCCCGTACCGCTGACTGATCTCGAGGGTGACGAAACTGGTCACGCCGAAGCCGATCGACGCGGGCGCGACGTCCGGTCCGAAACCGCGGATCGCGCCCCGCGCGATCAGCTTGTCCAGCCGGGCCTGGACCGTGCCGCGGGCGACGCCGAGCCGGCGCGACATCTCCAGGACGCCGAGCCGTTCTTGCAGCAGTTCCAGAATGCGGGCGTCGATCTGGTCAAGTTGTACAGCCATAGTGACTGAGCACCCTACCGATTGCGCAGAGTGCGCAGCCGAAAAACAGCCGATTGCCTAATCCGAGGAACGAGCCCAGCCTCACTTCATGACGCAGATGATGGAAAGCGCGACTCAGACCGACGACGTCTTCCCCGTCCAGGGCGTCGACTACCTGCAGTTCCTGGTGGGCAACGCGAAGCAGGCGGCCCACTACTACTCGACCGCCTTCGGGATGACCTGCGTGGCCTACCGCGGCCCGGAGAACGGCTTCCGCGACCACGCCGAATATGTGCTGACCAGCGGCGGCGCCCGCTTCCTGATCACCGGCGCGGTGCACGCCGGCGCGCCCGGCGCCGAGCACGTGACCAAGCACAGCGACGGCATCCGGGACATCGCGCTAGCGGTGCCGGACGTCGACAAGGCCTTCGCCCACGCGGTGGCGGCCGGCGCGCGTGCGGTGACCGAGCCGCACGACGCCAAGGACGAGCACGGCACGGTCCGGATGGCCGCCATCGGCACCTACGGCGACACCATCCACACCCTGATCGACCGGTCCGGCTACGACGGCCCGTTCCTGCCCGGCTTCGTGAGCCGCCGCCCGATCGTCGACCGCGGCGCCGCGATCGCCGCCGGCGTCCAGCCCAAGCGCTACTTCCAGGCCGTCGACCACGTGGTCGGCAACGTCGAGCTCGGCAAGATGGACGAGTGGGTGGAGTTCTACCGCCGCGTCATGGGCTTCACCAACATGGCCGAGTTCATCGGCGACGACATCGCCACCGACTACTCGGCACTGATGTCCAAGGTCGTGGCGGACGGCAGCCGCAAGGTGAAGTTCCCGCTCAACGAGCCGGCCGTCTCGCAGCGCAAGTCGCAGATCGACGAATACCTGGAGTTCTACGGCGGGCCCGGCGCGCAGCACGTCGCGGTGGCCACCAACGACATCCTGGCCAGCGTCGACGCGATGCGCGCGGCCGGCCTCGAGTTCCTCGACACGCCCGACTCGTACTACGACGACCCCGAGCTGCGGGCCCGGATCGGCCGGGTGCGGGTGCCGATCGAGGAGCTGAAGAAGCGCTCGATCCTGGTCGACCGGGACGAGGACGGCTACCTGTTGCAGATCTTCACCAAGCCGGTGCAGGACCGCCCGACGGTGTTCTTCGAGCTGATCGAGCGGCACGGTTCGCTCGGATTCGGCAAGGGCAACTTCAAGGCGCTGTTCGAAGCCATCGAGCGGGAGCAGGAGCTGCGCGGGAACCTGTAACACTGTCCGGGTGAATCAGTACCCGGCATACCCGCCGCCGCCCGGTTACCGCCCCTTGCCGCAACCGATGAGCCCGGGTGGGCAGCCGCTGGCCGACTTCGGCACGCGGCTGCTCGCCTACATCATCGACGGCGCGATCCTGAGCGCGATCGCGATGGTGGTGTTCGTCCCGGTGATCCTGATCTTCACCTTCAGCCAGATGGACAACCTCGAACAGTCCACGGCGGCGGACGGCGCGACCCCGGAGTTCGGCTCCTTCTTCGTGCAGTTCCTGCTGCTCGAGCTGGGCCTGATGGTGCTGCTGCTGATCGCGTACTACTTCTACTTCGTCGAGATGATGTATCGGTCCGGCCAGACCGTCGGCAAGAAGGCGATGAAGATCCGGGTGGTCCCGCTCGACCCGTCCGCGCGGATGACCCGGGGCATGGCCGCGAAGCGTTACTCGGTGGAGATCCTGGCCGGCACGATCATCCCGTTCTTCGGCTGGCTGAACGGGCTCTGGATGCTCTGGGACAAGCCCTACCAGCAGACCCTGCACGACAAGTTCGCGCAGACCGTCGTGATAAAGGTTGGCCCATGAGCTCGTTGCCGGCCGGTTGGTACAAGGATCCAGCTGACCCCGCCACCCAGCGCTACTGGGACGGCGAGGGCTGGATGGGCAAGGCGATCCCGGCCGACGCGACGCCGCCGGACGGCCCGCCACCGCCCGAGCCCGACCCGCCGGCCGAGGTGACCCCGGCGCCGGCCCCGGCCACCGGTGGCGCCAAGCCGGCCGACGTGCCTGACTTCCCGCAGACCTGGACGCCGCCGCCGGGCTACCCGCCGCCCCCGCCCGGCTGGATGCCGCCGCCGGGGTGGACGCCGCCGGCCGGCTGGCTGGTGCAGGCGCGCCCGCACGGCCTGGCGCTGGCCGGGATGGGCAAGCGGCTCGTCGCCCGGCTCGTCGACGTGTTCGCGGTGCTGCTGCTCAACGTGGTCGTCAACGGCTACTTCGCCTACCAGTTCTGGCTCGAGTTCGCGCCGACGTACCGGCAGGCGATGGCCGACCCGTTCGGCGAGCAGCCGACGCCGAGCGCGCGGTCGGAATACCTGATCTGGACCATGCTGATCATCGCGACCCTGCTCTGGCTGCTCTACGAGGCGCCGGCCATCGGGTCGCGCGGCCAGACGTTCGGCAAACGGCTGGTGCGCATCAAGGTGATGGCGGTGGAGAACACCGAGCCGATCGGCTTCGGCCGGGCGTTCCGGCGGTGGGCCCGGCTCGGGCTGTGGACGCCGTTCTGGGGCTGCGCCGGGCTCGGCTTCCTGCTGCAGCTGATGGACTCGCTGTCGCCGCTGTTCGACCAGAAACTCCGGCAGGCGCTGCACGACAAGACCGCCCGCACGGTCGTCGTCGCGCTGCCGCCGGGCGACCGCGCACCCGCACCCGCCGCACCCGGTGGCGGCTCCTCGGAAGGACATCACGGATGACCCGGCTGACCCGCGCCGACCTGGACGCGCTGCCCAACTACGTCCCCGGCCGCAACGTCGCCGACCTGGCCCGCGAGCTGGGCATCGCCGAGGCGATCAAGCTGGCCAGCAACGAGGTGCCGTTCGGCCCGCTGCCCGGTGTGCCGGAGGCGGTGATGGCCGCGGTGTCGTCCGTGCATCGCTACCCGGACATGGGCGTGGTCGAGCTGCGCGAAAAGCTCTCCGCACGTTATGGAGTGCCGGCCGGCCGCCTGGTCACCGGCTGCGGCTCGGTGGCGCTGTCCGAGCACCTGGTGAAGGCCACCTGCCTGCCCGGTGACGAGATCGTCTACGCGTGGCGGTCGTTCGAGGCGTACCCGATCATCGCGGCCGGCGCCGGGGCGACCAGCGTGCGCGTGCCGAACAACGCCGGGCACGGTCACGACCTGCCGGCCATGGCCGCGGCGATCACCGACCGCACCCGGCTGGTGATCGTGTGCAACCCGAACAACCCGACCGGCACGGCGGCCGGCCGCGCCGCACTCGACCGGTTCCTCGACGACGTGCCGTCCGACGTGCTGGTGGTGCTCGACGAGGCCTATCGCGAGTTCGTCACCGACCCGTCTGTGCCGGACGCCATCGAGACGTACGCGGACCGGCCGAACGTGGTGGTCCTGCGCACCCTGTCGAAGGCCTGGGGTCTGGCCGGGTTGCGGATCGGCTTCCTGGTCGGCCAGCCCGAGGTGGCCGCGGCGGTGCGCAAGGTGGTGACGCCGTTCTCCACCAACCTGGTCGCCCAGGCGGCGGCGCTGGCCGCGCTCGATCAGGAGGCCGAGGTGGTGCGCCGGTGTGCGCTGGTCACCGCCGAGCGCGATCGGGTCGGCGAGGCGCTGCAGAAGCTCGGCGTCGAGATCCCGCCGAGCCAGGCCAACTTCGTCTGGCTGCCACTCGGCGACCGCGCGGCGGCGTTCGGCTCGGCCTGCGAGAACCGCGGCGTCATCGTCCGCGCCTTCCAGCCCGACGGCGTACGCGTGACGATCGGCACACCGGAGGAGAACGACGCCTTCCTGGCCGCCGCGGAGGCCGCCCTCGCCTGAGTCTCGAAATCCCGCCTGGCCGGCCCGGTCAGGCGGCGACCGTCTCGCCGTGGCTGGGGAAGGCGGCCCGGCTGAGCAGGACCAGGAGCCCGGCGAAGACGACCAGGGCCGCGCCGATCGCAGGCAGCGCGCCCAGCCAGCCGGCGCTGACGAAGCGCTCGCCGACCAACGCGCCGGCGCCGATGCCGACCTGGAAAGCCACCACGTAGACCGCGGACGCCGCGTCCTGTGCCTCCGGCGCCACCCGCAGGATCGCCGCCTGCAGACAGACCGGGCTGGCCGTGAACGCGCCACCCCAGAGCAGCGCGGCGACGATCGTGGGCGCCGCCCCGAGCACCGGGACGAGCAGCACCAGCGACACCGCCATCACGCCGATCAGGGTGAGCAGCAGCGGACCCGGTCGCCGGTCCACGAAGCGGCCCGCGGCCCAGTTCCCGAGCAGCCCGGCCGCGCCGTAGCCGAGCAGCAGCGCGCTGAGCGCCGTCCCCTCCAGCCCGCCGTCCCGCCGGACCAGCGGCGCGATGTACGTGTACGCCGCGAAGTGCCCCACCACCAGCACCGCCGTGATCAGGCAGACCGCGGCGACCGGCCGGGACCGGATGATCGCCACCGAGGCGCGCAGCCGGGCGCCGGTCCGCAGCGCCAGGTCCTTGGGCAGCGCCGGCATCGGCGGCAGCACCCGCAGCAGCACCAGCACGCCGATCGCGCCCAGCGCGGCCAGCACCCCCAGGGCCGCCCGCCAGCCCAGCCACTGCCCCAGTGCGGTGCCCAGAGGCACGCCCAGGACGATCGCCAGCGAGTTGCCCAGGAACACCATCGCGGTGGCCTTGCCGGCCTGCCCGGGCGGCGCGAGACGGGCCGCCACCGGGGCGATCGCCGACCAGAACACCCCGTGCGCCACCGCGCAGATCAGCCGGGCCAGCACGAGCATCGCGAAGTTCGGCGCGAACGCGGCCGCCAGCTGGGAGATCGCGAAGATGCCGACGGTGACGGCGATCAGCAGGTGCCGCGGGATCTTCATGGTGATCGCGGTCAGCGGGATCGTGGTCAGCCCGGCGACCACGGCATAGCTGGTCAGCAACAGCCCGACGTCCGCCTCGGAGACGTCCAGCCCCTCGGCGATCTGCGGCAGCAGCCCGACCGGGATGGTCTCCGCCGTGACATAGACGAAGGCCGACGCCCCGAGGGCGCCGAGCGCGAGTCGCTTCAAGCCCTGACCTCGAACAACCGCCCGGTGCGCGCCCCCGCGAACATCGCACCCGGATCGGAGAAGTCCGCCGCCACCACGTAGAGCGTCCCGTCCGGTCCCAGCGCGCAGTCGAACCCGCCCCGATCGAGCGGCACGGTGTCGAGCACCTCGCCGCCCTCCCGCACCCGCCGGCAGTGTTGATTGGGCACGTCGGCGTACCAGACGGCCCCGGCCGGGTCGAAGCAGATGCCGTCCGGCGCCGCGCCGGGCAGCTCGGCCCAGATCCGTTGCCCGGTGAGCGAACCGTCCGGCCGGATGTCGAAGGCGCTGAGCCGGCCGGCGTGCGACTCGGCGACCACCAGCGTGCCGCCGTCCGGGCTGACCGCCATTCCGTTCGGGAAGCTCAGGTCGCCGGGCATCCGGCGCACCTCGCCGGACGGCGTCACCACTGCGACGAAGCCGGGCGCCGGGGCGCCCTCCGGGAAGTCGTAGCCGATGTTGTTCACGAAGACGTTGCCGCGCGGGTCGATCGCGATGTCGTTCCACGGCGTGGTCACGCCCAGCCCGGAGAGGTCGGCGAAGTGCGCCGCGGACGGGAGCTCCAGCAGCCGCTGATGGGCGCCGTTGGTGGCGACCATCCGGCCGTCCGGCAGCCAGTCGAAGCAGAACGGCAGCCCCTCGACGCGGGCCTCGACCGTTCGCTCCTTCGCGACCGAGATGACCTCGCCGGCCACCCAGTCGCTGAACCAGACCCGTCCGTCGTGCCAGCGCACCGACTCGCCCAGCACGATGTCCGTGAGCAGCACGGTCGGCGGATGCATCAGCGCAGACTACGACCCCAGCGAGGCGATCACCACGGGTTCTTGATTGAAGGGCGAGCCGTCCGCCTCGAGCCGTTCGACGGCCAGGTATCCGCCGGCCGCCTGCCAGCCGCCGACCTGCCAGAGCGTGCCCTCGTTGTCGACCCGCAGCGGGAACGCGGCCGCGCCGACCAGCAGCCGGCGGTCGTCGGTCAGCGTGAAGCCCGCGCCGGTCACCGGCCCGGTCGAGCCGGCCGGGCGCAGCGTCACGCCGGTGCAGTCGGCGCAGCGCTCGACCCCGGTCGCCGCGGTCAGCGCGCGCACCTTCCCGTCGTGGCGGATCAGCACGTCGGCGCCGTCGGCGAAGAGATCAGGCGGCGACCACACCGCCGTACGCGAGTCCGTGAAGCGCCCGCCCGCCGGCCCGTCCCGGCGCCACAGCTCGCGCCCGGTCGGCCCGTCGATCGCCACCAGCAGCCCGTCCGACCAGCGCGAGACGACGGTGGTGCCGGCCGCCACCACCCCGCTGACCTGCTGCGGCCAGCGCCGGAACGACCAGGACGGGGTGTACGTGGTCTTCAGCGAGATCGGCCCGTCGGCGCGCACCTGGCGCTTGCTCGCGAAGACCCGCAGCCGCCCGCCGACGAGCAGCGGCGGCAACGCGGTGCGCCCGGTCACGCCGGCCGGTGGGTTCGGTGTCAGTGGGATCGGGCCGGAGGACAGAAGCTCCGCGGGGCGGAACACGCGCCACCCGGCGAGCAACACCAGAAGCGCCAGCACGACTCGCACCAGCACCCGGGTCACGAGGCCCGACTCTATCGTCAGGCGGCGGCGGCCAGGTCGTCGAGATCGCGGCGCAGGGCGCCCTCCACGGTCTTCGCGGCCAGCCCGCCGAACACCAGCGCGAGGAACCGGCCGGTCGGCGCGGTCGGCGTGCCCTCCTGCACCACGGTCACCATCGTGCCGCCGCGGTGCCGGCCCTCGGTCACGCCGACGAATGTGTAGGTCATCCGGTAGTCCGCGCCGATGCCGGGCGACTCGACCACGAATTTCTGCGGGACCGTGCACTCGCGGACCCGGAACTCCTCGGTGATCTCCGCGCCGTCGGCCATCATCCGGGTCTCGCGCCAGATCGTGCCCCGGTCGAAGGGACCGTCGGTGAGCAGCGTGACCTCGGTGACCGTGGACAGCCACGCGCAGCGGGACGGCAGGTCCGTGAAGACGCGCCACACCTCACCGACCGGTGCCTCCACCAGGCGTGTCACCGCAACCATCGACATGGCGTGACCTCCCGCGTACAACTTACGGGGAACGGCCGGTGTCGAACAGTGATTACCTGACGACTCGGCTCAATCGAAGCCGCCGTTGACCAGACCGAGACGGATCAGCTCGGTGAGCGGGTCGACCACCCCGGCCGCGCCGAAGCCCACCCACAGCGGTCGCGGCTCGTCCCGGCGGGCCCGGGCCGGCTCGACCAGCGGCACCGGGTGCGTCGCCGCCAGCGCCTCGGCCACCTCGGCCACCTCGTGCCCGTCCTCCGCGTGCAGCGCGGCGACCAGCACGTTCAGGAAGCCGTGGTGGGTGAACCCGGTCTCCGGATCGGTGTGCCGCAGGGCGTGCCGGATGCCCGCGGCCAGCTTGAACGGCAGGTCGCGGTCGCGGCACGCACAGATCACCGCGGCGAGCTCGACCGGCGTCGGGAACAGCTCGGCGGCCAGCCCGCCGATCCGGAACTTGGGCGCGATCCGCAGTCCGTCGGCACGGGCGTCCGCCACCGCGTCGAGGGCGGCCAGCAGGCCCCAGCTCAGCGGGATCTCGGCGTACACATCAAGGTCTTTGTCCTGGGCACTCAGCCGACGCAGCTCCGCGAGGCCGGGTTGCGGGTCCTCGCCGCGCCGCGCCACCGCGGCCTCGATCTGGCGCACCACCGCGCCCGACTCCCGCAGTTTGGCGACCGCGTCCGGCAGCGTGCCGAGCGCGACGTCGTTGATCACGCCGACCGGCAGGCCGGGAAAATCAAAATCAAGGTCGAGGAGCGACGCGGGTACGAGCAGACTGCCCAGAAGTCCCGCATACCAGGAGTTTTCGTGATCGCGGAACGTCCGGGTGGCGTCCGCGGCGGTGATGATGCCGGGCGGAAGCAGGGACGCGTCATCGACGAGCCCTGCGAACAGCGGCGGCACCAGCGTTGACACGAAACCGAACCTAATGGACGCTGCGAGAGGTGGACAACAGCGTCCGCTATGTCGGAATTCCGGTACGGGTGAAGGTGGGCGACGATGCCGTACTACCGCCGCGTCGGCGAGGTGCCGAGGAAGCGCCATACACAGTTCCGCAGGCCGGACGGCATGCTCTATGCCGAGGAGCTGATGGGCCAGGAGGGATTCTCCTCCGACGCTTCGCTGCTATATCACCGCAATCCACCCACGGCGATCTCCGCCGCCGAGGCGTTCGACCCGCCCGCGTCGAGTCAGGCGCCGAACCGGCCGCTCAAGCCGCGCCACCTGCGCACCCACAAGCTGGACGCCGGCCCGGCGGACGCGGTGCTCGGCCGGCACGCGTTGCTGGCCAACAACGATGTCCGCATCTCATATGTGGTCGCGGACCGCCCGTCGCCGCTCTATCGCAACGCGATCGGCGACGAGTGCCTCTACTTCGAGTCCGGCTCGGCGACCATCGAGACCACCTTCGGCGTGCTCGAGGTGCTGGCCGGCGACTACGTGATCATCCCGACCTCGGTGGTGCACCGGATCATCCCGGACGAGCAGGTGCGGATCCTGGCCATCGAGGCCACCGGCCACATCGGCCCACCGAAGCGCTATCTCTCGGTGCGCGGCCAGTTCCTCGAGCACTCGCCGTATTGCGAGCGGGACGTGCGCGGCCCGACAGAGCCGTTCATCACCGAAGGCAGCGACGTGGAGGTGCTGGTCAAGGCGCGCGGTGGCTGGACCAAGCACGTTTACGCCCGGCATCCCTTCGACGTGGTCGGCTGGGACGGCTGCCAATACCCGTGGGCGTTCTCGATCCACGACTTCGAGCCGATCACCGGGCGGGTGCACCAGCCGCCGCCCGTGCACCAGACGTTCCAGGGCCCCAACTTCGTGATCTGCTCGTTCGTGCCGCGCAAGGTCGACTATCACCCGCTGGCCATCCCGGTGCCGTACAACCACCACAACGTGGACTCGGACGAGATGATCTTCTACACCGGCGGGAGCTACGAGGCGCGGCGCGGCTCCGGCATCGAGCAGGGGTCGATCTCGCTGCACCCGTCCGGCTTCACGCACGGTCCCCAGCCGGGCGCGGTCGAGCGGGCGTTGGGCGCCGAGTTCTTCGACGAACTGGCCGTCATGGTCGACACCTTCCGCCCGCTCGATCTGTGCGACGCCGGTCTCGCGGTGGAGGACACCGGCTACGCGTGGACCTGGAACCGCTGACGGCTCACGGAATCCGGAACTCGTCGCCGTAGACGTGGAACACCAGCGGCGTGTTCAGGTCGAGGTTGCCGTTGTTGAGGAAGACGCGCTGGGCGGTGTCCACCCGGGACGTGTCCGAGTGCGCCTCCTCCTTCTTCATCTCGACGACGCGGGCGTCCAGGAACGCGTGCAGCCAGGCCGTCTCGTTGCCACCCTGGGACGGGGGCTGAGCGACCCGCAGCGCCGCCGACCGGATGGACCGGAAGCCGGAGTAGCCGTGCATCACCGCGGCGTCGTAGTAGGCGAACTGGCCCAGCGCGCGCACGCCGTCGTTCTTGCCGTCGCGCACCGAGGGGTTGAAGTAGACGCGATCCCGCTCGGCCTCCTGCGCGGCCTGGAAGGCCGGGTCCTGCGCGGCGGTCGCCCAGTCGCGCGGGTAGTTCGGGTCGAGGCCGGCGTGCGAGTCCGAGCCGTTCACCCGGCGCAGCGCCGGCAGATAGGGCGCCAGCACATTGGACGGCTTCGCCGCGGTGTACGCCTCGACCAGCTCGAGCATGTCGCCGGTGCCCGAGCAGAAGCCGATGATCCCGGCGGTGTAGCCGCGCCCGTCCCCGATGTCCTCGATGTAGCGGAACTGATCGCGCCAGTTGAGCGAGGAGTTCTCCGCGGCGCTCACGATCTGCATCGCGACGTCCTTCTTGGCCGGATCGTCGAGCGGCGTGCCGTTCGCCGGCGGTGGCGGTGTGGTGCCCCCGCCGGGCAGCGTCCACTTCTGGTTCGCGCTGTCCGAGCAGGTCCAGATCTGCAGCCGGGTGCCGTTGGCCGAGCTGCCGCCGGTCACGTCCAGGCACTTGCCGGAGGCCGGGTTGCGCAGGCCGCCGTTCACCGCGGTCCACTTCTGCGCGCCGGTGCCGTTGCAGTCGT
>NZ_JBVJIP010000002.1:525748-654608 GCF_055586225.1 Actinoplanes sp. NPDC051388 | reverse complement strand
TACAGCTGGATCTTGGTGCCGTTGGCGGTGCCCGCCGCGGTGACGTCGAGGCACTTGCCCAGCGCCCGCAGGTCGTCGCCGACGGTCCAGACCTGCGCGCCGGTGCCGTTGCAGTCGTACAGCTGGATCTTGGTGCCGTTGGCGGTGCCCGCCGCGGTGACGTCGAGGCACTTGCCCAGCGCCCGCAGGTCGTCGCCGACGGTCCAGACCTGTGCGCCGGTGCCGTTGCAGTCATAGAGCTGGACGGGGGTGCCGTTGACCGTGGCGCTGCCGGCCACGTCGACGCATTTGCCGGCCAGTCCGGTGATCGGCCCGGCGGCCGCCGCGACCGCGGGCATCAGGCTGACGGTGACGGCGGCTGAAGTGAGCAGCAGGCCTGCGGCGACCGCGAACGCGGCCCTGGGGATGGACATGAGGCTCCTTCACACATGTGGGGAGCCGTCACGCTATGTCAGTTAAGTAGATTTATCAATTCCCCAACTTCGATGTCTTTGAACTGACCGCATAGCTTGACACCGATGCCGCGTCCGCCTACGTTCCGTGACAACTCATCACCCAATTCGCCGCCCCGGGGGAACAGCGTTGTCGCGACCAGCAGGTTCGTCGAAGCTGCTCCGGGCCATGAACGAGAGTGCCGCGTTCGCGCATCTGCTCGACCCGGGCATGCTGACCCGCGCCGACCTCCGCCGGCTCACCGCACTGTCCACACCCACCATCTCCGAGGTGTTGCGCCGGCTGGTGGGCGCCGGCCTGGTCTCCGTGGTCGGGCACAACAGCGGCCGCCCGGGCCCGAACGCCGAGGTCTACTCCGCGAATCCGGACGCCGCCTGGACCGCCGCGGTCTCCGTCCGTGACATCGGCGCCTCCGGTGCGCCCGCCCTCGCCGCCGCGATCTCCGACCTGACCGGCGCCGTACGCGCCCGCGTCGAGTCCCGTGTCGACTTCCTCCGCACCGACCCGGTGACCGCGATCGCCGACGTGGTGGCCAAGCTGCGCAGCGAGACCGGCGCACCGGCCACCCGCATCCACCAGGTGCAGCTCGGCGTCGCCGGTTCCTACGACTCGCGCACCGAGACCATCCACCACGTCGAGGTGCCCGGATTCGGGCGCACCGGCCTGGTGCCGGAGATCGCCGCCCGGCTCGGCACCCGGGTGGACGTGGACAACGACGTGAACCTGGCCGCGATCGCCGAGCGGCGCCGCGGGGTGGCCCGCGAGGTCGACGGCTTCGCGCTGCTCTGGCTCGGCCAGGACGGCCTGGGCCTGGCGATCGACATCGGCGGCGCCCTGATGCGCGGCGCCCGCGGCGGCGCCGGCGAGATCGGCTACATGCCTTTGTACGCCCCGGATTCGGCCGGCCACAGCAAGATCGCGTTGCAGGACCTGGTCGGCGGCGCGGCGGTGCTGGCGCTGGCCCGCGAGCACGGCATCCCCGGCGCGACACCGCCCGAGGCGGTGGCCCGGGCGGGCGAGGACCCGGCGCAGCACGCGGAGTTCTTCACCCAGCTGGCCGACCGGGTGTCGGTGGGCCTGGCGGCCGTGATCGCGGTGCTGGACCCACGGCTGGTGGTGCTGGCCGGCGAGGTGGCCCAGGCCGGCGGCGAGCCGCTGCGCGAAGCGGTGTCCGCGGCGATGGCCCGCAACGCGTCACTGCAGGCGGCCATCGAACTGACCGCGCTGGACGACGACGCCGTGCTGCTGGGCGCGATGGACGCAGGCCTGACCACGATCCGCGACTGCCTGCTCTCCAAGATCACCGACGCCTAGGACCTGTTTCAAAGCCCCGATCCTGCTGATCAGGCGGAACGCCGTCTGCTTAGGACCAGGATCTCCGCGGCCGCCACCACCACCATCGCCGCGATCAGCGGGATCAGCCTGATCCGGCTGGTCAAGCGGAACGCCGTCTGCTTAGGACCAAGATCTCCGCGGCCGCCGCCACCACCATCGCCGCGATCAGCGGGATCAGCCCGCCGATCAAGGCGTAACCCAGAATGAACAGTGGAGCCACAAAGGTCGCATAGGCCGCGACGGCCAGCCGGCGGTCGCCGGCGCGCAGCCGGGTCAGGGCGGTGGCGGTCGGCTCGGTCAGCCGGCGGGACAGCCAGGCCAGCACGGCGGTGAAGAGGATCGCGCTGATCAGGCCCGCCCAGACCCGGGACGCGCCGGCACTCGCCGTCGCCATCAGCGCGGTTAGCAGAGCCGCGACCAGCACGCCGTTGCTGCCATAGAGAACGGCCTGACGAACACCCTCGGCGGAGTCCTCGGCCGGGTCGAGCACCGGGCCGGCCGGGCGGCTCACCGGCGCCGGCTCGTTCCAGACGTCGCCGGTGACGGCCACCGTCGGGTCGTAGGCGGTCGGTTCCGGTTCCGGGCGGTCCGGCGCCGGGTAGGCACGCGGCAAATCCACAGGCGGCTGGTCGTCCGGCGTCGAGTCCGGGGCGTCCGGGGTGACGCCGGCCGCGAGCGCCGCTTCGTCGGCCAGCTCCTCCAGGGCAAGAGCCCAGCGGCGGCGTTCCAGGTGCACGATGCCGACGTCCCGCTGCGCGTCGGCGATGTGCTGATCGAGGTCGAGCGCCTCGGAATAGGCCCGCTGCGCCAGATCGAACAGCCGCAGCCGCGCGGCCACCACGGCGAGGACCAGGTGCGCCTCGGCCTCGGTGGGCGCGACCCGCACGCCGTTCCACGCGGCGTTGAGCGCGTCCTGGCCGTTGCGCGCCTCACTCAGGAGGGCGGCTCCGGTCCGTTGTGCGTACGGGTCGGACGGCCACTTCAGCAGAATGTCCGCCGCCACCCGGGCCGCTTCGCCGAACCGCCGGTTGTCGGTGAGCGCCATCGCCCGCACGACCAGCGCCCCGAGCTCCGACGACGAGGGCTCGACCCGGGTGCCGCCCGGATCGACGCACGCCCCGACCGCGCGATCGGCCGCGACCAGAGCCTCGACCGGCTGCTCGGCGGCGAGATGCACCCGCGCCAGCGTGGCCAGCAGACTCGCATCCGCCGGCGTCTCGCCGAGCCCGGCCGCGATCTCACTCGCCGCGTCGTCATAGCGCCCAAGGCCCGCAAAGAGCAGCGCCCGCTGGCGGTACTCCTCGGGCGTGGTCTCCGGCTCAGACGGCGTGGCGCTCACGCCCCGAGCGTAGGTGACCCACCTGAAAACACCCCGCCCGGGTCAAGCCACCGAACGCCCACCATGAATCAACCCCACCCCGGGGTGTTGCGGATAGGTAGGCAGAGCAGCAACGCAACCGTCCCGTCGCGCCGTTGCGCACAGGTAGGCAGAGCGGCAACGCAACGGTCCCGTCGCGGCCGAAGTCTTAAGCCCGAGGGAGGACCAGCGCGACGGCGGTGGCCGCCAAGCCCTCACCCCGGCCGGTCAGGCCGAGCCCATCGGTGGTGGTCGCGGAAACCGTGACCGGCGCGCCCGCCGCGGCCGACAACAGCTGCTGCGCCTCGTCACGGCGCGGGCCGATCTTCGGGCGATTGCCGATCACCTGCACGGACACGTTGAGCACCTGGAAACCGGCCGCGTCGAGCCGGCGGGCGGCCTCGGCGAGCAGGGTCACCCCGGAAGCGCCCGCCCACTCCGGCCGGTCGGTGCCGAAATTGCTGCCCAGGTCGCCGAGTCCGGCCGCGCTGAACAGCGCGTCGCAGGCGGCGTGCGCGGCCACATCGCCGTCGGAATGTCCGGACAGCCCGGCCTGGTCCGGCCAGTGCAGGCCGGCGACCCAGCACTCCTGTCCGTCCGCGAACGCGTGCACATCCGTTCCCATGCCGACCCGCGGAAAGATCACCCCGACACCCTATGAGATTCCGCCGAGAACAATGTCGAGGAAGCGCGGCCGGCTTCGTCCCTGATGCGAGCGCGGCCACGACGGTCGCCACCAGACCCGAAGGAGAACCATCATGAATCGCCAGGAGATCGAGGATGAGCTGGCCGTGACCGGCGCGCAGGACCTGCTCGCCACCGCCTCGCTCGCCCGACTCGCCTACAACGGCAAGGACGGAACGCCGCGGGTGGTGCCGGTCGGCTTCTTCTGGACCGGCGAACAGTTCGTGGTCTCGACCGCCACGACCGCACCCAAGGCGGCCGCCCTGTCCGCCCGCCCGGACGTCGCCCTGACCGTCGAAGGCGGCGACACCCCAGGGGATGCGCGCTGCCTCTCGATCCGCGGCCGCGCCGACATCGAGATCGTCGATGGCGTGGTCCCGGAATACCTCGCCGCCGCCCGCAAGAACATGGGCGACGCGGCCGCCGAGTTCGAGAAGAACGTCCGCGCGATGTATCCGCAGATGGCACGCATCGCGATCACGCCGACCTGGGCACGCTTCTACGATTTCGGCGCCGGCCGGATGCCGCAGTTCCTGCTGGACCTGGCCGCGAAGTCAGGACAGGGGCAGTAGGTCAGGACAAGCGGAGCAGGTCAGGCTAGGTGCAGCAGGGCCTCGGCCAGGACCAGATCGAGCGGACGAGTGATCTTGAGGGCGAGCTCGGAGCCGGGGATGCAGGTGACCGGCACCCCGGCCTTCTCGGCCAGCCCGGCGTCATCGGTCAGCGCGCCGGCGGCCGCCGCGTGTGCCGTGGCCAGCACGTCGTGCCGGAAGCCCTGCGGAGTTTGCACGATCCGCAAGACGGACCGGTCCACCGTGCCGAGCACGACGGCTTCCGGGCCGACCTCTTTGATCGTGTCCACCACCGGCAGCACCGGGATCACCGCGGGATGGCCGGCCCGGACCGCGGCCGCCACCGACTCGATCAGGGCGGGCGGCGTCAGGGCGCGGGCGGCGTCGTGCACGAGGACGATGCCGATGTCCGCGGGGATCGCCGCCAGCGCGAGCGCCACGGACTCCTGCCGCTCGGCGCCGCCGGCCACCACGATCACCGGCGCCACGGGAGCGAGCAGCTCGCGCACCGCCGACACCTCCGCGGCGGGGGCGGCGACCACGATGAGGCGTACCGAAGAAGCGGCCGCCACCCGGCGGACCGCATGGACCAACAGCGGTTCTCCAGCCAAAAGCCGGAGCGCCTTTGGGCCACCAGGACCCAGTCGCACCCCGGCGCCGGCCGCAGGAACGAGGACCGCGACGTCACCCCGAGCATTGAGCTGCGCGGTCACGTCGCGGTCCTTCTCAGATGTTGCCGTGAGGGATGGGTGGTCGACTCAAGCCTCGGTCAGCACCTTGTCGAGGAGGACTTCCGCCTCGTCCTTCGTGCTCTTCTCGGCGAGGGCCACCTCACCGACGAGGATGTCGCGGGCCTTGGCGAGCATGCGCTTCTCCCCGGCCGAGAGTCCGCGCTCACGCTCACGACGCCAGAGGTCACGAACGACTTCGGCAACCTTGAGCGGGTTACCGGAGGCAAGCTTCTCGAGATTGGCCTTGTAACGCCGCGACCAGTTGGTCGGCTCCTCGGTGTGCGGTGCGCGGAGGACGTCGAAGACCTTGCCCAGGCCTTCCTCGCCGACCACTTCACGCACGCCGACGATCTCGGCGTTCTCAGCGGGCACGCGGACCGTCAGGTCGCCCTGGGCGACCCGCAGGACGAGGTACAGCTTTTCCACGCCCTTGATAGTTCTAGTCTCGATTGCCTCGATGAGTGCGGCCCCGTGATGGGGGTAAACAACGGTCTCGCCGACACTGAAAACCATAGGTTCGAAACCCCTTTCGCTGTGTCTAGGGTAACACGCTCAGGCAGCGATGTCTCACCCTGCCCGTGACTGTTAGTGCAGCTCAGGGGCCCTGTGACGGGCCTTTCTCCCGCTTGACATGCGGGCCGCGAGCTGTCTCAGTCACTCAGCGTGAGCACAGCGTCACGACTCTGGCGATCGAGTCGTAAATGTCGGAACTGGCGTCTATGCGAGGTCAAGCTTATCGCTCGGGTCGGGAAACGAACACTACTGGCGGTCCGGCTCGGCGTGAGGGAGGCTAGCCCTAAGTCCTCGTACGACGCTTCTGGGTCGGTGTGGGGGGAGGGTGACACGTGGGCAGCTTGAGTGACAACGGCGGCGAATGGCCGAATGACGGCGGTCAATCTGACGACCTGCCCGAGTTGCCCGACGAGTGGGGCGTCATCGTCATCCCGGACGACCTTTCCGAGCTTGATGACGAGGTCAGGGCCGTGCAGGCCGAACTGGCCGTGTCGGCTCCGCACAGCCGGTGGGAGCGCTTCGCGGCGCGCCCCGGCATGCGCCGGCTGCGCCGGATCGCGAGCTCCGGTGTCCGCGCCCCGGTGCTGATCATCTCGATGGCGCTGCTCGTGACGGTGGCGAGCCTCTTCGCGTCGGCCTGGCCCGGCCCGTCCCGCTCGCCGGCCACCCAGCGCACAGCAAACAGCACCGACGATCGTGGCGACACGCTTCCGGCGCTCGAGCTCACCGGGCCGGACGGCCAGGCGGTCGCGCTCCGTGGTCAGCTACCGGCGGTGATCCTGCTCGTGGACGGCTGCGACTGCACGAGCCTGGTCCGGGCGGCGATCGACGCGGTGCGCCCGGAGATCGCGGTCGTGACGGTGACCTCGGAAAAGCCGCGGGCCGGCACCACACCGCCCACCGGCGCGACCCCGCAGGCGCAGGGCAAGACCGTGCGCGAGCTCCGCGATCCGACGAGTGAGCTGCGCAAACACCTCAAGCTGGCGGCGCCGGACGGCACCGCGGCAGCCGTGCTGGTCAACCGCGGCGGCGAGATCATCCGCACTGAGATCCGCACGGCGTCGATCGAGCCGATCAGAGCCGACCTGGCCCGGCTCTAGCGAAAACGAAAACGGGCTCGAAAGAAAGGTCAGTACCGCCGGGCGCGTTCCAGCCGCCAGCGGAAGACCGCGCCCGCGTCGTCGTCCTCGGCCGAGACCTTCATATAGAACTGGTCGGCCAGCGCCACCCGCAGCACCTGCGGCTCGGGGGCGTCGGAGCACGGCACGGCGCGGCCGGAGTCGGTGCCGGTGGTGCTCAGCCGCACCCGCACCTGCCCGGTGCCGGCACAGATCACGGTCAGCGCGAAGGATCCGCCGTCGACCTCGGAGGTGCGCTCGGTGGTGGTGTCACTGGTGAGCACGATCGACTCGGACATGCCCAGCAGCGGCTCGTCGGGCACCAGCCGCTCGACCGTCTCACGCCACTGCGGCACCCGCGGGTCGGCGCCGGTCTGCGGCGCCGCGCGCACGAACCAGACGCCACCGACGACGAGCACGATCGCGGCGCACGTGTAAAGCAGCACGCCGCGGCTGCGCTCCTCGGTCACGCCGCAACTGTAGGGCCTTCCAGCAGGGCGCCGTAGAGGGTCAGGCCGGGACCGAAGGCGAGCATCACCACGCGCGCGGGTGGGCGGGCGCGACGGCGGAGCGCTTCGAAGACCAACAGGACGGTCGGTGACGAGCAGTTGCCGCAGTCGGAGAGCACCGACCGGGACTCCTCGAGGGCGCCGGCCGGCAGGTCCAGTTGTTCCTCGACCACGTCCAGGATCTTGGGGCCGCCCGGGTGGACCGCCCAGCCGTCCACGTCGGCGACCGTCAGGCCGTGCCGGGCCAGCAGGTCGTCGACCAGCTTGCGGACGTGCAACGCCAGCACCGACGGCACCTGTGGTGACAGACCCATCCGGAAGCCCAGGTCGGTGACCTCCCACGTCATGTGCCCGGCGGTGGTCGCATCGGTGACCGCGGCGATCTCGCGGATCGCGTACCCGGAAGAACCCGGAGTGACCACGACGGCGGCCGCCGCGTCCGAGAAGAGCGCGTGCGAGACGATCTGCTGGATGTCCGCGCGGGCGCTCGACGGTTGCATGTGCAGGCTGGTCAGCTCGGCGCAGAGCAGCAGGCCGGGGCGATCCCGGGCGACGACGAAGTCGGCGACGGTGCCCAGCCCCGGCAACGCGGCGTAACAGCCCATGTGGCCGACGAAGAGGCGCTGCACGTTCGGTGACATGCCTAGGTCACGGGCCAGCAGGATGTCCAGCCCCGGCGTGGCATATCCGGTGCACGAGCAGACCGCGAACAGACCCACCTGGCCGGCGGTGATCCCGGCGTCGGTCAGCGCCCGCTCGACCGCTTCCTTTCCGAGCGGCACGGCCTCGACCTGGTAGCGGCGCATCCGGCGCTCGGTGGACCAGTCCGAGACGTCTTCGAGCAGCGGGCTGACCGCCGCCTGCCGGGTCTTCACCCCGGAGTTCGCGAAGATCCGCTGGGCCAGCCCGATCCGGCCGCCGGTGTAATGCCGCGCGAAGAAGCCCGACCAGAGGTCGTCCTGCGCCGCCGATGGCGGAAAGGCGGTGCCGATCCCGGCAATCGAAGCGGTCCTGTCCACGTTTCTGCCTCCCCAGGCTTTTACCAGCGCGGGGCCGACCCCTCGGAATCCGGATCGCCCCCGATGGCGGCCACACCCAGCCAGTCCGCGCAGACGTCCGAGGTCGCCGGTTGCAGCGAACCCGCGCGGGCGTCGCGATAGAGCCGTTCCAGCGGATGGCCGCGCCGCATCGCGCTGGTGCCGGCCGCCTCCAGCATCGAGGCCGCCACCTCGGCCGCCGTGGTCCCGGCCAGCAACTTCGCTCGCCAGACCCACCGGTTGGTCTCGTCCTCGCCGGGCTGCTCGTCGACCCGGCGGGCGGCTTCCATGACCGCGAGGTGGGCCGCCGCCACCTGCGCGTCGGCCCGGCCGATCCGGGCCCGTACGGCGGGCAGATGCCCCAGCTTGCGCGCGGCGACGTGCTCGACCGCCGCATCGACCGCGGCCCGTGCCACACCGGTGTAGACCGCGGCGTAACTGGCCACCATCCAGTGCGGCGCCAGCTGGGCGACCACCAGCGCCAGCCCCTCCACCCCGCCGAGCAGCGCGCCGGTCGGCACCGTCACGTCCAGGTGCAGGTCGTTGGAGCCGGTGGCGCGCATGCCCAGCGCGTCCCAGGTCTGCTCCACCCGCAGGCCGTCGCCGGGCGGCACCAGGAACTGACTGACCTGTGCCGGGTCGTCGCCCTTGCGGGCCGCGACCAGGTAACCGTCGGCGTGCCCGGCGCCCGAGCAGAACGTCTTGCTGCCCTTGATGTGGAAGCCGCCGTCGACCGGTTCGTAGGCGGTGGTGATCTGGGAGAGCCGGGAGCCGGCGCCGCGTTCGCTCATCGCCACCGCGTACCAGCTGCCCTTGGCGGCCGCGGCCAGGTAGCCGTCGCGGGCATCCAGGGCGGAGGGTGGGAGGCCGAGGGCGTCGGCGAGCTCGTCGCTCACCGCGGCCAGGGCGCCGGTCACCGAGGCGTGCATGTTGAAGATCAGGGCGGTGGCGCCGTTGCCTCGGGCCAGCTCGTACGCGACGGCGGCGTACTCGGAGAAGCTCGCGCCGGCCCCGCCCAGCCGGCTCGGCACCATCAGCCCGAACAGACCGGCCCGCCGCAGGTCCTCGAAGTCCTCGGACGGGAAGACGCCGGCCCGGTCGTGTGCCTCGGCACGGGCCGCGAACCGGGGCGCCAGCCGCCGGGCCTCGTCGATCATGCAAGCTCCTTCGTCCCGAGGCCCTGATAGAGCACCGCCTTGGAAAAGGTCGGCACCACCCGGCCGAGCGGCCATCCGCTGACCGGCTTCCGAACCGGCGCCAGCCAGCGCAGCATTCCGCCCACGGTCGGACGGATACCCCTGACCCGAAGCTTGATGCCGTGCCGGGCGAACTGACCGGTCAGTTCGCCCGGATCCACGAAGAGCGCTGGATCATGAAGGCCGATCGGGGCGATCCGGAGCGCCTCCCCCGCGGTGACCGTGATGAACCGGCCCAGCGCGGTGCGATTGACCGTGTCCAGCACCACCGTGCCGCCGGGCCGCAGCACCCGGGACAGCTCGGCGACCGTGCCCGGCAGGTCGGCGACGTGCTCGAGGATCTCGCCGGCCACCACGACGTCGGCACAGGCCTCGGCCAGCGGCAGGGCGGTCACGTCGCCGCGGACCGGGGTCACGCCCCGCCCGGCGGACTGCTCCAGACCGGATTTCCGCAGGTCGATGCCCACGTGCAGGTAACCGAGGCGGCGCACATGCGGGGCCAGCAGCCCGGCGCCGCAGCCCGCATCGACCAGAACGGCGCCGGATCGAGAGGCTTCGGGTACGAGCGCCCCGCGCGCCGCCGCCAGCCAGTGCAGAATCTCGAACGTCCCACCCGGCCGCCACCACTCCCCGGCCAGGTCGTCGTACTGTCTCGGGTCGTTGCGCGGGCGCAGACGCATGTGATCGAGCGTGGCATGCGGACGTCACAACCACCACACTGCTCTCATGTCCCGCGCTCTGGCCCTGCTGAAGTCCGCGCACCCCGAGCCGGGCGGCGCGGTGACCCTGGCGATGACCCTGCTCGCGGTGGGGGTGGGCCATCGTGGCTGGGCGATCCTCGGGGTCGCGGCCGCGGTGGCCGCCACCCAGCTGGCGGTGGGCTGGGTCAACGACTGGCTCGATGCGGATCGGGATCGGGTGGCCGGGCGCACCGACAAACCTGTCGCGGCGGGCGCCGTCTCCCGGCGTACCGTCGGGATCGCGGGTTTGATCTCCTCGCTTCTGATCCCGTTCCTGGGGCTGCCGTTCGGCTGGGCGGCGACGGTGTGCATCACGCTGGTCGGGGTGTTCGCGCTGCTCTATGACTGGCCGCTGAAATCCACCGCGTTCTCGATCGTGCCCTATCTGGTGGCGTTCGGGCTGCTCCCGGCCTTCGTGGTGGTGGCGCTGCCCGGGCATCCCGCGCCGCCGGCCTGGCTGGTCGCCGCGGGCGCGCTGCTCGGTGGCGGCGCGCACTTCGCCAATGTGCTGCCCGACCTGGCCGACGACGCCGCGACCGGCGTGCGTGGCCTGCCGCATCGGCTCGGCGCGGGCTGGTCCCAGATCGCCGCCGGGACGCTTCTGCTGGGCGCGACCCTCGCGCTGGTCTTCGGGCCCGCCGGACCGCCGTCGTGGGCCGGCTGGGCGGCGATCGCGGCCGCCGTCGTGGTCCTTCCCCTCGGCTGGTACGCGGCGCGGAAAGCGACCGGCCGACCGGTGGCGATGTTCCGCGCGGTGATCGTGGTGGCCCTGATCGACGTGCTGCTGCTGGTCTTCAGCGGGAGTGGGGTTTAGCGGTGAGGGGTATTGGCCGGGTCGCCGCACGGGCCGGATCACCGCCCTCTAGGCTGACCAAAGCCACTGTCCGACGTTGGAGGCTGAAGATGCGCCTGTCAGGTGCCCGCCGCGCCGCGCTGACCGCGGGGCTCGCCACGGTCGCCGCGCTCGCGTTGACCGCATGCAGTGCCGGCCAGGTCGCCGAGACCGCACTCAAGCGACCGTCCAACTCGGGCGTCAACGCGGACACCGCCGACGGCAGTGTCGCGATCCGCAACCTGCAGGTCGTCTACAACGGCCCCGAGGGTTACGTGTCGAGCGAAAACGCGCCGCTCGAGGTGGCCATCTTCAACAAGACCACGTCCGAGATCACGGTCGACATCAGCAGCGCGCCCGCCCAGGGCGGCTCCGCGCAGGTCGTGTCGGCCCGCCAGGTCGGGTTGTCCGGTGGCGCGTCCGCGGCGTCGCCGAGCGCAGCGCCGGAGCCGTCCGGCAGCCGCCCGCCGGCCACGCCGGACACCGAGACGCCGGAGAACCAGCCGTCCGGTGACCCCGATCCGTCGGCGGCGGCTCCGTCCGAGTCGGCCGCGCCCGCCGAGCCGCAGCTGCAGCCGGCCCGGATCACCATCGCCCCGATGAGCTACGCGTCCTTCCTGCCCGGCGACCCGCAGCAGTTGCAGCTGGTGGGCCTCTCCGGCCGGCTGGCCCCGGGCATGTCGGCCAACCTGATCTTCGAGTTCAGCAACGGCGCGCCGTCGCTGACCTTGGCCGCGCCGACCGGCACCCCGTTCTCGCCGGCGCCTCGCGGCTCGGCGATCGAGGGTGAGAACCACGAGTCCGAGGGCGAGTGACGCGGGTTCTGTCATACCCGGCGGCTAACTTGTGCCGGTGACGAGTTCCCGCACCACTTCGACCAGGGCGCCCAAGCCGGCCTTCGTCTGCGACGCCTGCGGTCATCAGCCGCCCAAGTGGCTGGGCCGCTGTCCGGAGTGCAACGAGTGGGGCTCGGTGATCGAGTCCACGGTGACCGGTCCGATGGTGTCCGGCCGCGTGGTCAGCTCCCGCCTCCCGTCCGAGCCGGCCCGCCCGATCGCGCAGATCAGCGCGGCCCCGGCCAAGGCGGTGCCGACCGGCGTCAGCGAGCTCGACCGAGTGCTCGGCGGCGGCCTGGTGCCCGGCGCGGTGGTGCTGCTGGCCGGCGAGCCCGGGGTGGGCAAATCGACCCTGCTGCTCGATGTGGCCCAGCAGTGGGCGGTCGGCGCCGGCACACCGTCCCTCGTGGTCAGCGGCGAGGAGTCGGTGAGCCAGGTGCGGCTGCGGGCCGAGCGCCTGGGCGCGCTCGACGAAAGGCTCTTTCTGGCGTCCGAGAGTGACCTGGGCGCGGTGCTCGGGCATCTCGACGCGGTCAAGCCGGGCCTGCTGGTGCTCGACTCGGTGCAGACCATCTCGACCCAGGGCCAGGAGGGCGTGCCCGGTGGCGTGACCCAGGTGCGCGCGGTCACCGCGGCCATCGTCAGCGTGGCGAAAGAGCGGGGCATCGCCACCGTGCTCGTCGGTCACGTGACCAAAGACGGTCAGGTGGCCGGTCCCCGCGTGCTCGAGCACCTGGTCGACGTGGTGCTGCACTTCGAGGGCGACAAGCACTCCTCGCTGCGGCTGGTGCGCGGGGTGAAGAACCGTTACGGCGCCGCCGACGAGGTGGGCTGCTTCGAGATGCACGAGGGCGGCATCACCAGCCTGGCCGACCCGAGCGGGCTCTTCCTCACGCGTTATCAGGAGCCGGTGCCCGGCACCTGTGTGACGGTCGCCATGGAGGGCCGGCGCGCGCTGGTGACCGAGGTGCAGGCGCTGATCGGCGCCGAGGTGCAGGGTTCGCCGCGGCGCACCGTGTCGGGTCTCGACAGCGCGCGACTGGCCATGGTGCTCGCCGTCCTCGAGCGCCGCACCAAGCAGCTGAAGCTCTACAACCGCGAGGTGTTCGCCGCCACCGTCGGCGGCATCCGGCTGATCGAGCCGTCCGCCGACCTGGCGATGGCGCTGGCCGTGGCCTCCGGCGGGCTCGATCTGGCGATGGCGCCACACCTCGTGGCGATCGGTGAGGTGGGGCTGACCGGCGAGATCCGCCGGGTGGGCGCGGTCGGGCGCCGGCTGGCCGAGGCGGCGCGGCTGGGCTTCCGCACCGCGCTGGTGCCGCCGGGCTGCGGCGCCGACGCGACCGGCGGAGTGCCGCGCGGCATGGACGTGATCGAGGTCGGCGACTTGCGCAGCGCGTTGCAGGCGGCCGCCAAGGCCTCCGCGAGCCGGTGACATTGAGTCACAGATCATCACGCTACGGAGCATTCCTTGCACCGCGCCTCGTTGACCTGGATGACAGTCCGTAGAATGTACCGGTGCCGCTCGAGCGTGATCCATCCAAGCCCGCCGTGCCCAACAGTGCGCCGCGTCCGGGCGTGAATGGTTCCGCGCCCCGCGGATCGGTGCCGACAGCGGCCGGTTTGACCGGCGGCGGAGTCAGCGGCGACCCGTTGCGGGCCAATCTCGCGCTGATGGCGCCGGGCACGGCGTTGCGCGACGGGCTCGAGCGGATCCTCCGCGGGCGCACCGGCGCGCTGATCGTTCTCGGGCACGATGCGGTCGTCGAGGCGATCTGCACCGGCGGCTTCCCGCTCGACGTCGAGTTCTCCGCGACCCGGCTGCGCGAGCTGTGCAAGATGGACGGCGCGGTGGTGCTGTCCAGCGACGGCACCCGCATCGTCCGCGCGGCCGTGCATCTGATGCCCGACCCGGGCATCCCGTCCGAGGAGTCCGGCACCCGGCACCGCACCGCCGAGCGGGTGGCCAAGCAGTCCGGCTTCCCGGTCATCTCGGTGAGCCAGTCGATGCGGATCATCGGGCTCTATGTGAACGGCCAACGCCACGTCCTCGACGACTCGGCCGCCATCCTGTCCCGGGCCAACCAGGCATTGGCCACGCTGGAGCGATACAAGCTGCGGCTCGACGAGGTGTCCGGCACGCTGTCCGCGCTCGAGATCGAGGACCTGGTCACGGTCCGCGACGCGGTGGCCGTGGTGCAGCGCCTCGAGATGGTCCGCCGGATCGCCGACGAGATCTCGGGCTACGTGGTGGAGCTGGGCACCGACGGCCGCCTGCTGGCACTGCAACTCGACGAGCTGATGGCCGGCGTCGACTCGGACCGCACGCTGGTGATCCGCGACTACCTGCCGACCGGCCGCAAGTCGCGCACGCTCGACGAGGCGCTGGTCGAACTCGATCTGCTCACCGCCACCGAGATGATCGACCTGGTCGCGGTGGCCAAGGCGATCGGTTACCCGGCGGCGACGGACGCGCTGGACGCGGCGGTGAGCCCGCGTGGCTTCCGCCTGCTGGCCAAGGTGCCGCGACTGCCGGCGCCGATCGTCGACCGGCTGGTCGACCATTTCGGCAGCCTGCAGCGCCTGCTGGGGGCCACGGTGGAGGATCTGCAGGCGGTGGAGGGTGTGGGGGACGCGCGGGCCCGGGGCGTGCGCGAGGGCCTCTCCCGGCTGGCCGAGGCCTCCATCCTCGAGCGGTATGTCTGACCGGATCGTCTGGTGGGAGATCGAGACCCCCGCGGTCGAGGCTTTCCAGGACTTCCACGGCGCCATGTGGGGTTGGGTTTTCCGGCCCGCGTTCGCCGGCACGGAGCTGAACCGCGACTACTGGATCATCCAGTCCGGGGCGGAGACGATCGGCGGCCTGAGGGCCTGGACTTCCGCTGGGCCGGGAAGGCGGCGCTGCGTCAGTCGGCCTCGGTCAGTTTTGCGTAGGTCCATTGGAAGGTGGCCGGGCAGGGCTCGGCGTCCGTCCGCCGTGCCGTCAGGGTGATGACCTTCGCGCCGGGCGGCGGAGCTCCGGCGACCGGCTGGTCACGGTCTCCGGCCGGCAGCGTGTCCCCGGTCACCGGCCGGCCCTCTGCCTCGATCGACCAAGCGATGACCGCCGCGCAGTCGCGGGCCTGGTTGTCGACGAACGACGACGCGTGCAGCTCCATTGCGCCCGACAGTTCGGTGCGTTCGGGGTCGTCCAGGTTGAACCGTGTCGAGATCGCGCCGGCGGCGGGGATCTGCCACTTGAAGCCGGTTGGCGGGCAAGGACCGGTCTCCGCGGAGCACAGGGAGTAGCGCATCTCCTCCGGCCGGTCGCCGGAGCCGTAGCCCAGGCCCGCCGTCGGATCCTGGCTCACATGGCAATAGGCCAGGGTGCAGATGACCGAGACGAGCACCAGGACGGTTCCGAATCCGGGGCCCGCCGCCGATCGCGTGTAGTCGTCGTAGGCCGGCACAGCCTCAATGGTGACGGTCCGATCGAACGCGATCCATGGAAGGTAGATGGAAGTCCCGCCGGGGCGGATGCGGGCGCTACGGCCTCGAGGGGCGCCTGGCCGGCTGGGGTGGCGGGGCTTTGTGTTCGGCGTACCCGATCATGGGTTTGATTTGCGCCAGACCGAGACGTGCGACGGGCTGTCGGCGGTGAACTCCGCTCTGGTCCAGTCGGCCCAGCGTTCGGCGAGGGTCAGGCCGGCCAGCTCGGCCATCAGATCCAGCTCGGCGGGCCAGGCATAGCGGTGTTCGGAGTGGACGACGCTCGCCTTGCCCTCGGTGATGCGGTAGTGGTGGGAGGTCAGACGCTGGGTCAGCAGGTCGTAGGTGTCGAAACCGACCCGGTCGGCGGCGACCGTGAAGGGGACGGCGACCGCGCCGGGAGGGAGCAGGCGCAGGTCGGGGACCTGGAGCTCGATGACGAAATGACCGCCGGGGCGCAGGTGGCGGGCGGCGTTGCGGAAGCAGGCGACCTGGGCGCGCTGGGTTAGCAGGTTCGAGATGGTGTTGTAGACCAGGTAGACGAGGTCGAACTCGCCCTCGACGCGGTCGGTGGACATGTCGCCGGTGACGATCTCGAGTTGGTCGGCGCCGGGCTTTGCGCGCAGGACGTTGAGCATGGCCTCTGAGGTGTCGATGCCGGAGACGGCGACGCCGCGGGCGCTGAGCGGGAGTCCGATCCGGCCGGTGCCGATCGCGAACTCCAGGGCCCGCCCCTCGGTGGCCAGGGCGGCCAGGAAGTCGACGGCCGGGTCGACCGCGGCCGGGCTGAACATCTCGTCTTCGTCGTAACCGGCCGCGCGGTCCTCGCCCCAGAGCTGTGAAGTCACCGCGAGATCGTGGCACGGCGCGGCGACGGGCCGCGATGCATTAAGCGGCGACGGTGATGACGACCGGTTCGCTGACCTTGGTGCCGAGGCGGCCGCGCAGCTCGAACTGGCCGGGCGGCGGGGCCGGGCCGGCGGGCAGGGCGGCCTCGCACTTGCTGGTCTGGCGGCCGTTCCAGGTGACCGTGTATTCGTACTCGGCGCCGGGACGCATGGCGGTCGGGTTGCTGCTGCGGTCGGCGCTGCAGGTGTCCGACGACCAGTATTTGCGGGCGCCCTGGTCGAGATAGAGCTCCTGGGCGCCGGCGCCGAGGTCACGCGTGCAGGACCGGGTCGAGATGTTCTTTATCTTGAGCCGGATCACCACCGGCGCGCCGCGCTTGACCGTGGCCGAGGCCGGCAGCGGGGTCACCGAGACTTCCTGGTCGGCGCAGGTGCCGTCGGTCGGCGCGGTCACGTTCGCGTTGTTGCCGGTGCCGGTCCCGGTGCCGGTGCCGGTGCCGCCGGACGGGTTGGTGCCGGGGACCGGATTCGGATTCGTGTTCGCCGACGGGTCGACATCTTCCGGCGCCGGCAGGGACGGTCCGCCGGGCAGCGCGTCCGTGAAGGACGGCTCCTCCTCCGGCGTGGAACTCGACGGCGCGGGGGTCGCACCCTGGGACGCGCCGGTGCCCGTGGCGCCACGCTTGTTCTTGTCGTCGTCACCGCCGGTGCAGGAGACGAAGAACACGATGACGACGAGCAGCAGTGCTCCCAGCACCACGGCTCGGCGCCGCCAGTAAACGGCGGGAGGAAGGGGACCGACCGTCGATCGCATGATGGGGTCACCGTACGCCGACGCGAGAGGCGAACCAGCGCGACGCGCCGAGGTACGCGACAGCGCCTCGCTTATAGGTAGACCTTGCGCTGGTAGATGGCGTGCGCCCCGGCGACCCGATCGAGGAACAGCTTTCCGGCACAGTGATCGATCTCGTGTTGCAGCGCCCGCGCCTCGAAAGCGTCAGTCGTCAGGCGCACCTGTTCACCCGTGCCGGGGAGGACGGCCTCGACCACGATGCGGCCGGCGCGCTTCACGTCGCCGGTCAGATCCGGCACGGACATGCAGCCCTCCCGGCCCGGCCGCCAGCGGCTCGCCTCCACCACGCGGGCGTTGCAGAGCACGAACGTGCCGTGTGTGGTCGCGGTCTTCGGGTGCTGCGTGACGTCCACGACGAACACCTGCGCACCGACCCCGACCTGCGGCGCGGCCAGCCCCACGCAGCCCGGCGACACCTGCATGGTGGCCACCAGATCGGCCGCCAGCTGCACGATCGCGGGCTCGGCCGGGTCCACCTCGGCCCCGACGGCGCTGAGCACGGCGGCCGGCGCGGTCACCACCGGCAGCACCCGGCCCTCCACGCCGAGCATGTCGGGCTTCCAGTTGAGCGGATCGGTCACAGGATCTCCGACTCGGCGCGCCGCAGAGTGACGTCGACCCCCAGCTCGGAAGCGGCGACCCCGAGCTGCTGGGCCAGCTCGTCGGCGGCGTCCGGCGGCAGGTCCACCTCGGCGATGATCACATAGAGCGGCCCGGTCAGCCGGGTCGTCAGGTCGGTGATGTTGCCGCCGACCGCCGCGACCACCCGGGTCACCGCGGCCACGATGCCGAGCCGGTCGGCGCCGTGCACGCTGACCAGGTATGGCTCCCCGTTCGCGGCGGCGTCCGTCTCGGGCTGCACCGCGCGCACGGTGGACAGCAGCTTCCCGTCCGCGGTGAGCGGCTCGAGCGCCTTCTCCACGGCGTCGGCGGACGGACCGGTGCAGATCAGGGTCATCGCGAAGTGTCCGCGCAGCCGGGTCATGGTGGAGTCGGAGAGGTTGGCGCCGGCGCCGGCCAGCACTTCGGCGACGTCGGCCACGATCCCGGTGCGATCCGGGCCGATCACGGTGATGGCTAGCTCGTGCACACGCCTACAGTAGAGGGCCTGATGACCTTCGCCGACAACGCCATCGCCTGGTATGACGCTAATGCCCGAGATCTGCCGTGGCGGCAGCCGGAGACGACGCCGTGGGGCGTGCTGGTCAGCGAGGTGATGCTCCAGCAGACGCCGGTCGTACGCGTCGAGCCCGCCTGGCACGCCTGGATGAACCGCTGGCCCACGCCGTCCGCGCTGGCCCAGGACCCGCCGGCCGAGGCGATCCGGATGTGGGGCCGGCTGGGTTATCCGCGCCGGGCGATGCGCCTGCACGCGTGCGCGGTGGCGATGGTCGCGCGGCACGACGGCCAGGTCCCGTCCGACCTCGATGAGCTGCTCGCCCTGCCCGGCATCGGCACCTACACCGCGCGGGCGGTCGCCACCTTCGCCTTCGGGCAGCGTCACCCGGTCGTGGACACGAACGTCCGGCGGGTGGTGTCCCGGGTGATCGAGGGGTTGCCGGATGCCGGGCCGGCGACCACCGCCGCCGATCTCGTGGCAGTCGCGGATCTCCTGCCCGCGGAAACAAAGAGGGCCGCGCGGGCCAGCATCGCCTTCATGGAGCTCGGCGCCATCGTCTGCACGGCCCGCTCGCCCAAATGCCTGATCTGCCCGGTCGAGGAGAGCTGCCTGTGGCGCGCGAGCGGGGCGAAGCTCCCGGACGGCCCGAGCCGCAAACCGCAGCGCTACGCCGGCACCGACCGCCAGGTGCGCGGCCTGCTGCTCGAGGTGCTGCGGCACGCCACCGGCCCGGTCCCCCGCCAGCGCCTCGACGTGGTGTGGAGCGACGAGGTGCAGCGGGCCAGAGCACTGGCCGGGCTGGTCGAGGACGGCCTGGTCGAGCCGCGCGGCGAAGAGTTCGTGCTGGCCGGCGACAAGTAAAAGCGGCCCGGCGCGATAAACGCCGGGCCGCTCTGCAGAACTGCTTGCTTACTCCTCGGTCGTGGCGGCCGCGCCGAGGTCGGCGGGCACCGCGTCCGGGACGTTGGAGCCACGGTCGGCTCCGGTGAAGGTGAGCTTGGACTTCTCGATCAGCGCCGGGTCGCCCTCGCAGTCCACCACCACGATCTGGCCGGGGCGCAGCTCGTTGAAGAGGATCTGCTCGGACAGCGTGTCCTCCAGCTCGCGCTGGATCGTGCGGCGCAGCGGCCGGGCGCCCAGCACCGGGTCGAAGCCCTTGTTCGCCAAGTACTTCTTCGCGGTGTCGGTGAGCTCGAGACCCATGTCCTTGTTCTTGAGCTGGGTCTCGATGCGCGACACGAAGATGTCGACGATCTGCAGGATCTCGTCCTGGCGAAGCTGGTGGAAGACGATCGTGTCGTCGATGCGGTTGAGGAACTCGGGGCGGAAGTGGTTCTTCAGCTCGTCGTTGACCTTCTGCTTCATCCGCTCGTAGTTCGACTCCTCGGCCTCGGAGGCCTGGAAGCCCAGCGACACCGCCTTGGCCACGTCACGCGTGCCCAGGTTGGTGGTCAGGATGATCACCGTGTTCTTGAAGTCCACGATGCGACCCTGACCGTCGGTCAGCCGACCGTCCTCCAGGATCTGCAGCAGCGTGTTGAACACGTCCGGGTGGGCCTTCTCGATCTCGTCGAACAGCACCACCGAGAACGGCTTACGCCGCACCTTCTCGGTCAGCTGGCCACCCTCGTCGTAACCCACGTAACCGGGCGGGGCACCGACGAGCCGGGACACCGTGTAACGGTCGTGGAACTCGGACATGTCCAGCTGGATCAGCGCGTCCTCGGAGCCGAACAGGAACTCCGCGAGGGCCTTGGACAGCTCGGTCTTACCGACACCGGACGGGCCGGCGAAGATGAACGAGCCGGACGGCCGCTTCGGGTCCTTCAGGCCGGCCCGGGTGCGCCGGATCGCCTTGGACACCGCCTGGACCGCGTCCTCCTGGCCGATGACCCGCTTGTGCAGCTCATCCTCCATGCGGAGCAGCCGGGAGGTCTCCTCCTCGGTCAGCTTGTAGACCGGGATGCCGGTCCAGTTGCCCAGCACCTCGGCGATCTGCTCGTCGTCGACCTCGGACACCACGTCCAGGTCGCCGGCCTTCCACTCCTTTTCCCGCTGCGCCTTCTGGCCCAGCAGCTGCTTCTCCTTGTCGCGCAGCTGGGCAGCCCGCTCGAAGTCCTGCGCGTCGATCGCGGACTCCTTGTCGCGCCGCACCTGGGCGATGCGCTCGTCGAAGTCGCGGAGGTCCGGCGGCGCGGTCATCCGGCGGATGCGCATCCGGGCGCCGGCCTCGTCGATCAGGTCGATCGCCTTGTCCGGCAGGAAGCGGTCCGAGATGTATCGGTCGGCCAGCGTCGCCGCGGCCACCAGGGCGGCGTCGGTGATGCTGATCCGGTGGTGGGCCTCGTAACGGTCGCGCAGACCCTTGAGGATCTCGATGGTGTGGGCCAGCGACGGCTCACCCACCTGGATGGGCTGGAAGCGGCGCTCGAGCGCGGCGTCCTTCTCCAGGTGCTTGCGGTACTCGTCCAGGGTGGTCGCACCGATGGTCTGCAGCTCGCCTCGCGCCAGCATCGGCTTGAGGATCGAGGCGGCGTCGATCGCGCCCTCGGCGGCACCCGCACCCACCAGGGTGTGGATCTCGTCGATGAACAGGATGATGTCGCCGCGGGTGCGGATCTCCTTGAGCACCTTCTTGAGGCGCTCCTCGAAGTCACCGCGGTAACGCGAGCCGGCCACCAGCGCGCCCAGGTCGAGCGTGTAGAGCTGCTTGTCCTTGAGCGTCTCGGGCACCTCGCCCTTGACGATGGACTGCGACAGCCCCTCGACGACGGCGGTCTTGCCGACGCCGGGCTCGCCGATCAGCACCGGGTTGTTCTTGGTGCGGCGGGACAGCACCTGCATGACCCGCTCGATTTCCTTTTCCCGCCCGATGACCGGGTCGAGCTTGCCCTCGCGGGCGGCCTGGGTGAGGTTGCGCCCGAACTGGTCGAGGACCAGCGACGTGGACGGCGCGGCCTCGCCGGCAGCGGCGCCGGCCGCGGCCGGCTCCTTGCCCTGGTAGCCCGAGAGCAGCTGAATCACCTGCTGGCGGACCCGGTTGAGGTCGGCGCCGAGCTTGACCAGCACCTGGGCGGCGACGCCCTCGCCCTCACGGATCAGCCCGAGCAGGATGTGCTCCGTGCCGATGTAGTTGTGGCCCAGCTGAAGCGCCTCGCGCAGCGAAAGCTCCAGCACCTTCTTGGCGCGCGGCGTGAACGGGATGTGCCCGCTCGGCGCCTGCTGACCCTGGCCGATGATTTCCTCGACCTGCTGCCGGACCCCCTCGAGGGAGATGCCCAGGCTCTCCAGAGCCTTGGCGGCGACACCCTCGCCCTCGTGGATCAGGCCGAGCAGGATGTGCTCTGTCCCGATGTAGTTGTGGTTGAGCATCCGGGCCTCTTCTTGGGCCAGGACGACAACCCGTCGCGCTCGGTCGGTGAACCGCTCGAACATGCCCTCGTGCTCCTCACGTGCCGTGCGCCAATATGAACTGGCGGGGCCAGCGCACGGGCATCGGTGATGCCCGTGCTGTAACTCTATCGCCGCCGGACCGTCCTGCTGGGGCCTCACCGGCTCGTTCGGGACTCCTGGCGACGATGCTCTCCCCAACTTCGCACGCTCAACAGGTGTTCCCCCAGTCTGGGGAGTACGCGCACAGCGAAATCGGGACCCCCGTCCACAGCCTGTGGACAACGTTGTCCACTCCTGTGGATAACGGTACTCACCTGGACCGAAGGCCGCGCGAAAAGCACGAGGGTCCGGGACGCTCGCGCGCCACGGACCCTCATCGCTCGAGCCGGCCGGCTAGCGCCCCGGACCCTTCGCGTGGAACTCGTCGACGATCTCCTGCGGGATCCGGCCCCGGTCGGAGATGTCGTACCCGCTCTTCTTCGCCCACTCGCGAATCGCCTTGTTCTGCTCCCGGTCGGCAGTGGCGCCACCGCGGCCGCGAGCGGCCCGGCCGCCCACCACGACACCACCGCGCGCGACCTTTGCGCCGTGCGCGACATAAGGGGCGAACACGTCGCGCAATTTCGCGGCGTTCTTGTCGGACAGGTCGATCTCGTACTGAATGCCGTCGAGGGCGAACTTGACGGTCTCCTCGGCGTCACCACCGTCGAGGTCATCGACCAGCTTGTGAATGATCTGCTTGGCCACGCGCAGTTATCCTTCCGAGCACCAGGTTCGCACC
Organism: Actinoplanes sp. NPDC051388; assembly: GCF_055586225.1. Lineage (NCBI taxonomy): Bacteria > Bacillati > Actinomycetota > Actinomycetes > Micromonosporales > Micromonosporaceae > Actinoplanes > Actinoplanes sp. NPDC051388. The sequence goes on along the minus strand of NZ_JBVJIP010000002.1, from coordinate 632,232 downwards.
GCGACTTTCTCGTGAACAATAACGCGCGGCGTGCGCCGGGCGTCAATGCAGGGTGGCGGATAACCTGATTTCTGCCCGGCCTTCCCTGCCCGGAGGCTTACCGGGAGTAGGCCGTTACTCCGGGCGGACCAACGGAAACAGGATCGTTTCCCGAATCCCCAGACCGGTGAGCGCCATCAACAGCCGGTCGATTCCCATTCCGATGCCGCCGGCCGGGGGCATTCCGTACTCCATGGCACGAAGGAAATCCTCGTCCATCGCCATCGCCTCGGCATCTCCGCCGGCCGCGAGCCGGGCCTGTGCCACCAGCCGGTCCCGCTGCACCACCGGGTCGACCAGTTCGGAATAGCCGGTGCCGAGCTCGAAGCCGAGCACGTACAGGTCCCACTTCTCGGCCAGGCCGGGCGTCTCGCGGTGCGCGCGGGTCAGCGGCGACGTCTGTTCCGGGTAGTCGCGGACGAACGTGGGCGCCCGCAGGGTGTGCTGAACGAGATGTTCGAACAGTTCCTCGGCGAGCTTCCCGGCGTTCCACTCGGGGTCCACCGAGAGGTCGACCTTTTCGGCATGCGCCTGCAGTTGCGCGAGATCCGTCTCGATGGTCACTTCCTCACCCAGCGCAGCGGACAGAGAACCGAACAACGTCACCGATGGCCACTCGCCACCGAGCTCCAGTTCCGTTCCGTCATAGTGCGTCACCACGGTCGATCCGGCGGTGGCGATCGCCGCTTCCTGCACCAACTCTCGGGTCAGCCGCTGCATCACGTTGTAGTCCGCATACGCTTCGTAGGCTTCGAGCATCGCGAACTCCGGGGAGTGGGAGCTGTCCATCCCTTCATTTCGGAAGTTTCGATTGATCTCGAAGACCCGGTCGATCCCGCCGACCACCGCGCGCTTCAAGAAAAGCTCCGGCGCGATCCGCAGATAGAGATCTATGTCGAGCGCGTTGCTGTGCGTCACAAATGGTCGGGCAGTGGCGCCGCCGTGCAGCAACTGCAACATCGGCGTCTCCACTTCGAGATAATTGCGCTGGAACAGCGACTCGCGGAGACTCCGCACCGTGGTGGCCCGGGTGCGAACCACGTCTCGCGCCTGCGGCCGGACGATCAGATCGACGTACCGCTGCCGCACCCGGGTCTCCTCGGAGAGCGGCTTGTGCGCGACCGGCAGCGGGCGCAGCGCCTTGGCGCTCATCACCCAGGAATCGGCCAGCACGGACAGCTCACCGCGCCGGCTGGTGATCACCTCGCCGCTGACCGACACCAGATCGCCCAGGTCGACGACCCGCTTCCACTCCTCCAGCGCCTCGGGGCCCACCCGGTCCAGCGAGAACATGGCCTGCAGCTCGGTGCCGTCGCCGTCGCGCAGGGTTGCGAAGCACAACTTGCCGCCGTTGCGGATGAAGATCACCCGGCCGGCCACCGCGACGTTGTCACCGCTGGCCGTGTCGATAGCCAGATCGGCATGCTTCGTGCGGACCTCGGCCAGCGTGGCGGTGCGCGGAACGGCCACCGGGTAGGGCGGAACGCCGTCGGCCAGCATCCGGTCGCGCTTGGCCCGGCGGATCCGCATCTGCTCGGGAAGATCCTCGGCCGGGTCGGGTGCGGGCACGCTCTGCTGAGTCACGTCACGACTTTCTGTGTGCGGAAGATGGTCCGAAAAGCCTAGACCGTGTCCTGTCGATCAAGCGGGTGCGAGGCGAGGTCCAGGTGTCGTCTGGGTGTGCGGCGCGGGCGCCCAGATACCGGGGTTGTATCTGGGTGTTCGTGACGTGCGGCCAGACGGCGGCTGGGCCACGCCGCAGCCCCTCTTGATCGACAGGACACGGTCTATAGGTTCCGCTCGTAGACCATCCGCAACCCGATCAGCGTGATCATCGGCTCGTAGGCCGTGATCGTGTGGCACTCCTCCTTGACCAGTCCGGCCAGGCCGCCGGTGGCGATCACCGCCCGCACCGGCCCGATCTCCTCGATCATCCGCTCGACGATCCGGTCCACCTGGCCGGCGAAGCCGAAGTACATGCCGGACTGCAGGCACTCCACGGTGTTCTTGCCGATCACCGACCGTGGCTGGGCCGGCTCGACCTTGCGCAGCTGGGCGGCCCGCGCGGCGAGCGCGTCGAAGGAGATCTCGATGCCCGGCGCGAACGCCCCGCCGAGGAACTCACCCTTGGCGCTGATCACGTCGAAGTTGGTGGTGGTGCCGAAGTCGACCACGATCGACGGTCCGCCATAGAGGGTGTGCGCGGCGAGCGTGTTGACCACCCGGTCGGCGCCGACCTCCTTGGGGTTGTCGATGGCGAGCTGCACGCCGGTCTTGACGCCCGGCTCGACCACCACGTTGGGCAGATCCCCGTAGTAACGCGCCAGCATGGTGCGCAGACTGCGCAGCGCGGCGGGCACGGTCGAGCAGGCCGCGACCCCGGTGATCTCCACCGCGTCCCCGGCGAGCAGTCCCCGGAACATCAGCCCCAGCTCGTCCGCCGTCGACCGCGCATCGGTCTTGACCCGCCAGTTGTGCACCAGCTTGTCCCCGTCGAAGGTGGCGAGGACGGTGTTCGTGTTCCCGATATCGATACAGAGCAGCACGGGACTTCCTTCAATCAAGGTCAAAACCGCTTGATGGTTACGCGCAATCCTCCGCCACAACCGCAGCAGCCCACCCCCGCCACCACACGCCGGCCAGGCGGTGGGTCACCCACCCCACCCACCTCCGGCCCGCAGGGTCATCGCGGTCGAAGGTCCATGGCGATGTCCAGGATCGGCGACGAGTGGGTCAGGCCACCCACCGAGAGGTAGTCGACGCCCGTCGCCGCATATGCCGCGACCGTCGCCAGCGTCAGGTTGCCGGTGGCCTCCAGCTCGGCTCGTCCGCCGACCGCTCGCACCACCTCGGTCAGCAGCTCGGGAGTCATGTTGTCGCAGAGCAGGAAGGTCGCGCCGGCCTTCACCGCCTCCTCCGCCTCGGCCAGCGTGGTGACCTCGACCTGCACCGGGACGTCCGGGAACGTCGCGCGCACCTTGTCGTGGGCCGCCGTGATGCTGCCCGCCGCCAGCTTGTGGTTGTCCTTGATCATCGCGACGTCGTAGAGGCCCATCCGCTTGTTCGTGCCACCGCCGGCCCGGACCGCGTATTTCTCCAGTGCGCGCAGGCCGGGGGTGGTCTTGCGGGTGTCCAGCACGGTCGCCTTGGTGCCGGCCAGCTCGTCCGCCCACCTGCGGGTGTGGGTGGCCACCCCGGACATCCGGCAGAGCAGGTTGAGGGCGGTGCGCTCGGCGGTCAGCAGGGCCCGGGTCGGGCCGGTCACCACCGCCAGCACGTCGCCGCGGACCACCCGGGCGCCCTCCTCGACCCGCTGGTCGAAGGTGGCCATGCCGCCCGAGGTGGCGGCGAACACCTCGGCCGCCACCGGCAGACCCGCCACCACACCGGGCGCGCGGGCCACCAGCTCGGCCGTGTCGACCTGGCCGCCCGCAATGGTGGCCTCGCTGGTCACGTCGCGCGGCGGATCGCCGAGATCCTCGGCCAGCGCGGTCCACACCACCCGCTCGACGTCACCCGGGTCGACACCCTCCAGCGCGGTCATGCCATCTCCTCGAAGGTCTGGGTCAGGTGGCCCTGGGGGTCGATCGCGTCGAGCAGGTGGCCGCGCCACTCGTCGGCTGCCGTCGGGTAGTCCTCGCGCCAATGGCAGCCCCGGGTCTCCAGGCGGGTGGCGGCGGAGAGGACCAGAGCCGAGGCCACGGTCAGCAGGTTCGTCGACTCCCAGGCCGCGTTGTGCGGGCGGGCGCGGTCCTCGCCCAGGCGGGACAGCTCCTTGGCGGTCGCGGCCAGCGAGTCGGCCGAGCGCAGCACCCCGGCGCCGCGGGTCATCGCGCGCTGCAGCTCGGGACGGATCTCCGGGGGCACCACCCAGGACGGCTCGGCCGCCGGGGGTCGAGGCTCGGACTGCTCGGGCAGGTCGCGGGCGATGTCGTCGGCGATCCGGCGGGCGAAGACCAGGCCCTCGAGCAGCGAGTTGCTGGCCAGCCGGTTGGCGCCGTGCACGCCGGTGCAGGCCACCTCGCCGCACGCGTAAAGCCCCGGGATCGAGGTGCGGCCGTGCAGGTCGGTGCGCACGCCGCCGGACGCGTAGTGCGCGGCCGGTGCGACCGGGATCAGCTCGGTGGCCGGGTCGATGCCGGCCGCCCGGGTGGACGCCACGATCGTCGGGAACCGGCCCTCGAGGAACTCCTTGCCCAGGTGGCGGGCGTCGAGATAGACGTGGTCGGCGCCGGTCTCGCGCAGCACCCGGTGGATGCCCTTGGCGACCACGTCACGCGGCGCGAGCTCGGCCAGCTCGTGCTGACCCACCATGAACCGCTTGCCGGTCTCGTCGACCAGATGGGCGCCCTCGCCGCGCAGCGCCTCGGAGATCAGCGGGCGCTGCACCGAGCTGAGGTCGGCGGTGACGAACGACGTGGGGTGGAACTGCACGAACTCGACGTCGGTGACCGTGGCGCCGGCCCGCAGCGCGAGCGCCACCCCGTCGCCGGTGGACACCGCCGGGTTGGTGGTGGACGCGAAGATCTGGCCCATGCCGCCGGTGGCCAGCACCACCGCGCGGGACAGGATGGCGCCGACGCCGTCCTCCGAGCCCTCGCCCAGCACGTGCAGGGTGAGCCCGCACGCCCGCCCGGTCGCGTCGCGCAGCAGGTCGAGGACCAGCGCGTGCTCGACCAGCTTGATCCACGGGTCGCGGTGCACCGCCTCGTGCAGGGCCCGCTGCACCTCGGCCCCGGTGGCGTCTCCGCCGGCGTGCACGATGCGGTCGGCTCGATGCCCGCCCTCACGGGTCAGCATCAGGGATCCGTCGGGATGCCGATCGAAGGCGGCGCCCAGGCGCATCAGTTCGCGTACCCGAGAAGGGCCCTCCTCGACCAGCACCCGGACCGCACGCGGGTCGCAGAGCCCGACCCCGGCGATCTCGGTGTCGAAGGCGTGCGCCTCGGGTGTGTCCAGCGGGTCGAGCACCGCCGCGATGCCGCCCTGCGCCCAGCGCGTGGAGCCGTCGTCGATGTTCACCTTGGTCACCACGGTGACGTGCAGGCCCTGCTCGCGCAGGTGGAGTGCGGCGGTCAGGCCGGCCACGCCGGAGCCGACCACCAGGACGTCGGTGGTCTCGGTCCAGCCGGGCGCCGGAGCGGCGAGACGGCGGGGCAGCACCGGGAGATCCGCGGGTTGCGACATGGCCTCAGTCAACCCCGCCGGTGCGACGGATTCGAGAGCAGGGCGGCGAAAGTGCGCACCGTTACTTGTACTGCACCGGTAGCGCCTTGGTCCCCTTACCCTTCAGCGAGCTGGTGAGCTCGGTGCCGTCCAGCCAGAGATAGCAGCGCACGCCGTGATCGCCGAGCGCCCACACGTCCTCGCCGCCGGGCAGCGACACCACGCCGGTGCGGAACTGCAGGTCGGCGTCGTCCGGCACGTCGACGTAGGTGGCGATCAACTTGCGGCAGCCGTCGTGGAAGGTGGCCCACTGCTTGTCGGTCTTCGGATAGGCCAGGTCACCGGCCGCCCACACCCCGACGAACTCGGCGTTGTGCTCGCCCGCGCAGCTCGCCGCGGGCATCGTGCTGATCGCGCCGGCGGTGTCCAGCTGGATCGCATAGCAGGAGAGCAGCAGCCCCTCGGCCGCGCTCTTCAGCCCGTCCCGGACCGACCCGAGCCGCATCACCAGCCCGCCGTCGTCCTCGATCGAGCTGATCTCCAGCACCTCGCACCGGAACCAGCGGGCGCCCCCGGTCCAGGCCTGCGGCGACGGGTGGGTGACCCCGATCCAGAACCGACCGGTACGCCAGGGAGCGCCCACGTATTCGGTGGTCCGCGCATCACACACCCGATAGGCGGCCCGAGCCGCGGCGGAGTCCTCGGACGGCGGCGTGGCGGCCTCGGCGGCGGGATCGGAGTATTTCCCGACGAACACCGTCTCGGTGCGGTGCTTGAGCTCGCAGTCCACTTCCTCATAGGCGTCGCGGGCGCCGACGGCGGAGAAGTTGGCGAGGTGGCAGGTGTCGGCGAGCGGCGTGAATCCGGTCGGCGCACCGATGGCGGCCCACTGGTCGGTGAGGTCGCCGTCGCCGCCGCCGGGATTGCCGCAGCCGGCCACCCCGAGCGCGAGACAGAGCGCGGCCGCCCCCACGACCCGACGCCACATAACCCGAAGGCCCCCAAACCGACCAAGTCCGACTAGTCGATCATAAGGGACCGGCCGCAGCGGCTACCTAGCTTTCCAAGACCAGCGGAACGTTGTCGATCAGGCGGGTCGCGCCGACCCGGGCGGCCACCAGCAGGCGGGCGGGACCGTTGACCGGCGGCGGCCCGAGGAGCGGGTCGGTCAGGGCCAGGTAGTCGAGCGCCACGCCCGTACCGCTGGAAAGGACCTGGTGGGCGGCCGAGAGTGCGCTCTCGGCAGTGGCCTGAGCCGCACCTGCATGGAGGGCTCGGGACAGCGTCAGCGCGGCCGTGCGCTCGTCGTCGGAGAGATAGCGATTGCGGCTCGATCGGGCCAGGCCGTCCGGCTCCCGGACCGTCGGCACGCCGCGCACCTCGACCGGGATGTCCAGGTCACGCACCATCCGCCGGACCAGCGCGAGCTGCTGGAAGTCCTTCTCGCCGAAGAACGTCACGTGCGCGCGGGTGAGCTGCAACAGCTTGCAGACGACGGTGAGCACGCCGGTGAAATGCCCGGGCCGGCTGGCGCCCTCATAGATCGCGCCCAGCTCACCCGCATCCACCCGGACCGCCGGCAGGCCATCGGGATACATCTCGTCGACGCTCGGCGCGAACACGACATCGACCTGCTCAGCGGCACAAATCTCAAGATCTTTTTCGAGGGTACGCGGGTACCGCCCGAAATCCTCCTGCGGGCCGAACTGCAGCGGGTTGACGAAGATCGTCACGATCAGCCGATCGGCGTGCGCCCGGGCGGCCCGCATCAGCTCCCGGTGCCCGTCGTGCAGGGCCCCCATGGTCATCACCACCGCCACGGTCCCGGGCATCGCCTTCCGAGCCGAGTCCAGCCCCGCCTTGGACGTCACCAGCTCACTCATCGCACCCTCCCGGGCCGTCATCGGATGGCGCTCTGGAGTTGAGCGAGGACGTCCAGGAGCTCGGTGGCGTCCTGGGGACGCAGCCGGCCCGACGCGATCGCACGGTCCGCCGTGCGGCGGGCCAGCGCCAGATAGGCCGGCGCCGACTCGGGTGGCAGCCGGTCCAGGTGCTTGCGGACCGTGCCGGCGTCCCCGCGGGAGACCGGGCCGGTCAGGGCCGCGTCGCCCAGGCGCAGCGCGTTGTCCAGGGCCGCCGTCAGCAGCGGCCGCAGCACCGCCTCCGGACGCGCCACCCCGGCCGCGCGCAGCAGCCCGGCCGCCTCGTTGACCAGGGTGACCAGGTGGTTTGCGCCGTGCGCGAGCGCCGCGTGATAGAGCGGGCGGGCGTCCTCGGCGATCCACTCCGGGATGCCCTGCAGGTCGGCCACCAGGCGGGTGGCGAACCGCTTGTCGTCCGCGGTGATTCCCCAGGCGATGCCCGGCAGCCGGTGCAGATCGTCGGGCTCGCCGGTGAAGGTCATCGCCGGGTGCAGCGCGATGCCCTTGACGTCGCCGAGGACGGCCAGGCCGTGTGCGCCGGAGGTGTGCGCGACGATCCTGGTCTCGGCGAGCGCGCCGGTGCCGGCCAGACCGGCGACCACGCCGCGCAGGGCGTCGTCCGGGACGGCCAGCAGCAGGAGGTCCGCGGCGGCCCGGGCCACCTCGTCGGCGGGCAGGATCGCGGCGTGTGGCAGCAGGCGTGCAGCCCGCGCCCGGGAAGCCGCGGAGACGGCGGCGGCCGCCACCACGCGATGGCCGGCGGCCGCCAGCGCGGCACCCAGCACCGCGCCCACGCGACCCGCGCCGACCACCCCGATGACCAGGGGTTTCGCATTCATCTGAACAGATCCAGTCCTCTTGCAGGGGTACCGGTCGCGCCCAGTATGCGCCCGTTTCACCGGCCCGAAACAAGGACTGTGAACAACTCCACGGCTAGCCTGGCGCGGTGGACGGATGGCGCACCGCGATGGAGAAGGCGCTCTACGGGCCGGGCGGCTTCTTCGTCCGCGACGAGCCCGGGCCGGCCGGGCACTTCCGCACCAGCGTGCACGCGTCACCGCTGTTCGTGGGGGCGCTGGCGCGGTTGCTGCTCGACCTGGACGAGACGCTGGGCCGGCCGGAGACCTTCGACGTGGTCGACGTCGGCGCCGGGCGGGGCGAGTTGCTCACCGCGCTGACCGGTCTGGGCGAGCGCTTTCGCCTGATCGGCGTCGAACGCGCGCCGCGGCCGGCCGGGCTCGACGCGCGGATCCACTGGCGGCGGGGCATTCCGGAGGGGATCGTCGGCGCCCTGCTGGCCACCGAATGGCTGGACAACGTGCCGCTGGACGTCGCCGACGCCGAGACGCTGCGCAAACTTCTGGTCGACCCGGTGACCGGCGAGGAGCGGCCTGGGCCGCCGCTGGACGCGGCCGATCGGATGTGGGCCGCGCGCTGGTGGCCGGCGACCGGCGGGCGGATCGAGATCGGGCGCAGCCGGGACGAAGCCTGGGCCGATGCGGTGAGCCGGGTCCGGCGCGGGGTGGCGCTCGCTATCGATTACGGGCACACCCGGGAGAACCGGCCGGCCTTCGGGACGCTCACCGGCTTCCGGGACGGGCGGCAGGTCGCGCCGATCCCGGACCGGTCCTGCGATGTCACGGCGCACGTCGCGATGGACTCGGTGGCGGTCGCGGGCGGTGGCTCGTACCGGATGAGCACCCAGCGGGAGGCGCTGAAAGCGCTGGGGATCGACGGCGCCCGGCCGTCGCTGGAAACGGCCCGGACCGATCCGGCCGGCTATCTGCGCGGGTTGAGCACCGCAGGCGCCGCCGCCGAGCTGCTCGACCCGGACGGCCTCGGCGGGCACTGGTGGCTGCTGCACACGATCGGGCTGGGCCCGCGTGGCACGATGCTCGGGTGAGCGATCTGCGGGAAGTGACCGTCGGCACCGGCGCGGGCCTCGACACGGCCGACATGGTGCTGAACATCGGGCCGCAGCATCCCTCGACGCACGGCGTGCTCCGCCTCAAGATCACGCTGGACGGTGAGCGGGTGATCGCGTGCGAGCCGATCGTCGGCTACATGCATCGCGGCGCGGAAAAGCTCTTCGAGGTGCGCGACTACCGGCAGATCATCGTGCTCGCCAACCGGCACGACTGGCTGTCCGCGTTCGCCAACGAACTGGGCGTGGCGCTGGCCGTCGAGCGGCTGATGGGCATCGAGGTGCCCGAGCGCGCGGTCTGGCTGCGGATGGCGCTGGCCGAGCTCAACCGGGTGCTCAACCACCTGATGTTCCTCGGCTCCTACCCGCTGGAGATCGGCGCGATCACGCCGATGTTCTATGCGTTCCGCGAGCGCGAGACGATCCAGGCCGTCATGGAGGAGGTCTCCGGCGGGCGCATCCACTACATGTTCAACCGCGTCGGCGGGCTCAAGGAGGAGGTCCCGGCCGGCTGGACACGTCGCGCCCGGGAAGCGATCGGCCAGGTCCGCCGCCGCATGCCCGACCTGGACAACCTGATTCGAAAGAACGACATCTTTCTTTCCCGTACGGTCGGAGTCGGCGTCCTGACCGCCGAGCAGGCGGCGGGCTACGGCGCCTCCGGACCGGTCGCGCGGGCCAGCGGCCTGGACATCGACCTGCGCCGCGACGAGCCCTATCTGGCATATGACCAGCTCGACGTGCCCGTGGTGACGAAGACGGCCGGCGACTGCCACGCCCGCTTCGAGGTGCTGCTGGACCAGGTGTACGTGTCCCTCGACCTGGCCGACAAGTGTCTGGACAAACTGGACACGATCGGCGGGCCGGTGAACGTGCGCCTGCCCAAGGTGGTCAAGGCGCCCGAGGGCCACACCTACGCGTGGACCGAGAGCCCGCTCGGCATCAACGGCTACTACCTGGTGTCGCGCGGCGAGAAGACCCCGTGGCGACTCAAGCTGCGCACCGCGTCCTATGCGAACGTGCAGGCCCTGGCCACGCTGATCCCGGGCTGCCTGGTGCCCGACCTGATCGCCGTCCTGGGCTCGATGTTCTTCGTGGTCGGAGACATCGACAAGTAACGGCCGCGCCTACCGGCCGCCGGTGTCCTCGCGGCCACGCCAGTCCCGGCCGTAGCGCTCGTCGGCCTCCGCCCAGCCGGGATATCCGGCCGCGGGCTCGCCCAGGCCGGCCTCCCAGTAGTGGCTGTTGCCCAGGTCCTCGTCCTGGCCGGCGGCTGCCTGGCCCGGGTTGTGCGGGTCGTGCGGTCCGGGGGCGTGCGGCTCGTTGGGGTCGGGCTTGGCACGTCGGCCGGTGTAGCCCAGGTCGATCGCGGTTACGTCGGCTCGTCGCCGCCCGCCCTGATCGCCATAGGCGCCGCCGTGCTCGCCGTAGACGCCGTCCGGCTCGCCGTAGACGCCGCCTTGCCCGCCGTATGCGACGCCCTGATCGCCGTAGCCGGCGCTGGCGTAGCCGCCGCCGGCCGCCAGGTCGCCGCTGTCCTCGAAGCTGTTCTCATAGCCCGGGGCGTGCGCGAAGCTGTCGCTGTCCTCGAGGTCACGGCGGCCGTGATGATCGGGGCGGCGGCCCGGCAGCGGCGGCCGCGGGCCGGGCCGCGGCGCGCCATAGGTCCCGCCCACCGCGGGCGTCTCGACCGCGGGCGGCGGACGGAACACCGGCGCCATCGGCGGCGGAACGGAGGCAGCGCCACGACCGCGCTGTCCCGGCACCTGCGCCGGGCCCTGCCGCCCCGGCATCTGCACCGGACCGTGCTGCCCACCGCCGCCATGCTGTCCTGGCACCTGGGGCGGGCCGTGCTGTCCGGGCACGTGCGCCGCGCCACCGGCGGGGCGCACCTGGCCGCCGGCCGGGTAGCTCCCCGGTGCCTGGCGAGGACCTCCGCCGGCCGCCATCCGCGGCGCGGGGTCGGCGTCCGGCCAACCCGGCGCGGACGCCACCCGGGCCGCTCTCGGCGGGCCGACCGGCGGAATGCTCTGTGGAATCGGCATGCCGCCGCCGACGACCGCCCGACCACCGGCACCACCCGCAAACCCCGCGGCAGCCGGGCTGCCGGACATCGCATTACCGGTCGGAGCCGGCACCGCCGCGCCCGCGACCGCACGCCCACCGGTGCGCGAACCGGGATCCGGAGAGCCCGAAACCGCGCCCGCGACCGCACGCCCACCAGTGCGTGATCCAGGATCCGGAGAGCCGGAAACTGCGGCCGCCACCGCCCGGCCGCCGGTGCGAACCCCCGGCTCGCGCGGCGCGACGGGCTGCGGCGGCGCCATCGGCGGCCGCGCTTGCGCAGGCCGCACCTGAGTCGGCTGGATCGGCGGCGCAGCCGCGGCGAATTCCGAACGCAACTCCTCGCGGAGCACGCTGACCTCGTCGGCCACCCGTTCCTCGACCTGCATCCGCAGCAGCACCGGATCGTGGCGCAGCAGCAGCGAGGCACCGAGCAGCACCACGCACACCGAGATCAGCAGCACCCCGAACCGGGCCGGCTGCCCCGCTCCACCGACCAGGACGATCAGCGCCGCGACCGGCGCGAGGCCGACGCCGGCCCAGACCAGGACACGCAGCAGCAGCGCGTTCTGCCCGTTATCGGCCATCCGGTCCGTCGACATGGTGGCCGATAGTAGCGACCCCCGAGCCGGGACGAAAAGGGCGGCACCGGGCATCGCCCCCACGATGTCCGGTGCCGCCCTTCGAGCCGCGAAGAACCCTAGCCCGCGGCCAATGCGCCGTCCGAGCTGAACACCAGACCCACGCTGATCGTGCCCTGCTTCAGGCCGGTCTTGGTGAGCGGTCCGCCGGCGTCCAGCGAACTGAACTTGCCGGCCTGGAAGTTGTATGTCGAGACGAGACCCGCCTGGCACTTCGGCCGCTGCGGGCACTCCGGCGGACCACCCAGCACGGTGGCCGCGCCCGAGCACTTGGCGGCGAGGTCGGACAGGGTCTTCAGACCATTTTTGTCGGCGAACGCGGTGGTCACCGCGAACGCGTTCTGGTCCTGCGCGCTGGACGCCTTGCCGAAGACCAGACCGGTCTTCTTGCCCAGCTCGGTGAGGTTGGTCATGGTTGTGTCGAGCTCCGGCGACGACGGGTCCTCCGCCTTTTCACCGTTTACCTTGCCGTTGAGGAAGGTGGCGAGCGTGGCCGCGTATTCCGGGACCACGTCGAGCTCGCCCTTTTCCAGAGCGGGCTCGTAAAGCTCGCGGTTGCCGATCTGCTGCACCTTGACCTTGAACCCGGCCGCGGTGAGGACGATGCCGTAGAGCTCGCCGAGCGTCGCGTTTTCGCTGAAGTTGGCCGCGCCGACGGTGATGTCGCCGCTGCCCTTGGCCAGGCCGGCCGTGACGCTGTTGGCGTCCGCGAACTCCTGCGCCGCCGCCTTGGACGACTTGCGGTCGATGTCGACCGCCTTGTTGAGCGCGATCAGCTTGGTGGTGTCCAGCGCGGCCGACACCTTGTCGAGCGCGGCGATCAGCTCGGGGCTGGACGCCTTCGCGTTGATCGCGGGGACGATGTTGTCCGTGTTCTGCAGCTTCTTGTCGTCCTCCAGGACGACCAGGGTGTCGCCGGCCGCGGGGGCACAGCCGGCGCCCGAGGCGGAGCTGGCCGGGGCCTCGGTGCCGGACGAGCCGGCCCCGCCGCAGCCGGAGAGGATGACGACGGCCGCCGTCAGGGCAGAGGCCGTCAGGAGGAGGTGTCGACGCATACTGCCGCCTTCTGTGTCCCGGCCCGGCCGCGATGGCCGAGCCGCGTGTCCGACGGGCAGTCGGTGGGGCCGATGCCCGTTTCTCTTAGTTGTCCCTGCCGTGTCTACCCGCAGGGTGTGACATCTTTTCCGTCGGCGACCCGACCGTTACCCAGCCGGTACCGCCGCGGCGCTGGCCCGGCGCCGTCGCCGGGTGCGCAACGGTTTGGGGGTGACCCACCGCTGCACGCCGGCCAGCAGCGCCTCCACCAGCAGCGCGAGCAATGCGACGACTATTCCGCCGGCGACGATCTGACCGCCGCCGCCGTTGCTCATGCCGATCCCGAAGCCGGCGCTGATGATCTCGCCGAGCCCACCCCCGTTGACGAACGCGGCCAGCGCGGCGGTCGCCACCACCTGCACCGCCGCGGTGCGCAGCCCGGCCGCCAGATAGGGAATGCTCAGCGGCAGCTCGACCTGGCGCAGCAGCTGCCCGCCGGACAGGCCCATGCCCTTCGCCGCGTCCCGGGTCTCCGGGTCGATCTGCCGCAGCCCGGTATATGCGTTCGCCAGCAGAGGCGGCACCGCGAACACGGCCAGCGCCACGATCACCGGCGGCTGGCCGAAGCCGAGCGGGGTGAGCGGCAGGATGGTGAGCAGCGCCAGCGTGGGGATGGCCAGGGTCAGGTTGGCCACGGTGATCACCGCGCCGCCGCCCCGGCCGCGGTGGCCCAGCCAGATGCCGATCGGCCAGCCGATCAGGCAGCCGAGCAGCACCGCCCACGCGCTGATCGTCAGGTGCTCGATCAGCCGGTCCAGCATGCCGCCGGGGTTGGTCCAGTTCAGCGGGTCGTTGAGCCAGACGAAGCCCTGCTCGAAATAGTTCATGACGTCCTGCCCCGGGCCCACGGCGTGAGCAGCCGGCCGAGCCCGGCCAGCAGCAGATCCAGCACCAGCGCGAGGGCCACGCAGAGGATCGCGCCGGTCATGATCTCGGCCTTGTAGAAGTTGTTCCGGAAACCGCCCAGGATCAGGTCGCCGAGGCTGCCCTGACCGATCAGCGAGCCGACCGTGACCAGCGCGACCGTGGACACCGTTGCCAGCCGCAGGCCGGTGATGACGCCGGGCAGGGCCAGCGGCAGCTCGATCCGGAGCAGGCGGCCGAACCGGCCGTACCCCATGCCCTTGGCGGCGTCTCGCACCTCGTCGGGGACCTGCGTCAGGCCGGCCAGCGAGTTGCGCACCAGAACCAGCAGCGCATAGAGCACGAGCGCGATCAGCACGGAGGTGACGCTGGTGGTGCCGACCAGGGGCGCGAGCAGCGACAGCAGGGCCAGCGACGGAATCGTGTAGAGAATGCCGGACAGTGCGAGAATCGGCCCGGTCAGCGGACGGACCCAATAGGCGATGACCGCTAGCGGCACGGCGACCACGAGAGCGATGATCACCGTCTGCGCGGTGAGCACCGCGTGGGAGCTCAGCTTGTCGAGAATGAGGTCGGCGTTGTCGTGGACGTAACGCCACGAGAACCAGGGATTTCCAGGCCCGTCATCGGCGGGCGCGGCCAGCGGGGAAGCCGACAGGCCCCACGACAGGAAGGACATACGTGGACGCTACCGCGATCAACGACTCCGGCGCTGGCCGGAGCGCGGCGTCGATCACGCTCGAAGATGTGGGGAAGGTCTATCCGGACGGGACCGTGGCGGTGGGCGACATCAGCCTCGACGTGCCGGCCGGCGAGCTGGTGGTCCTGATCGGGCCGTCCGGCTCCGGCAAGTCCACCGTGCTCCGGATGATCAATCGGCTGATCGAGCCGTCCAAGGGCCGCATCCTGATCGACGGCGAGGACGTCACGAAGCAGGACCCGGTGGTGCTGCGCCGGCAGATCGGCTATGTGATCCAGAACGTCGGCCTCTTCCCGCACCAGAACATCCGCACCAACGTCGGCACGGTGCCACGTCTGCTGGGCTGGGACCGGAAACGCACCACCGACCGTGCGAACGAGCTGCTGGAACTGGTCGGGCTCGACCCGAAACGCTTCGGCGGCCGTTACCCCAACGAGCTCTCCGGCGGTCAGCGCCAGCGCGTCGGGGTGGCCCGGGCGCTCGCCGCGGACCCGCTGGTGCTGCTCATGGACGAGCCGTTCTCCGCGGTGGACCCGATCGTGCGGGGCCGGCTGCAGGAGGAGTTCCTGCGGTTGCAGGCCGCGGTTCGCAAGACCATCGTGCTGGTCACCCACGACATCGATGAGGCGGTACGCCTCGGCGACCGGATCGCCGTGCTCGGCGAGGGTGGCCGGCTGCTGCAGTACGCGTCACCCCCCGAGCTCCTGGGCAACCCGGTCTCCGACACCGTCCGCGACTTCGTGGGCGCCGACCGGGGCATCCGCCGGTTGACCGTGACGCCGGTGCGCGACGCGGTGCGTCCGCTGGGCCAGATCGAGGACATCGAGCGGCTGCCGACCGTCGACGCCGAGGGCACGCTCTACGACGCGCTGGCCGCGATGCTCACCGCCGACTCGCTGAACGTGGTGGTGGTCGAGCACGGCAAGCCGATCGGCACGGTCTCCCGTTCGGCCATTTTCGAGGTCCCCAACCAGGAGGCTTCGGCGCTGGCGTGACGGCGGGTCCCGTCGCATTCAACTAGGGTGCTAGTTTCTTAGCACTTTAGTCAGTGGAGGCCGCCGTGATCGAGTTTCACCTGGACGCACGCTCCGGGGTAGCGCCGTACATGCAGCTCATCCATCAGGTCCGCCGCGCCCTGCGGCTGGGCCTGCTCTCGGAGGGTGATCAGCTGCCGACCGTGAAGGAGGTCGTCGGCAAGATCGCCATCAATCCGAACACCGTGCTGAAGGCCTACCGCGAGCTGGAGTTCGAAGGGCTGGTCAAGCTCCGCACCGGAGTCGGCACCTTCGTCACCCGCACGCTCAGCAACGACACCCTGGCCGCGCACGCCCCGCTGCGCGCCGACCTCGATCAATGGCTGGGCCGGGCGCATGCCGCCGGGCTCGACGACGAGAGCATCGAGGCTCTCTTCCACAGCGCGTTCCGGGCCCATGCGCAGGCGCGGTCATGACGGCCGCGATCACCAGCAACGGGCTGACCAAGCGTTACGGCCGCCGCCCCGCGCTCACCGACTGCACGCTGAGCGTGCCGACCGGTCGAGTGGTCGGCCTGGTCGGTCCCAACGGCGCCGGCAAGTCCACGCTGCTGCAGCTCGCCTGCGGTCTGCTGCGGCCGAGCGCGGGCACGATCGAGGTGCTCGGCGGCCGACCGGCGAGCGGGCCGGCGCAGGCCGCCAAGGTCGGCTTCGTCGCGCAGGACACCCCGACCTATCCCCACCTGACCATCGCCGAGCACCTGCGGCTGGGCGCCGCGCTCAACCCGAGCTGGGACGCCGATCTGGCGCGGGAGCGGATCGACCGGCTCGGGCTGGACCCGAAACAGAAGGCGGGCCGGCTGTCCGGCGGTCAGCGGGCGCAGCTCGCGCTCACCCTGGCCGTCGCCAAGCGCCCCGAGCTGCTGCTGCTCGACGAGCCGGTGGCCAGCCTCGACCCGCTGGCCCGGCGCGAGTTCCTGCAGGGGCTGATGGAGCACACCGCCGAGCACGGCACGTCCCTGGTGCTGTCCTCGCATCTCATCGCCGACCTCGAGCGCACCTGCGACCACCTGGTGGTGCTGGTCGACTCGCGGATCCGGGTGGCCGGCGACGTGGAGGATCTGCTGGCCCAGCACCATCGCCTGACCGGCGCCCGCCGCGAGCCCGGCGACCTGCCTGGCGGCCAGGAACTGCTGCACCTGAACCACACCGAGAGGCAGACCACGATGCTGGTGCGCAGCACCGCGCCGATCGACGATCCCTGGTGGACGGTGGAGCCACTCAGCCTGGAGGACCTGGTGCTGGTGTACATGACCGAGGCCCGGCGGCCGGCGCCGGCCCGCGTGCTGGAGGGGAAGCGATGACCTGGCTGGCCTGGCGGCAGTTCCGCGTCCAGATGTCCGTGCTGGCCGGCGCCCTGGCCCTGGTGGCGGTGGCTCTGCTGGTCACCCGGCCGGTGCTGGCCGACCTCTACCGATCCACCGGCCTCGCCGACTGCACCTCCGGCTGCACCCAGCAGGCCGAGGACTTCCTGCTTCGTGCCCGCCGCAGCGCGGCCGGCCCCTTCTACTGGGTCGGTTTCGCCGCGGTCTACCTCGTCCCGGCGATCATCGGCATCTTCTGGGGCGCGCCGACGGTGGCCCGCGAGCTGGAGTCCGGCACCTACCGTCTGGTGTGGAGTCAGAGCACCACCCGAACCCGCTGGCTGGGCGTCAAGCTGCTGGCCGGGGCGATCGCCGCGATGCTGGTGGCCGGGTTGCTCAGCCTTGCCGTCACCTGGTGGTCGGCGCCGTTCGACCGCGCCTACGACAACCGCCTGATCCCCGAGCTGTTCGGTGCCCGCGGCCTGGTGCCGGTGGCGTACGCGCTCTTCGCCTTCGTGCTCGGGGTGGTGATCGGCACCGTCCTGCGCCGCACCGTGGCGGCCATGGCGCTCACCCTGGTGCTGGTCGCGGCCGTGCAGGTGCTGATGCCGACGATGGTCCGGGAGCACCTGATCCCGCCCGTGCGGGTCGACCAGGCACTGGTGCCCGGCCAGGAGTTCGAGGGCTTCATGATGAGCGGGGACGGCTCGATGATCGTGATCGCCCAGCTCGACCAGCCGGGCGCCTGGGTGGTCGAGAACCGCACGGTCACCGCGTCCGGCGCGGAGTTCGACGGGCCCTACGACCCTCAAGTCTGCGGTCGCGATGCGAAGGGCGGGCCGCGGGCGTGCGAGGAGTGGGCGTTGAGTCAGAACCTCCGTCAGCAGGCCGCCTACCAGCCGGCGGACCGGTTCTGGCCGCTGCAGCTGATCGAGTCGGGCCTGATCCTGCTGGTCACCGGACTGCTGACGATGCTCTGTTTCTGGTGGGTGCGCCGCCGGCTGACCTGACGCACTCCGTCGGGCGGCTCCGGAGCGGGAGCCGCCCGACGACGGGGGCACGGCGGCGGGGGACGGACGCCGGGCACCCCGGGGTGAGGGCCTATCTGGTTCCTCTGCGGCCACCGAGCGTGGCCAGGCCGACGATCCAGCCGACGAAAATTCCGTAGGTGGCACCCGAACCCGCCGACTCGAACGCGCGCAGCAGCGTCGGGTTGGCCAGGAACAGCGTGGTGAGCAGGGCGGCGAAGCCGCAGGCGAAGATGTACGCACCCCAGCCGGCGAAGAACTGGCTGATGGTGCCGCGCGCCCGGGCCAGCTGGGAGCCGGGCAGCAGATAGAGGAAGATCAGGGTCAGCACGATGACGAGGATCGCGCGCAGGTCCTGGATCACGACCTCACGCAGCGAGTCCCCGGCGTCGATGAACCAGGCCGGCCAGCCGAGCAGGCGCAGCCACCAGCCGCCGGCGGTGTTGGGGTTGGTGTTGTCCGCGGCCCAGTCCCGATACCAGGGACTGCCGAAGACCAGGACGAGTATGAGCGCGGCGAGCGTGCCCGCACCGGGCGCGGTCTTGTATCTGTTACCGAGAGCCATGCCGCGCTAATTCCCAGCGGGCACTCAGGTTCAAACGAAGCTGATCGATTAGTCCTTTTGGAGGTAATCGATGAAGGCTGCGCGAAGCAGCGGCTCCTGGTCGCCGTAGCGGTGGCCGGTCAGCTCGCGCCACAGGGCGACCGCCTCGTCGACCGTCGGGCCGATCGAATTGGGCGCGCCGTCCAGGGCGGCGGCTTCGTCGGAGTCCGGCAGGTGCTTGAACACCGACCAGAAGAAGCCGAGGTCACGCTGCTCCCGCGCCTTCGCGAACGCGCGCTCGCGCAACTGCTCAGTGTCCAGCGCGTCCAGCTCGGCAAAGCTCGCAGAGGTCATTCCGCAAGCATAGGTGGCGCTATCGCTTCGCACCCCAGGGACCGTCGTCCCAGCGGTCGGTGCGGGCCTGGGTCGGCACGGCGGGTGACTGCCAGGTCTCCGGCTGATCCGGGTGCCACGTGGTGGTCCCGGTGCTCGCGGCGGCGTTCTGCCAGTCCTCGTCCTGGCCCAGCGGCTGCGGGCGGCCGTACGTCTCGATCAGGCGGGTGACCACCAGGCCGATGGCGAGCATCCCGGCCGCGATCGCATAGAGCGCGATGTCGAAGTCCCGCCGGTTCTCGTAGTCCAGGAAGAGGGTCAGCGCGGCCACCGCGAGCAGCGTGCCGAAGATCCCGCCGCGCCGGCCGAACGCGCTGGTGCCGGCCATCATCGCGGTGCCGATCGCGATGCCGGTCCACTCGAAGCCGGGGCCGGGCTGGACCGGGACGTCGGGCTGCACGGTGGCCAGCAGGATGCCGGCCACCACGGCGAACACCGAGGAGACCACGAGCGCGACGACCACCGGAAGCGCGGCGCCGGCGCCCCGGCGGCGAGCCGGATCGGCGACCGGGCGCATCTTGCCCAGGAAGCGCCGGATCGGCGCCACCGTGCCGATCGCGCCACCCAGCACGGCCAGCAGCGCGAACCCGCCGAACAGGAAGAACGCCTGGTCCGAGGGGTCGAGATCGCCCTGCACGGTGACTGGGCCGGAGCGCAGCTGGTTGTAGACCACCACGCCCAGGCCGGCCGCCAGCGTCGCGGCCCAGCCGGGCACGTGCAGGCTGATCAGCACCAGAGCCACCGCCAGCCCGCCGACCGCGGCCACGATCAGGGCCGGCACCGCGCCCTGGACCAGGCCCTGGTCGCCGTTCTCGGCCCAGTGCAGCGAGGCGGCCAGCGCGATCGGGCCGAGCGCCAGGTTGGGGACCCCGGCGCGCAGGCTCAGCCCGGCGCCCAGCGCGAGCAGGCCGATCGCGGTGCCCCAGATGAGCAGGGTGTCCAGCGCGGGCCGGCGCAGCGCGTCCGGTTCGAGCCGATAGAGCAGGAAGCCGATCGCGGCGACCACCAGGAGCAGCAGGATCTCCCAGCCGATGTGGATGCCGATCCGGTCGCGGCCGTCGTCCTCGGACGTCGGCTGGCGGCGCAGCGGCTCGGTCGTCGGGTCGCCGTCGGGGTCCAGCCCGCGGCGCCGGAAGTCCTGCGCGGCGAAGCTGTTGCGGTATGCCGACGGGTCGCTCTCCTGCTCGTCCTGCCGACGGTAGGTCTGCTCGTCGTACGCCATCTGCGCCTCCGCCCGCTTGCCCCAGGTCAGGATACGGAATTACCACCGAAGCGGTTCAAGGCCAAGTGCCCAGCCGAGAATGCCCAGCTAAGAATGCCCAGCTCAGACGCGGCCCTGACGGATGTCTGAGTCGTCCTCGTCGTCCCGATCGTTACGCTCCGGAACGCGGCAGGACCGCTCCAGCCAGAGCGCCGCGCCGACCAGGGCCAGCGAGGCGATCACCCCGCCAGCGACGGCCGGCACCGAGTCGCGGGCGAACTTGGTCGGCTCGAACCCGTAGAAGGCCAGCAACCCCGCGCAGTAACCGCCATAGAGAGCACCGGCCAGCGAGGACGCCTTGGCCAGCACCGCGAAACGCGCGACCGCGAGCGGTTCCACCCGCGGCGCACCGGGCTTGCGTTGCACCCGGGCCGCCGTGTTCTGCGCCAGGATGCCCTCGGCGACCGCGAGCGCCGCGATCACGATCACGGGCAGCCAGGGCGGCGGCGGCCACTCGTTGTAGAAGAAGCTGAGCAACAGCCAGCCGGCCGCCGCGGCCACCAGACCCGCGACGATCAGCACGGAGACGCTGGTCGGCCGCATCGACGGGTCGGTCCGCGGCCCGCCCGGATTGTTGCTCACGGCTCCGACTCTAGTGCCACCCCTCCAGGGCCAGGTCGGGCCGTGGGGTCATCGCTGCCGCGTCGGCGGCGAGGTCCGGCCGGTTGAGCAGGTCGGTCACCCAGCCGTGTCCGGTGAGTCGCGCATATGGCTGAATGTCCAGCCAGGGTTTCAGCACGAACGCACGCAGGTGCGCGCGGGGATGCGGCAGGGTCAGTTCCGGATCGTCGCTGGTCACCGGCGTGCCGTCGGTCTCGAACACCTCGATCACGTCGACGTCGAGGGTGCGCGGCCCGAAGCGCCGCTCCGGATCACGCACCCGGCCGGCGGCGCTCTCGCACGCCCGTGCCCGCTCCAGCCAGTCGCGCGCCCCGGCCTGCGGGTCCACGACGAGCAGGACCCCATTGAGGTACGCGGCCTGAGCGGTGTCGTCCCCCCACGGCGGCGTCTCGTACACGCCGGAGGCCAGCAGCACGTGCTCGCCCAGTTGCTCGACGGCCTGCCGCAGGTAGCCGTACCGGTCGCCCTGGTTGCTGCCGAGCGACAGGACGGCGCGGGTCACCGGCGACTCCGGCGCAGCACCACGGCCACGTCCGCGAACTCCAGCGGGATCGGGGCCTGCGGCTTGTGCACGGTGATCGTCGCCGCCGCCACCCGCGGATGCTCGGCCAGGCAGGCGGCGGCCAGCCGGTCGGCCAGCGTCTCGATCAGGTCGACCGGCTCGCCCGCGACGATCTCGGCCAGCCGGGTCGCCAGCTCGCCGTAGTGCACGGTGTCGGTCACGTCGTCGCTGGCCGCGGCGGGCGCGAGGTCGATCTCCAGCTCGGCGTCGATCACGAAGTCCTGCCCGTCGGCGCGCTCGAAGTCATAGACGCCGTGGCGCCCGCGCACGCGCAGGCCGGACAGGCGGATCCGATCGCTCATCGCGTACCGGGAAGGGGGTTGCCGGCCAGACGCGGAGCGCCGGTCGCCTGCCAGACCGCGACCGCGTCGCAGGTCGCGCGCACGTCGTGGACGCGCACTCCCCAGACGCCGGCGGCGACCGCGAGCAGGTTGGTGGCGAGCGTGGCCGCGGCGCGATCGCCCACCGGCCGGGGCGCACCGTCCGGACCGGACAGCAGATGCCCCAGATAGGACTTGCGGCTGGACGCGAAGAGCACCGGCTGACCCAGCTCGATCAGCTCGTCGAGATGCCTGCTCAGGGCCCAGTTGTGCGCCGCGTTCTTGGCGAAGCCGAGGCCCGGGTCCAGGATGATCCGCTCCGGCGCGATCCCGGCGGCCACCGCTTCGGCCACCCGTTCGCGCAGCTCGGTCTTCACCTCGGCGACCACATCCTCGTAGTGTGCGAGCTCGGCCATGTCGCGCGAGTGGCCACGCCAGTGCATCACCACATAGAGGCAGTCGGATTTCGCCACAACGCCCGCCATGTCGCGGTCGGCCAGCCCGCCGGACACGTCGTTGATCAGCGCCGCGCCGGCCTCGAGCGCGGCGGCCGCGACCTCGGCCCGGGTGGTGTCGACGCTGGTCGGCACGCCGGCGGCGACGAGGGCGGAGACCACCGGGACGACCCGAGAGGCTTCGGTACGCGCGTCCACGCGCTCGGCGCCCGGCCGGGTCGACTCGCCACCGATGTCCACGATGTCCGCGCCGTCGTGCCACAACTGGACCCCGTGCTGAACCGCCGCATCGATGTCGGTGTACAAACCACCGTCGGAGAAGGAATCCGGCGTCACATTGAGGACCCCCATCACCAGAGGGTGATCCAGGTGCAGCAGCCGGTCTCCTCGCACATCCACAACGTACCCACACTGGATCTTCGAACGTGTGTACCATCGCCCAGGTTGCCGGGCTGATCGGCCCTGATCACTCAGGTTCAGTCACGTCTTTACCTTGGGTAACGAATCAGGCAGCTTGTAGGTAAGAAGGACGGCCCGTACGCTTCGGACAGGCATCATTTGAAGGACCGAAGGAAGCAGATGGGCTAGCGCAGGACAGGTATGCCCTAATGGCTCACTGGACGTGGGAGAGCCGGAAGTAGCACCATATGGGGTTGCCGTCAGGCTTCACAACTGCAGTGTTCGATCTTTCCGATCGGGCACCCGGGAGGTTTACTGATGATCGCCACCGAACTCGCCACCCAGGCAGCGACGGTGCTGCAGCAGGCCGTTCTGGCCGCGCCCGAGCCCAAGGGGATCAACACCGAGGGCGTCGTCGGCTTCTTCGCCAGCAACGTCGCACCGATCCTGCTCGCCGTGCTCGGCGTCATCTTCATCGGCCGGGCCAGCCGCGGTGAGATCTCCAAGGTGCTGACCAGCTCCGCGATCGCCATCGTCGGCCTCGCGTTCATCGCCGGCGCCGCGACCCTGTTCTTCGTGGGCGACTACCTGATCGATCTGATCTTCAGCTAGTCATGCGCCTACGCACGGATGACGACATCTACCGGGCGCGGCTCGTCTATCTGGGCCCGCCGGGATACACGCTGCCCATGCACCTGCCGTACGCGCAGTATGGGATGTTCGTCCTTCTTGTTCCGCTTTTCATGTTCTTGCATTATTTGATTACCTTCGAATTCGATCCCTTCCCTGCCTGGGAGATCGCCCTCGCGATGGTCACCACGTCATATGTGTTCCGGCACGTGGACCCCGATCGGCCCGCCCGGATGGTCATCCGGACCGCGCTGACCGACTGGAAGCGCACCCGCGAGCCCGCGGTCGAGCAGCGCGACCCCCGCCTCGTCGCTTCGCGCATCCGGATCCGGGAGGAGCTGGTATGACCATCCACCGTCCCGCAGCGCGCCCGAGTGGGGCCGGTTCATGACCACATCCCCTCCGCCGGGACGTCCCCGTGCCGGAGCATCCAAGTCGGCCAGGCAAAGTAACGGTGTGCGTTCAGACGATTACGCAGACGATGCCTCTAATGAGTTCAACTCCCCCGACACCGAGTTGGTGACGACCCCCGGCCACGGGGCGGTCGGCGTCTTCCAGGCGCCACAACCGCTCCGGCCACGCACGAACGGCGGTCCGGCCCTGGACAGCTCGATGGACATCGACTCGCCGTTCCTCGATCTGTTCGGCGGCGCGCCGGCTCCGGCGCAGGCCCCGCCGGGCGAGCCGGCGCCGGCCGACCCGCACGACGACGAGTTCGATTTCGGGTTCGACTTCGCGGAACAGCCACCGGCCGGAGCGGCTCGCACCGCGCCGGCTCCCGGGGACGCGGACACCGATCCCGGTCCGGGCGCCTCGGCGCGGCCGGTCGAGATCTCGCCGCCCGTGGTGGAGCCCGAGCCGATCGCTCCGGCGGTGCAGCCGACGGCGATGAACGAGCCGCCAGTGGCTCCCGCGCCGGTCCCGCGGGCCGGCTACGAGGAGCCGGATGCTCCGGAGTCCGACTACGACGACTGGCCGGACGAGGTGCACCCCGCCGCGTCGCCGATCTCGGCTCAGCCGGTCTCCAGTCACCCGGTCTCCAGTCACCCGGTCTCCAGTCACCCGGTCTCCGGCCAGCCGGTCTCCAGCCAGCCCGTTTCCGGCTTCCCGGTCTCCAGCCGGCCCGTTTCCAGCCAGCCCGTCTCCAGCCAGCCGGTCTCCGCGCCGCCGGTCTCGACGCCGCCGCTGTGGCAGACGGTTGCCACGCCGGCTCCCGGTGTCACCCAGGTGCCCGCGCGGGCGCCGGCCGCGGAGTTCGACCTCGATTTCGCGCAGCCCCGCCAGCAGCCCTCGCAAGCCCTGGTCGAGGCCGCGCCGCCGGCCGAGCTGCCGGCCACGATGCCGGAGAAGTCCCCGGCCAAGCAGAAGACGAAGGCACCCGCCAAGCGGCGCCGGAAGCGCGACGAGCCGGAGAACCTGCCCGCGGTGCGGCAAAAGGACGTCAAGCCGGCGCCGCTGAAGCCCAACAAGATCAAGTTCAGCGACCGGGACCCGTCGATCGAGCTCGAGATCACCGAGATCGCCGGCCACCTGACCTTCACCCAGTCCACGGTGACCGCGTGGTACTCGCTGCCCGAGGTGCGCTGGGCCTTCCGGCCGGACGCCGAGCGCGAGGCGCTGCTCTCCGCGATCTCCGAGCAATACGCCGGCCTGGCCGGGTTCCGGCTGCACCTGCGGCGCACCAACCGGCCGTTCCCGGCCGACGAGTGGGCGCGCACAGTCGACTCGATGACGGCCAAGCCGCTGCCCGACGTGACCGGCGCGACGTCCTGGTCGGACCACCTGGTCGCGGCCCAGCGGCACCTGCTGTCGGTCAACCACGCCGAGGGTCAGACCTATCTGGGCGTGACGTTCGCCCGGCGGTCGCTCGGTGACACCTTCTCCGAGCGGATCCTGCGGGTCTTCGGCAAGGGCACGTCCGACGGCGAGCGGCGCAAGCTCGGCCGCACGGTCGAGCAGTTCGACGAGGTGCTGAACGCGTTCGGCATGCGCGGGCGCCGGGTCACCCCGCAGGAGCTCGAGTGGCTGCTCTTCCGGTCGGTGGCGCTGTGCATGGCGCCGCCCGGGCCACTGTCCCCGGTGACCAGCGGGCAGTGGGACTCCGGCGACCTGCTGGCGCTGACCGAGCAGGTGGAGCGTTACCGCACGCCGTACGGGTCGACGGTCAAGCTGGTGAATCGGATGACCGGCGAGGAGCGGCACGTCGCAGTGCTGTCGGTGGGCCGGATGGAGCCGCTGGAGATCCCCGAGAAGCACGAGCCGTGGATGCACTTCCACGAGCGGCTGCCGTGGCCGATGGAGCTGTCCTCGCGGATCGACATCCTCGGGTCGGGCAGCTCGTTCAAGAATCTCGAGCACCGCCTGCGGATGATCCGCTCACAGCAGCTGGATTATGCGGAGCACGGCATCGACGCCCCGCCGGAGCTGGAACGACTGGCCAAGCGGGCGCTGGTGATCGGCGACGAGATGACGACCGGGCTGCCGGTGGAGTCGGCCCGCGCACACGGCTGGCATCGGATCGCGGTCGGTGGGCGTACCCGGGAAGAATGTTTGGAAAGAGCCCGTCGCCTGATCCAGCTTTATTCGCGGGAGCTCCGGATCTCGCTGCAGCACCCCAAGAACCAGGATCAGCTGGCGCGCGAGTTCATCCCCGGCGAACCGATCGCCAATACCGGTTACGTGCGCCGGATGCCGGTGAAGCTGCTGGCCGCGGCGCTGCCACAGGCCGCCTCGACGGTCGGCGACCGGCGCGGTGACCTGATCGGCCGCACCTCCGGGACGTGCCGGCGGCCGGTCTTCCTCGACCTGCACTTCCCGATGGAGGTGCGCGAGCGGTCCGGGCTGGGCGTGTTCGTGGCCGAGCCCGGCGGTGGCAAGTCGACCCTGATGGGTGCGCTGGGTTATCTGAACGCCCGCCGCGGTGTGCAGGTGACGCTGCTCGACCCGTCCGGCCCGCTGGCCCGGCTGTGCTCGATGCCGGAGCTGCGGCCATATTCGCGGGTGCTCAACCTGACCGGCTCCGAGCAGGGCACGCTGGCGCCGTACGCGCTGATCCCGACGCCGATCCGCACCGAGTTCGCCGCCGGGCCGGGCGGTGACCGCGAGTTCGAGATCGCGGTGTCCAACGCGCGCGCCGAGCGGCGGATGCTGGTGCAGGACATCTGCTCGATGCTGGTGCCCCCGCAGGTGGCCAAAGAGGCGACCACCGCGACGCTGCTGCGGCACGCGGTGCGGCAGGTGCCGGCCGAGGAGACATCCACTCTGGATGACGTGGTGCGCACCCTGCAGGGCCTGGACGACGACGGCAAGGAGCTGGCCAACCTGCTCCTGGACACCGCCGAGATGCCGCTGGCGCTGCTGTTCTTCGGCTCGCCGCCGAAGCACCTGCTGGGCGCCGACGCCGCGCTGACCGTGATCACCATGGCCGGGCTGCGGCTGCCGGACCTCAAGATCGAGCGTGAGTACTGGTCGGCCGAGGAGTCCCTGGCGCTTCCGATGCTGCACACCGCGCATCGCTTGGCGGTCCGGCGCTGCTACGGCGGCTCGATGTCCTCGCGCAAGATGGTCGGCCTGGACGAGGCGCACTTCATGGAGGGCTGGCGGTCCGGCCGGTCGTTCCTGGTGCGGCTGGCCCGTGACTCCCGCAAGTGGAACCTGGCCGCGCTGGTCGCCTCGCAGAACCCGCGCGACATCCTCGGGCTCGACGTGCAAAACCTGGTGTCCACGGTGTTCGTCGGCCGGATCGCCGAGGACCAGGAGATCGCGTCCGAGGCGTTGCGGCTGCTGCGGGTGCCGGTGCACGACGGTTACGAAGCCACGCTCGCCTCGCTGTCCCAGGTGGACGCGTCATCGTCGCACCGGCTGGGCTTCCGCGAGTTCGTGATGCGTGACGTCGACGGGCGGGTGCAGAAAGTCCGAGTTGACGTGTCATACGTGGACGGGCTGCTCGACCACCTGGACACCACGCCGGCGGTGGCGCAGGCTGCTCCGACGGCGCTTCCGAGCATGTCCGACCTGGAGGGTTGAGATGGTGCGGCGGGCGATGGCGGCGGTGCTGACCGTGCTGGTGGCGGCGGTGGCGTCGATCGCGTGGGCGGTGGCAATGCCGTCCACGGCCAGCGCCGCGCCGCAGCGAGCGCCCGGCGGCGCCTGCAGCGTCGAGGAGTGGCGGAAGGACCTCAAGGGCTGTGTAGATCGACTGGCCGAGGTCGGAGAAGGGCGCGCCCAATGCCTCAACCCGCCGACGCCGAGTCGGCCGGATTCCGGGCTGGCCGGATGGTTCGCCGAGCGACCGAAGTCGTCGACCGCCAACAGTTTTCCGGGTCTCTACAGCGACTACGGCTATGCGGGCTACAGCTACACAACCTATGACTTGGAGAACGGCTGCGCGTCGACGCTGATCGACCCCGAATACAAGTTCGAAACAACAGTCGCAAACGGTGAGTTTATGCTGGCCACCGCGGTGATCGGCGCGTCCAACGCGATGCGCGAGCGGGCGTGGGACCCGCAGACGCTGTGGGGTTGGGCGGATCCACTGGTCGAACAAGCGACGAAGGCGGTCTACGAAAAGGTCTTCAGCGTCTTCGGTGTGATCACGCTTGCGGTCGTCGGTCTCTATTTGATCTGGCGATCGCAGCAGGCTGAGATGGGTGCCGCAACAACCACCGCCGGGTGGGCGATCTTGGTAATGGTGGCGGTGACCGCCATTGCGGCCTGGCCGGTGCGATCCGCGAACATCGCCGACCAAAGCCTGATCACCACGCTTGCCGTCGTGCACGATGCGGTGGGACCTCGGCCGGCGGCGCCTCCCGCCGGATGTTCGCTAGGCCCGCAGGCGTGCAAAGACAACCGTCCGCCAGCGGTCCGGGCCAGCGATACGGCCACCGAGACGATGCTCTATCGCAACTGGCTTCGGGGTCTGCTCGGATCTGCGGACAGTGACACGGCGAAGAAGTATGGCCCGGCTCTCTATGACGCTCGTTCTATCTCTTGGGAAGACGCGCAGAAGCTGCGCGACAACCCCGATACCCGCGATGCCACCTTGGAACGCAAGCGGATCCAGTGGCAGAAGGTCGCCGAGCAGATCAGCAAGGAAGACCCGGAAGCCTACGAATACCTCAAGGGCGTCAACGGGATGGACCGGATCGGCTCCGGCTTCATCGCGATGCTCGCCGCCGCGATGTTCGCCATGTTCGATCTGACGGCTTCCCTGTTGGTGCTGCTCGGCTTCCTGATCTTCCGGTGGGCGGTCATCGCCGCGCCGATTCTTGGCACTGTCGGGCTGTTGCGTCCGGCCAGCTCCGGCATCCGCCGGCTCGGCAACGCCGTGGTCGCGGCGATCTTCAACATCGCGATCTTCGGCACCGGCGCGGCCATCTACCTGTTCGCGGTCGATCTGATCATGAACACTGCCAGCCTGGCCGGCTGGCTGCAGGTCGTTCTGGTCTGGTTGGTCGGCGTGGTGGGTTGGCTGTTGCTGCGGCCGTATCGGCGCATCACTCAGCTCGGCGGGAAGGACAGCACCCGGGCGATCGCCTCGGCGGGCTCGTGGCACCGGCGGTTCTTCCGGGACATGCGCGAGGCCAGCAAGCTGGAGGTCGCCGAGGGCGGCGGCACCCGCGAGCCGGTGATCGGCAGCAAGGACCGGCGGACCGTCTTCGTGGAACAGACGAATCTGCGCCCGGAGGCCCGGCTCGAAGATCCGGCCCACGCTGCGGCGAACCGGGCCGCGCTCACCTCGAGCCCGGCCCAGGGAGGCTCGTCGCCCGCGGGACGCCCAGACGGCAAGGAGACCACTCGCGAGGAGGCGCAGCCCGCAACGGCTCAGCGCAGCGCCACCGGACCGGCTCGCCCGCGCCGACCCTCCACCTGGTCGGAGCCGGACGTCACCGAACGCCCGTCCTCCTTCGCGATCTACCGTCCGGAGACCCAGAGCACCACGAGCGAGCCGTCCTCGCCGCGCATTCGCACCGAAGCCAAGTGATCGCGGATGGCGTCTCGGTTTCTGGAGCGCGGGCTCACCGGACTGTTCCGGTCGCGGTGGGGTGTGGCCTTGGTGCTGGGCATTCTGGTCCTCGCGGTGGTGGGCATCGGCCGGATCTTCGCGGACCCGTCTGACAACGGGCGGACTCCGATTGGTGCCGCGTCACCGGCTCCCGCGTTAAGCGTCAACCCGGACGACGAGGACACCGTCATCTCGCCCGGTCCCCCACCGTCACCCAGCACCAGCCCCGGCACAGCGCTGCCCGAGGCTGTTGCTTATGCCTTTGCCGGTGCCTGGGTAGACCATCGCAATGTGTCGGCCAAGACATGGCGAGACAGGCTTGTGCCGAACGCCACCAAGGATCTCTCCGACGAACTCGCCGGCACCGACCCGGCGGACGTGCCAGCCGACCGCGTGAACGGACGGCCAAGCCTGGTGCCGGTAGGAGAGGGCTTGATCGACGCGGTGGTCGAAACCGACTCCGGCAAGCTCACCCTTCGCCTCGTCGCCCCGGAGGGTCGCTGGCTGGTGAACGGCATCGACTGGGCGGGTCCATGAACCTGCCCCGGCCGCGGAAGGCCGCGCTGCTCATCGCACTGGTCGGCACCCTCGCGCTGCTCTGCTGCGGCGGCTCGGTGAGCGCCATCCTGATCGGCGGGCTAGGCGACGAGGACCCGGCCAACACGTTCTCTACCCTCGGTTGCGGCCAGGGCGGCCCGGTCGACGTGTCGGTCGACATGCCGAGGATCTCCGACTACGGCCCGGAGCAGGTCAAGAACGCGGCGATCATCATCAACGTCGGCTCCGACCTCAAACTGCCGCCACGCGCGTGGGTCATCGCGGTCGCCACTGCCATGCAGGAATCCCGGCTGAGCAACCTCGGTTACCTTGGCTCGGCGAACGACCACGACTCGCTCGGGCTCTTCCAGCAGCGGCCCAGCGCTGGCTGGGGCACCCCGGCGCAAGTGCAGGATCCGGTCTATGCGAGCCGCAAGTTCTACGAGAAGCTCCAGACCGTAAACGGCTGGGAGAAGATGTCGCTCACCCGGGCCGCGCAGAAGGTGCAGCGCAGCGCTTACCCGAATGCGTATGCCAAGCACGAGACGTTGGCGACCCAGATCGTCAACATGCTCGCCGATGGCGCCGCCAACGCGGTGGGCAACTCGCTGGCCATGGTCTGCGCCGCCGGTGGGCAGATCGCCGCATCCGGCTGGACGATTCCACTCAAGTCCGTCGTCGGCTCGGGCTTCCGCACCCCGCAACGGCCCACCCACCAGGGTGTGGACCTGATTGTCGGTCGGTACACGCCGATCGCGGCGGTGGCCAGCGGCGTGGTGTCGGTGATGAAGTGCGACGAGGACCGCCGTGGCCGGAAGAGCTGTGATTCCGACGGCTATCCCGGCAAGGGTGGCTGCGGCTGGATGGTCGAGGTAGTGCACGCCGGCCAGGTGATGACCCGCTATTGCCACATGGTCCAGCGACCGTTCGTCAGGGTCGGTCAGGAGGTGACCGCGGGCGAGATCATCGGACGGGTGGGCACCAGCGGAAACTCGTCCGGACCTCACCTGCACTTCGAGGTGCACATGAACAATGACCGGACCAGCCGCGGCGCGACCGACCCGGTCGTCTACATGCGGCAGCAGGGCGCACCGCTCGGGGGTGAACAATGACGGGCAGTCCGATGCCGGACCCTTTCTCCGGCCGGGCCGGTGGGTGGGAACACGATGGCCCACGGCCGATCGTGCCGACGCCCGCGACCATGGCAGGTTCGCTGCGCGGGCGGCGGGTGCTGATCGGCATCCCTGGCCTGGGGTGGCGCGGCGACATGCGCGCCGATGAGAAGGTGGTGCAGGGCAGCCGCACCTACGTGCCAGTGATGCCGGAGGCCGAGTGGTACCGCGCCGAGGCCGAGCAGACCGAGGTTTTCGCTCCGCTGGTGCCGGTGGAACGCGTTTGGGCCGAGGAATACGGCCTGGCCGGCATGGCATCACCGGCGGGCGATGTCATGGCCCGACTGGTCTCGCTGGACGAGCCACCGCGACGCAATCCTGTCGCCGCCCTGGACGCCGACACCATTGCTGGACGCCGGGTGATTCAGATCCTGGACGACGGTGGCGAAAAGCGAGACCTGCGCGGCGTCACCGAGATGCACACCAGCGACGATGGTGACATCTGCGCCCGGGTCACCACTGAACTGGACTGGTATCGCTGGGCTTGGAGCGGGCGTGCACCAAGCACGCTGGAGGTTCCGGTCAGCAACCTCTGGGTGGAGTAGCGCGCAAGCAAACTGTCGGTGGCCGTCTGAGTCAGGCCGGTGATGACTGTGCGGCTGGTCCGGGTCAGAAACCTCTGGGCGGAGTAGTGCTCAGGCAACCGGTGTCGCGCCGCATACGCGCCAGCCATCGTCGTCGACAAGTCCGAATGACCAAGTGTCAGTGAGCCGTGCACCGTCGGTGGCCGTCTGAGTCAGACCAGTGGTGACAGTGCGACTGATCCCAGTCCCTGCCACGGTGAGGCTCGACCAACTGACGCGGATCCCGACGCTCTTTTCCTTCTCGATTCCAGTCATCGTTGCCCGGAAGGTCGCGAGCGCGTCCAGGTCGGCGCCCGCCTTACAGGTGTACAACCGGGCCTCCTCGTCGTTGCGATTTACCAGGTAGGCGGCAAGGAAGTTGTCGACGACCACATCGGGTTCCGAGCGCTCGATCTTGGTTGCGTCGTCGTAGACGGAGATGAAGACGCCGACGCCGCCCAAGCACAGCAACGCCATGATCCCGGCGCCCATTGCGAGCCACAGCCGCGCCCTTCGGTTCCGCCCGGCGCGCGGTGGCGGGCCGGCCGGAAGTGGCCCAGGGCCCGCTGCGGCGGGCACAGCCGGTGACGGCTGTGCCGCGGGTCCGATACCAGGCTCAGGCGGCTGCACACCGTCGACTTTAGTGTGTTCGGAGTACTCCGAACGGTATGCACCCCGCCCTCCACTCATCGATCGGCCTGCGCCACGCAAGCCGCACCGGCTACGCAACGCGAACCGCCGGCCCACCTGGGATACGGTTTGAGCGCACACAGGGAGGTGAGGCGGTGGCGGATTCAGGTTCCCGGATCGATCAGGCCGCTGCCCTGCACCGGCAGGCCGAGGCGACCGTCGCGGCGGCCGCTGCGGCGCTCGAGGCGCAGCCGGCCACTGCCACCGATCCGCGTGAGCAGCATCTGCTGGCCGAGGAGTTGCGGGCGGCCGCGAGTGAGCTCGCTCCGGGCTGGCTGGGCGCCCCGCTCGATGCCCGGTCGGCGACCACGCCGCTGGGCGGGTTGAGCGCGCCGCAGTTCGTGCGGCTGGGCGTCGCGCAGCCGCTGGACGATGCCACCTTTCCGGCCATCGTCCCGCTGATCGGCACCGGGCATCTGACCATCGACGCCGACGCCCGTGACGCTCGGGTGGCCGGGCT
Source organism: Actinoplanes sp. NPDC051388 (assembly GCF_055586225.1). NCBI lineage: Bacteria > Bacillati > Actinomycetota > Actinomycetes > Micromonosporales > Micromonosporaceae > Actinoplanes > Actinoplanes sp. NPDC051388. The sequence continues at coordinate 599,841 of NZ_JBVJIP010000002.1, read as the reverse complement.
GATTCGCAGCGTGGTGCTGCGTCTGCTGGCCGCTGCTCCGGCCGGGTCGTTGCTGATCCGGGCGGTGGACGGCGCCGGTGGCGGCACGGTGTTCGCGCCGTTCGACATGCTCGCCGACGCCGGGTTGATGGCGCCGGTGGCCACCGATCGGGCCGGCCTCAAGGACATGCTCAACCAGGCAGAGCGCTGGCTGCGACCGGCGCGTGGTGAGGGCCCGCGCCGCAACCGTCGCGACAAGACCATGCTGCTGGTGATCGCGGGCCTGCCCGAGCTGACCGAGAACGGCGAGCTGGTCCGGATCGCCGCGCTGGCGCAGCAGGGCCCCGAGTCCGGTCTGCACCTGATCGTCGCGGGCTGGCCACCACCGCCACTAACCCCGGAGACCACCCAGCCGGCGTTGCCGAGGACCACCCAGATTTCGGTACGCAACCCGTACGCGGTGATCGGCGACCCGCCCGGCGGCACGTTCGGGTCCGTCCCGGGCGCCGAGTGGCTCAACGCCCCGGTCTTCCTCGACGAGGACCCGCCCGCGCATCTGGTCGACGCGGTCTGCCGCGAGCTGGTGTCCAGCTCGGCCGCCGCGTCCCAGGTGGCGCTGTCCGACCTGCTGCCCGGCCCGGGCGAGGAGATCTGGGCCGGCGACGCGGCCGACGGGCTGAGCACCCCGGTCGGGCAGGACGGCGACAACTCGGTGGTGCTGCAGTTCAACGACCTGACACCACACTGGATGGTGGGCGGCCGTTCGGGCGCCGGCAAGACCGCCTTCCTGATCAACGTGCTCTACGGCCTGTGCGCCCGGTTCAGCCCGAACGAGCTGGCGCTCTACCTCCTCGACTTCAAGGAGGGCGTGTCGTTCGCCGAGTTCGTGCCGACCCAGCGCGACCGCACCTGGCTGCCGCACGCCCGCGCGGTCGGTGTCGAGTCCGACCGGGAGTACGGCCTGGCCGTGCTGCGCGAGCTCGATGCCGAGATGACCCGTCGCTCGGTGGCATACAAGAGGGCCGGCGTGACCAAGTTCGCCGAGCTGCGGGCGGTGGCCGCCGAGGAGGGCCGCGGCAGGCCGATGCCGCGGGTGCTGTGCGTGATCGACGAGTTCCAGGTGCTGCTGGCCGGCAACGATCCGATGGCCGCCGAGGCGGTCGGTCTGCTCGAGTCGCTGGCGCGCAAAGGCCGGTCGTACGGGATTCATTTGATCCTGGCCAGTCAGACCGTGCTCGGGGTGGAGGCGCTCTACACCAAGCGGGACTCGATCTTCGGCCAGTTCCCGGTGCGGGTGGCGCTGCCCGGCGGCGGCGACGTGCTCGAGCCGACCAACGACTCGGCGGCCGGCCTGCCGCTGGGCACCGCGGTGATCAACACGGCCGGTGGGCTGGGCGGCCCGCGCGGCGCCACCCGCGGACACGAGCGTGTGGTGCGCTTCCCCGACCCGCACGCCGACAAGGAGGCGCTCAGCGACCTGCGGCACAAGCTGTGGGGCGCCCGCGATCCCGAGTCGGTCGCGCCGCGCATCTTCGCCGGGTACGCGCACCAGCACCTGGCCGACGACCCCACCTACCGGGCCGCGATGGCCGGGCGCGCCGGGCGACCCGCGGCCCTGGTCGGCCGGGTCATCGACGTCGGCCTGTCCAGCGCCGCGTTCCCGCTGGACGCGTCGCCGGGGCGGCACCTGGCGATCTTCGGTTCCCAGGCGGTCGGCGCGGAGGTGTTGCAGGCGGCGGCCCTGAGCGTGGCGGCTTTTCACGCGCCGCGTACCGCACGGTTTGTGATCTCGTCGCTGGTCGCCGAGGGTGACGAGATCGCCAAGGATCTCGCCGTCGAGATCGGCCACCGGCAGGAGGTCGTCTCGGTCGGGGCGACCGGCTTGGCCGCCCAGTTGACCTTGGAGAAGCCGGGTTATCTGGTGGTTTTCGGGATGGACGCGGCCAGTCCGGGGACGTTGCCGGGCCTGCGGCAGGTGCTGCGCGAGGGTCCGAGCCGCGGCGTGCACCTGCTGTCCTGGTGGCGTGGGCTGCGGCGGTTCACCGAGGAGACCGGCGGCAGCGCCGGGCGCGAGGACGTGGCCGGACTGGTGTTCCTCAACGTGCCGCAACAGGACGTCATGCTGATGCTGGGCCGGCAGACCGACTGGCAGCCCCGGCAGAACCGTGCCCTGCTGCACGACCGCCAGGCCGACAAATCCACCGTCCTGGTGCCGTTCGTGCTGCCGGAAGGCGAAGAGCCGTGACCGAGCCGACGACCGATGCGCTGAACATTCCGTCGCAGGGGACGCCGGTGGGCGGGCCCTGGGCCGACTATCTCGCCGCGGCGCAGCGCCTCGACGCCGTCCGCCGGGCGGCCAGCACGGCGTCCACCGAGCACGCCGCCGCGGTCCAGGCCGCGCAACAAGAGCTTCTCGGGGTACGCGCGCGGCTCGCACCGCAGCGGGCACGGTTGGTGCGCGATTACGGCGTACCGGAAAATGATCTTGTGCCGTTGGCGGCCGAGGAGCAGCTTGCCGCGCAGACGGCGGCCGGCGGACCGGCCGGGGTGCTCGCGGCGTTGCAGCAGGCGCGGGGCACGGCGGACGCGGCCGACGCGGCGATGCTCGGGCCGAGCGGCGGGCGCGCGACCTGGCGGCCGTGGGCGCGCAACCTGCTGGTCTATGGACCCTTCGCCGCGGCCGTGCTGATCGTGCAGATCGTGCTGTTCCTGGTGGCGCCGACCGACTCGGTGCCGACCTATGCGCTGCTCTGCGGGCTGAGCATGCCGGTGCTGTCGTTCGGGCTGGGCTGGGTGACGATCGGATTCGTCTATGGCGGCGGGCCGGAAAAGGTGGACCGCACGCCGATCGTCGGGGTGGTCACCTGCCTGACGCCGGTGTTGCTGACCTGCATGGGTGTCGGCCTGCTGAATCTCATCGGCTGAAGGGGCTCATCGATGGCGAGCGTGGAAGAGGTCAAGGCGAACGTCGCCGCGTCGGTGGACGGCACCCAGCGGGCGGTGGCCGGCATGCAGCAGGTGACCGATCAGCTGGACGACGCGATGGCGCTGCTGCGGATCACCGCGATCGGGTCGTTTCATCCGTCGGTGGCGGCCGCGATCGCCCAGCTGGAGCAGGCCCGGATGCGCCTGGACGAGGCGGCGACGCTGGCCCGCGGTGCGATGGACAGCGCCGATGCGTACCGGATGATCGTTTAGCCTTTTCAGCCCGCAGCGGTCAGGTCGACCTCGACCAGCTGGCCGTGATAGCCGAGGGCGGTGACGCCGAGCAGCGTGCTCGCGGTGGTGAAGGCCGGTGCCAGCGGCGAGGTCAGCAGCCGGTCCCAGACGGCGGACAGCTCGGACGGATCGACGCTGACCACGTAAACGATCGAGCGGACCACGGCGGACGCCTCGACCCCGGCAGCCGCGAGGACCGCCAGGCAGTTGGCGATCACCTGATCGGTCTGCGCGAGGACGTCGCCCGGCACGACCTTGTCGTCGAGGTCCAGGGGGCACTGCCCGGCGAAATGGATCAGGCGGCCGGCCGGCGAGATCGTGATGTGCGAATAGCGGTCCGGCTCGTGCACGGTCGGCGGGTTGAATCTCTGCAGCAAAGCCGTCACCTCGCGTTTATCAGCGCCATCGCTTCCGCGCGGACCTTGCCGTCGCGCTGGAACGCGCCGCGGACCGCGGACGTGACGGTACGGGCGCCGGCCTTGCGGATGCCACGCATTTCCATGCACAGGTGCCGGCACTCCAGCACCACGATCACGCCGCGCGCGCCCAGCTTCTCCACCAGCAGGTCGGCGATCTCCGAGGTGAGCCGCTCCTGCACCTGCGGCCGGCGGGCATAGACCTCGACCAGCCGGGCGAGCTTCGACAACCCGGTGATGCGGCCGTCGGTGCCCGGGATGTAGCCGACGTGCGCGGAGCCGATGAACGGCAGCAGGTGATGCTCGCACATGCTCATCACCTCGATGTCGCGGACGAGCACGAGTTCCTCGTGGTTTGCCTCGAACGTCGTGGTGAGCACCTTGGCCGGGTCGACCCGCAGGCCGGCGAACAGCTCCGCATATGCCCGCGCCACCCGGGACGGGGTGCGCTGGAGACCGTCGCGGTCCGGGTCCTCACCGACCGCGATGAGAATCTCCCGGACCGCCTTCTCGATCCGCCCGAGATCGACGGCATGCTCAACGGGCGTGCCGTTGAGCTTGCCGTCGATCAGCCGGGCAGCGAGATAGTCGAGCTCCTCGGCGTCGCCGCCGCTCAGTGGCCGCTCTCCCCGTTGTTGCTGGGGTTGCCGGCCGCCGGGCTGCCGCTGACCGCCACCTGACCGTCCGCCTCCGCCTGAGCCTTGAGCTTGGCCTGCTCGGAGGGGGTCAGAACGGGCGGCGCCGACGAGGGCAGGCGCTTGCCGAAGCCGTTGAACGGAGCCATCGGCGGGCGCTTCTGCACCCGCGCGCAGATCCGGTTCATGTCGTCCTGGGTGATGGTTTCCTTCTCCATCAGCTCGAGCACCATGTCGTCCAGGACGTCACGGTATTCGACCAGGATCTCCCAGGCCTCGTCGTGCGCGAGCTCGATCAGCGCGCGCACCTCGCTGTCGATGTCGGCCGCGACCGAGTCCGAGTAGTCCTTCTCGTGGCCCATGTTGCGACCCATGAAGGGCTCGTCGCCGCTCGTGCCGTACTTGACCGCACCCAGCTTGGAGCTCATGCCGTACTGCGTGACCATGGCGCGGGCCAGGCCGGACGCCTTCTCGATGTCGTTGCCGGCGCCGGTGGTGGGCTCGTGGAAGACGAGCTCCTCGGCGGCCCGGCCACCCAGCGCGTATGCCAGCGTGTCGATCATCTCGGCTCGCGTCTGCGTGTATTTGTCCTCGGTCGGCAGCACCAGCGTGTGACCGAGCGAGCGGCCACGCGGAAGGATCGTCACCTTGTGCACCGGGGCGGAGTGCGGCAGCGCATAGGCCACCAGCGCATGCCCGCCCTCGTGGTACGCGGTGATCTTCTTTTCCTTGTCGCTCATCGCCCGCGACCGGCGTTCCGGACCGGCGATGACCCGGTCGATCGCTTCCTCAAGGAAGAAGTTGCTGATCGCCCGCTTCTCGTTACGCGCGGTGAGCAGTGCGGACTCGTTGATCACGTTGGCCAGGTCGGCGCCGGAGAAGCCCGGCGTGCGGCGGGCCACCGAGTCGAGGTCGACGTCGGGCGTGAACGGCTTGCCCTTGGCGTGCACCCGCAGGATCGCCTTGCGGCCCTCCATGTCCGGGTTGTCCACCGGGATCTGCCGGTCGAAGCGGCCCGGACGCAGCAGCGCCGGGTCGAGGATGTCCGGCCGGTTGGTCGCCGCGATCAGGATCACGCCGCCCTTGGTGTCGAAGCCGTCCATCTCGACGAGGAGCTGGTTCAGCGTCTGCTCGCGCTCGTCGTGACCGCCGCCCATGCCGGCGCCGCGGTGCCGGCCGACGGCGTCGATCTCGTCCACGAAGACGATCGCCGGAGCGTTCGACTTGGCCTGCTCGAAGAGGTCGCGGACCCGGCTCGCGCCGACACCGACGAACATCTCGACGAAGTCCGAGCCGGAGATCGAGTAGAACGGCACCCCGGCCTCGCCGGCGACGGCCCGGGCGAGCAGCGTCTTACCCGTGCCGGGCTGGCCGAACAGCAGCACACCCTTGGGGATCTTGGCGCCGAGAGCCTGGTATTTCGCCGGGTTCTGCAGGAAGTCCTTGATCTCGTGCAGCTCTTCGACGGCCTCGTCGGCACCCGCCACGTCGGCGAACGTCGTCTTCGGCGTGTCCTTGGTGATCATCTTCGCCTTGGACTTGCCGAAGTTGAGCACCCGCGAGCCGCCACCCTGCATCTGCGACATGAACAGCAGCAGCAGGATCACCAGGATCGCGATCGGCAGCAGATTGACCAGCAGGCTGAGCAGGATGCTGTCGCCGGACACCGTGGCGTTGTACGTCTCGGTGATCCGCCCGGCCGACTTCGCCTGCTGGACGGCGGACAAGATCTGGTTGCTCGCCTCGTACGGGTATTGCGTCTCGATCTGCTTCGTGGTCTTGCCGGCGAAGCGCTCGTCGTTCACAAGGTCGAGCTGTAGCGTCTGCTCCTTGTCCTTGATCAGGACTTTCTGGATGCCGGGCTGGTTCAGTCGCTCGAGCACGGTCGAGGTATCTACGCGCTGGTAGCTCGGACCACTGGTGAAGATCGAGCTCAGCGCGATCGCACCGATGATCACCAGAATGATCCAGACCACCGGGCGGCGGAAGAAACGCGTACGTTCCATACTGTTGTCGAGCGCCTGCGCGCCCGGACCCTCCTGATCGGCGTCCTGGTCACCTGAATTACACGTCCGCCGGCCCAGACCTGCTGGGCCGTTGGTCACTCGACGGTACACCGTGGGTGCCGGTTACGAACCCGTGAGCCCACTTGGCCGACACCACCCGTTTACGGTCCAGCCAGGTGAAAACCGGCCGAAACGCCCCATTCCTGAGAAGACGCTGAGGAACGCGTTCAGCTACGGGCGTAGACGTCCGGCTTGAGCACACCCACATAGGGCAGCTCGCGGTAACGCTCCGCGAAGTCCAGGCCGTAACCCACCACGAACTCGTTCGGGATGTCGAAGCCCACGTATTTCACCGGCACGGACACCTTCACCGCGTCGGGCTTGCGCACCAGCGCGACCACCTCGACGCTGGCCGGCGACCGGCTCTGCAGGTATTTCATCAGCCAGGAGAGGGTCAGCCCGGTGTCGACGATGTCCTCGACGACGATCACGTGCCGGCCGGCGATGTCGCGGTCCAGGTCCTTGAGAATGCGCACCACGCCCGAGGAAGCGGTGCCGGAGCCGTAGGACGAGACCGCCATGAACTCCATCTCGGCGGACGGACCGTGCCGGCCCAGCGCCCGGGCGAAGTCGGCCATGAACATGACCGCACCCTTCAGCACGCACACCAGGAGCAGCCCGCCGTCAGCGCCGGCGTGGTCGGCCGCGATCTGCTTGGCGAGTTCGTCGGTCTTCTCCCGGATCTGTTCCTCGGAGATGATCACGCGGTCGATGTCGGCGTCGTACCAGGAGCCGTCTGCCATGCGCCTAGCCTGCCGTACCCGGGTTACGCGAAAGCGCGCGGGTGCGCCATCTTTGCCAGGACAAATGCGAACGAAACGCCGAGCCGGACACCGAGCATGGCGACCGTCACAGGGCGATCCGGCACAATCGGCCGTCCTTACGGGCAACCAGAATCCCGCCCGGTAACGCGGTCGGACCCTGGCCGTGCCAGTCCGTGACGAGAGCGTCGAGCGCGGAGACGTGGCGGTGCGACAGTGCGCTGCCCGAGGCGCCCAGCCGCCGAGCCCACATGTGCAGCACCCGGGTCCGCACCGCGGGCGCCATCGTCGCCAGGTCGGCCACCGCCGGCTCCTCGGTCACCGCGGCCGCGGCCAGGTCGTCCAGGGCGGCGTTGTCGGCGCCCAGCTGTGCCGCGGTCCGGGCCAGGTTGTCCACCACCGCCGGGCCGAGCGCGGCGACCAGCGCGGGCAGCAGGTCGGCACGCACCCGCGCGCGGGCGAACGCCGGGTCACTGTTGTGCGGGTCCTCCCAGGTCGCGAGGCCCAGCGCGGCGCAGGCCTTGCGGGTGTCCGACCGGGTGACGTCGAGGAACGGCCGCAACAGCAGTCCGCGCCGCACCGGCATGCCGGACATGCCGCGCGGCCCGGCGCCGCGGGCGAGAGCCAGCAGCACCGTCTCGGCTTGATCGTCGCGGGTGTGGCCGAGGAGGACGGTGCTCGATTCCAGCTCGCCCGCGATCGACGAGAGAGCCTCATATCGCGCATTTCGAGCAGCAGCCTCTGGGCCACCGGTTCCGGTGACGTCGACAAGCACGGACCTGACCGGGTCGAAGTGCACGGCGCCCCAGGCGACCACGGCGGCCGCCCGGCCGGCCGAACCGGGCTGGAGTCCGTGATCGACAGTGACCAGCCCGGCGCGCAGACCCAGGCGCGGCGCGACGAAGGCGGTGGCCGCGGCCAGGGCCATCGAATCAGCCCCACCCGAGCACGCCACCAGCACCAACGCGTCGCGAGGCAGATCGGAGAGCGCCCGGCGGACCGCCGTGCGGACGGTCGCCACCGGCGCCGGGATGCGCGCCACCGCGAGGTCAGCCGACGGTCGGGACCGGGCCCACCGCGCCGTGCACCCGGGCCACCCAGGCGTCCGGGTCACCGAGCTCGTCGAGCCGGGGCAGGGTCAGCGGAGAGTCGAAGATCTTGTTGAAGCCGGGCATGCCGACCCGCTCGACGACGCCGTGCACGAACTTGCGGCCCTCCGCGTACTGCCGCATCTTGACCTCGATGCCGAGCACCCGGCGGATCGCCTTCTCCAGCGGGTTGCCGCTCTCGCGGCGGCGGTTGAACTTGGACCGGATCGACTCGACGCTCGGGATCACCTCGGGGCCGACGCCGTCCATCACGAACTCGGCGTGGCCCTCGAGCAGGGTCATCAGCGCGGTCAGGCGGTCGAGCACGGCCTTCTGCGCCGGGGTCTGCACGATGTCCAGCACCGACGAGCGGCTGTCCGGGTCGCGAATCGCGTCGGAGAGCGTGGCGACGCCCCGCCGGAGCCGCTCGAGGATGTGCTCGCCGCCGCTCTGCGAGGCGTCGACGAAGGCCTGCACCTCGCCCAGGAAGTAGCCGCGCATCCAGGGCACCGAGGTGAACTGGGTGCGGTGGGTGACCTCGTGCAGGCACACCCAGAGCCGGAAGTCGCGCGGGTCGGCGCCCAGCTTGCGCTCGACCTCGACGATGTTCGGCGCGTTCAGCAGCAGCTGGCCGGGGTTGCCGGAGAAGACCTCGTATTGCCCGAGGACGCGACCGGACAGATAGGCCAGCACCGTGCCGGCCTGCACGCCGGTCACCCGCGAGCCGATCGCGTCGGCGAAGCCGCTCGGCTGCCGGTCGCCGGAGAGCCGGTTGACCAGCGGGGTGATCACCTGCTTGAGACCGGCGATGTTGACCGCCGCCCAGTCCTTGCGGTCCACCACCCGCACCGGCGGCACGTCGGTCTGCGCGGCCAGACCGGTGTAAACGGCCACGTGCCCGGCCGCCTCATCGGTCAGCGTGCGCAGCTCGGTCACGACCTGCATCGCTTCCTCGTAGGACACCGCGGGTCCGGATTTCGACAGCGCGCCCGCGGTGGCGGCGGCCAGATCCCAGTCAACGAACTGCGCCATGCGACCGACAGTACTCGCGCCGTACCAGCGACCGGCCCCTGAAGAAACCCCGAGATCAGCAGCCGCAGCCGACGAGCTTGGCCGCGATCCTGTCCAGTGCGGCCCGCGCCGCCGCCGAGTCACCGGTCTGATCGGCCATGATCGCGAAGACCAGCAGCCGCCCGTCCTTGGTGACCAGTTGCCCGGAGATCGCGTTCACTCCGGTCAGCGAACCGGTCTTGGCCCGGACCAGTCCCTGACCGGCCTGGTTGGGCGCCGGCGTCACGAACCGGGTGCGCAGGGTGCCCGACCAGCCGGCCACCGGCAGGCCGCCGAACATCGCGGCCAAAGCCGGCTGCTGCCCGCCCGCGGCCAGCGTCAGCAGGTCGGTGAGCAGCGACGGGCTGATCTGGTTGAGCCGCGACAACCCGCTCGCGTCGGACAGCTTGATCTCGCCGGTCGGCAACCCGAGCTCGCCCAGCTTGGTGATCATCGCTCTGGTCGCGCCGTCGAACGAGGCGGGTTGCCCGGCGGCCAGCGCGACCTGCCGGCTGAGCACCTCGGCCAGCGTGTTGTCGGACTGCTCGAGCATCCAGTCGACCAGATGCACCATCGGCGGCGAGTCGACCTTGCCCAGCTCGGCGCCCGCGGCCGGCGTACCGGACGGCGCCGCGCTCGCGTCGGCAGCAGCCGGCGCCTTCCCCTTGGCCACCCCGTTCCGGAGGCCGAGCAGTTTGGCGAACGACTGCCCCGCGGCCAGCGCCGGATCGCCGAAGCGCGGATCGCCACCGACCTCGTTGTGCACCGGCTGCTTGCGCCCGGCATTGGTCATCAGCGCGTGAATCGCCGAAACCTGCCCCTCGGGCGCGATGATCGTCGAATTCCAGCCCTTGCCGGTGGCCGGCCCGGTGAACAGAGACGTGTCGATGATGACCTTGGTGATCGGCTGCCCCGCCATCGCGGCCCGCACCTGCTCGGCCAGCTTGTCCAGCCGCGCGGCCCCCGGGAACTGCCCCTTGGCGTTCACCGAGAGTGTCGGGTCGCCGCCGCCGATCAGCACCACTTCGCCCGGGTTGGCGCCCGCGACGGCCCGCGTGGTCAGGCGATAGGCCGGCCCGCGCGAGGCGAGCACGGTCGCGGCGGTGACCAGCTTGGTCGTCGAGGCCGGGATGGTAGGCGTGTCCGCATTGCGCGCGAACAGCGCTTCCCCGGTCGCGGCGTCGACCACGGAGACGCGCACGCGGGACCCCAGGGCGGGTGCGGTGACCAGGCTGCCGATCGCTTTCTGCACCCCCGCCGGGGTGGGCGCGGCGGCATTCTGATCGGCGGCGGCAAGCACCGGAGTCGGCGTCGGCTCCGGCGCAACGCTCACCGTCGGTGACGGCGTGGCCTCCGCGCCGAGCAGCCGATCGAGAGCCGCCGGCCGCACGATGAAGAGCGCCGCGCCAACCCCCAAGATCAAAACCAGACCCAGAACCCCGGAGATCAGAAGGGTACGGCGAGCCCGAGACCCTCCCGCCTCAACAGAACGGCCTGGCTGCCCACTCACTCCCCCTGCGCCCGTTCCGGGCTGTCCCGAAACTCCGGCTGCCACCCCCGAGGCAGCCGGGCGAGGCACGCTGACCCGCCCCATCGCCGCCGGCTCTGCCCCGTCACCGGGCGAGACCGGCCAATCCCCGCCGGCGGGAAGACCTTGATGGCCGGGAGGATCGCCACCGGGCCCATCGCTGCCGGTCGACGCGGCCGCGGACCCACCGGCAAGGGAGACCGGACGCCCGCCGTGCGCCGCCCCACCGGGCGAGACGGGCCGATCTCCGGCCGCTCCACCAGGCGAAACCGGCCGGCTTCCAACCACGGGCGCAGCTCCACCAGCAAGCGAGACGGGCCGATCCGCATGGCTCGGCCGAGCGTCACCATCCGGCCAATCCCCGGGGCCAGCCCCACCACCAGGCGAAACAGGCCGATCCCCCGGCCGACCGCCACCAGCCGAGCCGGACCAATCCCCACCACCAGGCGAAACAGGCCGATCCCCTGGCCGACCGCCACCAGCCGAGCCGGACCAATCCCCACCACCAGGCGAAACAGGTCGATCCCCTTGGCTCGGCCGGGCTCCACCACCGGGCGAGACCGGACGATTCTCACCGGTCGGACCGGCTCTGCCAGCGGGCGAGGCAGACCGATCCCCTTGGCTCGGCCGGGCGCGGCCATCAGGCCAATCCCCAGCCTCACCCCCTGGAGAAACAGGCCGATCCCCTGGGCTCGGCCGAGCGCCACCACCGGGCGAGACCGGACGATTCTCACCGGTCGGACCTGCTCTGCCAGCAGACGAATCAGGCGAATTCTCAGTCGGCCCGGCGCCTCCACCAGGCGGAACCTGCCGGTCGCCGGCCGCAGGCCCGGCGCCGGGCATCGGCACCGAGGCCCGGCCTGAACTCGCTCCTCGACCAGGCTGTGGCGGGTTGCTCAGGTCACCGCCGCCGACGGCACGAACGTGCTCTCCCTGCTGCGCCGCACCAGGCCGCACCGAGGGTGCCCCGGACCAGACCCCGGGCGAAGGAGCTTGCCCGCGCCCAGACTCCGGCGGCCGCACGGCAGCGTCGTCACCCGGTCGCCCATCCCACTGACCGCCGCCGGCGGGCCGCACGGCCGCACGGCCGCCTTGGGACTCATGCTCACCGCGGCCAACCCCGCTCGCCTGCTGGCCTGCCGGACCACCGCCACTCACCGTCTGATTTCCCCGCGTGACACCCGGACCCCCGACCGAGCCCTGCTCAGGCCCACCCGACCGTGCCACACCCGAAGCTCGCCCAGCCCCCGAGTCACCCGCGGGGACGACCCCACGCCCGGCATCCGGCACACTCGCCCGGCCCACCCCGCCGCCGGGCCGAGTCGCACCGCTTCGCCCATCTACAGGCGCGCTTCCGGCCCCGCCCGCTTGCCCGCCGCCCCAGCCCTGCGGGTCTCGGCCCTGGCCCTGTGCGCCGCCTCGACCCTGCACGCCGCTGCCTTGAGCTGGTGCGCCGCCGCCTTGGTCCAGGGTGCGACCGCTATGGGCAGTGCCTTGAGCGTTGCCGCCGTGGGTTTCGCGGTTGTGAGCACCGCCATCCCAGACACCACCAGCCTGGGCAGCGCCTTCGTCATTGCCGCCCGGAGCGCCACGCTGAGGGCCGCCACCTTGGCTCCTGCCATGCGGACCGCCGTGCTGAGGAGCCTCGCCTTGGGGACTTCCGCCCTGAGGATTGCCGCCCAGCGAGTTGCCGCGTTGGGGGTGACCGCCCTGTGGATTGCCGCGCTGGGGGTGACCGTCCTGGGGATTGCCGCCCTGCTGAGCGCCGCCCTGGGCGTTGCCGCCGAGCGGACCGCTCGACGAACCGATCCGAGGATTGCCGCGCTGGGGGTTGCCGTCCTGGGGGACACCGCTCTGAACGCCGCCCTGAGAAGCCGGATTCTGAGCATTACCGCGCTGGTGATCGCCGCCCAGTGCGGCGCCACCTTGAACTCCGCCTTGCGGAACCCCACCCTGAGCGCTGCCGCTCACCGGGCCACGCGGCGAACCGACCTGAGGACTGCCGCCGTGGTTGCCGCCTTGAGGACTGCCGCCTGCCTGCGCGGGCTGACCGCCGCCGGTTGGCGGCGCAGCCGCTCTGCCGGGGATCGAGCCCTGCTCGGCAGTTACCTCTTCTTCGTCATCGCGTCCGGCCGCACGACCGGCTCCCGGCGTCGCGCCGGATCCACCGACCGGTCCGGCAGTGCTGCCGCCACCGTCACCGTGGGGTGCGCCACCGGCGGCGTCCGGCTTTGGTCCGGGCGGGACGGAGGCGCGGCCGGCCACAGCTTTCCAGGCACCGGAGGGAGTGGAGACAGACCGGTGGGTCTGGTCCGCGCCGGGCGCCTGGTCCGCAGCTGCCGGGGACGAATGGGGTGCCGAGGGCGCATCGGACTCCTCGGGAGAACTGGCAGGCACCGAGGCGCGGCCCTGCTGTGAATCTTCCCTCCCCACGGGCCCCTCCTCGTTCGCGGCGGCAGACTTAGGGGAGACTACTGACATCCCGCACATCGCTGCGCGCGGATCCTGACGAGCCCCCACGCTCGCGACCCGCGCCCACCATGATCGGGTTGGCATTCGGCGGGCGGACGAGGGAGCGAATCATGGATTTCGACGTTCTGGTTGAGATCCCCAAGGGCCAGCGCAACAAATACGAGGTCGACCACAAGACCGGCCGGATCCGGCTGGACCGGACCCTCTTCACAGCGACGCAATACCCGGCGGACTACGGCTTCATCGAGGGCACCCTCGGCCAGGACGGCGACCCCCTCGACGCCCTGGTGCTGATCCAGGAGCCCACGTTCCCCGGTTGCCTGGTCCGTGCGCGGGCCATCGGCATGTACCGCATGACCGACGAAAAGGGCCGCGACGACAAGGTCCTCTGCGTCCCCTACGAGGACCCGCGCCAGGAGCACCTGCGCGACATCCACCACCTGGGCGAGTTCGACCGCATGGAGATCCAGCACTTCTTCACGGTCTACAAGGACCTGGAGCCCGGAAAGTCAGTCGAGGGCGCCACCTGGGTCGGCCGCGTGGAGGCCGAAGAGGAGATCCGCGCCTCGTTCAAGCGCCAGGAAGCCCACGAACACCACGACGACGACGCCTGACCAACACCCACCGACCGCGCGCACAGGGCGCGCGATCAACTATCGGCTCAGCCGCACGCAAGGCGGCCGCGCGCCCGACGCGGCCGATCATGCAAACGGCGAACGCAGCGCCCGGCGCCTGCAGGCCCGCGGCGCAGACCAACCACGTGAACCTCCAGCCGACCGACCACGTGAACATCCCAGCCGGTCCGTGCGGCTGAGTGCCCCAGCGCGGCCAATCACGCCAAAGCCCGAGCCCTGCACGCACCTCACGTCCGCGTGCCCACAACCGGGCCAAACACGTGAAACAGCCCAAACCCGAAGGCGATCTCCATGCCTGCTGAGCTTCCACCCCGGGGATGTGGACTTCGGACCACGCCGCGACCGGCCGGTTCGCGGCAATGGTGTGCAGGATTCGTTTGTGCTCGGCGGGGCTGTGGTGTCCGAGGGCGGAGTGCGAACTTCGGCGGACACCCAACGGACACCCCGTCTTCTGGACATCAACGCTCGGTCTCAAGATGTCCACACCCTGGGAACACTCAACCCGACGGCCGCCCTGCGCCCACCACACAAGCCGATCCTGTGAGACAGCCAGGCCGCGAGCGGCTGCATGCCCGACGCGATCGCACGCCAAGGCGGCTGCGAACTCAGCGAGCCCGACCCAAACCGCGCCCTGAAGGCTCGGTAAACGCCGCTAACGCGCACGGGTGGCCGCGCGTCCAGGCGCCTACCCATCACATCAACGGCACCAAGCCGCGCAGTCGAGTCGCCTCGAACGGCCGACTCGGAACAATCCCGAACTGTGCACCTGGCCAAGTTGCTGAAAGTCGCGCCCTGGGCCGCACAACAGTTGCTGCACGCTTCAACGCCCCAGATCCGGCGGAACCGGCCGCGCCGAGCCCGCGCTCACAAGCGAGGCGATCACACACGCCACCGGCGCGTTGTCGTTGCCGATCACCTGATTACGGCCTTGAGCCGCCCCGGCGTTCAACCTCGACCGAGTCGCATTTCGCCCCCAGGGGCGAAATGCCCGGAGGAGCGAAGCGACGACCAGCAAGCTCAGCAACTCAGAAGCTGATGTTGCCGACCGCGCTGTAAATGCCGACCACCGCGCAAGCCACCGGGATCACCGACACCACCACCAGCGTGTCGAACATGTCAGCCGCCCGCCCCAGATAAGGCGACGGCGGTTTGCGTGAATAGGTCGCACCGGCCGCCACCGTCGCCAAGGCCAACAGGACCGCCGCCGCGGACACCCCGAGCCGCACCGGTGTGGAGGCCCCGGAGAGCAGGTCGACGCCGAGCGCGGCCACCCCGAAGAGCCCGCCGCACAGCAGCGGCACCCGCTGGCGCAAGGTCACGAACAACCGCGACCGCAGCAGCAGCGCCGCCGCGGACACCGAGATCAGGATGCGCGCCGACAGCGTGCCGGCCGTGCCCAGCACCCAGAACGCCGCAGCGGACAGGACCGCGTGGCCGAGGAGCATGCCGGCCAGGAGTTCCTCGGTGCGGGTCACCGCCGCGAAGACCGTTACCCGGTCGGGCAGCTCGCGCGCCAGGTCGGCGGCGCCGGCGGACGGTGCGCCGGTGAAGCCCTCGGCTCCGCTTCCGGTCGGCAGTGCGACCGGCGGTGTCGGGGTCTTGCCCATGCGGATGGCGAGCAGCGGCAACATGCCGATGCCGCAGACCAGGATCGAGATCAGCACCGCGGCCGCGCCGGCCGCGCTGGTCAGTCCGCTGACCAGGGCCGTGACCGCGCCCATCAGGCCGACCGTGGCGCCGGCCGCGAAGATCCGCAGCCCGGCCGCCACGCCCATCGCGCACAGGGCCGCCACCAGCAACAACGCGACCGAGCCGGAGAGCAGCTCGGATCCGCCGAGCCAGGGCAGCGGCGAGAACACCCCGACCCGGTCGCCGGGGCCCGACGCGACCAGCACGGCGCCACCGGCGAACGCGAACGGCATCGCGCAGGCGCCCAGGGCGGTGCCGGCGCGCGCGTCGCCGTACGCCCGGGAAGCCGTCACCCCGGCGAGCGCGAGCAGCAGTGCCACCCCGAGCCCCACATAGGCCGCGCCGGTCCAGGCCGGTCCCGCGGCCAGGATCGCGAGCAGGCCCAGCCCGAGCAGCATCGCCCCGGCCAGCAGCGTCGCGGTGCGGGTCGACGCCGGCGTCCACACCGTGCCCCGCCGCCGCGCGCCCTCGGCGATCGCCTCGACGACGTCGTCGTATTCGAGCTCGGGCCAGTCGTCGCGGGCCGGCACCAGGTGCAGCACCTCCCCGTCGCGCACCCCTTGCGGAAACAGACCTTGTGCCGTCGCGAGGGGCACGCCGTCGGTGCGTCGCAGCAGCCAGCCGCCGTGCCGCTCGCCGTCGTCGGCGAGGCCCTCGCCCGCGTGGCGCAACACTTCCGGCAGAAGCTCGGCCAGCGGAACGTGCTCGGGCAGCGCGACATCGACCCGGCGTTGCGGAGCGCTGATCGTGACGCGCGCCAACCCGACACTCATGACAAAACCCATCGACGGAGACGAGGCTGCGGAATGGAGGGGACTTTACCTACCATGAGCGCGGCGCGATGCCCGCCTGTGGACACTCGAGGTCAGGCGCAACGGGGATGAAAGGGACAGCTTGTCATGAGTACGACCGTGATCAAGCGGTCCGCCCGTCGTCCGGCACCGGAAATTCCGGCCGGCGAGATCAACGTGGATCCACCACCGGAGATCCCGCAGGACGGTGGGCGGCGCTGGCAGCAGGCCGTGATGGTGCTGCCGATGCTCGGCGGCTCGGTGGCCATGGCGATGATGATGGGCCAGGGCCGCGGCGGCGCTTTCTCCTATGTGGTCGGCGGCCTGTTCGGCGTCTCGTCCCTGGCCATGCTGGCCACCTCGTTCGGCAGCAACGGCTCGCCCAAGAAGGCCGAGATGATGGCCGCCCGGCGGGAATACCTTCGGCATCTGGCCAACCTGCGGCGCCGCGTCCGTGAGACGGCGAGCAAGCAGCGGGTCGGCCTCTATTACCGGCATCCCGAGCCGGGCCAGCTCTGGTCCACCGCGAGCAGCCACCGGGTGTGGGAGCGCCGCCCGGTCGATCCGGACTTCGGGGTGGTCCGCCTCGCGGTCGGCCCGCAGAGCCTGGCCACGCCGCTGATCCCGCCGGTCACCCGGCCGCTGGAGGATCTCGAGCCGATGACCGCGGGGGCGCTGCGGCGGTTCCTGGACGCCTATTCGGTGGTGCCGGATCTGCCGGTCGCGGTGTCGCTGCGCGGCTTCGCGCGGGTCTTCATGCGCGGGCCGGAGGCCGATGCGCGGGCGCTGACCCGCGCGGTCCTGGCCCAGCTCGCGGTCTTCCACGCGCCGGACGATCTGATCATCGCGGTGTGCGCCGGCCCGGAGCGGCGAGCGTCCTGGGAGTGGGTCAAGTGGCTGCCGCACAACCACCACCCGAGTCGCGTCGACGCGCTCGGTCCGGTGCGGCTGGTGGCCAGCTCGGGCCCCGACCTGGAAAAGATGATCGAGGATGTGATCGGCAACCGCCCGCGGTTCAACCCGGCGGCGATCGGCACCAGCCAGCCGCACGTGATCATCGTGCTGGACGGCATCAATCTCGAGGGCGCCACCCAGCTGGACGACGGCATCGACGGCGTGACCGTGCTCGACCTGGACGAACAACCCCCCAAGCTGCTGGACCGCTCGCTGCTGGTGCTGGAGGTCAAGCACCACGGTGGCCGGCGTGACCTGCATACGTACGCGATGGAGCACGCGGCCGACGTCGGCACCCCGGACCGGCTGAGTGAGCCCGAGGCGGAGGCGATCGCGCGGCGGCTCGCCCCGCTCCGCCTCTCTGCCACGTCCAAGTCGCCGGACACCCCGCTGGCCACCGAGATGGGGCTGGGCGAGCTGCTCGGCATCGCGGATCTGGACACGTTCAGCGTGGCGCAGAGCTGGCTGCCACGGCCGAATCGCGACAAGCTGCGCGTACCCATCGGGGTTGGGGGTGATGGCGCACCTATTGAACTCGACCTGAAGGAGTCGGCGCAGGACGGCATGGGCCCGCACGGCCTGCTGATCGGCGCGACCGGCTCGGGCAAGTCCGAGTTGCTGCGCACGCTGGTGCTGGCGCTGGCCGCCACGCACTCGTCCGAGACGCTCAACTTCGTGCTGGTCGACTTCAAGGGTGGCGCGACCTTCTCGTCGCTCGACCGGCTGCCGCACACGGCCGCCGTGATCACCAACCTGGCGGACGAGTTGCCGCTGGTCGACCGCATGGTGGACGCGATCGACGGCGAGCTGTTGCGGCGTCAGGAGCTGCTGCGCAAGTCCGGCAACTTCGCCAGTCTGCGCGATTACGAGCGGGCCCGGCTGAGCGGGTCGGCACTGCCGCCGTTGCCGTCGCTGCTGGTGATCTGTGACGAGTTCTCCGAGCTGCTGACCGCGAAACCGGACTTCATCGACCTGTTCGTCCAGATCGGACGTCTGGGACGTTCGCTGGGTGTGCATCTGCTGCTGGCGTCGCAGCGGCTCGAGGAGGGCCGGCTGCGCGGGCTGGACACACACCTGTCCTACAGAGTCGGCCTGCGGACCTTCTCGGCGCTCGAGTCGCGCGCGGTGCTCGGCGTGCCGGACGCCTACGAGCTGCCGCGCTCGCCGGGGCACGGCTACCTGAAGTTCGGCACCGAGCCGCTGATCCGCTTCAAGGCGGCCTATGTCTCCGGCACCTATCGCAAGCCCGGCAGCCGCGGCGCCGGGGTGAGCGGCGACGGCGCGGAACCGCAGGTGCTGTCCTATTCCACGCACTACGTGCCGGTGCCCAAGCCGATCAAGCCGGTGCAGCCCAAGACGGAGGAGAACACCCCGGCCGGCGAAAGCATGATGGACGTGATGGTGGCCCGGCTGGCCGGTCAGGGCCCGCCGGCGCATCAGGTGTGGCTGCCGCCGCTCAACCAGTCGGTCGCTCTGGACGAGCTGCTCGGCCCGGTCGCCGTCGACCCGACCCGGGGCCTGGCCTTCGCCAACCCCGAGCTGCACGGCGCGCTGCAGGTGCCGATCGCGCTCATCGACAAGCCGCGCGAGCAGGTGCGCGACGTGATGTGGCTGCAGCTCGGCGGCGCGGCCGGGCACGTCGCGGTGGTCGGCTCCACGCAGAGCGGCAAGTCCACCGCGCTGCGGTCGCTGGTCTGCGGCCTGGCCCTCACGCACACCCCGGCCGAGGTGCAGATCTATTGTCTCGACTTCGGTGGCGGCGGTCTGACCGTGCTGCGGGACCTGCCGCACGTCGGCGGCGTCGCGGCCCGGCAGGACCACGCGCGGGTGCGGCGCACGGTCGGCGAGATCCAGACCCTGCTGGCCGAGCGCGAGCAGCGGTTCGCCGAGGCGGGCATCGAGTCGATGGCGTCTTATCGCCGGCGTCGCGCCAACCCGGCCGCGGTGGCCGCGGATCCGTTCGGCGACGTGTTCCTGGTGATCGACGGCTGGTCGTCGATCCGCAGCGAGTTCGACGAGCTCGAGCACGTCATCACCGACATCGCCACCCGCGGCCTGTCCTACGGCATCCACGTGGTGGCCGCGACCACCCGGTGGATGGACTTCCGGCCGGCCATCCGCGACCTGCTCGGCTCCAAGCTCGAGCTGCGGCTCGGCGATCCGAGCGACTCGACGATCAACCGGCGGGCCGCGATCAACGTGCCGGAACAGCCCGGCCGTGGTCTCGTCGAGCACCCGACGGACAACAAGAAGAGCCTTCATTTGCTGACGGTACGCCCGGAATTGAGCAGTCTCGACACCAGCGAGCTGGTCAAGGACATCGCCACCAACTGGCGTGGACCGCTCGCGCCGCGGGTGCGCATGCTGCCGCCGTCGTGGGCGTACACGGAAATGGATCTTGAAAAGAGCACGGGTCTCCGGCTGCCGATCGGGCTGTCCGAGCAGGATCTGTCGACGGTCGAGATCGACTTCTCCACGGACCCGCACTTCCTGCTCTTCGGCGACGCCGAGTGCGGCAAGTCGTCCTTCCTGCGCGCGCTGGCCAGCACCGTGATGCGGCGCTTCCAGCCGGAGGAGGCCCGGATCATCCTGGTCGACTACCGCCGCAGCCTGATGGACCTGCCGGAGACCGAGCACCGGATCGGCTACGGCATGCAGGCCGCCAAGACGCTGGAGCTGATGGAGTCGGTCGCGGGTTACATGGAACGCCGCCTGCCCGGCCCGGACGTGACCGCGCAGCAGCTGCGGGACCGCTCGTGGTGGACCGGCCCGGAGTTGTTCGTGCTGGTCGACGACTACGACCTGGTGGTCTCCGGCCCGACCAACCCGCTGCAGCCGCTGCTCGAATACCTCCCGCAGGCCCGCGACATCGGCCTGCACCTGGTGATCACGCGGCGGGCCGGTGGCGCCAGCCGATCGCTCTACGAGCCGGTGATCCAGCGGCTCCGCGAGCTCTCCTCACCCGGTCTGGTGATGTCCGGCCCGATCGACGAGGGCGCGCTGATCGGTCCGGTCAAACCGCTCCCGATGCCACCCGGCCGTGGTCGACTGCTCACCAGGCGTGAGGGAGTGCGCCTCATTCAACTGGCCCATCAGCCGCCCTACTAGGGCGAACGTACTTTGCGTGCGATCCGTCCGTACCGAGCCCGGCAACATCGCGTGGATTCGGAGTAATCTCCCTCCATCGACCGACCCCTTCACCAGATTGGCCCGTCGTCCAGTGAGCGCATTGACCAACTCCCCCGGGGGCATCGGTGCGTGCGGCGGTGCACGTTGGTGAAGGGTGGGCGGCTGGCCGTCCGGGCCACGTCCGTCGCGCTGGTCGGCCTCGTCGTCGCGGGTTTCTCGGCGGCGCCCGCGTTCGCCGCCCCGACCACGCCCGGGCCGCTGAAAGCGCTGGAGAAGGCTCCGCTGTCCGGCGACAGCGTGCGCAACGACCAGTGGCACCTCAAGACGCTCAACCTGTCGGCCGCCTGGACCGTGGCGAGCGGCGCCGGCGTCACGGTCGCGGTGATCGACTCCGGCGTGGACTCCAGCCACGTCGACCTGCAGGGCCAGGTGCTGGCCGGCCTCGACCTGGTCGACGCGAAGGGCGACGCGGACACCGACCTGGTCGGCCACGGCACCACGGTCTCGGCGATCATCGCCGGCAAGGACGACGACAACGGCGTGGTGGGCATCGCCCCCAAGGCAAAGATCCTTCCGGTACGCGTGCTCGACCAGGCCAACCGTTATGACGACGCGATGATCGTGGCCAAGGGCGTCCGGTGGGCGGTCGACCACGGCGCCCGGGTGATCAACCTGTCGCTGGGCGGCAGTGGCAGCAGCGCCGCCCTGGCCGCCGCGCTGGATTACGCGTTCGCCAAGGACGTGGTGATCGTCGCCTGCACCGGCAACACCAGCGCCTCGTCCTCGACGGGGGTCTGGTACCCGGCCCGCGAGCCCGGCGTGATCGCGGTGGCCGGCATGGAACGCTCCGGCGACGTGATCTGGGGCGGCTCGATCACCGGCGCCGAGACGGTGGTGACCGCCCCGGCGACCCAGCTCCTCGGCGCCAAGCCCGGCGGCTATTGGCGGGTGCAGGGCACCAGCTTCGCCGCCCCGATGGTCTCCGGCACGGCCGCGCTGATCCGGTCCCGCTGGCCGGACATGCCGGCCGGCGAGGTGGTCAACCGCATCATCAAGACGGCCCGCGACCGTGGCCCCCAGGGCCGCGACGACAAATACGGCTACGGCCTGATCGATCCGACCGGCGCGCTGACCGCCGAGATCCCGGCCGTGGCGAGCAACCCGCTGGACACCTCACCCCCGCCGGGCGTGGCACGACTGGGCAGCCCGCAGGTGTCGGGCCAGGCGCAGTCGGCGCCGAACAAGCTGGGCGCCGCCCAGCGCGGCACCCCCGCGGTGCCGGGCAAAAATGCCGGCAGCGCGGTGACCGCGGGCTCCCAACCCGAGCCGGCGCCGTCGAACAGCTGGTGGGCCGCGGCGATGCTGTTCGGCCTCTCGGCCGGCCTCGCCGTCGTGGTGATCCGCCGCTTCGCGCACGTCAACTGACACCCACCTTGACAACCCGGTCTACCTTATCGATTATCAATGCATCGATATTCGATAAGGAGCGGAATGTTGAGATCAGTTCGCCCGCTGCAGCAGATCCGGCGGCTGCTCACCCTGATGCTGTGGCTCGACGCTCTGCTCGTCGTCAGCGTGCTGTTCCGGTTCGACGGCCCTGGCACGCGACGGTTCGAGGTGTTGCCGTCGGTGGTCCTCGGCCCGCAGCCGCGGTTGCTCCAGCAGGACAATCCGCAGCTGCGGATCGAGACGATCGGTGTGTCCCTGCCCGATCCGACGCTCTGGCAGACGGTGCTCGACGCGTTCAGCCACGGCCTGCCGTGGGCGCTGGCCACC
The DNA here is from genome assembly GCF_055586225.1 of Actinoplanes sp. NPDC051388. Classification (NCBI taxonomy): domain Bacteria; kingdom Bacillati; phylum Actinomycetota; class Actinomycetes; order Micromonosporales; family Micromonosporaceae; genus Actinoplanes; species Actinoplanes sp. NPDC051388. The sequence goes on along the minus strand of NZ_JBVJIP010000002.1, from coordinate 577,653 downwards.
GTGCCGATGCTGCTCATGGCCCGGCGGCTGGTGGACCACGCCGTCGCCACGCACCCGTTCACCGAGGCGACCGCCCGCGGTGTGCGCCGGCTGGGCGTCGTCGTGCTGGTCGGCGGGGCAGCCGCCGAGGCGGTCCGCATCCTGGCGTTCTTCCTGCTCGTCGCGAATGCGGCGCCGGGCGCGTTCGCCCTGGTCGGTGAGATCCAGTTCTGGTGGCTGTTCGTCGGCCTGCTGCTCTTCGGCTTCGCCCAGATCCTCGATCACGGCCGCGGGCTGCGGGCCGAGCTCGACGAGGTGGTCTGATGCCACCCGAGGAGCACCACCGCGTCGTGCTGCACCTGGACGACCTGCTGGCCGACCGCGGGCTCACCCTGACCGAGCTGGCCGACCGGGTCGGCCTGACCCTGGCCAACCTGTCGATCCTGAAGAACGGCCGGGCCAAGGCGATCCGCTTCAGCACCCTGACCGCGCTCTGCGACGTGCTGCACTGCCAGCCAGGCGATCTCCTCGAGGTGCAGCCGCGCTCAGGCCACACCGCGGAGCCTTCCGTCCACCGACCGGTCTGATCGTGCGGGCGATGCTCGCCGGGGGCGACGCGCCGCGGCCGCGAAAGCTGACCGCCAAAGCCGCGCCGCGGCCGCGGCCGCCGACCACCAAAGCCGCGCCGCGGCCGCGGCCGCCGACCACCAAAGCCGCGCCGCGGCCGCGGCCGCCGAAGCCGCGCCTGCGAAAGCTAAGCGCAGTCGCCCGTGCGGACGCCGCGGGTGCGCTCCCTGCCCTGATTCGCGGTGCCGGCGGCCTCGCGGGCGGTCAGCGCGAAGCCGACGTTCCGATCGTCCTGGGCCGCCGCGAAGATCACGCCGAGCACCTTGCCGTTGGGCGTGACCAGCGGACCGCCCGAGTTTCCGCTGCGCACCAGCGCCCGGATCGTGTAGATCTCGCGGTTGACCTCGCCGGAGTCGTAGATGTCCGGGCCCGGGATGTTGCCCACCTCGCTGACCCGGGCGGACTGCGCGTCATAAGGCCCGTCCAGCGGGTAACCCAGCACGATCGCGCTCGCCCCGGAGGCGGCCTGCTTGTCCACGAAGGACATCTGCGGCGCGCGCAGCCCGGGCACATAGATCACCGCCAGGTCGCGCTTGGGGTCGTAGACCACCACGGTGCCGTCGAGCCGGCCGTTGGTGGTCTCCACCTGCACCTCGCGGGTGCCGGCGACCACGTGCGCGTTGGTCATCACCCGCTCGCGGGCATAGACGAAGCCGGAGCCCTCGATGCGCCGCGAACAGCTCGGCGCGGTGCCCAGCACCTTGATCACCGATTTCTTGCTGTTGATCACGACCTGCGATTTGGCCAGCGCCGGGTCGGGGGCAGCCACCTCGCGAGCGTTGGTCGGGGTGAGTCCGCTGAAGACCTCGGGGAAGCCGTTGGTGTCGAGTGTGGTGCGCAGCGCCGAGGACAGCGCCTGGGCCTGCGCGGGCATCAGCTGGTTGATGCCGTCGAGCACCGCGCTGCTGCGCACCTCGCGGTTGAGCCAGGGCAGCGAGGTCGACTTCAGCGGGATGGCGACCAGCCAGGCCACCAGCAGCACCGCGATCAGCGACACGAGCGCGCCGCCGGCGTCGTCCACCCGCTGCAGCGGCCGGCTGGTGATCGATCGGCGCAGCTTGGTGCCGAACCAGCCGGCCAGCGTCTGCCCGAGCACGGCCAGCGCGAAGATCGTCACCAGCGACACCACCACTCGGACCGCGCCATCCGCGAACTGGTTCGCGATCAGCGGGCCCACCTGAAGACCGATGAGCGCGCCGCTGAAGAAGCCGCCGAAGGACAGGGCGCCGATGACGAACCCCTGCCGATATCCGCTGATCGCGAAGACAAGCATGAGCAGGATCAGGATGCCATCGACCACGTGCACCAACTCAGCGTAGAAGTGACGGACCACCGGCTCACGGGACCACCTCGTCGGGCGCGCCGCCGGACGTGGCGGGCACCGGCGCCGAGGCCTCGGGCAACCCCTCGACCCGCTCAGGATCCCAGGGCCGGCTCCACCCGGCCAGGTCCAGAAGGGTGGAGATGACGCCGGCGGTGAAACCCCAGACGAGCATGCCGCGGACCCGGAACGCCGGGCCGATCCAGCCGGTGGGGTGGCGGATCCGCAGGCGGTTGGCCGGGTCGACCAGCTCGGCCACCGGCAGCCGCTCGACCCGGGCCACCTCGGCCGGCTGGCACGGGTGCACCGGGTGCGGCGCGTGCCACCAGGCCAGCACCGGGGTGACGACGAACGAGCTGACCGGGATGAACAGCTCCGGCAGCGTGGTCAGCACGGTGGCGCTGGCCGGATCGAGGCCGACCTCCTCGCCGGCCTCACGCAGGGCGGTGGCCGCCGCGTCGGCGTCGGTCGGGTCGGCCGCGCCGCCGGGGAAGGCAGGCTGTCCGGCGTGGTTGCGCATGGAGGCGGCCCGCTGCAGGACCAGGATGTCCGGCTCGCCCGGCCGCTCCTCGCCGAGCAGGACCAGCACGGCGCTGCGTCGCCCGACGCCTTTCGGCGCGCGCAGGGTGGTGAAGTCTTCGGTGCGCAGGGAAGGCACCCGCCCCAAGAGGGGCTGCCACCACTCCGGCAGATCGCTCACGGCGTCACCGTCACACCGGTGTGCGTGCGCACCAGCGACGACAGCTCGCGCGCGTCCACCGGCACCGGATGCACGAACCCACGACCGGCCGAGTCGACGAAGACGGTGACCGGCAGCGTGACCGCGCCCAGGGCGGCGAGCAGCTGCCGATCGCGGTCATAGAGCACCGGCATGGTCACCTGACGCGCCGCCGCGAAGGACGCCGCGGCCTCCCGGCTGTCGCCCACGTCCACCCCGAGCACCGCGACCCGGCCGTCGGCCCGGTCGGCCAACGCCTGCACCACCGGCAGCTCCTCGCGGCACGGCCCGCACCAGGACGCCCACAGATTGATCACGGCCGGCCCGCGCAGGCTCGGCAGCGCGACCGACTGCCCGCCGGTGAAGCACGGCAGGGTCAGATCGGGCAGCGCCACCTGGCCCTCGGTCAGGGCCGGAACGGGCGCCGGCGAAGCGGAGGCGACGAGGGTCGCGCAGTCGTCGAACGGCGAGGGCGTCTCGGCCTCGGCCGCTGGTGGCGACGTGGACTCGGCCGTGCAGGCGGCCAGCAGCAGCACGAACGGCAGGAGGAGCCACAACGGGCGAGCCCTCACGGCGCCTCCGGCGAGCGGACGGCCGCCGCGGGCACCAACGCGGGATCAACCCCCGCGTGCGCCGCCAGGTCGCGTGCCCGCGGGCCCTTCAGCAGCTTTGCCGCACCGGCCGCGTCGGTCGGGCCGGTGCCGTAGGACGGGCACATCGGCGCCAGCGTGCACGCGCCGCAGGCCGGTTTGCGCGCGTGGCAGACCCGCCGCCCGTGGAAGATCACCCGATGCGACAGCATCGTCCAGTCGCGCTTCTCGATCAGATCCGCCACCTGGAATTCGATCTTGACCGGGTCTTCCTCGTGCACCCAGCCGAAGCGGTTGACCAGCCGCCGGAAGTGCGTGTCGACGGTGAGCCCGGGCACCCCGAACGCGTTGCCGAGCACCACGTTTGCCGTCTTGCGCCCGATGCCCGGCAGGGTGACCAGGTCGTCGAGGGTGGCCGGCAGCTCGGAGTCGAAACGATCGACGAGCGCCTGGCCGAGCTTGATCAGCGAGTCGGTCTTGGCCCGGAAGAAGCCGGTCGGCCGCAGCACCGCCTCCATCTCCTCGCGGTCGGCCGACGCGTAGTCCGCCGGCGTGATCCAGCGCTTGAAGACGGTCGGGGTGACCTCGTTGACCCGCACGTCGGTGGTCTGCGCGGACAGGATGGTGGCGACCGCCAGCTGCAGCGGCGTCTCGAAATCGAGCTCGCAGTGCGCGTCCGGATGCGTCTCGGCGAGCTCGCGGGCCATCTTGCGGGCGCGGCGCTTGCGACCGATCGGCGTCTCCCCGGCGAAACGCCTGGCCGCACGGGCGAGCACGGTCGCGGCGGTCGCGGCAGCGGGCGGAGTCACCGGTAAAGAGTACGTCGCAGGTGCGACAGCCCGGTCAGCGTGGCGGACGGATCGATCCGTCGTCGCCGATCCGCGCCGCGGAGCTGCCGAAGTCGTCCTCGGACAGGTCGGCGATCAGCTTGCGGCCGCGCTCCTGCTCGTCGTCCCGGGTCGGCACCCCCACCGCGTTCATGTAGGTGGAAAGCACCTTGCCGCCCCGGAACGACCCGTCCGGCGCCAACTCCACGTGCAGGATCGCGCCGTATTTCAACACGCCCGTGCTGGACAGCGTCTTGCCGCCGCCGGCGAAGTTGCCGAGGCTGTAGGCGATCAACTTGCCCTGGTAGAACTCCATGCCGCGCAGCACGTGCGGACCATGCCCGATCACCACGTCGGCGCCCGCGTCGATCACCGCGTGCGAGAACTCGATCGGGTCGCCCCGGTTCTCCCCGAAGAACAGCTCGTTGCCCGGCTTGACGTGCGTCTTGTCCGAGCCCTCGGCGCCCATGTGCACCTGCACCACGACGAGGTCGGCCTCGCCGGTCGCCTTCTTCACCACCGAGCGCGCCTGGTCGAGGTCGTTCAGCTTGTTCGCGCCCTCGTACGACGAAAAGCCGACCACCGCGACCTTGACCCCGTTGGTCTCCACTACGGTGACCTGGTCCTGGGCGCCGGTGTGCTCGAGCCCCTCGGCCTCGAGCGCCTTGACCGTGTTGCGGTAGCCCTGCGACCCGAAGTCCTTCGAGTGGTTGTTGGCCGTGTTCAGCAGCTGGAAACCGGCGTCCTTGAGGTGCTTGGCATAGGAGGTCGGCGAGCGGAACGCGAAACAATTGGCGCGCGGCGGCGACCCGCACTTGGAGGTGCCGGTGTCGCCGGTGAGCGGCTGCTCGAGGTTGCCCATCACCAGATCGGACTTCAGCCCCTCGGCCACCGAGTCGAAGAAGCCCGCACCACCGTTGGCCGGCAGCTTGTTGGGCGCGCTGCCCATGATGATGTCGCCGGTCGCGGACATCTTGATCGACTCGACGCCGGCCGACTCCTCCCGCGGCGCGGCCGACTTCACGGACGGCGCCGCGGATGAAGGGGCAGACTCCCACTGCGCCGACCGGTCCGTCTTGTCGCGATTTGTGGCCAGGGCGACCCCGCCGACACCCATGCCGAGCAGCGCCGCGACCACGACGGTGGCGGTGGCGGTGAGCAGGGGGTGGCCGAACAGGCCGCGACGCGCGGGCGGGGGGTGGGCATTCATCGACGGCGACGATACCGTCGGGTGGCAACCGCGGACGACGGTCGTTCGGCCCATCACAGCTCACCGAGAGCGACGAAATTCGCGGCCGTCACAGCCGCAGCGATTACGCTGCGGGACTTGGATCAAGGGGTGCCCGCCCGATTCCGGCCCGCGTGCGCCTAGACTGATCGAGCGCGGGTAGACGCGCAGGTGGAGGTGCGGCGATGGATGAGGTGCTGGCGCGCAGCGGGATCTTCCAGGGCGTTGACCCGGAGGCCGCGGAGGCGCTCGCCAAGGAGATGGACACGATCGAGGTCCGCAAGGGCGACATCGTCTTCAATGAGGGTGAAGCCGGCGACAGCCTTTATATCGTGCTCTCCGGGAAGATCAAGCTGGGACGCCGGGCGGCCGACGGCCGGCAGAACCTCGTCTCGATCATGGGCCCGTCCGACATGCTCGGCGAGCTCTCCCTGTTCGACCCGGGCCCACGGACGGCGACCGCCACCGCGGTCACCGACACCCGGCTGGCCCGGCTGAAGAAATCGTCCCTGCGGCCGTGGCTGAACAACCGGCCGGAGATCGCCGAGCAGTTACTGCGCGTGTTGGCACGACGGTTGCGCCGGACGAACGACGCACTGGCCGACCTGATCTTCACCGACGTGCCCGGCCGGGTGGCGAAAAACCTGCTGCAGATGGCCGGCCGGTTCGGCACCCGCGACGGCGGCGTGCTGCGGGTGACCCACGACCTCACCCAGGAGGAGCTCGCCCAGCTGGTCGGCGCCTCCCGCGAAACGGTGAACAAGGCACTCGCCGACTTCGCCTCGCGCGCATGGCTGCGGCTCGACGGCAAGAGCGTCATCATCCTCGACCCGGAGCGGCTGGCGCGCAGAGCGCGGGTCTGACCGACTGAACGCATCGACAGGGGCCGTCCGATCTGGGCGGCCCCTGAGTCGTGCGCGAAACACAAGGTCCAGCCACCTGATTGAAGGACGCCAAGATCCGTGTCGCACCCGGTCAGCCACTCGTTGTGGAGGTGGTCGAGAGGCACGACATCTCAGCGAGAGGGCGCGGACTTGAGCAAGGCAGGGGCCGGCGGGCTGCGCAGCGGGGTGACGACATGACCGTCCTCGACAGCGCGATCGACCCGCGCACCCCCGCCTATCTGCAGAGTCGCAGCAGCATGCTGGAGCGGCTGGCCGAGCTCGAGGTGGCGCTGGACCAGGCCCGGGCGGGCGGCGGCGAGAAGTGGGTGACGCGGCACCACGCCCGCGGCAAGCTGCTGCCACGCGAGCGGGTCGAGATGCTGCTCGACCAGGACAGTCCGTTCCTCGAGCTGTCCCCGGTGGCGGCCTGGGGCTCGAGCTATCCGGTCGGCGCCAGCGTGGTCACCGGCATCGGGGTGGTCGAGGGCGTCGAGTGCGTGGTGATCGCCAACGACCCGACGGTGGACGGGGGCGCGGTCAACCCGTACACGGTGGAGAAGATCCGGCGGGCCGCGCGCATCGCGGCGGTGAACCGCCTGCCACTGGTCAATCTGGTCGAATCGACCGGGGCCGCGGCCCCGACCGGGCCGCCGCCGGGCGGCGCCATCGCCCGCGACCTCAGCCAGCTCACCGCGGACCGGGTGCCGACCGTGTGCGTGGTGTTCGGCGCGACCACCGGCGACGCGGCCTACCTGCCCGCGCTCTCCGACTACACGATCATGGTGCGGGGGCACGCCAAGGTGCTCACCATCCACCCCCAACCGGTACGCGCCACCGCGAACGGCAGCGGCCCCGAGGTGCGCAGCGCCCCGACCGTGCCGGCCGGCGTGACCGGGCCGGCCGACCAGCTGGCCGAGGACGAGCGCGACGGACTGCGGCTGGCCCGCCAGTGCGTACGCCGCTTCAACTGGCGCAAGCGCGGTCCGGCACCCCGCACCGTCCCGCCCCCGGCCCCGCGCTACGACGCGGAAGCCCTGCTCACGATGGCCGGCGCCGAGGTCTTCGACCCGCGTGAGGTGCTGGCCCGGATCCTGGACGACAGCGACTTCGACGAGTTCAAGCCGACCCAGGGCACCGCGCTGGTGACCGGCTGGGGCGAGCTGCACGGCTACCCGCTCGGCGTGGTCGCCAACCTCGGCGGCACCTTCACCCCGGCGGAGACACAGAAGGCGGTGCACTTCATCCAGCTCGCCAACGCCACCGACACCACCCTGCTGTTCGTGCAGTACACCGGCAACGCCACTGTCGAGGACCGGGAGGCGGCCGACGTGCGGCACGGCGCGCCGCTGGTGCACGCGGTCGCCAAGTCGACGGTGCCGCACCTGACGCTGATGATCGGCGGCACCCCGGCGCAGGAGATGGGCGGCATCTACGGCCGCGCGTACGAGCCGCGGTTCCTCTTCAGCTGGCCGGTGGAGCGGCCGGCCGAGGAGCCGGATCAGCGGCGCAAACTTCCCGACGACGGGGTCATCGACCCGCGCGACACCCGTACCGTGCTGGGCCTTTGCCTTTCCGCAGTGCATAGCGCGACCGTCCAGGGCGCCGAGCACGTGGGCGTCTTCAGACCCTGATTCGCCTAAGCCGCGCCCCTCAGCCGGCTTTCGCCGCACCAGCTTGGAAAGAGGGCCGCGCTCCCCTGAGCGGCTCCACCGCACTGCAAAGTGAAGAGGACAGAGAAGTGATCCGACGTCTTCTGGTGGCCCACCGTGGTGAGATCGCCCGCCGGGTGTTCGCCACCTGCCGCCTGGTCGGCATCGAGACCGTAGCCGTCTACTCCGACGCCGATGCCGACGCGCCGCACGTCACGGAGGCCGACTACGCCGTCCATCTGCCCGGCAACGCGCCGTCGGCGACCTACCTGCGCGGCGACCTGATCATCGCGGCGGCCAAGCGGGCCGGCGCCAACGCGGTGCACCCGGGCAACGGCGTGATGGCCGAGGACCCGGACTTCGCGGCGGCGGTCGCGGACGCGGGGATGATCTGGGTCGGCCCGCCGGCGAAGACGCTGGGCGCTCTGCACAACAAGATCGAGAGCAAGATCAGGGTCTCCGAGGCCGGGGTACGCGTGCTCCCGACGTACACCGACCCGGAGAAGGTCAGCCGGTTCCCGGTGCTGATCAAGCCGGCCATCGGCGAGGGCGGCGCGGGCATGCGCGTGGTCCGCGACAAGGTCACGCTGGCCGAGGCGGTCGCCTCCACCCGCCAGGAGGTCGGCTCGGACGTCTTCTGCGAGCCCTATGTGGAGGATGCCCGGCACATCGAGGTGCCGATCCTGGCCGACGCGCAGGGCGCCGTGGTGCCGTTCGGCGAGCGCGAATGCTCGGTGCAGCGCCGCTACCAGAAGATCGTCGAGGAGACCCCGTCCCCGGCGGTGGACCCGGGCCTGCGCGAGGAACTGTGCCGCGCGGCCATCATCAGCGTCCGGGCGCTCGGCTTCGTCGGCGTCGGCACGGTCGAGTTCCTGCTCGACCCGGCCGGCGACTTCCACTTCCTCGAGCTGACCCCGAGCCTGCAGGTCGAGCACGCGATCACCGAGTGCGTCTCCGGCTATGACCTGGTCCGCCTGCAACTGCTGGTGGCCGAGGGCGGCAGCCTGCCGATGCCCGGCCCGCCGCCGATCCGCGGGCACGCCATCGAGGTGCGGATCTGCGCGGAGGACCCGGCGTACGCCTGGCTGCCCGCGGCCGGCACCCTGCACCGGTTCGAGGTGCCCGACGTGGCCGGCTCGTTCCGCCCGCTGCCACAACCCGGCCTGCGCCTCGACTCCGGCGTCACGGACGGCTCGGTGGTCGGCGTGCACCACGACCCGATGCTGGCCAAGCTGGTGGCCTGGGCCCCGACCCGGCCGGAGGCGGCCCGGATGCTCGCCTCCGCGCTGGCCCGAGCCCGGCTGCACGGCGTGGTCACGAACCGCGACCTGCTGGTCCGCGTGCTGCGCCACCCGTCGTTCCGGATGGGCGAGGTGGACACCGGCTTCCTGGACCGGCACCCCGAGGTGTTCGCGCCACTGCTGTCCTCGGTGGACGCCGTCCGCATCTCCTGCCTGGCCGCGGCCCTGGCCGGCGCCGCATCGCGCCGCTCGTCGGCCCGGGTGCTGGCGTCGCTGCCCAGCGGCTGGCGCAACGTCCCGTCCGGCTCGCAGACCGCGGTCTACGACGGCCCGGCCGGCCCGGTCGAGGTGGGCTACCGGATGAACCGGCACGGCGAGCTGGCCGGCTGGTGGGTGCGCGCGGTGGACCCGGAGGAGCTGGACCTGGCCGGGCTGGGCCAGGAGCCGACCATCGACGACCACCCGCCGACCACGGTGGTGCACGCGGCCGCCGACCGGGTGGTGCTGGACGTGAGCGGCATCCGGCTGACCTTCGGTGTGCACCGGGTCGGCGAGGTCTCCTACGTGGACAGTCCAGAGGGGTCGGTCACGCTGCGCGAGCTGTCCCGCTTCCCGTTGCCCGCGCCGGAGGCCGCCGAGGGCTCCCTGATCGCACCGCTGCCGGGCGCGGTGCGGCGGGTGCTGGTGGTGCCGGGCCAGCGGGTCCGGGCCGGCGAGCTGCTGCTCACTCTCGAGGCGATGAAGCTCGAACACCCGGTGCACGCGCCGTCCGCGGGCGTGGTGGCCTCGCTGCCGGTGCACCCGGGCGCCGAGGTCGACACCGGCGAGTTGCTGGCGGTGCTCGACCCGGAGTAGCTACCGGGTCGGGGCCGCGAGGCAGCGGAAGGTGCGGTCGTCCCCGGTCGACGGCTGCACCGAGAAGGACCACCCGTCCAGGTCCTCGACCGAGGTGGCCCGCCGGAACGACCGCACGCTGCACACCTGCCGGACCGTCTCGTCGCTGGTCACGGCGTCCCGATCCAGCGGGTCCACGGACGCCGGCAGCGTGCCGGTCGCGAACACCCGCCACCCCAGCGGCGATGTCGACGCCACCGGCATCCGCAGCTTGCCCGCGATCGACCGCACCGCGGGCCGCTGCGCCGAGACCAGCCAGGCGCCGCCCAGCGAGGCGGTGAGCAGCAGGAACACGCCGAACCCGCCGAGGAACCACTTCCGCTTCTTACGCTCGGTGTGCACCGTGGGCGTGTCGTCGGACCGCGTCGGCGTGGCCGGCGGCACCGGCCGCGGCTGGGTGAAGCTGGCCGAGCGATAGAGCGACGGCGGCGGAGGCGGCGGCCCGCCCGGCGCCAGCTGCAGGCCGCCGAGCATCTCGCGCAACTGCTCGGCGGTCGGCCGGGCGCGCGGGTCGTTGGCCATGCCGTAACGCAGCACCTCGGTCAGCGAGTACGGCACGTGCGGCAGGTCCGGGATCGGCCGGTCGAAGAGCTCCATCAGGGTGATCAGGCTGGGGCTGCGGTCGGTCTCCCAGCGCGGCGGGTGCCCGCGCATCACCGCGTAGAGCGTCGCGCAGAGCGCGTACACATCGACCGCGCCGGACGGCGCGTCGTGCCGGAACATCTCCGGCGGCGCGTACGCCGGGGTCAGCACCTCGAGCGTGACCGAGGAATCGCGCATCTCGCCCAGCACGGCCAGCCCGAAGTCGGCCAGCACCGCCGGGTTGAAGTGCGAGTAGAGGATGTTCGCCGGCTTCACGTCGCGGTGCAGCACCCCGTTCGCGTGCGAGTGCACCAGCGCGTCGGCGATCTTCACGCCCAGATCGCGCGCCTCGACCGCGCCGAGCGGCGAGATGCGCATCCGATCCAGGTACGACCCGTCGCACAACTCCATGATCAGGTAGGGGTGCTGATCCACGGTGACGCCGACGTCGAACAGGTCGACCACGTGCGGGTGCGACGACATCCGGCCGGCGGCCCGTGCCTCGCGCAGGAATCGCGCCTGGTCACGAGGATTTTCCAGGGTTCTGTTCTCGACCTTGATGGCCACTTCACGGCCGACCGAGTCCTGTGTCGCCTTGTACACAGTGGCGTACCCACCGCGGGCCATGACCGACAAGCCGGACATGCCTGGCACGTAGGGTGTGGGCAGAGCGCCAGGCGAGGTGTCCGTCACGGTTATGAAAATACGCCAGGCGAGGAAGAGATCATCCCGGCACGTCAGACGCGTACGCGACAGTTTGCGCGGCAGGCGTGATCTGGAGCGCCAGCGCGTCCCGCAACTCCTCCGCCGCCGGCCGTTCACCCGCCTGTTGCGTCGAGTGGGCGAGCCGCACCGCTTCCTCCGCGGCGGCCCGCGCGTCGTCCATGCAGCCGGTCGCGGCCAGCACCCGGGCCAGCACCCCGGCGGTCACCACGCAACTGCGCACGTCCTCGGCCGGCGCGTCCTCGGCCCGCCGGATCCAGGCCAGCGCGGCGTCCGGCCGGCCGTCGGCGAGCAGCGCCGAGGCATAGGAGGCCAGCGCGTGCCGCCGCGAGAAGAGCAGCGACGGCGAGCCGGTGTCGCTGGCGATCGGCGCGAGCAGACCGACCGCGGTGGACGGGTCGCCCGCCCGCAGCCGCGCCTCGGCCAGCAGCACCCGCGGCCCGACCTGGGCCGGCGCCAGCGGGTTGTGCGGCTCGACCGCGGTCATCACCCGGCGGGCATCCGCCTCCGCCGCGGCCACGTCGCCCTGCTGCAGCGACACGAAGCCGCGGATCGTGCCGGCCATGCCGAGCAGCAGCGGGTGCCCGGTGCGGTCGGCGAAGCCCAGCGCGTCGGTGAGCAGGTCGTGCGCGTGGTCCCACTCGCCGAGCCCGCGCGCGATCGCGCCGCGCACCACCAGCGCCAGGCCCCGGCCCCAGTCGTCGGAGACCGCGGCGAACTCACGGAACGCCTGCCGAGCCTCCGCGTCCGCTTCGGCCAGGTCACCCTGCTCCGAGGCCGCGTACGCCTCGACCGCGCGCAGCGTGCCCACCGCCCAGCCTTCACCGACCCGCTCACCGAAAGGCAGGAAGATCCGGGCCAGCCGGCGCGCCTCGGCCAGGCGGCCGGAGAGCAGCCGGGCGAACGCGGTGGTGCCGCGCAGCCAGGAGCGCCCGACCGGATCGCCCAGCTCGGCGAAGAGCCGCGCGGCCCGGCCGAGCACCGCGTCGGTGCCGGCGAAGTCGCCGCGAGTGGTGGTCACCCAGGCCAGGTTCTGCAGCGCCCAGGCCTGCCCGTGGCGATCACCGGCGGCCAGCGTCACCTGATATGCCGCGGCGAACCGGCTGCTCGCCTGGCTGAGCTTGCCGGAAAGGAAGTCGGCCATGCCGAGGCGGCGCATCGCGTTGGCCCGCTCCGGCGCCAGCTCGGCGTCGGTGGCCACCTCCAGCGCCTCCTGCCAGGCCGCGACCGCGCGTGGCAGGTCGCCCAGCGCCTCGTGCGCCCGGCCGGCCACGAGCAGCGCCTCGGCCCGGGCCACCGGCTCGTTCGCCGGGTTGCCGCCGATCTTCTCGCCGTAGGCCAGCGCCTCGTCGGCCCGGCCCAGGCGCAGCAGCGCGCGGGCGTGCACCAGCTGGTCCGGCAGTGGCAGGTCGCCCTTGGCCAGGGCGGCGGCGCGGTCGCCGTATTCGATCGCGGCGGCCGGCTCCACGCTGGCCAGCGACCGCCGGGCCAGCCGGCCCAGCGCGTTGATGCCCAGCTTGCCCACCTCGCGGGCCGGCGCGTCGGTGCGCAGCCGCACCTGGTCGGCCAGTTCCACCGCGCACTCGGCGTGGGTGGCGACGAACATGTCCCGTTCGTTCTCGGTCAGCGCCAGCCGCCCGGCGGCGTCGTAGCCCAGCTCGGTCACGCTCTCCGGGGCCGCCCACCGGGCCAGGTAGGCGTGCTTGTCGGCCAGGTCCGCCCGGCCGATCCCGGAGTAGGACGCCTCGCGCATCAGCGGCGTGCTGAACGCGAACCCACCCCGCACGCGGTGCAGCATGCGGCGTTGCAGCAGCTCGTCGACGGCCCGTTCGAGCTCGACCGCCGCCACCGCGCCGGGCCGCGCGTCACTGCTCGCCCGGCGCTCGCGCAGCGCTTCGATCACACCGGTCGGCACCGTGTCGCCGACCACCGCCGCGTCCCGCAGCACCGAGCGGGGCTCGGCGGGCAGCGCGTCGATGCGGGCGGCCAGCACCGCGGCCAGGTCGCGGGAGAGCAGCTGACTGCCCAGCGACCCGTCGGCGAGTTGCCAGCGCCCGGCCGCGTTCGCGCCCACCGCCGGGGTCAGCGCGCCGCGTTCCATCAGCAGCGTGACCAGCTCGGCCAGATAGAACGGGTTGCCCTGCGCGGTGGCCAGCAGCCGGTCCGCGTCGGCCTGCGCCAGCTTGCCGCCGTTCAGATAGGAGTTGAGCAGCCGGGAGGCGTCCGCACCGCGCAGCGGCGGCAGCGTGTGCACCTCGGCGTCGGCCAGCCGGGTCAGCGCGCCCGCGGTGCGCACCAGTTCGGGCCGGCCGAGCAGCAGCACCACGACCGGGCCGTCCAGCCGGGAGAGCGTGCTGCCCAGCGCGTCCACCGTGGTGGCGGTGGCGTCGTGCAGGTCGTCCACGATGACCACCAGCGGCGCTTCCTGGGAGAGCGCGCTGAGCAGGTCGGCGACCGCGATCGAGATGGCCTCGGCATCGGTGCGCTTGCCGCTGGGCTGCCAGTCGGCGGTCGCGTTCGGGCCGACCGGCGTGGTCGGCGCCTCGCCGTAGCCCAGCAGCCCGAGCAGCCGGTCGATGTCCACCTTCGGTGGCTCGCCGTCCCGGCCCAGGCGATTGATCAGCTTGCGCAGCCGCTCCTCGACCACCGGCCGGGTGATCGTCGCGGTCACGTCCTTGGGCAGACCGGCCGACTTACGGACCAGGTCGGCCAGCGGCGCGAAGCGGCGGCGCTCACCGAACGCGCGGCACCGCACCCGCAGCACCCGTGCCCCGGTGTGCGCGGCGAACCGCCCGTTGCCCAGGTCGTAGCCGGCCGCCATGCGCTTGACCTCGCCGGCGAACCGGGTCTTGCCGATGCCCGCCTCGGCGGTCATCACCAGGATCCGCGGGGTGCCGGTGTCGATCACCTCGGCCAGCCGGCCGGAGACCCGCCCCAGCTCGCTCTCCCGGCCCACGAACGGCGCCTCGTCGCCCAGACCCGAGCGGGTGCCGGGCGCGTCGTGCAGGCCGAGCAGCTCGAACGCGGGCACCGGCTCGCGCTTGCCCTTGAGCCGCAGCGGGCGCAACTGCCGCCAGGAGGCGACGTGCCGAGTGCCGCCGCTGGTGCGGGAGCCGGCATAGATGGTGCCGACCGCGGCGGCGTCGGCCAGCCGGGCGGCGGTGTTCACGGTGTCGCCGATGACGGTGTATTCGATCGCGGCCTGGATGCCGGCCACCACCTCGCCGGTGTTCAGCCCGACCCGTAGGCCGAGCGGGGCGCCGCCGCCGCGTTCGTCGTCCAGCACCCGGCGGACCGCGCGCTGCATGCTCAGCGCGGCGCGGACCGCCCGCTCGGCGTCGTCCTCGTGGGCCACCGGCGCGCCGAAGACCGCCATGATCCCGTCGCCGGTGAGCTTGTCGACGTGCCCGCCGAAGGTCTTCACGGCGCCGGCCAGGGCCGCCAGCACGCGGTCGGTGACCGCGCCGACGCGCTCCGGGTCGAGGTCCTCGGACCAGGAGGTGAAGTCGGAGAGGTCGCCGAAGAGCACGGTCACGATGCGCCGCTCGGCGGCCGGGAGGGTGGCCGCGGCCGGAAGGGCCGCGCCGCAGTTGTGGCAGAAACGGGCGCCCGGCACGGCGACGGTTCCACACACGGGACAGGTCACAGCGGGTCCAACTGTTCCGGCCCGGGTTGTGATTCCCGCCTCAGGTAGTCCAGTTGCGCCGCGGCGGACCATTCTGCCGCGAAGCGCACCCGCGGGTCGATGTCTGGATACACAGCGTCAACAATCGCCTCCGGAGTGTCCGCACCGGCCGCCATCGCGGCGCGCACCTGCGTCAGCCGCTCGCGCCGATGCGCGAGATAGGTCCGTGCGGCGGCGGCGCAGTCGGCCCCCGCCGGGCCGTGCCCGGGCAACAACATCCTCGGGTACGAGCTGAGCACCTCGAGACTGGCCAGGTACGCACCGAGATCGCCGTCCGGATGAGCCACCACGGTGGTCCCGCGGCCGAGAATGGTGTCCCCGGTGAACACGGCCTCGGGTGTCACGAAGCAGACCGAGTCGGCGGTGTGCCCGGGTGTGGCCAGCACCTCGAGCCGCAGTCCGGCCTCGGTCAGCCGGCCGGCCCGCAACGGCGGCGAGTCGACGCAGTGCTGCGGGTCGGCCGCGCGCACCGGCACCCCGCTGAGCAGCCGGGACAGCTTGGCGGCCCCCTCGACGTGGTCGTGGTGGCCGTGCGTGATCAAAATGGCGCTCACCGGCGCATGCGCGGCGATCGCCGCCAGGTGCAGGTCGTCACGTGGCCCGGGGTCGATCACCAGGGCGCCGGCCGACCGCGAGGCACGCAGCACCCAGCTGTTCGTGCCGTCCAGCGTCATCGGCCCCGGATTGGGCGCGCGCACCAGCGTCACCCCTGCCGGCAGCCCGCCGTCCGCAGCACCCCCCACGTACCGGATGTTACGTCGCTCGGGGCCACCTGGCAGAGACTGGATGTGCGATCCGGTCACTTTCGGTCACGAATCGCGCATGAACTCACAGACAAGCCACGTCGCTGAACGGATCAAACGACCTCGGCGATGACCTCCACCTCGACCGGGGCGCCGAGCGGAAGCTCCGCGACACCGACCGCGCTGCGAGCGTGCCGGCCGAGCTCGCCGAGCACCGCGCCGAACAGCTCGGAGGCGCCGTTGACCACCGCCGGCTGGCCGGTGAAACCGGGCGCGGAAGCGACGAAACCGGTGATCTTCACAATCTTCACCACCCGCCCCAGGCCCACCAGAGCGTCGATCGCGGCCAACGCGTTCAGCGCGCAGGTGCGGGCCAGGTCGGCGGCCTGCTCGGGCTCGACCTCGGCGCCGACCTTGCCGGTGGCGATGAGTTTGCCCTCCACCATCGGCAGCTGACCGGAGACGTAGACATGGTTGCCCGACTGCACGGCCGGCAGGTAGGCCGCCAGCGGCGGGACCACCTGCGGCAGGGTCAGGCCCAGCTCGGCCAGCTTGGCGTAGATCGCCGCGCCGCCGTCCCCGCTGACCGGCGTCGGGGTGGTCACGACTTGGGCCGCTTCATGTACGCCACCAGCTGCTCCGGGTTCGGACCGGGCACCACCTGCACCAGTTCCCAGCCGTCCTCACCCCAGTTGTCGAGGATCTGCTTGGTCGCGTGGACCAGCAGGGGCACGGTGACGTACTCCCATTTCTGCATGCGGTTCAGTGCTCCTTCATTCGGGTACCGCGACAGCTTAGGGCTCGCGCGGGCCCGCATTTCGTTAGGCTGAGTCCGATGTCACCAACGGGAAAGGATGGAGGACAGCCGATGACAGCACCGTCCGGTCATCCCGAGCCCGAACCGGTCCCGACGCCCGAGCCGGATCATCCGCAACCGATCCCGCCGCCCGAGCCGGTGCCCGTTCCGGAACCGCCACACGAGTCCGCCTCAGCCTCTGAGGCGGACTCGGCCTCTGAGGCGGATCCAGTCTCCGGGGCGGACTCGGCCGCCGAGACCGTTTCGGCTTCCGCGGACTTCATCGACGCCGGTCCGGTCACGTCCGAGGTGGCGTTCCCGCCGGCCGGCGCCTTCGCCGACGAGCGATCCGCGCCGACCGCCGACATCTCCGCGCCGCCGACCGAGCAGATGGGCCTGGTGCCCAACCTCTCCGCGCCGCCGACCGAGCAGATGGGGCTCGTGCCCAACCTCTCCGCGCCGCCGACCGAGCAGATCGGGCCCGTGCCCGAGGCGCCGAAGCCGCTGCCCGACGACTTTTCGGAGCCGACCGGCGAGTTCGCCGCCGTGTCCGATTTGTCAGCATCGACCGACGAAATCCCCCGCGTTGCCGACCAGACCGAGCAGATGCCCGCCGTGCCCGGTGGGTCCGCGGCCACCGAGGAGATCGCGCCGGTCCGCGAGCGGCCCCCGGCGAGCTGGCAGCAGCCGGTGGCGAGCGAGCCGTTCCACGCCCGGCACGAGAAGCCCGGCGAGTGGCAGTACGACCCGCCCGAGCACCTCGCCTTTCAGCACTCACCGCCGGCCGAGGTGCAGGACCCGGCCCAGCTCGTGCGTGCGGCGCCGCATCCACCCTGGGAGGTGCCGCTCACCGCGGACGACGCCGACCGCCGGCGGCGTACCGGTCTTTGGATCTCGGTTGCCTTGACCACCACGTTGCTGCTCTGCGGTGGGGGCGCCGCCTCGGCCTATCTGCTGCTGCGGGACGCGGACTCGACCGGCGCGCCCGATCCGGCCACCGCGGTGAACGAGTTCATGACCGCCGTCTACACCCGTCACGACCCGGCCGCGGCCGGTGAGCTCGTCTGTCGCGAGGCCCGCGACCCGGACCGGCTGGCCGCCCGCGTCGAGCAGGTCAAGGGCTATGCCGCGGAGTACGACGCACCGAGCTTCCGCTGGGACGAGCCGGCCGTCGACTCGCAGGGCGAGGAGCGCGCCACGGTCTCGGTGCAGCTGACCATGTCGACCGAGGACGAGAAGACGGCCCAGCAGCAGCTCACTTTCACCACCGTCCGCAAATCGGGCTGGTTGGTCTGCGAGATCACGGGCTGACTGAGCTGACTGGCTCCGCTTCGCTCCGCGGCGATTGCCTTGTAACCGGCGCCGTACTCTCGAAGTCATGGGTGAGCAACAGCGGACCTCGCGCTGGCCGGCGCGTCTCCACGTGGTGACCGGCAAGGGCGGCACCGGCAAGACCAGCGTCGCGGCCGCGCTGGCCCTCGGTCTCGCCGAGGGCGGGCGGCGCACCCTGCTGGTCGAGGTCGAGGGACGGCAGGGCATCGCGCAGCTCTTCGACGTCGAGCCGCTGCCCTACAAGGAGCTGCGGATCGCCGCGCTGCCGGGCGGCGGCGAGGTGCGTGCGCTGGCTGTCGACCCCGAGGAAGCGCTGCTCGAATACCTCGAGATGTTCTACAAGATGGGTGCCGCCGGGCGGGCGCTGCGCAAGGTCGGCGCGATCGACTTCGCCACCACCATCGCCCCGGGGCTGCGCGACGTGCTGCTCACCGGCAAGGTCAAGGAGTCCACCACCCGGTCCCGCGACGGTCGCCGGGTCTATGACGCCGTCGTGCTGGACGCGCCGCCGACCGGCCGGATCGGGCGTTTCCTGAACGTCACGGCGGAGACCGCGCGGCTCGCCAAGATGGGCCCGATCAAGACCCAGAGCGAGGGCGTCGCATCCCTGCTGCGGTCCCCGATCACCTCGGTGCACGTGGTGACCCTGCTCGAGGAGATGCCGGTGCAGGAGAGCCTGGACGCGATCGCCGAGCTGCGCGCGCTGGACATCTCGGTGGGCCGGATCATCGTGAACGCCGCCCGGCCGCCGCTGCTGAGTGAGGGCAAGGTCACCAAGGCCGAGCTGAGGCGGGGTCTGACCGCGGCCGGACTGCCCGCCGACACCGGCACCGTGGCGCTGCTGCAGGACGAGGCCAAGGCCCATCTCACCCGGCGTGGCCTGGAGGAATCGTTGCGCGCCGAGCTGACCGAGCTGGGTGTGCCGATGGTCGAGCTGCCGCTGCTGCCGCAGGGCGTGGACCGGGCCGGCCTGGACGAGCTCGCGGATCTGTTGCTCGGTGTCTGACGACCGGACTCGTTACGCTCGGGTAGTGACCGCTCCGCGCCTCGACCTCGACGCGATGCTGGCCGACCCAGTCACCAAGATCGTCGTCTGTTGCGGCTCGGGCGGCGTCGGCAAGACCACCACCGCCGCGGCGCTCGGTCTGCGCGCCGCCGAGGTGCACGGCCGGCGCACCGTGGTGCTGACCATCGACCCGGCCCGCCGGCTCGCCCAGTCCATGGGCCTGACCGAGCTGGACAACACGCCGCGGCAGGTCAAGGGCATCGACACCGAGGCCACCGGCGGCGAGCTGCACGCCATGATGCTGGACATGAAGCGCACCTTCGACGAGGTGGTGCAGGCGCACACCACGCCGCAGCGAGCCGCGGAGATCTTCGCGAACCCCTTCTATCAGGCGATGAGCTCGACCTTCTCGGGCACGCAGGAATACATGGCGATGGAGAAGCTGGGCCAGCTCCGGGCCGGCGGCGAGTGGGACCTGATCGTGGTCGACACGCCGCCGTCGCGGTCCGCGCTCGACTTCCTGGACGCGCCGGCGCGGCTCTCCCGCTTCCTCGACGGCCGCATGCTGCGGATGCTGCTGGCCCCGGCCCGGACCGGTGGTCGCAGCATGTTCTCGCTGGTCACCGCCTCGTTCGGGCTGTTCTCACGGGCGGTGCAAAAGATCCTCGGCGCCCAGTTGCTGACCGATCTGTCGGGCTTCGTGGCGGCACTCGACTCGATGTTCGGCGGGTTCCGGCAGCGCGCCGACGAGACGTACCGCATCCTGCAGGACCCGCAGACGTCGTTCGTGCTGGTCGCCGCGCCGGAGCGCGACGCGGTGCGGGAGGCGGCCTACTTCGCGGAGCGGCTGGTCGCCGAGCGCATGCCGCTGGCCGGGCTGGTGCTCAACCGGGTGCACCGCTCGGCGCTGAGCGCGCTGTCCGCGGCGGACAGCGAGGCGGCCGCGGCCGCCCTCGACGAGGCCGGCGACCACCAGGTCACCGCGGAGGCGTTGCGGATCCATGCCGGGTTGCTCCGGCAGACCGATCGAGAGGTACGCGTCGCCGCGGCCTTCACCGACGCGTTCCCGGCCGTGCCGACGGTGGCGGTGTCCGCACAGCCCGCCGACGTGCACGACGTCGACGGGCTGCGGACGATCGGCGCCGCTCTGGCCGGCGCTTGATGATCTTTCCCTGGAGGGATGTCTACTGCTCAGCGGGCCGAGACGAGCACCTTGTCGGCGTTCTTGTCCTTGAGCGCGGCCTCGAACATCTTCCGCCAGCTCGCCACGTGTGGGTGCCGGCGCAGCAGGGCGCGGCGCTCCCGCTCGGTCATCCCGCCCCAGACCCCGAACTCGATGCGGTTGTCCAGGGCATCCGCGAGGCACTCGTAGCGAACCGGGCAGCTGCGGCAGATTCTCTTCGCCACGTTCTGCTCGGCTCCCTGCACGAACAGCGCGTCGGGATCTCCGCTCTGACACGCCGCCATGCTGGGCCAGTCGCTGATCATTCCCATCTGTACACGTCCCCCCTTGCCTTTACCCCCTGACGTCGGCGGGCTCATGTCCCCCAAGCCGTGCAGACGTCGTGCGATAGCTCGCCGGACCATCATGCTCCGTAGTCGGGCGATTACGCAACGTTGTCCATCAAAATCGGCATAGGTGGGCACACTCGGGCATAGCGGGTCAGCCGATCGCACCATGTGGGGGAGCAATTTTCGGGAAAACGGCCCGCGGTCGCGGGTCAGAGGGCAGGATCACTCTCGGCGAACCGTGACCTGCTTGATGAGCAGGTCCATGCGGCCGTCGGGTAACTTGCATGTCGTGAGTTCCTGGATGCGCCGACGAGATCACAACATCTTCGCCAACGCGACCTCGCTCCTGATCTGCGGATTACTCGCGGGAGTGGTGGTTGCCGCTGCCGCGTTCCCCGCGGTGGCGATGTCCGGTCTGGCCGCGAAGGCCGGCGGGGAAACCTTCGCTCAGCTGCCCAGTGAGCTCAAGCAGGCGACCGCCCCTCAGGTCACCCGCATCTTCGCCAACGACGGGCGCACCCAGCTCGCGGTGATGTATGACGAGTTCCGCAGCGACGTGCCGCTGAAGGACATCTCGCAGAACATGCAGGACGCCATCGTCGCGGCCGAGGACCACCAGTTCTTCGAGCACAACGGCGTGGACGTCAAGGGCGTGGCGCGCGCGTTCGTCAACAACAACAGCGGCAAGCAGCAGCAGGGCGCATCCACCCTGACCATGCAATATGTGCGGATGTCGCTGGCCTACTCGGCGACCAACCCGCAGGAGGTCGTGGACGCCACCAAGGACACGCCCAAGCGCAAGATCACCGAGATGAAGTACGCGCTCCAGATCGAGAAGGAGCTGTCCAAGCAGCAGATCCTCGAGCGCTACCTGAACACGGCGCCGTTCGGCGGCGGGGCATACGGCGTCTTCGCGGCCAGCCAGGTCTACTTCGGCAAGAAGCCCAAGGACCTCAACGTGGCCGAGGCGGCTCTGCTGGCCGGCCAGGTGAAGGCGCCGTCGGCGTTCGACCCCACCACCGAGACCGGTTACCCGCAGGCCAAGGACCGCCGCACCTGGGTGCTCGGCAACATGCGCGACCTCGCCTTCATCACTCCGAAGGAGTACACGGAGGCGCAGGCGGTCAAGATCCCGCGGGAGATCAAGCGGGTCGGCAACGGCTGCGTCTCGGTCGCCAAGAACGCCTGGGGCTTCTTCTGCGACTACTTCTACCGCTGGTGGAACAGCCAGCCCACGTTCGGCGTGAACCAGTACGACCGCGAGCGCCAGCTGAAGAGCGGCGGCTACCGCATCGTCACCTCGCTGGACATCAAGGCGCAGGACGCGGCCCGCAAGCGGATCACCTCGAAGATCAAGGACGGCAACCAGAACGCGGTGCTGCTGGCCGGCATCGAGCCCGGCACCGGCCGGGTCCGGATGCTCGCGGCGAACCGGAAATACAAGATCGACGACCCGAAGAACCCGCAGAACAAGATCTCCTCGGACCCGAAGAAGGCCAAGAAGAAGATCAAGGGCACCTACCCGAACACGACGAACCCGCTGCTCACCGGTGGTGGTGACATCACCGGTTACCAGGCCGGGTCGGTGTTCAAGATCTTCACGGTGATCGCGGCCCTGGAAAAGGGCTACCCGCTGAGCTACACGATCAAGGCCGAGAAACAGGCCAAGACCAACTACATCGTGCAGTACGGCAGCCCTGCGGCCTGCCCGGGAACGAACAAGTACTGCCCGGAGAACTCGGGTGGCGGCGGCGCCGGGGTCTACAACATGTGGACCGGGTTCGGTAAGTCGATCAACACCTTCTTCGTGCCCCTCGAGGAGCGGGTCGGCGCGGAAAACGTGGTCGACGTGGCCAAGCGGTTCGGAGTCCAGTTCCGGGCATCGAACGACGCCCGGATCGCCAACGACAAGGACGCCGCCCACCAGTGGGGTGCGTTCACCCTGGGCGTCTCCTCGTCCACGCCGCTGGAGATGGCGAACGCCTATGCCACGCTGGCCGGCGACGGCATGTACTGCGAGCCGACCCCGGTGCAGGAGATCAAGACCCAGAAGGGCGAGAAGATCGACGTCGGGAAGCCGCACTGCACGCGGGCGACCTCGGTCGACGTGGCCCGCGCGGCGCTGGACGCGGCCCGCTGCCCGACCGGTGACCAGTCGAACTACGGCAAGTGCAACGGCGCCACCGCCCGCGACGCGCACGCCACGATCAAGCACCCGACCTTCGGCAAGTCCGGCACCACGGACAAGGACAAGACCGCGTCGCTGATCATCGGCACCACGGAGATCGTGGTGGCGGGCTACATGGTCAACCCCGACTGGGCCGATCACAACGACCGGATGCAGCACCCGATCGTGAACCCGGCGGTCTATCAGACGGTCGCGGACTACATGAAGGGCAAGCCGAAGAAGGAGTTCAAGAAACCGGGAAGCCGGAAGATCACCTTCGGTGAGCAACGCTCGATTCCGGGCGTGGAGTGCGCCTCGCTCGGCGATGCACGCTCGCGCATCTCGGGCGCCGGCTTCGAGGTCTCGGTGCAGAGCATCCCGGTGGACTCGAAGTGCCCGGCGGGCACGGCGGCCGGCACCAACCCGAGTGGCCGCACGATCAAGAACGGCGTCGTGGTGATCGAGGTCAGCAACGGCAAGGGCGCCGACAAACCGGATCAACCGGGACCGGGGACGCCACAGATACCCGGGTTCCCACCCAGACGTTAGCGATCGGCGAGGGCCGGACTTCCAAGTCCGGCCCTCGTCGTTTCGGTGTCAGCTATCCGAGCTGCCTGCGGACCTCGGCGGCGACCCGGCCGCCTTCGGCGCGACCCGCGACCGCGGCCTGGGCGGCCTTCATGGCCGGGCCCATCTGCCCCTTGCCGGTGAAGCCGCCGGCCGCCAGCGCACCCTTGACCAGCTCGGCGATCTCGTCGTCGGTGAGCTGCTTGGGCAGGTAACGCTCCAGAATGTCGCCCTCGGCGCGCTCCTTGGCCGCCTGCTCGTCCCGGCCGGCCCCCTCGAAGGCGGTCGCGGCCTCGCGGCGCTTCTTCGCCTCCTTGGTCAGCACGCTCGTGACCTCGTCATCGGAGAGATCCCGGGCGGCCGTTCCGGAAACCTCCGCATTGCGTACGGCGGACAGCGCCATCCGCAACGTCGAGAGGGTGAGCTCGTCCCGCCCCTTCATGGCGGTGCGCAGGTCCTCGTTCAGGCGGTCCTTCAGCGTTCCCATGGACGGAGAAACTACTCTTGCCGTCATGCGGAAGCGCACCGTTATCTCACTGGCCGCCGGGCTGACCGCCGCGGGCGGCGCCACCTTCGCCTACGCGTCCCTGGTGGAACGCAACATGTTCACGCTGCGACGCTTCGATGTGCCGGTCCTCGAGCCGGACGCCGAGCCGTTGCGCATCCTGCACGTCTCGGACCTGCACATGATGCCCGACCAGCGGCGCAAGCAGGCCTGGGTGGCCGCCCTGGGTGGCACGGATCCGGACCTGGTGGTGGTGACCGGCGACAACCTTTCGTCGCCGGACGGCGTTCCGGGCGTACTCAAAGCATTGGATCCGTTCTTCGACGTGCCCGGCGCGTTCGTCTTCGGCAGCAACGACTACAAGGGCCCGCTCTGGAAGAACCCGCTGCGCTACCTGGCCGGCGACCGCGAATATGTGCAGGGCGTCGACCTGCCGTGGCAGGACCTGCGCGCCGCCTTCGCGGACGCGGGCTGGACCGACCTGAACAACGCCCGCACCCTGATCAAGGCGGGCGGCCGCTCGATCGAACTGGCCGGCGTGGACGACCCGCACGTCAACCGCGACGACTACGACGCGGTGGCGGGCCCGGTCTCCCGCGACGCCGACCTGCACATCGGAGTGACCCACACCCCCGCGAGCCGGGTCCTCTCCCGGATGGCCCAGGACGGCTTCAGCCTGCTGCTGGCCGGCCACACCCACGGCGGCCAGGTGCGGGTCCCCGGCTACGGCGCGCTGACCACGAACTGCGACCTCCCGCACGCCATGGCGCGCGGCCTGCACCGCTGGCCAGGCACCGACAGCTGGCTGCACGTCTCGGCCGGCCTGGGCACCCACCCCACCGCACCGATCCGCTTCGCCTGCCGCCCGGAGGCCACGATTCTCACCCTGATACCGCGCTGACCTGCGCTTACGGCGTTGCCGGTATACCGATTTCGCGGGTCCCACGGCATCGGATACTATTGCTCAGCACGCCGCGGGGTGTGGCGCAGCTTGGTAGCGCGCTTCGTTCGGGACGAAGAGGCCGTCGGTTCAAATCCGGCCACCCCGACCACGTGAGGGCCGGTTCTCCACAATTGGGGGCCGGTCTTTTCGCTCTCGTAGGCTGGCCCTCATGTTCCACGACGACGATCTCGCGCTGCTCGGCCGGCCGCTCTATGCCTTTCTCACCGTCGCGCCGCGCGGGGAGCGCTGGCCGGCGCCCCGCCCGGTGTGGTTCGAGGTGGCCGAGGACGGCAGCCTGCAGATGTTTTCCAGCCCGGGCGCGCCGAAGCTCGACCGCCTGCGGGAGCAGCCGCGGGCGTCCGTCGTCGTCGCGGCGCCGGTCGGCGAGCCGGAGCACTGGGTGGCGGTCGAGGGCCCGGTCACCCTCCACGACGAGGGCGGCCTCGAGCTGGCGATGCGGCTGGCCGGGCGCTACTACGACGCGATCGACGCGACCCGCCAGGCCTTCATCGACGACTGGCATGAGTCCGGAGTGGTGCGCATCGTCCTGCACCCGGACAAGGTGAACCGCTTCTCCGCCTGACGCCGGCCAGTCCGATCGTGGTCGCGGAGCGCGGGGCCAACCCGATCTTCGTCGTGGTCTGGGTGGCCTTCATTTTGATCATCCGCGGCAGCCAGTTGTGGGCGGCCTTCGCACCGCGACGCTGACCACTACACTCCCGCGGATGGGTGCGATAAAGCCGTGGCATTTGATCGTGTGTCTGATCGTGGTCGCGATCATCGTCGTCGGCCTGCTGGCCTCGATCGTCGCCGGACGCAAGAAGCGTTAGCCGGCCTCCGGCGGGTCGATGATGTCGCCGAAATGCCGCACCGTCATCGGGCGAAAGAAGCTCAGGTAGCGCGGGCGCGAGTCGATGGATAGGGCCGCACAGGCGAGACCCTAGGAGACTTTCGATGGTTTGCCCGCACTGCGGCACCGCCCCCGCCGCGACCGACACCGCCTGCCCGACCTGCGGCGCGCCGGTCGCCGCCCGATCCGTGCCGGGCGCCTACGCCGCGGTGACCACGCCGGCCCACGCCGACCCGACGGGTTTCACTCCGCCGGCCTGCAACCCGGCGCCCGCACCCCACACAGCCTGGCCGCAGCCACCCGCGCCGCAGATGCAGCCGGGCGGATACCCGCCGCCCGGCCACGGGCAATATCCGACCTACCCGGGCATCAACCAATACGGCTTCCCCACCGCGCCCAGGAAGACCGCCAACAACTACAGCATCGCCGCCATCGCCCTTGGCTGCGTCGCTGTGCTGGTCAGCCCGATCATGCTGGGCCCGGCCGCGATCGTCCTGGCCGCCGTCGCCAAGAAGCAAGGCGAACCCCGCGGCACCCTCGCCCTGATCATCGCCATCGCCGGAACCGTGGTCGGCCTGGCCTTCTCAGCACTGATCGCGCTTCTCTGAGACGTGGTAGACAACGGCCGTGGAGATCTGTGAGGTCGTGATCACGGCCGCTGATGCCGGCTGGCTGGCGGAGTTCACCAAGCGGCTCGTCGCCGACCGGCTGGCGGCCTGCGGGCATCAGACGGCGAGCATCCGGTCGATCTATCGCTGGGACGGTGCGGTGCAGGACGAGCCGGAGGCCCGCGTCGCCCTGCACACCCGCACCGCCCTGGTCGAGCGGATCGTCGCCCGCGCGAACGATGAGCATCCCTACGACGTGCCCTGCGTGATCGCCCTGCCGGTGGTCGCCGGCAATCCCGCCTATCTGCGGTGGGTGGAGGCCGAGACGCTCAGCCCTTGAACGCGTCCAGGTCGGCCCGGGACAGCAACGCCCGCAGCTGGATGCCGGCCGCGGACAGGGTCTCCGCTCCACCCTCCTGGCGGTCGATGACGCACAGCGCGTGGTCCACGTGCGCGCCCAGCTTGCGCAGCTCGCCGGTGGAGATGACCACCTGGCCGCCGGAGGTCACCACGTCCTCGACCACCAGCACCCGGCGGCCGGCTACCTCGGCGCCTTCGCACAGCCGGGCCGTGCCGTACTTCTTGGCCTCCTTGCGGACGAACGCGCAGGGCAGCCGGGCGTGCCGGCCCAGGGCGGTGACCACCGCGATGCCGCCCATCTCCAGGCCGGCCAGCACCTCGGTGCCCTCCGGGATGAGCATCGCCATCTGCTCGGCGAGCGCGTCCAGCAGCGCCGGGTCGGCCTCGAACTGGTATTTGTCGAAGTACTCGGTGGCAGTGCGGCCGGAGCGCAGGGTGAAGGTGCCGGTGAGCCGGGCGACGCCGTTGACCTGGCGGGCGAGGGAAGAGTCAGTCACAAACGCACAGCCTAAACAGCACCCCGACCGCACCCACTCAGCTACCGCCCAGGCCCGCCGAACAGAGGATCATGCAAACACCGCACCGGTGGTTCGGCGCCGGGCACAGCACCGCCGCGGACAGCGCCAAAGCGGGCGCCGAGGCGGCCACGTCGGCGATCCACGGGCGTACCCCGGAAGTGGTCTTTGTCTTCGCCTCGATCCAGCATGACCTGACGGCGCTGCTGCTCGCCGTGCGGGAAGAGGCGGGTGGGACCGCGCAGATCGTCGGCGCCACCACCTTCGGCGAGCTCGCCAACGACGGTGCGAGCGTCGGCGGGGTGTCGGTGGCCGCGCTGGGCGGTGAGGGTTTCACGGTGCGCACCCGGGTGGCGCACATCGGCGACGTCGGTCACCGCCAGGCCGGCGCCGAGGCCGCCGAGGCGATGTCCGACCTGCCGCACTCGAAGGGCCGCAACAGCGTCCTCGTCCTGCTCGCCGACGGCCTCTCCGGCAACCCGCACGAGGTGGTCCGGGGCGCCTATTCGGTGCTCGGCGCCGCGGTCCCGCTGGTCGGCGGCTTCGCGGGCGGCGGCACCGAGCGGATCCGCACCTTCCAGTTCCACGACGACACGCTCTATGAGAACGCCGTCGTGGGCGTCGCGCTGGCCTCCGACGCCCCGATCGGGATCGGCATCGCGCACGGCTGGCACCGCCTCGAGCCGCCGATGATCGTGACCCGCAGTTCCGGCGGCACGATCTTCGAGCTGGACGACGAGCCGGCGCTGGACGTGCTGCTGCGGCGCAACGACATGGCCGGCGGCACCACTGAGGACCTGTTCCGCGACAAGGAGCACTTCCAGGCGCTCGGGCTGTCCCGGCGCAACGGCGAGGACGTCCGGGTGATCGACGACGCGGACGACGCCGAGCGTTCGGTCCGGAGTTCCGTGGACGTGCCGCAGGGTGCGCTCTGCTGGCTGCTGGAGGGCCCCGCGCCGGCGTTGATCGCCGGCGCCGGCGAGTCCTGTGCGGAGGCGGTGGAGGGGCTGGGCGGCAAGGTTCCGCTCGGCGTGCTGGCCTTCGACTGCGGCGGGCGGCGGATGCGGCTGGGGCCGGAGGGCATGGCCGAGGAGATGGCCGCGATGCGGGCCGCGCTGGGCAGCACGCCGTACGCGGGCTTCTACACCGCCGCGGAGATCGCCCGGGTGCGCGGCGCCCTCGGCACCCACCAGCTCACCCTCGTCACGCTGGCCCTGGCCTGATCATGTCCAACTGGTCGACGCACCAGCTCACCGAGTACTTCTCCGCGGTCACCGCGGCGCCCGACGAGGCACAGGCCATCTCCGCCGCGACCGAGCGGGCCGCCGAGCTGGTCGAGGCCGAGGTCGCCGCCGTGGTGATGGACGACAACGTCCACGGCGCGTGGGGCTTCGGCCCGAACGTGCCGGTCACCGGCCTGGTCCGGGCCGACCGGCGGCTCGGCGTTCCGGGCCTGGGCGCCCTGCACACCAGCTACAACGCGCTCGGCGACAACGTGTCGGGCGCGCTGATGGTGGGCCGGCTGCACGACCAGTTCAGCCCCGAGGAACGGCAGATGCTGCAGGGCATGGCCCAGGTGCTGGGCCTGGCACTGCGCAGCGTGCGGGTGCTGGCCGGCGAACGCAGGCTGCGGGCCGACGCGCAGACCCGGCAGCACCTGGTCGAGACCCTGCTGACCATCCAGCGGGCGATCTCGAACCGGCGGCCGCTGCCGGAGATACTGGACGCGGTCACCGGCGGCGCGGCGGCGCTGCTGGGTGGCGCGTCGGTGGCGCTGATGCTGGCCGAGGAGGGTCGTGCGCGACGCCTGACGGTGGCGTCTACGGCCGGCGAGACCGACGCCGCGGCGCACGAGGCGGAGGCCCGGGAGGCGATGGCCACCGGGTCGGTGCTGATCCGGCCGCTCGCCTCGGGCGCGCTGGTCGCGGTGCCGGTGCAGGTCACCGGCGAGATGGCCGGGAGTCTGGTGGCCCGGCTGCCGGGCGCCGCCGCGCGGCACACCGAGCAGTTGGACCAGCTGGCCGCGTTCGCCCAGCAGGTGAGCCTGGCTCTGAGCGACGCCCGTACGGTCGAGGCGGTGCACGATGCACACCATGACCCGATCACCGGGCTGCCGAATCGCGGCCTGTTCCTGAAGATCTTCAACCGGGTGCTCGCCTCGCGGGACGGGCCCGACCCGACCAGCGTGCTCTTCGTCGACCTCGACCGGTTCAAGGCGGTGAACGACAGCCTGGGCCACGAGGCCGGTGACCAGTTGCTGGCCGCGGTGGCCGGCCGGATCCGCAGTTGCGTGCGGGCCAGCGACACCGCCGCGCGGCTGGGCGGCGACGAGTTCGCGGTGCTGCTGATCGACTCCCCGATGGACGCGGCCACCTCGGTCGCCGAGCGGATCATCGACGCGGTGAAGGAGCCGTTCCGGCTGGTCGGGCGGGACATCTTCATCGGGGCGAGCGTCGGCGTGGCCATCTCGCGGGACCGGGACGAGCCGTCGGAGATCCTGCTCGACCACGCGGACGTGGCGATGTACCGGGCCAAGAAGGAGGGTCCCGGCAAGGTGGTGGTGTTCGAGCCGTACATGCACACCGAGGCGCTGGACTATCTGAGCCTGCGTGGCGACCTGCAGAAGGCGCTGGACGGTGGCGAGTTCCGGCTGCAGTACCAGCCGCTGGTCCAGCTCGACTCGGGCGAGACGATCGGCGTGGAGGCGCTGATCCGCTGGCACAGCCCGAGTCGCGGGATGGTGTCGCCGGTCGACTTCATCCCGATCGCCGAGGAGTCCGGGCTGATCGTGGAGATCGGCCAGTGGGTGCTGGAGACCGCGGCGGTGCGGGTGGCGGCGTGGCGGCGCGCGTACCCGGATCTCACTTTGAATGTGAACGTGTCGGGGCATCAGCTGACGCATCCACGGTTCGCCGACGATGTGATGCGGGCCCTGGCGGTGGCCGGCCTGCCGTCCAGCGCGGTCACCCTCGAGCTGACCGAGTCGGTGCTGATGAGTGAGCCGGACCTGGCCGTGGCCGCGCTGAGCGCGTTGCGGACGCTCGGCGTGCAGCTCTCCATCGACGACTTCGGCACCGGTTACTCCTCGCTGGCCTACCTGCGGGAACTGCCGGTGGACGAGCTGAAGGTGGACCGCGTCTTCATCGCGCGGGCCGAGCTGACCCAGGAAGACCTGGCTCTGGTACGCGTGATCGTGCAGCTCGGGCAGATCCTGGGCCTGCGGGTGGTCGCCGAGGGCATCGAGAACGTGGCCCAGTTGCAGGCGTTGCAGGCGCTCGGCTGCGGGCTCGGCCAGGGTTACCACCTGTGCCGCCCGGCCGACGCGGAGGATCTCCCGGGGTTTCTCGAGAAGACCGCGCGGCGTCACCCGAACGCGTCACTCATCTCATAGTTACGGCCCGTTCTGTCGGGTTTCGAGTATTTTGCACCCAATGGGAGATCCACTGCCCCGAGAGGACTGACCGTGACACCCTTCGCCCTGCTGTTCCTCCTGGCCCTGGCCGGGTCCTCCTGCTTTGCCATCGGGCGGGCGCTCGGCCGCGGCGAACGTTACGAGAAGGGCTACCGCGAGGGCTTCCGGGACGGCGAGACCGGGTCGCTGGCTCGGGCCGCGCGGCTGATCTCGCTCAACGAGCGCCCCGCGACGGCCCCCGCGATCGAGTCGATGCTGGTCCCGTCCTACTCGGTGCCGCACCAGCTGCCACCGCGCACGGCCGCGCCGGCCGTGGTCGGCATCCCGGCCCGTCCCCAGCTCGCCCTCTAGAACCGAGGCCCTTCACGAACGAAGCGAGGGGGTACGGCCGCCGCCCGGCCGTACCCCCTCGACCCCTCTTTCAGCAGTAAAGATTGCCGCCCGGGTCGACCCCGAGAATCTGTGCGAAGCGCTGGTACGTGCTCACCCGGTTCTGCACCGTCGCCGGGTTCCGCCCGTCGCACTCCAGGGAACCGTTGATGCTGCGGATCGTCCCGCCGAAGCCCTGCGAGAAGAGCGCCTGGTGGGCGGGCATCGAGTTGGGCCCGTTCACCGTCATCCAGTACCAGACCGCGGTCTGGTAGGCGACCGACGCGTTGTTCTTCACCATGTCGGGGTGGTGCAGCAGGTCGATGCCGAGCGCGTCGCCCGCCGTCTTGTAGTTGAAGTTCCAGCTCAGCTGGATCGGCCCGCGACCGTGGTAGGCCGACTGACCGGCCGGGCAGCCGTAGGGACGGGAGGCGTCGCAGTAGAGCGGCCAGTTCGCCTGGTTCTGCTCCTCGACGTACCGCAGCTGGCCGGACTCGTGGTCGATGTTCGCCAGGAACGCCGCCGCCTCACGCTTGCGGGCCGTGTTGTCGCCGCCGGCGAAGGCCGGGTACTTGCGGGCCGCGTCGACCAGTCCGGCGTACGTGTAGAAGTCGATGCGCGCCGGGAACATCTGGTTGAACTGGGCCTCGGTGACCGGGAAGCCACCGGTCTCCGGCGGCGGAGTGGTGCCGCCGCAGGTGAACGGGTTCCAGAACCAGTGGCTTTCGACCGGGTCGTAGCCGGGGTTCGCGTGCTCGGCGATGTAGTAGCCGCCGTCCGTGTATTTCACGATCGCGCCGACCGCGTACCAGGTGCCGGCCGCCCAGTTCGGGTAGTTGCAGGTGCCGCCGCCGGGCGGGGGCTGGGTGCCGCCGCCACCGCCGCACTCTCCGTTGTCGGTCCACACCAGGGAGCCGCCGGTGCTGGGCGGCTCGTTCTGCGTCCACCACTTCGCCGTCCAGTTCCGGCTCTGGTAGGAAACGCGCTGACCACCGGTGTAGACGGTGCCGTTGTTGTAGGCCGCCGCACAAACCTCGGCCGCGCCCGCCCCGGACATCGGGATTACCGCCGCTGCGCCGCCGGCGATCACTACGCTGAGCGTTGCGAGGAGGGCGAGAAATCGCTTTCTGGGCACGGTTCGAGCTTTTTTGAGCATGGCGGGGCCGCCTTCCGGCGTGTGGGGAACCGCGTGGGGATACATCGACTCAACCCGATGTGTGCACTCGCGTCAACTACTGTTAGGAAAGTTCAAGGATTAAAAAAGGCATCCGAGTTACACCCCGCCGCACGCGCCACTGGGGGCTCCACGATCCGAAATGACCGTGGAACCCCTCCCGAAAGGTGCAGTGATGACCGCGATCGGCCGCCTGATCCCTGCTGTGGAACTCTCCGAGCAGGCCTTCGCCGCGAGGCACCGGGTGCTGCGCCTGCTGCTCTGGGCGCACGTGCCGGTGATCCTGGTGCTGGGTTACTTCACCGGCCAGCTCAGCCCCGGCCACCACGCGCCGCTGCTGCTCACGGTCCTCGGCGGCGTCATGGTCTGTGGCGTGCTGGGCGGCACGTCCACCTCGCAGCGCGGCCGGGCGATCTCCACGAGCGTCGGCTTCCTGCTCGCCTCGGACGCGGTCGTGCACGCCGGCGGCGGCATGATCGACCTGCACTTCCACTTCTTCGTGATGATCGCGCTGATCGGCCTCTATCAGAACTGGGTGGCGTTCGCGCTTGCCGTCGTGCTGGTCGCGGCGCACCACTTCGGGATCGGCATGCTCGCACCGGACCTGGTCTTCGGCGGGCACGTCGGGCACACCACCGGCAACATCCTGGGCCGCGCGCTGCTGCACGCCGCCTTCGTGCTGGGCATGGCGGCCGCGCAGGTCACATACTGGCACTTCGACGCCGCGGTGCGCCGGGAGAACGACGAGCGCCAGGCCGAGATCGCCGATGAGGGCGCCACCCAGCTGCGGGAGGCGGCCGGGGACGCGGCCCGCCGCGAAGAGGACGCCCGCGTCGAGGCGCAGGCTCAGCTCGACCGCGCCGAGCAGATGGCGGTACGCCTGGAGGACGTCCTGCAGCGCACCAGCGCCACCGGCGCCCGCCTGCGCACCGACGCCGACGAGGCGCTCAGCGGCTTCGAGTCGGCCCTGTCCGACGTGACCAAGACCGTGACGCACGCCAGCGACCAGGTCACCACCACGCTCGCCGACGCGGACACCGCGCTGAAGTCGCTGGAGGAGCTGCGCTCTTCGGTGGCCGACATCGCCGCGATCGCCGGCCTGATCCAGGCGGTCGCCGACCAGACCAACCTGCTCGCCCTGAACGCGACCATCGAGGCCGCCCGGGCCGGCGAGGTCGGCAAGGGCTTCGCGGTGGTGGCCGGCGAGGTCAAGCAGCTGGCCGGCCAGACCGCGACGGCGACCGCCCGGATCGAGGCGACGGTGGCCGAGGTGACCACCGGCGCGGCCGCGGTGGGCGCGGCGGTCTCCGGGATGACCAGCCGGCTCGGCGCGGTGGCGGACGCCCAGCGCCTCGCAGCCGCGGTGATGGACGAGCAGGTGTCCCTGGCCGGCCAGACCCGCGGCCTGGTCACCACCGCCGCCGACGAGGTGGCGAACTCCGCCTCGGCGGCTGCCCTGCGGTAAGCCGCACACGGCCGCGATCGCTCGAAGTGGTAGCCGGGTCCGTGGCCCGGATACCGCGGTGGGTTGACTCCAACGAGACTTCGCTGTGCTGGGATTCATCGATGACCTCGCGACGGGTGGCGGCCACCCTCCTCCTCCTCGCCGGCGCCCTCGCCGGGTGCGACGGCGGCGAGAAGATCGTCGAACCGGCGGACGGCCTGGCCGCCCTCCTGCGGGTGCACGACGCCCTCGCCGTCGCGGGGGGCTGGGACGACACCGAGCTGTCCCGGCTGTCGATCGAGCGGCGCGCCTGCGCGAACGGCGACGGGCTCACGGTGACGGTGGAATGGGTGGGCCCGGCCTCCGATCCGGACGACGCGCTGCGGGCGCCGTCGGCGACGCCGGCCCCGGATCTGCCCGGTGTGCCGCCGGCGTCCGACCGGGTGCGCCACTCGATGCGGGACGCCCTGAACGTGCTCGAGCCCGGTGACGGGCACATCGGCGACGACGTGTGGCTGCTCGGCGTGCACGCCGAGTTCGACGATCAGGCGAATCGGGTGCACGTGCTGGACAGCGTCTCGACCACCGTCGTCTCGTCGGTCTGGACCACGCTGCAGAGCCCCTGTCTGCGCGCCGTCCGCCCAATCGAGCCGGACGGCGCGGTCGACCCGGTGGCCTTGCTCGCCGCCCTGCGCCGCGATCACGCGATGCCGGCCGAGGGCTGGCGCGCCGGCCGGGAGCACACCGGCACCGGGCCGGTCGGACCGGACGAGGCGCTCGCCCGGGTCGACGGACTGCTCTCCACCGTGTCCGACACGCTGCGCGAGGGCAGCGCGCCGACCGGCACGCGGGCGCCGGCGCTGCCGTCCCGCCAGGCTTGGCTGGACAGTGGCGCCTCCCGTGAGTTCGACCGCACGAAGGTGGCGCGGGCCCTCGACCGCACCGGTTGCTCCGGGGACGGCCTGGCCCGGGTGGTGGCCTCGGCGTCGCTGACCAGGTCGCCCTTCGCGTACTCCACCGAGC
Source organism: Actinoplanes sp. NPDC051388 (assembly GCF_055586225.1). NCBI lineage: Bacteria > Bacillati > Actinomycetota > Actinomycetes > Micromonosporales > Micromonosporaceae > Actinoplanes > Actinoplanes sp. NPDC051388. The sequence continues at coordinate 543,379 of NZ_JBVJIP010000002.1, read as the reverse complement.
CGGCCGTGGTGGACGCCTGGCGGGACGTGCCGCACGCGCCCTGGAATCTGCCCTCCTGGATCGAAGACGAGCCCGCGTTCCCCGGCCCGAACCCGCCCGCCACCAGCACGCCGGACGGCCCGCCGATCCTGCTGGGCGGCGTCGATCCGCGCGGCGGCGTGCTGGTGCGCGGCACGGCGAAGGACACGGTCGTGCAGATCGTCAGCCCGTGCGCGAAGTTCGCGACCGACCCGGTGCTGGCGGCCGCGCTGGGCGTTTGATCAGCCCTTGGCGAACTCGGCGGCCAGGATCTCCGCGATCTGGACCGTGTTCAGCGCCGCGCCCTTGCGCATGTTGTCGCCGGTGATGAAGAGATCGAGGGCGCGCGGGTCGTCCATCGCCCGGCGGATGCGGCCCACCCAGGACGGATCGGTGCCGACCGCGTCGATCGGCATCGGGAACTCGCCGGCCGCCGGGTCGTCGACCAGGATCACGCCGGGAGCGTTGCGCAGCACGCCGCGGGCGTCCTCGGCGGTGAGCTCCGAGCCGAAGACCGCGTGCACCGCGATCGAGTGCCCGGTCACCACCGGCACCCGGACACACGTCGCGGAGACCTTCAGGTCGGGCAGCCCGAGGATCTTGCGCGACTCGTTGCGCATCTTCAGCTCCTCCGACGACCAGCCGTCCGCGGCCAGCTCGCCGGACCAGGGCACCACGTTGAGCGCCATCGGCGCCGGGAACGGGCCCAGGTCGTCGCCGACCGCCTGCCGCACGTTGCCCGGCCGGGAACCCAGCGTGCGGTCGCCGGCCACCTTCATCAGCTGGTCGTGCAGGGTGTCGACACCGAACTGACCGGCGCCGGAGACGGCCTGGTAGGACGCCAGCACCAGCTCGCGCAGACCGTATTCGATGTGCAGCGGCGCGATCGCCATGATCATCGCCATCGTGGTGCAGTTCGCGTTGCTGATGATGCCGCGCGGACGGCGGCGCATCGCCTCGCCGTTGACCTCGGGCACCACCAGCGGCACGTCGCGGTCCATCCGGAAGGCAGCGGAGTTGTCCACCACTGTCGCGCCGCGCTCGACGGCGACCGGCGCCCAGGCCAGCGACACGTCGTCCGGCACGTCGAACATCGCCACGTCGACGCCGTCGAAGACCTCCGCGGTCAGCTCGTGCACCGGCAGGTCGACGCCGCGACAGGGCAGCGTCCGGCCGGCCGAGCGCGCCGACGCGATCAGCCGGATCTCGCCCCAGACGTCGCGCCGCGAGGAGAGCAGCTCACGCATGACGGTGCCGACGGAGCCGGTGGCTCCAACGACGGCGAGCGTGGGCTGCTGCGTCACCAGAACGGCTCTGCCGGGGTGTGGGAGAAGACGGTCATCGTGGCGGTTACCGCCCGGTGCCGGCGTAGACCACGGCCTGCTCGGTGCCGCCGAGCTCGAACTGCTCGTGCACGGCCCGCACCGCGGTGTCGAGGTCGCTGTCGCGGCACACCACCGAGACCCGGATCTCCGACGTGGAGATCATCTCGATGTTGACCCCGGCCTCACCGATGCAGGCGAAGAACGACGCCGCCACGCCCGGGTGCGAGCGCATGCCGGCCCCGATCAGCGAGACCTTGCCCACGTGGTCGTCGAAGAGCAGGCTCTTGAACTTGATCTGCTCCTGGATCTTGTTGAGCGCCGCCATCGCGGTCGGGCCGTCGGCCTTGGGCAGCGTGAACGAGATGTCGGTGCGGCCGGTGCCCTCGGTCGACACGTTCTGCACGATCATGTCGATGTTGATCTCGGCGGACGCGACGGTCTCGAAGATGCGGCCCGCGGCGCCCGGCTCGTCGGGCACCCCGACGATGGTGATCTTGGCTTCGCTGCGGTCGTGGGCGACCCCGGTGATCAGCGCCTGTTCCACGGAAGGGTCCTCCATCGATCCGGTGACCATGGTGCCGGGCTTGTTCGTGTACGAGGAGCGTACGTGGATCGGGACGCCGAAGCGCCGGGCGTATTCCACACAGCGCAGCATGAGCACCTTGGCACCACCGGCCGCGAGCTCGAGCATCTCCTCATAGGTGATCGTCTTGATGTGCCGCGCGTTGGGCACGATGCGCGGATCGGCGGTGAATACGCCGTCGACGTCGGTGTAGATCTCGCACACGTCGGCGCGCAACGCCGCGGCCAGCGCCACCGCGGTGGTGTCCGACCCGCCGCGGCCCAGCGTGGTGATGTCCTTGGTGTCCTGGCTGACGCCCTGGAAGCCGGCCACGATCGCGATCGCGCCCTCGTCGAGCGCGGTGCGCAGCCGGCCCGGCGTGACGTCGATGATCCGCGCCTTGCCGTGCACCGAGGTGGTCAGCACGCCGGCCTGCGAACCCGTGTAGGACCGGGCCTCGTAACCCAGGTTGTGGATCGCCATCGCCAGCAGCGCCATCGAGATGCGCTCGCCCGCGGTGAGCAGCATGTCGAGCTCGCGGCCGGGCGGCAGCGGGGAGACCTGGTTGGCCAGGTCCATCAGCTCGTCGGTGGTGTCGCCCATCGCGGACACCACCACCACGACGTCGTCGCCGGACTTGCGCGCCGCGACGATGCGCTCCGCCACCCGCTTGATGCGCTCGGCTGTGGCGACCGACGAGCCGCCGTATTTCTGCACCACCAGCGCCACGGCAGACGACTTCCTCTCGAACGGGGGCGGGATCGAACGCCGTTCAGCCTAGCCGCGGGGTCCCGGAGAGCCGTCAACCGATCCCAGATTCCGGCCTGTGCATCGCGACACGCCCACGCCGGACACGACCGATCTGTGGCGCAGAGGCGAGAATGTCTCGGTGCGTCCTCGCCTCGTACCCATCGTGCTGCTCACCACCATGCTGGCGGGCTGCGGTGGCGGGACACCGGCCGCCGAGCCGCCGCCCACCACGGACGCTTCGATCCCGCCGGACACCAGCGCGGCCCGCAGCGACCTGGCGGCCCGCGCCGCCCTGGCCAAAGACGTGCGCTACTCGGCGCTCTACGACTTCGACGCGCAGGACGGGCAGGGCGTGCGGTCGGTGGTGGCCACGGTCGCCAACGACGGCAGCTGGCGGGTGGACGTGCCCGGTGGCGCGCTGGGCGGCACGGTGGACGTCTCGATCGTGCAGACCGCGGAGGGCGTCTTCCAGTGCACGCTGCCGACCGTGGCGAACCCGGTCAGCCCCTCGTGCGTACGCGTCGCGGAGACCGGCAAGCGGGTGCCGAAGGAGTACGACCCCAAGGTGCAGCGGGTCTTCCGGCAGTGGTTGAGCGTCTTCCAGGACCGTCAGGCGCCGCTGTCCGTGGTGGCGGCGCAGCCCCTGCCCGGCGCCGCCGCGGGAGTGCCGCAAGGCAGCTGCTATTCGATCGACACCATCTCCGCCTCGATGAAGGCGCCGGTGGACATCGGCATCTACTGCTATGCGGACACCGGCATGCTCACCGCGGCGCGAGTCGGCTTCGGCACGTTGACGCTGATCAGCGTGGCCGCCGCGCCGGCCCGCATCGACCTGCCCGGCCCGGTCACCGGCAGCCCGGCGCTGGAGACCAAGAGTCCGCCGCCCCCGCCCGAGCCGTCCGTCGAGCCGTCCACGAACGTGTCCGGCGCGGCCGGCTGAACCCCTGGTCATCCCACGATCCGGGCGTAGAGTTAGCACCGTCCCAAAAGATCACGTAGGGTGACGTTCGATATGTGGCAGGCACTCCTTCTTCGCTGCCGCGACGAGGCCCCATCCCAGGCCGGCACCTCGTCGCGGAGTTGACGCGCGCCGCCTCCCAGGTCTCGCCCGTTCAGGAGTAACCGCATGTCCATCACCGATGACGCCATCGCGCGTCAACGTCCGTCCTCGATGCCCTTTCAGCGCTACCAGGCGTACCAGTCGCAGTTTGCCGTTGATCTGCCTGATCGGCAGTGGCCGAGCCGGCGGATCGAGAGTGCGCCGCGCTGGTGTGCCGTCGATCTGCGGGACGGCAACCAGGCCCTGATCGACCCGATGTCTCCCGAGCGCAAGCGGCGCATGTTCATGCTGCTGGTGCAGCTGGGCTACAAGGAGATCGAGGTCGGCTTCCCGGCGGCCAGCCAGACCGATTTCGACTTCGTCCGCCAGCTGATCGAGCAGGACCTGATCCCGGACGACGTCACGATCCAGGTCCTGGTGCAGTGCCGCGAGCACCTGATCGACCGCACCTTCGAGTCGATCCGCGGCGCCAAGCGCGCCATCGTGCACTTCTACAACTCGACCTCGACGCTGCAGCGCCGGGTGGTCTTCGGCCTGGACCGCGACGGCATCACCGACATCGCGACCACCGGCGCGCGGCTCTGCCAGAAGTACGCGGAGATCCACACCCCGGACACCGAGATCTTCTACGAGTACAGCCCGGAGTCCTACACCGGCACCGAGCTGGACTACGCGCTGGAGATCTGCTCGGCCGTGATCGACGTGATCGACCCGACGCCGGACCGGCCGCTGATCATCAATCTGCCGGCCACCGTCGAGATGGCCACGCCGAACGTCTATGCGGACTCGATCGAGTGGATGCACCGCCACCTGCCGCGCCGCGAGTCGGTGATCCTGAGCCTGCACCCGCACAACGACCGCGGCACCGCGGTGGCCGCCGCCGAGCTGGGCGTGCTGGCCGGCGCCGACCGCGTCGAGGGCTGCCTGTTCGGCAACGGCGAGCGCACCGGCAACGTCGACCTGGTCACGCTGGGGCTCAACCTGTTCTCGCAGGGCGTCGACCCGATGATCGATTTCTCGGACATCGACGAGATCAAGCGCGCGGTGGAATATTGCAACCAGCTGCCGGTGCACGAGCGGCATCCCTATGTGGGCGATCTGGTCTACACGGCGTTCTCCGGCTCGCACCAGGACGCGATCAACAAGGGCCTGAGCGCGCTGGCCAAGGACGCCGACGAGGCCGGCACCGAGGTGGACGCGTTCACCTGGGGCGTGCCCTATCTGCCGATCGACCCCAAGGACGTGGGCCGCACCTATGAGGCCGTGATCCGGGTCAACTCGCAGTCCGGCAAGGGCGGCGTGGCATACATCATGAAGGAGGAGCACAAGCTCGACCTGCCGCGACGGCTGCAGATCGAGTTCTCCGGCGTGGTGCAGCGGGTGACCGACGCCGAGGGCGGCGAGGTCGGCCCGTCGGCGATGTGGGACATCTTCGCGGCGGAGTACCTGATCGACCACCAGGCGTTCGCCCGGCTCGGATTCACCCGCTACTCGACCGCCACAGTGGACGGCAAGGTCGAGATCGAGGCCGAGGTGGTCTCGCAGGGCCAGGACTCGCCGGGCCGGCCCAAGACGATCACCGGGGTAGGCAACGGCCCGATCGACGCGTACGTGCAGGCGCTGCAGCCGCTCGGCATCCAGGTGCGGGTGCTGGACTATGCGGAGCACGCGCTCACCTCGGGGCACGACGCGCAGGCGGCCGCCTATGTGGAGTGTGAGGTCGGCGACACCACGGTGTGGGGTGTGGGCCTGGACGCGAACATCGTCACCGCCTCCATCAAGGCCCTGACCAGCGCGGTTAACCGGGCGCGCTGAGCCCTCGGCCGCCGAAATGCGGCACGAAACGGACATGAGGGACGCCCAGCTAACAACCGGGCGTCCCTCGCTTACGCTGAGTTCGTGCGTATCCCTCGTTGGTCCCTGGTCCTGGTCCTGGTTTTCGCGCTGGCAGGGTGCGAGGTCGTGCCGATCGAGCCGCAGCCCGCGCCGACCGACAGGGGCGGCAACGCGGGCGGCTCCGGCAAGCAGACCGCCGGCCCGGCCGCGCTGCTGGCGAAGCTGACGGTCGCCAAGGCCGGGTCGATGCGTGGCTACGACCGCGACAAGTTCCCGCACTGGCGCCGCACCGGCGACAACTGCGACGTCCGCGACGCGGTGCTCAAGCGGGACGGCAAGAAGGTCAAGTACTCGGGGTGCAACGTGGTGGCCGGCACCTGGCTCAGCATCTATGACGGCCGGACGCTGGACTCACCGACCAAGGTGGACATCGACCACGTCGTGCCGCTGGCGAACTCCTGGCGCTCCGGCGCGTCCGGGTGGACCGACGACAAGCGCTCGGATTTCGCCAACGATCTCGACCGCCCGCAGTTGGTCGCGGTGTCGCAGACCTCGAACCGGGGCAAGGGTGACCAGGACCCGTCGCAGTGGAAGCCCTCGGTGCGGTCCGAGTGGTGTGCGTATGCGTCCGACTGGATCACCGTGAAGAGCTACTGGAAGCTGACCGTGACCAGTGCGGAGAAGAAGTCGCTGGTCCAGATGCTCGAGGAGTGCTGATGGCTGTTTCCGACGTGAACGCGCCCGGCGGCGTGATGACCGACGAGGTGGGCGTGGTGACCGGCGAGCTCACGGTGCAGACCGAGCTTTCCGGCGTCCAGGTCACCATCCAGGTGCAATACAAGGACGCCGAGGAGTGGTACCAGGTGACCGGCGGGAAGTTCGCGCTCAAGGATCCGGCCGATCTCGACGTGGTGCACCAGCTGGTGGTAAATCTTCTTAACCGTCCGGAGTAGATTGATCGACGCCACTCGATGTAGCTTCGGTTATGGCGTTCACCATCTTCAGCGTTGCCCTGCTGGCGCTGCCCGTCGCGCCCGCCGCGTCGACGACCAGCGCTCTGGACCAGGTCATCCCCGTGCCGGCGCAGGTCAGCGCCACCGGCCGCGACTTCCACCTGACCCGGGGCACGGTGATCCAGACCCGCGTCCCGGCGGTGGGCGACCCGCTCGCCGCGGATCTCCGGGCGGCCACCGGGCTCGAGCTGCCGGTCGTGCCGGCCGCCGCGCCGGCCGCGCCGAAGATCTCGCTGCGGATCGAGGCCGGGCACGGCGACGAGGGCTACCGGCTGACCGTCGATCGCGCCGCCACGGAGATCCGGGCCAGCACGCCGGCCGGCCTCTTCGCCGGCACCCAGACACTGCTGCAGACCCGCACCGGGCGCGCCCTCGCCGGCGGCTCGATCACCGACCGGCCGCGCTTCGGCTATCGCGGCGTGCACCTCGACCTGGCCCGGCACTTCCACACGCCGGACGAGGTCAAGCGCTACATCGACGAGGTCCGCCGCCTCAAGATCAATTACCTGCACCTGCACCTCAGCGACGACCAGGGCTGGCGCATCCAGATCGACAGCTGGCCCCGCCTGACCACGGTCGGTGGCGCGCCGGGCACCGGTGTGGACGGCGTCGGTGGCGGCTTCCTCACCAAAGATCAATATCAAGACCTCATCCGGTACGCGGCCGCGCGCTTCGTGACGATCGTGCCGGAGATCGACATGCCGGGGCACGTCAACGCGGCCCAGGTCGCCTATCCCGAGCTCACCTGCGACGGGGTCGCGCCGCCGCCACGCACCGACACCGCGGTCGGCTACAGCTCGCTGTGCATCTCGTCGGAGACCACCTATCGGTTCGTCGAGGACGTGATCCGGGAGCTGGCCGCGATCACCCCGGGGCCCTACATCCACATCGGCGGGGACGAAGCGCATGCCACACCGCCGGCCGACTACGTGGCGTTCCAGAACCGCGTGATCCCGATGGTGGCGCGCTACGGCAAGATCGCCTACGGCTGGAACGAGATCGCCCAGTCCCCGGCGTCCTACGGTTCCGTGGCACAGTTCTGGGGCACCACCACCTCGAACCCCACGCTCGCGAACGCGGTGTCACACGGCATGCGCGTGGTGATGTCGCCGGCCAACAAGTCCTATCTGGACATGAAGTACGACCGGAACACGCCGATCGGGCTGTCCTGGGCGGGCTTCATCGAGGTGCGGACCGCCTATGACTGGGACCCGGGGACGCATGTGTCCGGCGTACCGGAGTCATCGGTGTTGGGGGTGGAAGCCCCGCTCTGGTCGGAGACACTGCGAAACCTGGACCACATCGAGTTCATGGCCTTCCCCCGGCTCGCGGCGATCGCCGAGCTGGGCTGGTCACCGGCCTCGACCCACGACTGGGAGTCGTTCCGGACCCGCCTCGCCGCCTACGGCCCCTCGTGGACCGCACGCGACGTCGACTTCTACCGCTCCCCGCAGATCGACTGGACTTCCTAAGCGCTGACGGGGGCCGGTTTGCGGCCCTCGACGGCCTCGCCTTCCAGGATCGGGAAGTGGCACGCGGTCTGGTGGGAGGCGGGGTCGTCGCCGCGCGGCACCAGCGGTGGCTCCTCGGTCGCGCAGATGTCCTGCGCCTTCCAGCAGCGGGTGCGGAACCGGCAGCCGGACGGCGGATTGATCGGGCTGGGCACATCGCCGGTCAGCAGCACGCGCTCGCGCTGCGCGCTGTCGCGGCGGCGCGGGTCCGGCACCGGCACGGCGGACAGCAGCGCCACCGTGTACGGGTGCCTGGGGCTCGTATAGAGCGTGTCCCGCTCGGCGATCTCCACGACCTTGCCGAGGTACATCACCGCGACCCGGTCCGAGATGTGCCGCACCACGGACAGGTCGTGCGCGATGAACACGTAGGTCAGGCCGAGCTCATTTTGCAGGTCGTCGAGCAGGTTCACCACCTGCGCCTGGATCGACACGTCCAGCGCGGACACCGGCTCGTCGGCGACGATCATCTTGGGCCGCAGCGCCAGCGTGCGGGCGATGCCGATGCGCTGCCGCTGACCGCCGGAGAACTCGTGCGGGTAGCGGTTGTAGTGCTCCGGGTTGAGACCGACCAGCTTGAGCAGGTCCTGCACCGCGCGCTTGACGCCGTGCTCGGTGTGCACCTTCTGGATCCGGAACGGCGCACCCACGATGGTGCCCACGGTGTGCCGGGGGTTCAGCGAGGAGAACGGGTCCTGGAAGATCATCTGCATGTCGCGCCGCATCGGCCGGATCCGGCCCTGCCGCATGTGCGTGATGTCCCGGCCCTCGAACGTCACCGAACCGCCGGTCGGCTCGAGCAGCCGGGTCAGCAGCCGGCCGGTGGTCGACTTGCCGCAGCCGGACTCGCCGACCAGGCCGAGCGTCTCACCCTTGAACACGTCGAAGTCGATGCCGTCCACCGCGCGGACCGCGCCGATCTTGCGGCGCAGAATGCCCTTGGTGATCGGGAAGTGCTTCTCCAGGCCCCGCACCGACAGGAGGGCGTCCTTGTTCTCGCTCATCACGCCTCCAGCTTCGGCTTGATCTCTTGCGTCCAGATCCGCTGCCGCTCCTCGGTGGGCAGATGGCAGCGCACCAGATGATTGCTGCCGCCGGCCCGGTTCAGCTCGGGCGGCACCGTGGTGCCCAGCCCGCCGGTCTGCTTCTCATAGGCGCAGCGAGGGTGGAAGGAGCAGCCGGACGGCAGGTTGATCAGCGACGGCGGCAGACCCGGGATGGGCACCAGCCGGTCGACATTGGGACGGTCCATGCGGGGCATGGACCCCAGCAGACCCCAGGTGTACGGGTGCTCCGGCCGGTCGAACACCGTGGTGGCGCTGGCGAACTCGACGCATTTGCCGCCGTACATGACCAGCACGTCGTCGGCGAGCTCCGCCACCACGCCCAGGTCATGGGTGATCACGATCAGCGCGGAGTTGAACTCACGCTGAAGGTCGTGCATCAGGTCCAGGATCTGCGCCTGCACGGTCACGTCCAACGCCGTGGTCGGCTCGTCGGCGATCAGCAGCTGCGGGTCGTTGACCAACGACATCGCGATCATCGCGCGCTGCCGCATGCCGCCGGAGAACTGGTGCGGGTAGTCGTCCACCCGGCGGTCCGGCTGCGGGATGCCGACCCGGCCCAGCATGTCCACCGCGTGCTTGCGGGCGACCTGCTTGGAAACCCGGTGGTGGACCCGGTACGCCTCCATGATCTGCTTGCCGACCGAGTAGTACGGGTGCATCGAGGACAGCGGGTCCTGGAAGATCATGGCGAGCTTGTTGCCGCGCAGCTTGCGGACCGTCTCGCTGCCGGCGCTGACGATCTCGTCGCCGTCCAGCCAGATCTGGCCGGAGATCTCGCTGTTCCGCTTGTTGTACAGCCCCATGATGCCCAGGCTGGTCACCGACTTGCCGGAGCCTGACTCGCCGACGATGCCCAGCGTGCGGCCGCGCTCGAGGGAGAAGGTCAGCCCGTCGACGCTCTTCACCACGCCGTCGTCGGTCTTGAAGTGGATCTTCAGGTCTTTGACGTCGAGGAACTTCTCGCCCTGCGGGCGTCCCGGGTCCGCCATCAGCCGATCCTCACTCTCGGGTCGACGACCGCATAGAGCAGGTCCACCACCAGGTTCGCGATGACCACGAAGAACGCCGCCATCAGCGTCACGCCGAGCACCTTGGGCAGGTCGTTGTTGGTGATCGCGTCGACCGCGTACTTGCCCAGGCCGGGCAGGGAGAAGACCTGTTCGGTGAGGACCGCGCCGCCGAGCAGCAGGCCGAAGTCCAGGCCGAAGATGGTGAGGATCGGGGTCAGCGCGGCGCGCAGGCCGTGCTTGACGTCCACGTCGCGTTCTCGCAGACCCTTCGCCCGGGCGGTGCGGATGTAGTCCTCGCTCATCGTTTCGAGCATGCCGGCGCGGGTCAGACGCGCGTATTGCGCGGAGAACTGCAGGGCCAGCACGAACCAGGGCAGCAACAACGCATAGAACCAGTCGCCCGGACCCTCGGTGAACGGTGTGTACGTGCCGCCGGGCGCGGTCCACTGCAGTTTGTAGCTGAAGAGCAGGAGGCCGACCATGCCGGTGAAGAAGATCGGCAGCGAGACGCCGGCGAGCGAGAAGCTCATCGCCGCGCGGTCCAGCAGCGAGCCGCGGCGCAGCGCGGACACCACACCGGTGGAGATGCCGAAGAGCAGCCAGAGGATCGCCGCGCCGATCGCCAGGGACAGCGTGACCGGGAGCCGGTCGAGCAGGTCCGGCCAGACCGGCTGGCGGGTGATGAAGGAGTAGCCGAAGCAGGGCGCCGGGCACTGCTCGACACCGTTGCCGTAGTTGAACTCGGAGCCGACGAAGATGCCCTTGACCCAGCGGCCGTACTGCAGCCAGACCGGGTCGTAGAAGCCCAGCCGGTGCGCGATGAGGTTCACCGTCTCGGGGGTCGCCGCGCGGCCCACATATCTGGTGGCCAGTGTCTCCGGGGTGGACCCGACGAGACGCGGCACCAGATAGAAGATCGCGAAGGTGGCGGCGCTGACGATGAACAGCAGCACCACGGCCGCGAAGAGACGCCTGATGATGTACGTGATCACTGGAGTTTGTCCACGTCTTCCCTCGGCTCAGACGGCCGGTCCGGGTCGCCCCGGACCGGCCGTCCTGCTGCGAACTGTGATCAGGCCACGCCGAGCGACGTGTAGTCGTACATCGAGTAGGCCTCGCTGACGAACACGTTGGTCAGCTTCTTCGGCCGGATGAGCAGCGACTTCGCGTGAACGCCCGGGAGGATGAACGCGTCCTCCATGACCTTCTTGTCGATCGCGGCCCAGGCCGTCTCACGTGCGGCGGCGTCGGTGTTCGCGATCGCCGCGTCCAGCATCGAGTCGACCTCGGGGTCCCGGACGCTCGTGTTGGACGAGCCACCGGTCTCCCGGATGACCCGGCTGTCCACGATCTGCGACAGGAAGCCGAAGCCGTCGTTCCAGTCGGCGCCCCAGCCGTTGGTGGCCAGGCCGATCTTGTTGTTCTTCACGAACGGCGGGTTGCCGGCGTACTGCGAGAAGTAGTCACCCTGCGGGTACGGCTTCAGCGTGAGCTTGATGCCGACCCGGGCCAGCGACTGCTGCAGCGACTCGGCGGTCGCCTTCTCCTTGGGCCGCTCGGCCCGGTAGGCGATGTTCGTCTCGAAGCCGTTCGGCTGCCCACAGGCGGCCAGCGCCTCCTTGGCCTTGGCCACGTCACCGGTGCCGTCGGCCGAGGGGTAGAGGTCGTACTTCTGGTAGCCCGGGATCTGCGGCGGCATGATCGTCGACGCGATGTCGCCACCGGCCAGCGGGCCGCCGTACGCGGCCTGGTAGCCGGTCTTGTCGGCGGCGAACTCGATCGCCTTGCGGCAGTCGATCTTGTCCAGCGGCGCGACCGTGCCGTTGATCGAGGTGTACCAGAGCCGGGACAGGACCGGGTTGTCGGTCGAAGCCTTCAGCGTCGGGTCACCCACCACGCGGCCCAGGGCGGCCGGCTGCACGCCGGTGCCCACCACGTCGAGGTCCAGGTCACCGGAGAGCAGACGGTTGTCGATGTCGTCCGCGTTGACGTTCAGCGAGACCTCGAAGCGGTCCGGCAGCGCCTTGCGGATCGGGTCCGACGCGGCGTCCCAGTTCGGGTTCCGCTTCAGCGAGAAGTCCTTGCCCAGGTTGTTCGTGTCGAACATGTACGGGCCGGAGGACACCACGTGCTGCTTGTAGTTGGCGCCGGTGTCCTTGGCCTCCGGAACCGGAACCGTCTGGGACAGCGTGGCCAGGTAGTCGAAGCCACCGAACGCCGACTTCAGGTGGAAGACGATCGTGGTGTCGTCGGGGGTGGTGATCGCCGAGTCGGTGTTCACACCCTTCGACTTGTACGGGCCCTTGTAGCCCTCGGGCAGGTTCAGGAACTGCTCGAAGTACGCGGGACCGTTCGGGAACGTCTCCTTGTCGATCGAGCGCAGCACCGCGTACTTGACGTCGGCCGACTTGACGACCGTGCCGTCCTCGTACTTGATGCCGGCCCGGATCTTGTACGTCCAGGTCTTGCCGCCGTCCGACGGCACACCGACGCCCTCGGCGAGGTCAGGGGTGACCTCGTTGCTGGCCGCACCCGGCACCACCTTGAAGGTGAGCAGGCTCCGGCCGTAAAGGCGGAGGAAGTTCCACGAGTAGCCGTAATAGGTCTCGCCCGGGTCGAGGGTGTCCCAGTCACCGGAGTTGGCGAGCTTGATCGTGCCGCCCTTCTTGTCGGAAGGGTTGAACACCTTGGTCATCGCAGCGTTGAACTCGGCCTTGGCCGCGTCGGTGCTGGTCTCGGGACTGTCGTCGCCGCCGCCACAGGCGGCGGTCAATGAGAGTGCCAGGACGGCCGTCGCGGCCGCCAGCACCCTGTTCTTTCGGATCACTTGTAGCAACCTCCCTGGTGGAACGGCCCGGATTCGGGCCGCCTGGCTGGAGTGGAAGTCTTTGTCGGGCGCACGTGGTCAGCGCCTGCCCTTCGGGTCCAGGGCGTCCCGCAGGCCGTCACCGAAGAGGTTGAAGGCAAGGACCGTGATGAAGATGGCCATGCCCGGGAAGAACATGAAGTGCCAGATCGTGTAGAACCGCGCCGCCTCGGAGAGCATCCCGCCCCAGCTCGCCGTCGGCGGCCGGATGCCCACGCCGAGGAACGACAGCGCGGCCTCGAAGAGGATGTTCGTCGGGATCAGCAGGGTCGCGTAGATCAGGATCGGCGCCACCAGGTTGGGCAGCATCTCCTTGAAGATGATGTAGGGCCCGCGCGCGCCCAGGCTGCGGGCGGCGTCGACGAACTCCCGCTCACGCAGCGACAGCGTCTGCCCCCGCACGATGCGACCGATGTACGGCCAGCTGAAGAACCCGATGATGAAGATCAGCAGGGCGATCCGCAGCGCGTCGCCGGAGAGCCCGAAGGCCGTGTCCGGGATGACGCCGGCCAGCGCGATCGAGAAGACCAGCAGCGGGAACGCCAGGAAGACGTCCATCGCGCGGCTGATGATCGTGTCCACCCAGCCGCCGAAGAAGCCCGCCACCACGCCCAGGGTCGCGCCGATGACCACCGACAGCATGGTGGCCAGGAACGCGATCAGCAGCGAGATGCGGGCGCCGTAGACCACCCGGCTGAAGATGTCGCGGCCGTTCAGTGGCTCGACGCCGAAAAGGTGGTCACCGCTGATGCCGGTGCCACCGATGGGAGCGAGCGTGTTGGGGTCGATCAGTTTCTGGTGGAACTCGTTCGGCGGCGAGCCGAGGAAGCCGACGATCACCGGCGCGAAGATCGCCACCAGGATCAGGAAGATGACCACGTATCCGCCGGCCATCGCCACCCGGTCGCGCTTCAACCGGTTCCAGGCGATCCGGCCCAGGGAGCGACCCTCGATCGCCTTGGTCACGCCGGAGCCGACGCCGGGTGTGGGATCCGGCGCGAGCGGGACCTGGTCTGAGACCGTGCCGGGCCCAACGACCATGGAGCGTCCGGTCCTCTCCCCGGCGACCGTGCCACGGCGCCACTGCCCGACCGCGGCGTGTGCCACGAGATCGGACCGGCCCCGCAGCGCCGGCAACCGATCGGTTGTCGCGTACGTGGGTTGGTGCGGTCCGTGCCGGCAAACGGGTGGTCGCCGGTGCGGACACGAACCAGCGGACGGATCAGGCCGCCGCCGTGAGAGGAACGCTCACGTAATCCCGCGCAGCGGTCAATAGGCTTTGAGACCCTTTACCGTTTCACGGCCGCGTCGTGATTCGAGCGTGACAAAGCCCTCCGCGTACGCAACGTAACGCACCCGCCGACCCCAAGGTGCCGGTTTCACCCAACATGCACCCCTGGCATCAGAGGCCTCACCTGCGACTCAGACCGCCCGGCGCCCCTCGAAGGCCCGGCCCAAAGTGATCTCGTCGGCATACTCCAAGTCACCACCGACCGGCAAACCACTGGCCAATCGGGTGACTGCTATCCCCATGGGTTTGACCATTAAGGCGAGGTAGGTCGCGGTGGCCTCGCCCTCGGTGTTCGGGTCGGTGGCGAGGATCAGCTCGCGGACCTCGCCAGTGCCGAGCCGCATCAGAAGCTCGCGGATCCGCAGGTTGTCGGGGCCGATGCCCTCGAGCGGATTGATCGCACCGCCCAGCACGTGGTAGCGCCCCCGGAACTCGCCGGTGCGCTCGATCGCGACCACGTCCTTGGGCTCCTCGACCACGCACAGCACCTCGTTGGTGCGGCGGGTGTCGCGACAGATCCGGCACTGGTCGGACTCGGCCACGTTGAAGCAGGTCGTGCAGAAGCGGACCAGCTCCTTGACCTTGGTCAGGGCGGTCGCGAGCCGTTTGACGTCGGCCGGGTCGGTGGAGAGGACGTGGAAGGCGATGCGCTGGGCGGACTTCGGGCCCACGCCCGGGAGCCGGCCCAGCTCGTCGATCAGGTCCTGGATGGCGCCTTCGTACACGGAGTCAGAACCCCGGCAGGGTCATTCCGCCGGTGGCGGGCCCCATCTTCTGCTCGGTGAGCTCGCGCTGCGCCTCGGCGGCATTGTGGATCGCGGCGAGCACCAGGTCCTCGAGGGTCTCGATGTCATCCGCGTCGACGGCCTTGGGGTCGATCTTCACCGACTTGAACTCACCCAGCCCGGTCACGACCACGGTCACCAGCCCACCGCCGGCGGTGCCGGTCAGCTCGGCCTCGGCCAGCTCGGCCTGCGCCTGGGCGACCTGCTGTTGCATCTTCTGCGCCTGCTTCATGATCTGCTGCATGTTCGGCTGTCCACCGGGGCGCATAGCACCGCTCCTCGTCGTAGTCGGTTTCGCACCTGAAGAGTAGTCGCCCGCTTCTCACTCCAGACGGCGCGCTGCCTCGTGCTGACCTTCGTGGCGGGCCCAGTCCAGCGGCGTGGCGTCGAATCGCGCATCCCGCAGCGTCCGATCGGCGCCCAACGACAGCAACAGGTCGATCATCGCCAGGTCGCCGCTCGCGGCCGCCTCGTGCAGCCCGGTCTGCCACTCCTGCTCGACCGGCACGTCACCGCGGCCCCGGGCGTTCACGTCCCAGCCGAGTCCGGCCAGCACCGCCACCACGTCGTTTCTTCCGCGCGCCGCCGCCCAGACGATCAAGCCGGGCCGCCTGCGTCGCGCCTCTTCGACCGGCCCTCTTTTCATTGCCCGGCCGTCGAAAAGGTCCGCGATCAAGCGGTCCACCTCGTCGAGCCGAGGTCGTGGCGCTCCCGCTACCGTCAAGATCTCGGCGATCTCGCGGCCGGCGCCGAGCCGGGCCAGATCGACCGGTGTGCGCCCGTCCGGATAGGCCGCGACCACATCCACGCCATGTGCCACGAGCAGGCGCACCCGGTCGGTCATCCCGTGCTCCACCGCCCAGCGCAGCTGATCGCGCAGCAGCTCGGCCGGACTGCCGACCTGATCACCGAGCCGACGCCGCCACGGTCCGCCGTCACCGCGGCCGAGCCCGTGCTCGAAGAGCAGCCGCAGATGGCTGTCGTCGGTGGCGAACATCCGGTTGTAAAGCGTCTGGCTGTCGTTGGCATCGGCCCCGGCGTCGAGCACCAGGCGAGCGAGCGCGGCGCCGTGCGGGTGCTCCGGCTGTCGCTGCCGGCCCTGCTCACCGTGCCCGAAGAGCCCGGTCAGCACCGTGAAGGGAAACGGCTGCCCGTTCCACAGATGCCCTTCGCCGGGGTCCGCGCCGGCCGCCAGCAGCGCCCGCACCGCATCGGTCGTCTCCTCCCGAGACCCGGCAACCGCCCGCGAATAGGCCAGATAACAAAGCGGACCCCACTGGTACGGGCCTCCGGCCGCGCGCGCGAGCCCGGGTTCGCGCCGGAGTGCCGTGCGGACGGCATCGCCGAGCCCCGCTGCCGCGGCGGCCCAGATGTCCCCCGCGATCCGCTCGGGATGCTCGGCCAGGATCGCTTCGGCCCGCCGCCATCGTTCGGGTCCCTCCCCGGGTGCATAGGTGAGGCAGGCCCACCGGCAGAAGGCGACCTCCGGGCTTTCCGTGGTCCGCGGCTCGGCGAGTGGTTGCCAGCCGTGCTCGGTGGCCAGGTCGACATAGCGCTTGAGCCGCGCCCAGCTGGCGAACCCATAACTCCGGGCAACCACGAGCTGAGCCAGGTGCAGCGGAAAAGCACCCGGCCCGGCCACATTCTTGACTCGTGCGAGAGCGGCGGGATCGCCGGCGCGGGCCGCGCGCTGCAGCTCGCGCGCCTGCCGGCGGAGGTGATCGAGATCGGGGTTGTCAGGCAGCGACATGGGTCGCGACCTCCTTTCGAGAGCCCGCTGTCCGCGTGACGGGCCGAAAGGAGGACGAATGCCACCTTGCGCGTGTGACCAGGCGGGCTGAGCCCTTCCCGCGGACCGGGGGCGCCCTGGAAGCCATCTGAATACTAGCTTTGCCGGGTGAGCTTCGGGACCTACGAGCGCAAGGTGCGTGACACGGCTCTGCCCTACGGTCGCCGGATCATCGCGCTGAACAGATGCGTCGAGCACTTCCAGCCGATCGGATATCACGACACGTTCGGCTACCTGTCCCACCTCGCGGGCGACTTCCGCCGCGACGAGGCGGCGCTGCTGCGGGCCGTGGACGCCTTGGTGGCGTGCCGGGACCTGTGGCTGATCGATCTGCGTGCCTATGCCGCCCGCCGCACGGAGGCCAAGCGTCAGGGCCGGCGCACTCCCCGCCCCGGCGACCCGAACCTGAGCTATCCGCCGCGCTGGTACGGCGACGCCCGCAACGCGGCCCTGCACGTCCTCAACTCGAAGAGCGAGAGGGGTCGCACCCGCGCGACGGACCCGGACGTGCTCCGGCTGGCCGCGATCTGTGTGCGGACCGGAAGGGTCGACCACGCCGAGCTGGAAAGTCTCCGCACCAGGTTCAAGCGCCTGCAGGAGGTCTCCGGCTGGCCGCACACCCATTGGCCGAACTGGAACCGAGCCAACGACTCCCTCTGGATCCTCCACAACATCGCCAACGCCGCGATCCGTGAACCGAACTGATCAGGCCGGCGCTTCTGACCAAGCCCGCGCTTCTGACCAAGCC
>NZ_JBVJIP010000002.1:359234-525649 GCF_055586225.1 Actinoplanes sp. NPDC051388 | reverse complement strand
CCGCGCCTCTGACCAAGCCCGCGCCTCTGACCAAGCCCGCGCCTCTGACCAAGCCCGCGCCTCTGACCAAGCCCGCGCCTCTGACCAAGCCCGCGCCTCTGACCAAGCCCGCGCTTCCGACCAAGCCCGCGCCCTGACCAAGCCCGCGCTTCCGACCAAGCCCGCGTCCTGACCGGGGCCCGCGTTTTGATCAGGCTTGGGTTTCGCTGATCTTCTCGGCGCCGAAAGCGTCCCGCAGCAACTGCATGGCTTGCTGCTCGCTGCTCTGCCGCGCGGTCTTCTCGTCGACAACTTCGTCGAGTGGTTCGTCGCCCGGGTCGAAGCCGTCGTAGGCCGCCTTGGCCTGCGGGGCGGGCTTGCCCGACGGCGGCCCATCGAACTCCGGGTCGTAGGGCGCCTCCTCGGGAGGCGAACCGTCCGACCACGCCTTGGCCGGCGCACCGGCCGGAGCGGCGGCTTTGGGCGCTGCCTGGCGTGCGGCACCCGCCGCAGCGGCCGCGCGTGCAGCGGCCAGGCCACGGCTGGCGGCCGGGCGCGCCTCGGCGACCGGACGTTCCTGGGCGGCTGAACGCTCCTGGGCGACCGGACGCTCCTGGGCGACCCGACGCGACTCGGCGGGCGGGCGCACCTCGGCGGGCGGGCGCACCTCGGCGGGCGGCGGCGGTGCCGGAGCCCGATCCGGCGTCGGTGGGGCCGGGACCGGGGCCGCGTTGTTCTGCGCGGCCGCGCCGCCAGGCTGAGCCGGCTGCGCTTTTCCGTCCGTGGTGGTCTCCGTTGCGGTCCCTGCTGAGCGCTCCGACCCCGTGCTGACCGGGTTGCCGCTCGGCGTCGACCCACCCGAACCGATGGAATCGGCGGCGCCGCCCCCGGGGCGAGCAGGCTCCGGCCAGTCGTCGTCGTCCGCATCGGCGGCCTGGGGCACTGCGGCGGTCGCTGAGCCGCCGGGGCGGGCCGGCTCAGGCCAATCGTCGCCGTCGTCCGAGACCGTCGAGGCCGGACGCGGCGCCGCCGCCTCGCGCTGCCGGGCCGGCGCGCCGGATGCAGTGGCCGCGGAGCCCCGCGGAGCCGCGTTCTGCGGAGACGGGCCACCACGCGGCGCGGCCGGGCCGTTGGAGCCGGCCTGAGTTGCCGGGCCAGGCGAAGCCGAACCGCCATGCGAAGCCGGGCCGCCCTGAGGTGCCGGGCCGCCATGCGAAACCGGGCCGCCGTGCGAAACCGGACCGCCGTGCGAAACCGGACCGCCGTGCGAAACCGGACCGTTCTGGGCCGCTGGGCCGCCTTGCGCAGGTGCTGGGCGGCGGGCCGGGGCTGCGGCGGCAGGCATTGAGCCGCCGGCCTCGCCGGCCACCTCGCACCGGACCGCCCACCGGCCGCCGAGCGCCTCGTAGAGCGCGTCCACGAGCAGTTGTGGCTGTTCACTGACCATCTTGGCGTGCGCCGGGAAGCGGAAGGTCAGCACCACGGTCTGCCCGTCCAGGTCACGCACGGTGGCCCCGGAGGCGAGCGCGGCGACCTTCTTGCTCTGCCGCCCGACGGCGGTGATGATCTCCGGCCAGACCTCACGCACCGCTGCGGCGGTCAGCTGTCCGGGCGCGGCCGAGACCGGCTCCACGCCATCATCCGGGGCATCGGGCAGGATCGCCCCGGGGTCCGGGCGCCTTGGCGTTTCAGCAGCCTGGGCCGGCACCGGACGCGATGGCGCCGGCTCGTAGTCATCCATCGGCGGCTCGTCCGGCCAGCCTTCGTCGTCGGGCTCGACCAGACCCACGGCCGGAGGAGATGCGGGCGCCCTTGCCGCGGCGCGGTCCTCCAACGCCTGCTCGTCCGGACCGGATCCGCCGGCCGCAGCGACACCGCTTCTCGACACCGGGGTTGTCCCCCGACCGGCAGCCGGTGCATTGCGGCCCGCGGCCTGGGCAGTGCCTGGTCCGGCAGAGGGCCGTGCCTCGACCTGAGCGCCGTCACCGGCTCGAGCCGCCGGTCGTCCCGCTGAGAGCTGCGCCTCGACCCGAGCGCCGTCACCGGCCCGAGCCGGTCGTCCCGCAATCTCAGCGTCGCCTGGGTCAACTCCACCAGCCACGGCCAGCTCCCCAGCATCGTCTGGGCCGTCACCGGCGTCCCGCTGCTCCATGGCCGCAGGCCGGTCAGCGCCCGCGCCGCCGGCCTGCGGCCCATTGGCACCCGGGCCGGCGGCGGCCGCGCCGCGCGGCGCCGCCATCCCCCCGGCCGGTGCACGTCGCCCCGCCGCGGCGGCCGCGGCCCGAGCTGCGGAGATCCCACCGCCGCCGCCTGCCACCGGGGCGTCATCGGCGGACGCCGGGGCCGATGCTGGGCGGGTGGCGACGGGAGTGCCCTCCTGGCGTACGTCGGAAAAATCGCTCAGCGTGAGCCGCCGCTCCATGCGCTCCAGACGCTGCAGCAGCGCGCCGGTGGAATCTTCCGCGCCGGGCAGCAGCATGCGTGCGGTGATCAGCTCGAGGAGCAGCCGCGGCGCGGTCGTGCCGCGCATCTCGACCAGGCCGTTGTGCACGATGTCGGCGCAGCGGGACAGCATCGCCGGGCCGAGCCGGGTGGCCTGCGCGCCCATCGCCTCGAGCTGGTCGGCCGGGCCGTCGATCAGGCCCTTGGTCACCGCGTCCGGCACCTGCTGCAGGACGATCAGGTCGCGGAAGCGCTCGAGCAGGTCGGAGGCGAACCGGCGCGGGTCGTGGCCGGCCTCGGCCACGCGGTCGATGGTCTGGTAGGCCGCCGCGCCGTCCTCGGCGGCGAGCGCGTCGCACATCTCGTCGATCAGCGCGACGTCCGTGACGCCGAGCAGCGCCACCGCTCGCGGATAACTCACCCCTTCGGGTCCGGCGCCGGCGATGAGCTGGTCGAGCACACTGAGCGAGTCGCGCGCGCTGCCGCCGCCCGCCTTGACCACCAGCGGGAGCACGGCCGGCTCGACGTGCACGCCCTCGGCCTCGGTGAGCTGCTGCAGATAGGGCCGCAGCACCGCGGGCGGGATCAGCCGGAACGGGTAGTGGTGGGTGCGCGAGCGGATGGTGCCGAGCACTTTCTCCGGCTCGGTGG
Organism: Actinoplanes sp. NPDC051388; assembly: GCF_055586225.1. NCBI lineage: Bacteria > Bacillati > Actinomycetota > Actinomycetes > Micromonosporales > Micromonosporaceae > Actinoplanes > Actinoplanes sp. NPDC051388. The sequence goes on along the minus strand of NZ_JBVJIP010000002.1, from coordinate 522,577 downwards.
TCGCGAAGATGAACTTCACGTAGTCGGGCGGCTCCTCGACCAGCTTGAGCAGGGCGTTGAAGCCGGCCGACGAGACCATGTGCGCCTCGTCGATGACATAAATCTTGAAGCGACTGCTGGCCGGCGCGAAGAACGCCTTTTCGCGCAGCTCACGGGCGTCGTCGACACCACCGTGGCTGGCCGCGTCGATCTCGATGACGTCGATCGACCCGGTGCCGTCGGTGGCCAGTGACCGGCAGGAGGCGCAGACCCCACACGGGTCGGGGGTGGGGCCCCGCTCGCAGTTCAGCGACCGGGCCAGGATGCGCGCGCTGGACGTCTTGCCGCACCCGCGCGGCCCGGAGAACAGGTATGCGTGATGCAGCCGCCCACTCCGCAGCGCCTGGGACAGCGGCTCGGTGACGTGCTCCTGCCCGATGACCTCGGCGAAGGTCCGCGGACGGTACTTGCGGTAGAGCGCGAGTGCCACGCCTGCTCCCCTCAACGAACACGGTCTCGACGACCGCGCCATTCTCCGTCGAGGGTGTGACAGAAACAAACGACGGTCCGCTCACGGGTGGGCGACGGCCCCGGACATGAAGGACCCCCCGTGCACCCGCCAGAGCTCGCTTATCCTTGCTGCCTTCCGGCCCTGGGGAGGTTCACGAGATGCACGCCGCACGAGGGGCTGTGTCGAAGCGTACCCAACCGGCACCCGCCGCGCCGCAGCCCTCCCGCGAAACCGGACCCGCGCGGGGTCTGTATCCTGTCGGACGGAGGATTCGCCTAGTGGCCTAGGGCGCACGCTTGGAAAGCGTGTTGGGTTAACACCCTCACGAGTTCGAATCTCGTATCCTCCGCCACGCTGATTGATCAGCGAAACGTCGAAGGCCGGACCGTAGGGTCCGGCCTTCCTTTGTTCAGCAAGCGCCTGGGTTGGTGAGGCTCAGTGCTCACCAAGTTCGGCGATCCCAGCGCGCGCCATCTGGCCAGCGGTTTTGAAGTAACGACCGTGGGTGCGGCGGAGGGCCTCGGCTGACTCGGCGCCAAGAATGACCACCTCGATGTCCGCAGTGGCAGCCTTGGATCTCTCCGCCTTGAAACGGGCCCTCAGCGCCGTTGCGCGGTCAGCGAACTCCTCTTGGTGCAGCACCTCACCGCGCGCTCGGTCGAAGACGACGAGATAGTGCCTCATCCGAAACCCGCCTCTCCTTCCACCTGCTCCGCAATCTCAGTCAGCCGCGCACGCAACGCTTGATCGATCTCAGCATCCTGAGCCAGATAATCGAGATACCGCGAGCGTACCTTCCGAAGCTCTTGAGGAGTCTCCTCCTCCGAGGCATCAAGATTGACACCTCGGTCACGCACGTAGGCGGCAACATCTAGAGCGGTATCGGATGCCTGCATGTCTTCGTACTTCGCCAGCAAGCTGCTGATGCTCATCATGTCGGCGACGGACTTGCTCCGTTGCGCGAACACCTCAGGATCGGCCTCATCGGCGCTTGGTGCCCCTCCGTAGCGAATCTGACGTCCCCAAACATCGCCCAGGCGTTCGAAGATCTGAGCCCAGAGGTCCTGCCAGTCGGTACGCACCTGGATCTCGGCTGGAACGTTGTCGACCTTCAGGACGACGTGAACGGCCCGGTAGCCGGCTCTCGGGTCGGCGCGTCGATCGACGATCGTCTTGCTGATCGGCAGGCCCGGCACCGATTGACCGTATCGGACGGACCGGCCGCGGGACCGGCCGCCACCAAAGCGACGGGCCGGTCCGTCGGCGGGTCTGAGGGTCGCTCTAGGGTGGGTGCCGTGACTGATATGGACATCAAGATCGAGGACGAGGTTGTCGCCGAGCCGGCGCCTGAGCTGATCGCCACGCACTACCTGGCGGGCATCGACGAGGTCGTCGAGCACATGCGGGCCGCCGACCAGCTTGGGCTCGGCGTCCGGGTCACCTCCTATCTGGTGGCCGAAGAGGACGGCGCCGGGTTTGCCAGCCGGTGGGAGCTCGAGCTGCTGACCTCGTCCCCGGTGCATCAGGAGGACGAGGCCGAGTAGGGGGCCACCAGCCGCACCGCGGCGGCCACCGCCGCCCGCGGCGCGTCCCGCCAATCCGCCGCGACCGGCCGCAACGACGTCGACCGCGGATAGCGCTCGGCCAGGTCGGGGATCTGCCGCTGGATCTCCGCGGACCGCTCCAGCCAGGCGGCCGTCCCGGCGGCGTCCATGCGCCGATAGGCCGCGTCGGTCTGCGCCGCGGCTCGCACCGTCGCATAGAGCATCGTCACCACGGAAGCGTCGGAGACGAAGCCGAGCAGGGACTCCAGCCAGTCCTGCTCGTTCGGCCCCTGGCTGGCCTGCGACCACGGCAGCTCGGTCAGCCACGGGTGCGCCAGGTAGACGTCGTAGAGCGCGAACGCCCAGTTCGAAAGAGAGGCAGGCGCGGCCTCAAAAGAAACTGCCTGGTCCTGCATCAGGGCCAGCAGCTGTTCCTTCGTGCCCACATAGGGGTACAGCGCCATGGCGGTCTTGCCGAACTGACCGGCCACCGCGCGAGTCGACACCGCCGCGAGCCCGCCCGAGTCGGCGAGTGCGATGGCCGCGGTCAGGATCGCGTCCAGATCCAACTGCTGCGGGGGGCCGCGCCGCGGGGTCGGCAGGGTCGTGCCGCGATGCCGCCACAACCGGCGGATGTGCAGGTCTTCTTCCATAGTCTATACAGTGTATAGTGTTGCCATGGACATCACCACGTTGGGCATCACCACTCTGGGCGACGGGCCCGCGATCCTGCTGCCGGTGAACACGGCCGTCCTCGAGGGCGAGGCGGCCGAGCGGATGCGCGCCTGGGGCGCCGATCCCGGTTTCGGCCACACCCTCGCCACCGCCCTCGCGGACGCCGGCTTCCAGGTCGTCGCCGCCGACTATGAGGGACACCTCGCCGCCCATCCCAAACCCGACACGCTGACCGCCGACCAGGTCGCCGCCGACCTCCTCGCGCTGGCCGACGCGGCCGGCGTCGACCGCTTCGCTTATTACGGCTATTCCTGGCTTGCGCTGGCCGGCCTGCAACTCGCCATCCGCACCGACCGCCTGACCGGCCTGGCCATGGGCGGCTTCCCGCCGCTCGGCGGCCCCTACGCGGCGATGCTCGAGGTGACGAACACGGCCCACCGGATGGCGCGGGAAAACCAGGGCAAGACGCCTCAGGAGCCGGTCCCCGGCGATTGGGACACCGTCGACGTCACCCTCGACCCCGACCAGACCAAGCAGTACGTGACGCTCTACGAGTCGCTGCGGGACTTCGACGAGCGGGCGGCCGTGCAGAAGATCGAGAAGCTGCCGACGCTGGCCTTCGCCGGCTCCGACGACAACATCACCTATGGCGCGAGCTGGGGCAACACCCGCGTCCCGATCGCCGACGGCCTCCGCGAGCACCGCGCCGAGCTGGAGAGCCGGGGCTGGCGGGTGGAGCTGATCCCGGACACCGACCACATGACCGCCATGCAGTCGGGTGCCGTCGTCGACCTGCTGGTCGACTGGATGAGATCAAGCGGCGAGCTCGAGATCTGACAGCGCGGGGATCGGCGACGGCAGCAGCCACAGCACCGCCAGCGCCCCACCCACCGCCGCGACCAGCAGCGTCGGCCGCATCCCGAGCCAGGTCCCGAGAAATCCACCGGCCACCGCACCGAGCGGGCGAGCGCCATAGTTCACGGTGCCGAACACCCCGGCCACCCGGCTGCGTTTGTCGTCGTCGATCACCGCGGTCATCACCGAGTTCAGGTTGATGTCCAACAGCATCACGCCAAACCCGGACAGCGCCTCGGCCAGCAACAACACGGTGAAACTGGCCCACTGCGGCCCACCGGCGAACGCGATCGCCGCGGTTGGCGCCGGGAAGAGCACGGCTCCGGCGACGACCATCCGGCCCACCCCGTACCGATGGGAGAGACGCGGGGCCACGACGGCGCCGAGCAGGCCACCGACGGCGCCGATGCCGAAGGCGAGGCCGATCAGGCCGGCCGAGAGACCGAGGGTGCGGCTGGCGAAGAGGATCACCAACGCCTGGCCGACGAAGCCGAAGAAGTTCACCGTGGTGACACAGGCGAGAGCCGCCCGCAGATAGGGGTGGTGGCGCACATAGGTCAGCGCGGCGAGCGGGCTCGACGACTCGGCCGGCACCGACGGCTCGACCTTGATCCGGCCGATGAACAATGCTGAGGCCAGGAAGGAGATCGCGTCCACCAGCATCGCGACCGGCGCCGTGAGGATCTGGACGAGGAAGCCGCCGAGCGCCGGACCGGCCACGAACGACGCCGATCGACTCGTGCTCAGCTTGCTGTTGGCCGCCACGTATTGATCACGATCAACCAGAGCGACGAAAAACGACGGGTACGAGGCGGAGAACAGCACCTGCCCCGCACCCGCGAGCAACGCCACCACGAAGAGCTGCGCCAGCGTCACCACCCCGACCCAGTGCGCCACCGGCAGGCTGAGCAGCACGACCGCCCGCAGCACGTCGGCGATGATCAGCAGCCGGCGGCGGTGCGCCTGCCCGTCGACCCACGATCCGACCAGGATCGAGAGCAGGTTCGGCGCCCAGACCGCGGCGGTGAGCAGGCCGACCTCGGTCGGTCCGGCGGCGAGCGTGGTGACCGCGATCAGCGGCAGGGCGAGCTCGGAGATCCGGTCGCCGAACTGGGAGACGGTCTGGCCGGCCCAGAGCTTGTTGAATCCGTTCATCGGTCGTCGCCACCGAACGGCAGGTATTGGCGCAGGATGCGGACCTCGCGGGCGCCCTCCGGAGGCGTCGGCCGGTGGAGATAGGGCGCCAGCAGTTCGTCGATCTGGTCGGCGAGCCGTTCCAATTCCTCGGGGGTCAGCGGCACCCGGGTGTTGGAGAGCCCGGACACCCGGAGCCATTCCGGCGGAAGTGTCGGTCGCGTGGTGGAGATCCACTCGTCGGCCTGCCGCCGCGCCACCGCATAGATCTCGTCGGCGAGCAGCTCGGCCGCCGGGTCCTCGCTGGATTCGAAGCGGAAACCGCGGGCCATCGCCTTCCACCACCGCTGCCGCTTGTCGCCCGGCACTTCGGCCGGGTCGGCGTCGGTGACCAGCCCGAAGCCCGCCAGGTGTCGCAGGTGCCAGCTGACCACGGAGGGTGACGCGTCCACGATCGGCGCCAGCATGGTCGCCGTCGCGGGGCTGTTGCGGTGCAGGTGGGACAGGATCGCGAGGCGCACCGGATGGGCCAGGGCACGCATCGCCTGCGGGTCGGTGATCGGCAGGTCGCCCAGCGGATTTGTGAGAGACATGTTTCGAAAGTAGTCTCTCACATATCTGAAAGCAACCTCTCAGGCTTTCGCGGCCTCGATCGCCTGGTCGACATCCGGGAAGATGGCGAAGTAGCGAGACAGTCCGACCGTCTCCATCAGGTTCAGCAGGAACGGGTTCGCGCCGGCGAAGCTCAGCCAGCCGCCGCGCGACGCGATCACCTGCTTGCTCACGATGAAGGCGCTCAGCCCCACCGAGTCGCAGAACTTGAGGTCCGACAGATCCACGACGATCTTCGGAATCGGCCGGTCGAGCAGGGCGGCCATGGTGTTGTGCAGCTTCGCGGCGGTGTCGGCGTCGAGCTCCCCGGAGAGCCGAAGCACGGCGACGTCGGAACGGTCATCGGAAATCGTGGCGTGCATGGAATCGCTTTCGATCCGGTTTGGGTGTGATTCCAGGCTAGAACGTTACAAACGGACGTCGCCGGACATGCGGTCCGTTCTGCCGCGCGCATTGCGCAGGCGAATCCCGCTGAACCGCATGGTGCTCGCCACCACGGCGTCGAAGAACGACCACACATTGTCGAGTACGCGTAACTGAATACCCGCCGCCGCATGCACGGCGAACAGATCTCCGACCTCCTCCGGCGGCCCCAGCGGCTCGACCGTGGACGTGCAGACCATGGCGTGCGGATATGGCTCGCCCAGCGGCTGGAACTGCGCGGCGTCGAAGCGGTAGGCGTAGAGCCGGACGGTGCGGATGCGCTCCAGCCACGCGTACTCCACCGCGTGCACGCGCCGGCCGCCGCCCGGTCCGGCGATCCGCTCGAGATCGGCCGTCGTCGTCTCCGGTCCTGGCCAGGCCATCGCCCGCGGGCAGTCTCTGGGAAACCAGTAGGACGGCGCGTTCTCCGCATCCACCGCCCACACGTAGGTGCTCTGCGGCGCGAAGACGCGCAGAGAAGGGTCTTCGGAGAAATGCAGGACCTGACCGGCAGCGGGGCGCATCTGGAATGTCTAAAGCAATCGGGCCGGACTCCGCAAAGGGAATCCGGCCCGATCAACGAATGCGGCCAAGCCGTGGTGGTCAGCGAATCGGCTCAGCCCGGCTCCTGGCGCCTAGAGCTTGCGCCACTGCCAGCGTGGACCACGCCACGCGTCCGCCAGGATCATGGCCGAAGCCTTTCCTGGACACTGCTGCACCTTGGATTTGCCCTGAGGGCCACCCATCTGGGCTTCCACTTCCCAGCTGTTTCCGTCGGTACGGACGTAGACGTCCCGACGTGCAAGCCGGACGTCACCATTCCACCAGTGATGCTCAACTCTCACGCCCCCAAGCCTAGGCTAGATATCGACGGATCTGCCTGATGCGAGTTGTGAAACTTTCTCACCGTGCGGGCAGCTCACCTCGTCCGATCCGGCGGATTTGGGCCACCCAACTTGCCCCGACCCCTATGTCTTAGGGCGGTCCCCAGATGGCTACGGAAGGTAGTTTCCGCAGGTCCTGGGCGAGCGACAGGATGCATCCGTGACGACGGAACGGCAGCGTCACGTCTAGGACACTTGAGCAGGCAGTTTGATCATGCTGTGTGAAGCCTGAGAACCACTCGTGCGGGTGGGGCCGCGTGATGCTTTTTTTCACAATGCGTGAGGTGAGACGTTCACCACCTCGTGGCGTAACTCAGCGCAGCGTGTTCGGGCGGTCACTGGTAGCTCAATTCGGCCAGACCAGCAGGACAGCGCACGGTGCGTGGTCGACGACGAAGCGCGGCGCGTGCCCCACGCTGCGCGGCCCCGGCCGGCCCCGATCGCCGTCCCGGGCCACCACCAGCACGTCCGTGTCGGCGGCGGCGTGCGTCACCTCGTGCTCCGGGCGGCCCCACCGCATGATCCGCTGCGCCGGTCGCCCGAGCCGGCGACCGGCCGCGTCCAGCACCTCGTTGCCCGCGTCGGCGAGCATCTGCCCGGGGGGCGGCGGACTGTTCCGCCCGAGCAACCCGACCGGCCCGCTCATCGCGGCCACCGTGTCGACGTCCACCACATAGAGCAGCGTGACCTCGCCGTCGAGCGTGCGGGCCGCATCGACGCACGCCTCCCAGGTGCCGTCGGCCAGCCACAAGAGGATCCTCACGAAGCAGACATTCGCAGACTCAGCCACAGGGCCGCCACCCCCACGACCAGGCAGGCCGGCACGGTGATCGCGCCGAGCCGCAGAAACTCGCCGATCGCCGCCGGCTGGCCGCGGCGGTGCAGGATCTGCCGCCAGAGCAGGGCGGCCAGCGACCCGACGAAGGTCAGGTTGGGCCCGATGTTGGCGCCCAGCAGCACGGCCAGCACCAGGCCCGGACTGTGCGCGGTCAGCGGCAACAGCATCAAGGTGGCCGGCAGATTGTTCAGCAGGTTCGCCAGCACCGCCGCCAGGCCGGCCATCGCCAGCAGCTGGACCAGCCCGGATCCGTGCGGCGCGAGGCGGTCGACCAGCCGCCCGAAACCACCCCGGCTCACCGCCACCACGACGATCCCCAGCCCGAAGACGAACAGGCAGAACCACGGATTGGCGGCGCCGAGAGCGGACTTCCAGGTCAACCCCTTCATGGGTACGGCCAGCACGATCGCGCCCAGCGCCGCGACCCAGGCCGGGTGGACGCCGAGGGGCGCCGCCACCACGAAACCGGCGAGCGTGGCGCCCAGCACGATCAGCGCGTAGCGCGGCGCCTCGACCTCCGGCGGCGGCTGGAGCGGGCGTGAGACGCGCAGGTCGTCGGCGAAGAACCAGCGCAGGATCACGTATTCGACCGCGACCACGGCCACCCAGGGCAGCGCCATGAGGCCGGCGAAGTGCACGAACGACAGGCCCGCGACACTCATCGCGAGCAGGTTGGTGAGGTTGGAGACGGGCAGCAGGAGGGAGGCTGAGTTTGCCAGGTGGCTGCAGGCGTACACGTGCGGTTTGGGTCTGATCCGGAGGGCCCCGGCGGTGGCGAAGACGACGGGCGTGAGCAGGACGACCGTCGCGTCCAGGCTGAGCGCGGCGGTGACCACGGCGGCGATCACGAAGACGATGCCGAGCAGGCGTTGCGGCGAGCCGTGGGACCGGCGGGCGGCGAGCGAACCGGCGTACCTGAAGACGCCGGCCCGATCGGCGAGGTGGGCGAGCAGCAGCACGGCGGCGAGGAATCCGACGGTCGGCCCGAGGCTGCGCAGTTCCCGCCCGGCGTCGGCCCACGGCACCAGCCCGGCGAGCACGGCGATCAGCGCGGCCGGCACCGCCGCGACGGCTTCCGGAAGCCCGCGCGGCCGCACCACGGCGAACCCCAGCACCCCGGCGAGCAGCAACAACGAGACCAGGGTGCCCACGTCGCCGAACGCTAGCGGCTAACCGGCCACGGCGCCCATGACGTGATCATCACCATCCTCCCCGGTGCGCACGAAGCCCAGCCGCGCATAGAGCCGCTCGGCGTCCGGGTTCCGTTTGCTGACGTGCAGCTCGACCGGTAATCCCGCCGCCCGGCCCTCCCGCAGCACCCCGGCGACGACCGAACCACCGATCCCGCGCCGCTGAAAGGCGGGGAAGATCTGGATCCCGGCGATGAAGATCCGCTCGGCGGTCCGCACCAGCCGGAGCCGCCCGACCCGCTCACCGTCGAGCTCGACGACATGGACGGTGCTGTCCGGGATCCGCTCGGAGATCTGCGCGATCGAGACGTCGAGCGCGCCCGCCATCCAGCCGGCCCGCTCGGACTCGGGAAAGTCCGGGTGCTCCTGAGAGTGATCGACAAACATGGCCGCGGTCAGAAACTCCGCGTCCCCCATCACTCCGACCCGGACCGTGACTTCGCCCATGCCCTACCGAATCACTCCTGGGCCTCGTAGACCAGGTTGAACGGAGCCTCGGCGACCAGCTGGAAGGTGCCGATGCCGGCCGCCCGGGACCGCGACCTCGATTGGAGCCTCGCCGGCCTGATTGCCCAGCGCGGCGCCGGCGGTTAGCCACGCGGCCAGCCCGTCCTAGGCCAGCACGCGGGCAGGCAGAACGACCGAACGCTACGTCCGTCAACCGCCACCCGATCCGGCCAATGCTCAGGTTCTTGAACTAAGTGGACGGTCGGCTATTCACGAATATGCGATGACCAGCTAGTATCCGCGCCCAAGCGATATTTTGGGGGTTATGGATGACCAAAAGGCTGGATAGCGCGATGCTCCCGTTAGGGCGGCTCTTCTCGCAGGACTTCTTCTTCCGCATTCCCGAATATCAGCGCCCCTTCATGTGGGACCAAGAAGATTTCACGAATCTAATTGATGATCTTGCTGGCACAAATTGGGACGAGCCCTATTTCCTAGGGACGCTGGTTCTCCACAAGCAGCATGGATCAGAATATGACGTGGTTGATGGGCAGCAGCGATTGACAGCGCTGTGCATTCTGACTGCGTGCGTCCGAGATGCACTTCAGAACCGAGGCGAAGTAAAGCTGGCGCACGAGCTACACGCGAAGATTTTCCAGCCGGAGAACACACTTGAAGCGATCCCCGCGAAAAACCGTCTGCAAGTTCGCGACCAAGCCGTCTTCAATTCCATGCTCGGCACTCCAGGCGGCGCCGCAGAGCCGATTTCCGACTTCGACTCGAGCAAGCCCGCTGGAAAGCGATACGAGCTAGCACGGAAGACTTTCTGGGACGAGCTCACGAAGATGAGCGACGAGAAGCTGAAGAGCTTCGCGATATTCGTCAACAAGAACTGCACTTTGATTTACCTTGCGACCGACTCGTTCGAGGATGCGTTCCAGCTCTTCACCGTGGTGAACGACCGAGGCAAGCAGCTCCGCCGCATCGATGTGCTCAAGGCCTACAATCTCGACCCTATACGAATCCCAAACGCGGATGCTCGCGCGAAGTACGCGCATGAGTGGGAGGACATGGAAGTCCAGCTCGGCGAGTCGCGCTTCGAGGACATGTTCAACCTGCTGCGGCTGATCTACATCAAAGGAAAGCCGGTTGCGAACCTACATAGCGAGTTCGTCGACCGCATCCTCGGCCAACCCGGCCAGCCGAAACCGGGTATTGAGTTCATGGACCAACTCACCAGGTACGTCGACCTGTACGACCATCTGTTTGTCGATCGGGACTATCTCGACTGGGGCGAAGGGCAACATGTCGAATACCGGACGTTGATGGCTGCGATGGTGGAGCATTTTCCGGCTTCCGAGTGGAAGGCATGCCTTCTGCTTTTTGCGAGCAGGTTCGGAAGGGAGAACTTCTATCCGTTCACGTTGGCCCTCGAGAAGGTCTATCTCGACCAATGGGTCCAGGCGGTCCGAAAAGATGAGCGATATGGCAGCTACACCAGCATCCTGCGCGATATTGAGAACGCGGAAACCAGCGCCGAGGTGATCGAGGCCACGACCGTTGACACCGGCAAGATCAAAGAAGCGTGTCAAGCGTCGAACTTCTACGGTGCCGGCCATGCCAAGTACCTGCTGGTGCGAGCCGAGATTGTCACCAGTGAGCTGGATCATGCGCACCACTTCCAGGCTCGCTCGATCGAACATGTGATGCCGCAGAATCCCAAGCCAGGAGGCCAGTGGGACATCACATTCAGCCAAGAGGAACATGGCGAGCTGGTCAACACGGCCGGAAATCTGGTCCTGCTCAGCAAAGGCAAGAACTCGGCGGCGGGCCGACGCGAGTTCGCGGAGAAGAAGACCACCTACCTGGAGACGCGGGTGTCTGACTTTCCTCGCAGCATGCAAGTCCTGAAGTACGCCGCGTGGACACCCGAAGTCATCCGTCAGCGCACCGCCGACTTCGCCGACCATGCCTTGGGCAACCCATAACAGCAAACGGGTGGCCGGACTTCGAGAGTCCAGCCACCCGTTGGTGGCGGTGGTGAAGGGATTTGAACCCTTGGAGGGCTTGCACCCTCACACGCTTTCGAGGCGTGCTCCTTAGGCCGCTCGGACACACCACCGCGAAGTAGATTACCCGACGCCCGGATCGGCCCGCCGCCGGGTTGCCGGGGCCCGCGGCCTGGCAGGATCGGGGTGTCGGATCTAGGGAAGGGGCACGGGATGAGCGTGCACATCGGCGCCCAGCCGGGCGACATCGCCGAGCGGGTGCTGCTGCCCGGTGACCCCATGCGGGCCAAGTGGATCGCCGAGACGTTCCTCGACGATCCCAAGTGCTACACCGAGGTGCGCGGCATGCTCGGCTTCACCGGCACCTGGCAGGGCGTGCCGGTCTCGGTGCAGGGGTCCGGCATGGGCATGCCGTCGGCCTCGATCTACACCCACGAGCTGATCAACGAGTACGGCGTGCAGTCGCTGATCCGGATCGGCTCGTGCGGCGCGCTGGCGATGGACCTCGACCTGGGCGACGTGATCGCGGCGATCGGGTCGGCCACCGACTCGAATATGAACCGGGTCCGGTTCGACGGGCTGATCGACTATGCCCCGGTCGCCGACTTCGGGCTGCTGCGCACGTCCGTCGAGGTGGCCGAGCGGCGCGGTGTCGCGATGCGGGTCGGGCCGATCCTGGCCGCCGACGCGTTCTACACCGACCGCCCGGACCTGTACGACTCGCTGGCCGACTACGGCGTGCTGGCGGTCGAGATGGAGTCCGCGGCGATCTACACCATCGCCGCGCGATACAAGGCCAAGGCCTTGACCATCCTGACCGTCAGCGACCACATCAAGCGCGGTGAGGCGATGGAGTCGGCCCAGCGGGAGAAGGGCTTCAGCGCGATGGTGCAGATCGGCCTGGACACCGCGATCAGCGGAAGTAGCCCCGGATGAGCGCCGCGCACTCCTCGGCCAGCACCCCGGAGTAGACGTCCGGCCGGTGGTTCTGCCGCCGGTCCCGCACCACGTCCCAGAGCGAGCCGACCGCGCCGGTCTTCGGTTCCCACGCGCCGAAGACCAGCGTCGACACCCGGGCCAGCACCAGCGCGCCGGCGCACATCGTGCACGGCTCGAGCGTCACCACCAGCGTGCAGCCGTCCAGCCGCCAGCTTCCGGCCAGCAGAGCGGCCCGCCGCAGCACCAGGATCTCGGCGTGCGCGGTCGGGTCGCCGGTGGCCTCGCGTTCGTTGCCGGCCGCCGCGAGCTCGTTGCCCTCGGCGTCGAACACCACCGCCCCCACCGGCACGTCCTCCGGAAACGAGGACGCCACCTCGAGGGCACGGCGCATCCACTCCTCGTGGAGCGGCCGGGTGATCACGCCTCGCGCAGCTCTTCCAGCTCGTCGGCGCAACCCAGGCGCTGAGCGATCTCGGCGGTGATGTCGGCGGGCAGCATGCCTTCGAGCGCGCACAGCGTGAGCAGCCGATGCGCGGTGACCCCGAGGTCGGCCAGGATCTCCGCGTCGCCGATCGGGTCGGCATCGGGATCGGCCGGTTGCTCGTCCTCGCCGTCCCCGTCGCTCTCCTGGGCGGCGGAGGCCTCCAGGTCGTCAATCTCCAGCACCGGCGCCTCGATGTCGCCGAGCAGCAGCGCGCCGGTGCGCGACTCGTCGGCGAACACCGAGTCCGACCCGAAGATGCGCAGGTCATCGCCCTCGTCCAGGCGCAGGATCACCAGGTATTGATCGTCGGCCTCGACGAAGAGCAGGGACACTTCCGCGTCCGGCTCGGCGTCGGCCAGCCGGTCCGCCACTTCGTCGATGTCGGCGAGCCCGGTCAGCTCGAGCTCGGATGCCGTCCAACCGTTCTTGCCCCGTGCGACGGCGGCAGCGAATGTCGACACGATTCCCCCCACGCGGATGTTCTCAGCGACTGACGGTAGCCGCTGAGCGGGCATGCGCGCCGCGCCACGCCACGAAGGAGTGGCTCAGGAGACGACGCGGCGCCTGCGGTTGGCGATCAGCTCACGGAGTCGGGCGCCGCGCAGCCGCTCGGGCTGGGTCAGCTGCCGGGCGGCCTTCGCATCGGCGAGGGCCGCCAGAAGTTCGAGTCGTCGGCGGCGCCGGTCGGGGTCAAGCCGCTGTGGGGAAGAGGCCATGTCGCTGAGGCTGCCGAGCCTGCGAGAGTTCGTCAAGGCCGAGTGCGCTGCGCCACCACGACCACACCAAACGTCAATGAAAAAGGTCACCAGACCTGGACATTCACCACAGCGGCCAGTCGAGGGTCGTGATCCACCGGTACGTGACGAAGCCCATCGCCACGGACAGCCCGAGCCCCGAGACGATCGCCACCCCGACCGCCACCCCGCGGTCCCCGAGCAGTGACAGCACCAGGGCGACGACCCACGCGCTGACCGCCGCTACCACCGTCCACCAGGCATAGCTCATCAGGTTTTGGCCGATGAAGCCGAACAGCGCCAGCCAGATCGCCGCCGCGCCCATCCCGCACAGCAGCGGCGCCGCGCCGATCGGGTGCGGTTCGCGATAGACCGGCCGCGGCGGCAGCCCGGGAGGCAGCGGCATCACCGCATAACCGGGTCGCGGCCAGGGCCCGCGCATGTCCGCCATGCCGGCAAGCCTAGCCGCGCACAGCCGGGCAGCGGTGCTGGACGACTTCTGCCAGGATGGCGCGGTGCTTCGAGTCCGCATCCCCGCCGCAGCGACGGCCCTCACCGTCCTGGCGTTCTCCCTGACCGGCTGCGGCGGTTCTCCGCCCAGCGAGCCGGTCTCGGCCGACACGCCCCAGTTCATGGAGCCCAGTTCGGCCGGGCCGGCGGAGTCGGTGCTGCCCAGCGGGTCGCCGTCCGGATCACCCTCGGCGTCGCCGAGCGCCAGCGCCAAGCCGAAGCCCAAGAAGTCGACGCCGGCGCCGCCGAAGACCGACGTGAACTACGTGTTCCCGGTCAAGTCGTCAAACGTGGCCTACCACCCGACGCACGGCAAATACCCGGCCACGGACATTTTCGCCGACTGCGGTGAGCCGGTGGTGGCCACGACCGACGGCGTGATCCTCGAGATCAGCACCAAGGACACCTATGTGAAGGGTGAGCCCGACGGTCCCGCCAACGGCGGCCTCTCGGTGTCCCTGCTGGGCGACGACGGCGTCCGTTACTACGGCTCGCACCTCACCAAGGTCCAGAGCGGGATCAAGGCCGGCGTACGCGTGAAGGGCGGCCAGCGCCTCGGCGACGTGGGCCGCACCGGAAACGCCAACAACGTCTGCCACCTGCACTTCGGCATCTCGCCGCCGTGCGCGAAGACCGGCGACTGGAAGACCCGCCGCGGCGTGATCTGGCCGGCCACCTTCCTCGACTCGTGGCGCAGTGGCGGCGACAAGAGCCCGGTCGCCAAGGTGCAGGCCTGGCAGCGCGCCAACAACTGCAAGCCGTAACCGGGCACAAGGGAGGGTCGCACCCCCCGCCCGAAAGGGTGCGACCCGTGAAGAAAGCCCTTGGTGTGACTGACTGACCGAGTTAACTGAACTGGGCGACCCGCTTCACCGACTTGCCGTTGATGGTGGTGAAGGCGCCGCCCGCCGCGATGCCGCCGAAGCTCGAGTTGGTGGCCAGCGTGAGCACCCCCTCGATCCCGTTGCCGTTCGCGGTCCAGGACTGCAGGCTGCCGTCCGACGGCGACAGCGCGGCCAGCTTGATCCGCACGTCCGAGCCGTCCAGGCAGACGCCCTGGTCGCCGGTCCGCGCGGTCTTGCACGCCTTGTCGAAGTGGCCGCCGACATAGACCGTGTCGCCGTAGGAGGCGATCGCCTGGGCGTCGCCGTCGAAGGTCGCCGTCCACTTGAGCTCGCCGGCCATGGTGTAGGCGTTGGCCTTGCCGCCCTGACCGCCGTTGGCCGTGTAGATCCGGTCACCGTCCACCGCGATCGAATATGCGATCACCGGCGCCTTCGGCTTGAACCCGGTGACGATCGCACCGCTGGACGGATCGAGCGCGGCCAGCCGGTCGTACCCGGAGGTGCTGTTGACCTTGTGGAATTTGCCACCGACGTAGATCCGGCTGCTGGTCGCGGTGAGCGCCTCGACCTGATCGTCGACGGTCGGCTTCCAGGTGGTGTCGAGGGCGCCGCTGCCCAGGCTGAACGCCGCCAGCCGGCTGCGCGTCTGCCCGTCCACCGCGGTGATCGCGCCGCCGACGTAGAGCTTTCCGGAGCCCGCCGCCAGCGCATAGGGCTTGCCGCTGACGCTGTGCTTGAAGGCGGCCGAGACCGCGCCGGTGCCCGCGTCCAGGCGCACCAGGCTGTCCCGGGTCTGGCCGTTCACCTTGGCGAAGTCCCCGCCGGCATAGATCGCCGATCCGCTCACGGCCAGCGCCTTGACCCGGCCGTCCGCGGCCGGCGCCCAGCTGAGCAACTCTCCGGTGCGGGCGTCCACCGCGGCCAGCCGGTTGCGGGTCACGGTCTTGCCCTTGGCCACGACCGACGTGAAGTCCCCGCCGACGTAGAGGGTGTCGCCCGAGTACGCCACCGCCAGCACGGTCCCGTTGAAGCCGGGCAGCACGTCCGGCGTGGACGAGAAGACCGCCTGAGCGGGCGCGGCGGTTCCGGCGATGAGTGCCGCCACCACGCCCGCGCCGACGATGCCCCGATTGAGAGATTTGCCCCTGTAAGTCACGAGGCAACCGTAACGTGATGCATCTTGCCTATCTAGTGACGAAACGGCCTAAATGTGACAGCGATTCCGGTGGATCACCACCTGGCTGTAAGGATGATCAAAGTGCGTGTGCGAGAGTCAGCCGCGTGAAGGTCGCGGTGCTCGGACTCGGGCTGATCGGTGGCTCTCTGCTGCAGGCCCTGGCCGAGGCGGGACACCGCGTGGTGGGCTTCGACCGCGACCCGGCGACGCGCGGAACAGCGCGCACCGCGGCCGCGCGGGCCCGGTCCGGCGCCCGCTGGCAGGTGGCCGGCACGCAACGGGACGCGATCGCCGACGCCGAACTGGTCGTGCTGGCCGTGCCCGCCCCCGCGCTGCCCGCCGTGATCGCCGGCCTCGGCGACTTCCCGGGCCTGGTCACCGACGTGACGTCGATCAAGGGCCCGGTGCGGGCGCAGGCCGGCGGGCTGCGCTACGTCGGCGGGCACCCGATGGCCGGCAAGGAGACGTCCGGCTTCAAGGCCGCCGATCCGGCGCTGTTCCAGGACTGCGCGTGGGTGCTCTGCCTCGAGCCGGAGACCGAGACCGCGGACTGGCTGCTGCTGGCCGAGCTGATCACCGAACTGGGGGCGCGGGTGGTGCCTGCCACAGCGGCCGAGCACGATCGCGCGGTGGCCGCCGTCAGTCACGTACCCCATCTGCTGGCCGCGGCCCTGACCAGCGTGATCGCCGACGATCCGTTCGCCGCCGCCCTGGCCGCGGGGTCCTTCCGCGACGGCACGCGGGTGGCCGCGACCCGGCCCGAACTGATCGCGGCCATGTGCGGCGGCAATGCGGCCGCCGTCGGAGACTCCCTGGACGAGGTGCTCAAGACCTTGGAGGCGCTGGGCACGGCGTTGCGGGCGCCCGATCCGGTGGCCGCCCTGCGCCCGCTGCTCGCCCCCACCAGCGCCATCCGGGCCGCCTGGCCGCCGATCCCCGGCGACGAGACCGAGCTGCCGGCCCGCCGTGACGTCCTGCTGCGGCTGGGCCTGGTCGGCGGCTGGGTCACCGGCGTCGACCGAAACCGCCGAAAGGTCATCGCGATGCGGCCGGAAACTGACCGCAATAGCTCCTAGCGTTATGGGCATCCCGCGATTGAAGGAGAAACGATGCCCGGTCAGACCCGCCCGGTCCAGGACGAGCGCGACGGCCTGCTGGCCTTCCTCGAGCAGTGCCGCTACCGCCTGAAGCTCACCGGCTACGGCCTCACACCGTCGCAGCTGGCGGCCGCGCCGAGCGCCAGCGAGCACAGCGTCGGCGGCCTGATCAAGCACACCGCCTACACCGAGTCGGGCTGGATCGACACCGTGCTGCAGCGGCCCGCGACCTACCCGCAGGCGCACCCCTACGACCAGCACTTCGACGTGTCCGAGGGCGAGACCTATGAGGACATCGTGAAGTTCTACGACCAGGTGGCCGCGGAAACCGAACGGGTGATCGCCGAGATCCCCGACCTGGGCCGGCTCGTGCCGATCGACAAGAGCGTGCCGTGGAACCCGCAGGAATATGACAACTGGTCGGTGCGCTGGGTGCTGGCCCACCTGATCGAGGAGACCGCCCAGCACACCGGCCACGCCGACATCATCCGCGAAACGGTCGACGGCGCCACGCACTACAGCCTGCTCGCCGCCGCCGAAGGCTGGCCGGAGTCCGACTTCATCAAGCCCTGGAAACCGGCTTCCTGAAAATCAAGATCAGGTCGTAGCGGGGTGGTGGGTGACGGACCGTCGCTCCCGCCGGGGCGGCTCCGGGCGGCTGCACGCTCCGCTCCGCAGCCGTCCTCACCGCGACGTCCGAAGTCGGCGCGCCCCCACGCTGCGCTGGCAAACCCCGCGCCGCGCGGGGTTTTGCAGGTGCGGATCGCGTTGAACGGCAGGCCGCGCCGACCACTGCAGGTGCGGATCGCGTTGAACGCCAGGCCGCACCGGCCGATCCGGGTGCGGTGCGGGATCGTGCCGAACGGCACACCCGGGCCAGACCGCCGGCCGCGCCAGTCGATGCGGATGCAAGTCCCGCTGGACCGCGGATCGCCCTGGACGGCAGGCCGCGCCGGTCGGAGCCGGTGCGGGGCCGCGCTACACGGCAGGCCGCATCAGACCGCAGGCCGCGTTGGACGATGCGGGTGCGGATCGTGCCGGACGGCACACCCTGCCGGATCGCCACCCGCGCCGGCAATGCGAGCGGGGGGTCGCGCTGGATGGTGAGTCGCGCTTGGCGGCGGGTCGCGCTTGGCGGCGGGTCGCGCTTGGCGGCGGGTCGCGCTTGGCGGCGGGTCGCCGATGCCGCGTTGTTCGCGGGCGGTCATCGTCGCTCGGTCAAGGGTTCGCCGTTGGGGCGGATGATGCGGCGGTCCGTCACGATGGCCGTGATCAGGTCGTGTGGGGTGACGTCGAAGGCCGGGTTGGCGGCCGGGTAGCCGGTCGTCACCTCGGCGTCCGCGCGGTCCTCGATCTCGACCGCGGCACCGGTCGGTGTGTCCATGTCGATCGTGGACTCCGGGGCGACTACCAGGAACGGGAGGCCGGCGCGCTGGGCGCCCAGGGCGTGCGCGTAGGTGCCGATCTTGTTGATCGTGTCGCCGTTCGCGCAGATGCGGTCGGCGCCCACCACCACCGCGTCCACCTCGCCGCGGGCCATCAGGAACGGCCCGGCGCCGTCCACCGCCACCCGGAACGTGACGCCGGCCCGGGAGAGTTCCCATGCGGTCAGCCGGGCGCCCTGCAGCAGCGGCCGGGTTTCGCTGGCGATCACGTCCCGCAGGTCACCGCGCCGGTGCAGTTCGAGCACCACGCCGAGGCCGGTGCCGCCGGTCACCGCGGCCAGCGCGCCGGTGTTGCAATGGGTCAGGATCCGCGGTCGCGGCCCGCACAACTCGCTGATCAGGTCGGCGCCTCGGGTGGCCATCGCCGCGGAGGCCGCGATCTCCTCGTCGCGCACCTCCAAAGCCGCTTTCAACACAGCGGCCGGGCCGTCCGGGAGATGCGCGGCGGCGCGTTGGGCGCCGCGGGCCAGGTTCACGGCGGTGGGGCGGGCGCTTGCTATGTCGCGTACCGCTGACTGAAGTTGATCTTGATGGTGGAGCAGGGCCGCCAGCGCCACGCCGAGCGCGCCGGCCACACCCAGCGCGGGCGCGCCGCGCACCGCCAGCGACCGGATCGCGGCGATCAGATCGGGGACCGTGGTGAGCCGCAGGGTGCGCTCGACGCCGGGCAACGCCGTCTGATCGATGATCTCGATGGCGCCGTCCACCCAGTCGATCGTTCGCATGCCTCCTATTCTGCAGGGATGACCGCCCGAGACCCCGTCGCCGATCTGCGCCGCATCGCGTTCCTGCTGGAGCGCGCCAACGAGGCGACCTACCGTGTGCGCGCCTTCCGATCGGCGGCAGCGACCGTGGCCGCGCTCTCCCGCGACGAGCTGGCCGAGCGCGTCGAGCAGGGCACGCTGTCCAAGCTCAAGGGTGTCGGCGACGTGACCGCGCTGGCCGTGGCGGAGTCGCTGCGCGGCGAAGTGCCGGCCTATCTGCGCCGGATGGAGGCGACCGAGGGCACCGACCTGCAGGGTGCCGCGGCCAAGCTGCGCACGGCCCTGCGCGGCGACTGCCACCTGCACTCGGACTGGTCCGACGGCGGCTCGCCGATCGAGGAGATGGCGCTGGCGGCGGTCGAGCTCGGGCACGAGTACATGGTGCTCACCGACCACTCGCCGCGGCTGACCGTGGCCCGCGGCCTGACCCCGGCCCGGCTGCGCCAGCAGCTGAGCCTGGTGGCCAAGCTCAACGACGCGCTGCCGGACGGCTTCCGGATCCTCACCGGCATCGAGGTGGACATCAACGAGGACGGCACCCTCGACCAGGAGGACGAGCTGCTGGAACGACTGGACGTGGTGGTCGGCTCGGTGCACAGCAAGCTGCGTGACGAGGCGCCCCGGATGACCCGGCGGATGCTGCGTGCGATCGAGAACCCGCACCTGGACATCCTCGGCCACATGACCGGCCGCAAGGTGTCCGCGGCGACGGTCGGCGTCAAGGGCGAGGGCGATCGCGGGCACCGCCGCGGCAGCACCCGCCCGCCCAGCGACTTCGACCTGGCCAAGGTGCTGGCCGCGGCGGCCGACCACGGCAAGGCCATCGAGATCAACTCGCGGCCGGACCGGCTGGACCCGCCCAAGCGGATGCTCACCGCGGCGGTCGAGGCCGGCTGCTTGTTCAGCATCGACACCGACGCGCACGCTCCCGGGCAGCTGGACTGGCTGCGGTTCGGCTGCGAACGCGCGGCGATGTGCGGCGTGCCGGTCGAGCGGGTGGTCAACACCTGGCCCACCGAGCGCCTGCTGGAGTGGACGAATACCCACAAGCGCTGATGTCCGGCCTCCCGTAGGGTCGGCGCGTGGGAAACGTGGATGATCTTGCGAACCGGTATGTCGACGACTGGGCGCCGCTGAATCCGACCGGCGCCACCTTCATCGGCATTCCCGGCCATGACGACAAACTGGACGATCTGTCGCCGGAGGGTTACGAGGCCCGCGCCGACTTCACCCGCCGCACGATCGCCGACCTGGACGTCACCGAGCCGGAGACCGAGGCCGAGCAGGTCGCCAAGGACGCGATGCTCGAGCGGCTCGGCCTCGAACTGGCCCGGCACGACGCGGGTTACACGGCGAGCGACCTCAGCGTGATCAGCAGCGGCGTGCACGAGCTGCGGATGGTCTTCGACCTGATGCCGACCGAGGGCGAGGAGGCGGCGGCGAACATCGCGGCCCGGCTCGGCGCCTTTCCGGAAGCCGTCCGGCAATACCAGCGCACCCTGCTGGCCGAGGCCGACCAGGGCCGGATCAGCGCGCGGGCGCAGATGGTGGCGGTCGCCGGCCAGTGCGACGCCTGGACCGACCCGCAGCGCGACAACTTCTTCCACGCCCTGGCCGACCGGGTCGACGCGAGCGGCGCGCTGGACGCCACGCTGCGCCGGGGCGCGACCGCCGCCACCGCCTCGGTCGCCGAGTTCGCCGAGTTCCTGCGCACCGACCTGGCGCCCCGCGGCCGCGACAAGGAAGCGGCCGGCCCGGAGCGCTACGCCCTGGCCTCGCAGTACTTCCTCGGCGCGAAGGTGGACCAGGAGGAGACCTACGCCTGGGGCTTCGAGGAGCTGTTCCGGCTGGAGAACGAGATGCGCACGGTCGCCGCGACGATCGCCGGGCCGGGCGCGAGCATCGAGCAGGCGGTCAGCACGCTCGACGCCGACCCGGCCCGCTGGGTGCCCGGCAAGGAGAACTTCCGCGACTGGATGCAGCAGCTCGCCGAGAAGGCGATCGACGAGCTCGGCGGCACCCACTTCGAGATCGCCGAGCAGATGCGCCGGATGGAGTGCTGCCTCGCGCCGACCAGCGACGGCTCGATCTACTACACCGCGCCGAGCGAGGACTTCTCCCGGCCGGGCCGGATGTGGTGGGCGGTGCCGGAGGGCCAGACCCGGTTCTCCACCTGGCGGGAGACGTCGACCGTCTATCACGAGGGCGTGCCCGGCCATCACCTCCAGGTCGGGCAGACGCAGCTGCGCAGTGACCTGCTCAACCGCTGGCAGCGGCTGCTGGCCTGGTGCTCGGGGCACGGCGAGGGCTGGGCGCTCTATGCCGAGCGCCTGATGGACGACCTCGGCTACCTCTCCGACCCGGGCGACCGCCTGGGCATGCTGGACGGGCAGGCGCTGCGCGCGGTCCGGGTGATCGTGGACATCGGCATGCACCTCGAGCTGGAGATCCCGCGGGACAACCCGTTCGGTTTTCACCCCGGCGAGCGCTGGACGCCGGAACTCGGCTGGGAGTTCATGCGCGCGCACTGCCGGGTGGACGAGGAGGTGCTGCGGTTCGAATGGCGGCGCTATCTCGGCTGGCCGGCGCAGGCGCCGTCGTACAAGATCGGCGAGCGGATCTGGCTGCAGGCGCGTGACGACGCCAAGGCCCGCAAAGGCACCGATTTCAACCTGAAGTCCTTCCACCAGGACGCCCTCAATCTCGGCGTGCTCGGCCTGGATCCGCTGCGGCATGCCCTCGCGCGATTGTGAAATCCGTCCGCCTTTCCACATGCTGAGACAAAGTGCGGCGGACATTGTGTCCGACGCGGCACTCTCGGTAGTTTTCTGGCTCTCCGCGATCGATCGATCACCCTGAGCACGAATTGATCGTGGTAATCGATGGTTGTCCAAGGTGGAACATTTGGCGCCCGCTCACGAGGCAGCGCACCGCAAAGTTCCGGAACCGTATTGACGTGGGGCGCGAAGGCTTGAACGCTCGTTACAACTTTTGCCACCCTCGGGCGTATCCCCCGATCAGACGACTCAAGACTGACCCTCGGGAAGGGGTCGCTTGTTTGTTCTTCGGATAGATTGACCCGGATCGGTGCGCTCGATCGACTACAGAGAGTAGCGGTTGGCCGGGTGCCTGACAGGTGTGCATGGCGGAGCCATCAGACGTGGGCGTGGCGGAGGAAGAAGCAATGGCAGTCTCGGACGGAAATCGACCGTCTCGTCTACGCTCCGCTTTCGCGGCCGTACTGGCGATCTTGATCCTGGTGCCGGCCGGCATCCTCTTCTTGCGGGCCTGGCAGCAGAACGCCGACGAACGCACCGATACCGAGCTGGCGCAGCACGGCGTCGAATACCTGGCCGGCCTCGCCCCGCTGATCAGCGCGCTCACCGAGGCACAGTCCTCGGCGCTGCAGGGCGTCTCCGACTCGCCGCCCTCGCTGACCACCGCGGTGACCCGGATGTCGGCGATCGACCAGCGGCTCGGTGACGACCTCTCCACCCACGAGCGGTGGACCGGGCTGCGCGACCGCATCGGCCGGCTGCCCGCGGTGAACGGTCAGAAGATCCAGGTCTTCCAGGCGCACGTCGAGGTCACCGGCCTGGCGCTGGCGCTGGCCTCCACGGTCGCGGACAACTCCACGCTGAGCCGCGACCCGGACAACGACCTGTCGCACCTGCAGCAGGCGCTCGCCTCGGACCTGCCGCAGACCGTGGTGCAGGTGAGCCGCATGGGCGATCTCAGCCTGCTGGTCGCCGGCATCACCGGCTCGGAGACCGAGCGGGCGCAGGCCCAGGCCCAGCTGGTGCCGCAGTTCGGCGCGGCGGTGGCCTCGGTCAACCAGAGCGTGAACGACCTGACCGACGACCTGCAGGCCGCGGTCGACGACACCGCCAGCGTGACGCTCAGCGGCAGCCTGGTGAGCACGGTGGACGCGTTCCGCCGGGGCGTCGAGTCGTTCATCCGCGGCGCCAGCCCGAGCGGCACCACCCCGCCCAACCCGGCCGCCATGGCGACCGCGCAGAGCCAGCTGCAGACCTCACTGTCCAGCCTCTCCGGCGTCCTCGTACGCGAGATGAACGGCCTGCTCGACGCCCGGATGGACTCGCTCGACACGCGGCGCATCGAGATCATCGTGATGGGCGCCGCGATGGTGCTGCTGATCCTCGGCGTGGTGCTGGTGGTCAGCACCGGCCACCGCCGCGCGGACGGGTCCGCGGTGGATCCGTCCGACAGCGCGATGTCGGTGCTGCCCGATGCGCCCGACCCGTTCGCGCACAGTCCCCACGACCCCGGATCGCCGTACGGCGCCGAGGTCGGCCCCAACCGGCGGGAGCGTTCCGGTGCTCTTCGGTAAGTTCCGCATCCTGGGCAAGCTTGCCCTGCTGGTGCTCGTACCCCTGCTCGGCGTCATCGCACTCAGCGTGCCGATCGTGATCAACCGCGTCGACGCGGCGCGCGACGCGCAACGGATCCAGGACCTGGTCTCGCTGTCCTCCCAGGTGGGCACCACGATCCAGGAGATCCAGGACGAGCGGTTGCTGTCGGTCGGTTACCTGGTCGGGCTGGTGCCCGGCTCCGAACTGGTGGAGCAGAGCGCCCGCGTGCAGGACCGGCTCTCCGCGCTGACCCGCCGTGACGAGCCGCTGACCACCGCGATGACCCGCGCGGTGGCCGGCGCCGCCGCGCTGAACAACACCCGCACCGCGGTGCTCAACCGCAGCGGACGGCCCGACCTGGTGGTGGCCGAGTTCAACCGGGCGGTCGAGCCGCTGATCAACGCGCTCAACCTGCGCCTGAACGCCGACCTGTCCACCACGGTCGGCCGCTCGCTCTATGCGCTCGACCAGGCGCTGCGCAACGACGACCTGATCAACCAGGCCGGTTGCTATCTGACCGTCGCGGTGGTGGCCGACCAGCCGGCGTTCATCGGGTTGTTCTACCAACTGCTGATCCGCCTGCAGGACGACGTGCTGACCGCGCAGCCGTTCTTCACGCCGGCGCAGTACAAGCTCTATCTGTCGGCGCAGGAGGCGTTCTCGTCCCGGGTCGGAGCCCAGTTCCTCACCCAGGCCGCGACCGACCCGCAGGGCGCGGTCAAGCTGCTCAACCGCGACACGATCTTCCCGTCGCTGCGGTCGGTGAACGTGCTCGGTGGCTTCGTGCAGAAGCGGGTCGCCGCCGACGTGCGCGCCGACGTGCTGGACAACAAGAACGCGGCCCTGAGCACGGCGTACAGCATCGGTGGCGCGTCCATCCTGCTGCTGATCCTGGTGTTCGCGCTGAGCATCGGCATGGCCCGCGCGGTCGCCCGGCCGCTGCAGCGCCTCACCCGCTCGGCCGACCGCATCGCCCGCACCGCCGAGTCCGAGCTGGAACGCGTGGCCGACGACGAGGCCGAAGTCGCCAGACCGATTCGCCTGGATCCGGTGGACGTGCAGGCCAAGGATGAGATCGGTGACCTGGCCCGGGCCTTCGACCGGGTGCAGACCACCGCCGTCCGGCTGGTGGAGCGCCAGGTGGTCGGCCGGCGCAACGTGGCGCAGATGTTCGGGCACGTCGGCCGGCGCACGCAGAACCTGGTCGGTCGCCAGCTCGCACTGATCGACAACCTGGAGCGGCGCGAGACCGACAGCGACCGCCTGCGTGAGCTCTACCGCCTCGACCACATGTCCAGCCGGTTGCGCCGCAACGCGTCCAGCCTGGTGGTGCTCTCCGGTGGCGCCGGCGCGAACGAGCACATGGCGCCGCTGCCGCTGAACGACGTGGTCCGCCTGGCCCTCGGTGAGATCGAGGACTACACCCGGGTGGACGTCGAGGTGCCCGAGGAGATCATCGTGGTGCCGGCCCTGGTCGCCGACATCACGCTGCTGCTCGCCGAGCTGATGGAAAACGCCACCTCGTTCTCCCCGCCGCACACCCGGGTCACGGTCACCGCGGCCGAGCTGCGCGGCGGCGCCCGGCTGGCGATCGTCGACCACGGCCTCGGCCTGGCCGCCGAGCGACTGGCCGAGGAAAACGCACGGCTCACCCGCCGCGAGCGCCTCGACCTGGCGCCCAGTGAGGTGCTCGGCCTCTTCGTGGTCGGTCGCCTGGCCCGCCGGCACGGCATCGAGGTCACCCTGACCGACACCCCCGAGGGCGGCCTCACCGCGTGGGTCGACCTGCGCCCGTCGCACCTGGTGGCGCGCGCCGAGACGCTGCCGTTCGGCCAGCCCATCCAGGCCACCGTCACCGGCCCGCACGGCGAGTTCGGCACGTTGCTGGCCGGCGCCTCCAACCGCTCGGCGCCGGGCAGCGCGCAGCCGTTCGACGCGAACATGCTCGACCGGGCCACCCGCACGCTGCAGAGCGCGGAGGCCTGGGACGCGTTCTCGCCGCTGCGGCCGGTGCCGCCGGAGATCGCCGCCGCGCCATATCAAGAGGCCGAGATCGTTTACGACGAGCCGGTGCGCTCCTACGACATGGGCACCCCGGTCGCCGGCCGGCACCCCGAGGCGATCATGCCGCCGGCCGTCGTCGAGCCGGCCACGCCCGCCGCGCCCGCCGAACCCGTCCAGCTTCCCCGCCAGCGCACGGGTGCGGACCCGCGCTACGGCGGGGACCCGAAGCGCGGCGTCAACGAGCCGCCGCGCTCGGGCAACGGTGGCCTGCGCCGCCGAGTACCCGGCACCCAGCTTCCCCTGGAGACCGGGGCGCAGATGCCGGTCGCGCCGCCGTCCACGGACGACGCGCTCGCCGCCCGCGAGGCGTTCGAGGCGTTCGAGGCCGGCGTCAACCGCGCACAGTGGGATGTCATCGAGGCCGAGATGACCTCGCCGCAACCTGCGGGGAACTCCCCGCTGGCCCGGCGCGTGCCCGGCGCATCCCTGCCGGTCACCGAACCGATGAGCGCCACACCTCCGGCCTCACCGAGCGCGCCGTTGGACCCGGACGCCGCACGCGCACTGGTCGAGCAATTCGAGTACGGAGTCGCACTCGCCTTGAATGAGACGCAGAGCCAACACGAGGGACAATCGCGATGACTTCCCCCTACAGCACCGACACCAATAGCGGTCGGGACTACGCGCACTCGCAGCTGAGCGCTGAGGCGAAGACCTTCAACTGGTTACTGGACTCCTTCACGTCCGGGACCGCCGGTGTGATCGAAGCCATTGCCGTCTCCTCGGACGGTCTGCTGATGGCCATGTCCGCGATCAAGGACCGGCCGAACGCCGAGCGGCTGGCCGCCGTGGTGTCCGGCCTGACCAGCCTCTCCGGTGGCGCCGCGAGCTGGTACAACCTGGGCAGCCTGAACCGCGTGATCATCGACATGCAGGACGGCTATCTGCTGGTCACCGCGATCAGCGCCGGTTCGGTGCTGGGCGTGATCGCCGACCGGTCGGCCAACCTCGGCACGCTGGCATATGAGATGACCCTCTTCGCCACGCGCGCCGGCGGTGCGCTCAGCCCCCGACTCATCGCGGAATTGAAAAACGCCGTCCAGCAATGAGTCACCCGGGCGGCCCAGACGATGCCGGACGCAGCGCGTCCGGCATCCGGCCGTTCCTGCGAAGCCCACAGGCACCGGTGCCGTTCGCGCCTCAGATGCCGGTCGAGAGGGACTTCGCGCCGCCGGGCGAGCACACCACGACCCTGCGCCCGTTCGTCATCACCGCCGGACGGGTGGACGGTCCGGACCCGGACATCCAGATGGAGACCCAGGTCACGGTCCACCCCGGTGCCGCGCCGACCCGGTTGCCACCGGAGAAACGCGCCATCGTGACCCTCTGCGTCGAGCCGTTGTCGGTGGCGGAGATCTCCGCTCGGCTGCGCCTGCATCTGGGCGTCACCCGCATCCTCGTGGGGGATCTGCGGGCGGCGGGCCAACTCGAGGTGCACGTGCTGGACCACGACTTCCCCGACCCCGAGACCATCATGCGAGTGATCCGTGGACTTCGATCAATATCCTGATCAGCGCATCGTCGGCACCGCGCGGGTGCCCGAGGAGCAGCGACCGGCCACGCCGCCGGTCCCTGTCAAGATCATCGTGGCCGGCGGCTTCGGCGTCGGCAAGACCACCACGGTCGGAGCCATCTCCGAGATCTCGCCGCTGACCACCGAGGCCGAGATGACCATGGAGTCGATCGGCGTGGACGATCCGGGTCCGGCGTCCTCGAAGACCACGACCACGATCGCGATGGACTTCGGCTGCGTGACCATCGACCGCACGCTGAAGCTCTACCTGTTCGGAACGCCCGGCCAGTCCCGGTTCGCGTTCATGTGGGACGATTTGATCCGCGGCGCCCTGGGCGCCCTTGTGGTGGTCGACACCAATCGGATAGACGACTGTTATCCGGCGGTGGATTACTTCGAACGGGCCGGCCTGCCGTTCGTGGTCGGGATCAACACGTTCAACGGGCAGCTCGGCTATCACCTCGACGAAGTGCGCTGGGCTCTCGCAGTGCGGGATGACGTGCCCGTTCTCTCATTCGACGCACGCTTTCGTGGCTCCGTGCGAGATGCCCTGCTGGTAGTGCTCGACCAGGCATTGCACAAGTCGATCAAAATGAATTCACACTGAGTGAGTTCACGGACCACAGGTTCGCGGTTCCGATTCGGCCCTCGAGCGGGCAGAGTTGTGTGGGGAAGCTTCCGGGGCGGAGGGACGGTGCTGTGCGAGGCGGATTGGACGATGCGCTCGACAAGCTCGCGCGTCGTGACGAGTTGCGCCGGCGCGCTGCCGGCGAGGCTTCCGGCACGCCCGCCGCGGTCCAGGAGCTCGTCGAGGCGATCGCCGGGGTGGTCGGGCGCAATCAGGGCCTCGAGGTAACCGTCGGCGTCGAGGGCGCCGGCGACCCGACGCTGCTGCACTTCTTCGTCGAGGACGGCATGGTCCGGGTGACCGCCGACTCGTCGGTGGCGGCGCGGGCCACCGACGCCCCCAAGCACGCCGACTTCGACCTCGAGCCGGACGACCAGGCCGACGGCCCGTTCGTCGCCCGCCCGATGTCGCCGCCGGCGCCCGAGCCGGTGAGCTTTGACGATCGCGACCGCTACGACCCGGGCACGGGTTACGACCATGCGGAGTACGACGCCCAGCACGTCGTCAACAACGACCTGACCGAGGACTTCGACGCCTCGCGTTTCCGCAGCCCGTTCGCCGCCGAGCCGCCCCCGCCGGTGCCACCGCAGACCACCCGCCCGGCCGCGGCGCACTCCTCCCGCCCCGACCCGGGCCAGCCGATCTTCATCGACGCCCGGCCGGGCCGAAACGCCCCGACGTCCCCCGCCCCACCGCGACGCGCGCCCGCCGGCAGCGACTTCCCCGGCAGCGAGTTCTTCGGCGGCGAGGAGACGACCAGGCTGGCCTACCCCGAGCAGCCCCTCCCGGACCCGCGCCCGGCCCCGGAGCCAGATCGCGGCATGCCGACGCCGCTGCCGGAGCCGATCCCGCTGGGCCGGGTGGACACCGCAGAGACCGAGCAGGCAGCCAAGCGGCTGGCCGCCCTCCTGCGCGACGACCCCACCCTGCTGCGCCAAGACCGCCAGTAGCCTCCCCAGCAGCTCGATCCCCCACCCGGCGGCGGGGTCGCCTAGGGCGAGCGGAGCTTTCCGATCGCGGCCTCGATGCCGCCGACCCGGTCGGCGAGCAGGCCGACCGCGCCCACCGCTCGCGTCATCGGGTCGTCCTCCGCGCCGCCCAGCGCCAGCTCCCGCACGAACCCGGCCTTGACCTCCGCCCACCGCGCGGCCTGCTCGGGCGTCTGCCGCCCGCGGATCTCGGCCAGCTTGAGCAGGTTTGCCTCCGCGCCGGTGGTCAGCGTCTGCGCCTCGCCGAGGTAGTGGTCGTCGACCATCGACTCCAGCTCGGCGTCGTTCATCACCGGCACGATCCGCTCGGCCAGCTTGGTCATGTTGCGATAGGAACCCTGCAGGCGGAACGGCGGCTCGGTGCGGGACGACTCGGCCTGCCCGGCCGACGCGATGTAGGCCTGGTTGACCCGCAGCACGATCCGCTGCACCCGGCGCATCTTCCGCAGCACCGAGAGGATCTGCTCCAGCTCGGCCGCCGAATAGGCGTAGGACAGCCGGTCCGGCCGCACCGTGTCGTCGCCCTCGGCCAGCCGGATCAGCATCGGCAGGTCGCCGCGGTCGCGGGCGGACAGCGGCGCCAGCACCGGGTTCGAGGTCAGGGCGTTTTCCAGGTAGGACAGCTCGAACAGGTCCTCGCGCCCGGCCAGCACGTCGCCCAGGTTCCACACGTCGGCCCGGTTGGCCAGCATGTCTGGCACCCGGAAGCGCTGCCCGGTCTCCGTATATGGATTGCCGGCCATGCACACCGCGAACCGCTTGCCCCGCAGGTCATAGGTGCGCGTGCGCCCCTCCCAGACCCCTTCCATCCGCCGCTGCGCGTCACAGAGCGAGATGAACTTCTGCAGCAGCTCCGGCGACGTGTGCTGGATGTCGTCGAGATAGAGCAGCACGTTGTTGCCCATCTCCAGCGCGAAGGTGATCTTCTCGACCTCCTGCCGCGCGGTCGCGTTGGGCGCCTCCGCGGGGTCGAGCGAGGTCACGCCGTGCCCCAGCGCCGGCCCGTTGACCTTGACGAAGACCAGCCCGAGCCGATCCGCGACGTATTCCATCAGCGTGGTCTTGCCGTAGCCGGGCGGCGAGATCAGCAGCAGCAACCCGGACTGGTCCGTGCGCTTGGCATCACCCGAGGCGCCGACCTGCCGGGCCAGGTTGTCGCCGATCAGCGGCAGATAGACCTCGTCGAGCAGCCGGTTGCGGACGAACGACGTCATCACCCGCGGCTTGTATTCGCTCAGCCGCAGCCGGTCCCGCTCGGCGGCGGCCAGCGCGGCCCGCCGGCGCTGGTAGTCGCGGTAGGCCGGCATCCGCTGCTCGCGGAACTCTCGCGAGGCGGCCAGCAGGTCCTCGAGCCGCAGCGGGTAGCTGCCGCCGACGATCGTCGGGTGCACGCCGAGCAGCCCGGTCACCGTCTCGGTGAGCGCCGCCGAGGACTCGTATCGCGTCAGGGCGGTGCCGGTCAGCTCGATCGCGACGGCCT
Organism: Actinoplanes sp. NPDC051388; assembly: GCF_055586225.1. NCBI lineage: Bacteria > Bacillati > Actinomycetota > Actinomycetes > Micromonosporales > Micromonosporaceae > Actinoplanes > Actinoplanes sp. NPDC051388. The sequence continues at coordinate 492,434 of NZ_JBVJIP010000002.1, read as the reverse complement.
CCACCAGGTCGGGTGTCGTGCCCGCGTCCGGTTTCGCCGACAGGAATGCGGACAGCCAGGCGTGCACGAGCTGCCGCCGCGCCGCCAGGTCACCATCGAGCGCCCGCAGATCTTCCGCGAACTGCCGTGCCGCCGGCGCCTGCCCGCCGCCCAACTCGCGGTGGAAGCGGTCGAGCAGCGTGCGCGCCGCGGCGCTGGTCACGAAGCCGGCCGGCTCGGCGGCGAGCTCCTCGATCAGGTAGTCACCGACCGCCGCACCGGCCGCCGCGTCGAGCTCCGCGCACAGGTCGGTCAGCGCCGACCCGGCGGAGCCGAACATCGACCGCGCCCGCACCAGCGACGTCGCCCGCAGGCTCCACGAGGTCCGCTGCTCGTCGGTGGCGCCGAAGGCCCAGAACACCTGCGCCGCCGCGCGCACCGACGGTTGATAACGCAGCAGTCCGGCGCCCGCGTGCAGCCGGATCAGCGCGCCCAAGATCAGCTCGGCGTCGGCGTCGTGCACGCCGCGCTCGTACCCCTCGTCGTAGCGCGCCTCGGCCGCCCGCCGCACCAGATCGCGCAGCGTGCCCTGGGGCAACGCGGCCGCGGCCGCCGCCGGATCCGCGGCGAACACCGCGGCGGCCAGGTGCGCCGCGCGGTACATGGTGGTGGTCTCGGAGATCAGCGACTGGTCCCAGAACGGCCGGGTCTCGGCGAAGGCCGCGTCGCGGATGGCCGCGCGGTAGTCCGTGCCGGTGACCGCGAACGCCAGCTGGTCGCCGTCCGGCACCAGGGTCAGGTCGATCTCCTGGGTGTTCACCGCGAACGCGTGCCGGCCGAGCCGGATCGTCTTGCCGCCGTCGGCATAGAGGTCGAGCCGGTCCCGCAGTGATCGTCCGGCCTCCTGCCGTGCGGCCTTGACCTGTCCGTCCAGCTCCTCGGCCCGCACCGAGTCGCCGAGCGCCCGCAGGTCGGCGCTGAGCGACCGCAGCTTGGCCACCATCGGGTCGCTCGCGAAGTACGTGTTGACGTCGTCCGCGCTGTCCAGCGACGCGACCCGGCGCTGCACCCCGGAGAGGATGCGGCGGGCCGAGTCGACCAGCCGGTCGGCGCGGCGGGCACGGTCGTCGAGCAGCTGCTGCCGGCGGCCGGCGATCGCCTCGTAGACCTCGGTGCGTTTGGTGCCGAGCTGCTCCAAGAAGTCGTCGAAATCGCCGAACCGCGTCTCCAGCGCCTCCACCTGCAGCATCAGGCGGGCGAGCTGCTCGTCGCACTTCTCCGGGGTGTCGGCGACCGCCAGCGCGCTGCCGACCGCCTGGCCGAGCAGCGCGAACTCGGCGGCGAACTCGGCCCGGCCCTCGACCGCGGACAGTTCGCGGCGGCGCGCGTCGAGCGTGGCCCGGGCGCGGTTGAGCCCGCCCAGCACCTCGCCGACGCGTTCCAGGATGGCCACCCGGGCGGTGGCGTCGGCGATCTCCAGCCCGCCGATCACCTCGGTGACGACCTGCAGCCCGTCGGACTGCTGGGTGAGCTTCTCGGTGACCGGGGCGGCCTCGGCGACCGTGGCGATGCCGGCCGCGGACGCCGCCAGCTCGTCGACGACGCGCTGGTAGCCGGTGAACGCGTCGGGCTGCTGGAAGAACTCGACCGCGCGCTGGGCCGTCTCGTCCACCGCCGTGGCGACCTGCTGGGCCAGCTCGTCGAGCCGGGCCAGGTCGGCGTAGCGCAGCTCGCGCAGCCCGGCCAGCTTGCCCTGGTGCCCGCGCAGCTCGGCGAGCTGGGTCACCCAGCCGTCGCTGCTGGTCGGCGTCTCGGCGCGGACCCGGCGGACCAGCGCCTCGACGTCGGTCGCCTCGGCCTGCACCGCCTGGGCGGCCTGCGCGGTGAGCTCCTGGACCGTCTCGAACTCGTCCAGCACCTGCGCCGCGGTGGCCCGCACCTCGGCCAGCGGGGTGCGCAGATCGCCCAGGTCGGCCTCGCCGAGCCAGTGGTAGTGGTCGAAGATCCGGGCGCAGGCGGCGACCATCGCTTCGAACACCGGACCGGACGGCGCCATCTCCTGGGCCATCCGCGCCACCGACAGGCACTCGGAGATGCCGCGGACCAGCTCGGCGTTGCCGATCCGCTCGAGCGGCCCGGTGCCGATCGGCTGGGCGGCGGCGAACGTGTCCGACACGAACGGCGTGCCCCAGACCTGCATCGGGTGCACCCGGGACGGCTCTTCGGACATCTCACGGAACGCCACCAGCGTGCCGTCGTCGAACAGCGAATAGCCATGGCACGGGATCGGCGTGGCGACGACCTTGCGAATCATGTTGTACGGCAGCAGCAGGTAGGACCCGGCCGCCCGGGCGTGGAAGACGTAGAGCACATCCTCGCCGTTCACCGACCGGATGGTGCGCTCGAACTCCAGATCGGACACGTCGGCGTCGAACGTCTTCGCGACACCGGTGGCCAGGTAGTAACCGCCCGGGAAGATGATGCCGTGGTCCTCGGGCAGCCGCTGGCAGGCCTGCCCGATGCCGTCCAGGCGCACCACGTCGCGCGTGCGCGTGTTGAACACCAGGTAGCGCCAGGTGTCCTCCTTGTAGGGCAGCACTTTGAGCAGGATCAGCGGCCCGATGCGCGCGTAGCGGATGTCCGCGTCGGCCAGGCTCTGCAGCGGCTCGTCCACCGGCTCGGAATAGACACCCTCGCCGTCCGAGGTGTTGTTCTCCACCTTGATGGTGAGCGTGCCGCCGACCGTCTCGACGAACACCGCGTCCTCGATCGACACGTGCGGGTGCTTGCCCTGCACGTGCTGGTCGCGGGTGGTCTCGGTCCACTCGAAGTCGTGCGCCGGCGGGAACACGTGGTCGCGCTCGCCGCGATTGTCCACATAGCTCACCGCGCCGGAGGTCTCCACCCGCCAGCGCAGCACCCGCAGGTCGTCCACCCGCGGCCCGGTCTGGAAGACGGCCAGCAGCAGGCCCTCCACCCGGCGCAGCTGCAGCAGCTTCGCCTCTTGGTAATAGCGGTACATCTCCGCGAAGTCGCGCTGGAAACCGGTGTCCGTGAGCAGCCCGGGGATGTCGACCGACGGTTCGAAGCGGAACGCGTCGCCGTCGCGGCTGAGCCCGTGCACGGCGAACACATCGTCCACAGTGGTCTCCTTGCGGAGACCGATGAACACGTTGTATCCGAACAACATCGCGCCGCCGACCTGCGCGATGTCGCGCGGCACGCAGTTGTTCTCGGTGCGGAACCGCTCGGTGCCGAGCAGTCGCAGCTCGGCGCCGCCGAAGGTGGTGACCCGGCGCTCGTTGAGCGCATCGGCCCGGCGGCCCAGCTCGGCGCACTGCTCGCCGAGCCGGGCCCGGAGGACCTCGTAGGTCCCCGCGTCCAGCGTCGTCTCGGTCACTGGTGCGTGCCGTTGACGGGCTTCTTGTTGTCGTCACCCTCTGACTGCGCCTTGAGCTGCTGCATCAGATAGGCCGAGACGGTCATGTTGCTGACGTCGGAGGTGCTTACCGAGCCGAGCAGCTTGGCCAGGTCGCCCGGCAGCGACTGGGAACCGTCCACATAGGGCGCGGCGAGACCCTGCGCCACGGTCGAGTGGCCGACGAAGCCGTCGACGCTCTTGCCCAGCGTGATCGAGCCGATCAGCTTGTCGAAGAAGACGCTCTCGCCACCGACGATGTCGATGTTCGCCTTCTCCAGGCCGGCCGCGACCACCATGGCCTGCGCCTCGGCGATCTCCTTGTGCACGCTGATGCCGGCCAGCCGGATCTCCTTCTCCGCCTCCAGCCGCAGGCGGTATTCCTCGTGCTCGCGCGAGGCCTCGTCCAGCGCTGCCATCGCGGCCGCCTTCTCAGTCAGACCCTCGGCCTCGCCCTTCAGCTTCTCGCGCATGCCGTCCGCAGCGGCCAGCGCCTTCTCGCGGGCCACGACGGCCTCCGCCCGGCCGACCTTCTCGATCGCCTCGGCGTTGCGCTCGTTGACCTGCACCTCGGCCAGGCCGCGGGCGGCCTCCTCGGCCTGGGTGCCCTCGGCCAGCCGGATCTTGGAGCGGGCGTCCAGCTCCGCGGCCTGCTGCCGGGCCTCGGCCAGCACGATCGACTCACGCGCCCGGAAGCCGGCCGCGGTCTCCGCCGCCTCGGCCGCCTTGATGTCCTTTACCAGGCCCTCCTGCGCCTCGGCCTCGGCCGCGATGATCACCTGCTGGCGGGTGCGCTCGGCCTCCTCGACCACGCGCAGCCGCTTGATGTTCTCCTCCTGCTCGGCGACCGTCTTCTCCACCGCGATCCGCTCGCGCACGACCTCGGCCATGGCGCGCTTCTCGGTCTCCATCTCCTTGTCCTTGGAGATCGTGGAGAGAGCGACCTCGCGGTCTCGGGAGACCACCTCGAGCATGCGGTCCTTCTCGATCCGCTCGGTCTCGATCGCGATCACCCGCTCGCGGTTCTTCGCCGCGACCGCGACCTCACGAGCCGTGTTCTCGCGCTGGATGTTCAGCTGCTCGTCGGTGCGCAGCCCGGCGGAGTGTGCCTTGAGCCGCTCCTGCGCCTGCACCATCTCGATCTCCGCGGCCTCACGCGCGCGCATCGTCTCGATCTCGCGATTCTGCTTGATCTCCGCGTCCGCCTGCCGGCGCTGAAGCTCGAGGATCGTCTCCTTGGCGTCGACGTCCTGCCGGGTGATCTCCTTCTCCTCGTTGCGCCGGAAGTCGTTGGTCTTGACCGCCTCGATCGCGGTCAGCTCGGTGATCTTTCGGATGCCCTGCGCGTCCAGGATGTTCTTCGGGTCGAGCGAGCTCAGCGGCGTCTGCTCGAGGAAGTCGATCGCCGCGTCCTCCAGGCTGTAACCGTTGAGGTCGGTGCCGATCACCTCGATGATCTGGTCACGGAAGTCGTTGCGCCGCGTGTAGAGGTCGACGAAGTCGAGCTGCTTGCCGACCGTCTTGAGCGCCTCGGAGAACTTCGCGTTGAACAGCTCCTGCAGCGTGGTCTCGCTGCTGGCCCGCTCGGTGCCGATCGCCTGGGCCACCTTGATGACGTCCTCGGTGGTCTTGTTGACCCGCACGAAGAACGTGATCCGGATGTCCGCCCGGATGTTGTCCTTACAGATCAGGCCCTCTCGCCCGGTGCGGGTGATCTCGATCGTCTTGACCGAGATGTCCATCGTCTCGGCCTTGTGCAGCACGGGCAGCACGACCGCGCCGGTGAACGTGACGTCGACTCGGCGCACCTTGGAGACGATCAGCGCCTTGCCCTGCTCGACCTTGCGGAACATCCGGCTCAGGAAGAACACCACACCGAGAACGATCAGAACGATGACGGCGACGAGGATGCCGAGGCCGGTGGAGATGACGTCCATCCACTTTCCTTACTGCTGAGTGTCCGATGGGTCCTGGCGCAGGGCGACGTCGGTGGGGACGACCCAGAAGAACTCGCCCTCCTGGTCGACGTCGTAGAGCAGGGCGGTGTCGCCCGCCGCGAGCTTGTCGGTGCCGGTCTGGCGCACCTGCACGATCGCCGAGGAGCCGTCCGGCGAGTGCACCTCCGCCTGGCCGAACGTGCGGGTCACGGTGCCGGTGCGGATCACGCAGGTGAGCCCGATGAAGTCGGCGCGCGACGGCACCGGCCCGGCCGGCCAGACCTTGGCCAGCACGATGACCAGCAACCGGGTGATCACCCAGGCGACCACGAGCGCCGCGATCAGCGTCAGCCAGAGCGGCCAGAAGGTGATCAGCTCGGCCCCGGCCAGGCTCCCGAACCAGGCGAAGACAACGAGCAGAGACAAAATCACCGACATGGGTACGCCGGTCAGCCCCACAAACGCAAGCGGCCCCGACTCGGCTCCGCCGCTGTCGCCATCACCCTCGGGGTCGGCGCCTCCGACGATCACCACGATCCAATAACCGATGACCACGACCAGCAGAGGGGTGAACACGACCGTGGGGAAGCTGAGCACAGCCTCGACGAACCCACCCATCGTGAAACCCGCCCCCGCCTGGTGTGATGTCCCCACAGCCGCCCGCTGATGAGGTGGCTTTGATGATGGCAGCAACGGTCAACGACGCGCTGCCCCGCTTTAGACCACGCTTTGTCATCTAAACGGACTATTAACTACTTCTAGTTACCGCCCGAAGATCCCTTCTCGCCCGCTCAGAGCCATCTGACCTGGGCCGTTAGGTCGATTTCAAGGCAGCGGCCTTGCGTCACTCAGCGTAGCGACCTACGGTTCTCAGGTCAGTGAGCGCGACATCGTGAGTCGCAGATTCTCCGAAGGGCTGGTCGCGATGCCGCTCCCCGAAGTCCATGTCGTCGCCGGCGACCCCGAGGCGGCCGCGGCGCTCTTACCGGTGGTCGAGGCGATGCGCCAGGCCGGTCTCGTGGAGCCGGTGTTTCTGGGTGCCGGCCATGCGTACCGGGGAGAGAAGCCGGACCTGGTCCTCGAAGAGGGACCACTGACCGGGTTGATCCCCGCGCTGGACGCGTTGTGGGCGACCCGGCCGCCGGCCGCGGTGCTGGTGGCCGACGCCGATCCGGCCGGGATGGCGGCGGCGCTCGCGGCGGCCTGGCGCGGGCTGCCGATCGCGCACCTCGGCGCCGGCGAGCGGGTGGACGAGACCGAGGACGACGCCGACGGCCGCCTGATCACCCAGGTCGCCTCGCTGCACCTGGTGGCACTGCCGGTGTCCGCGATGAACCTCCTCGACGAAGGCGTGCCGGCCGGCGACCTGCTGATCACCGGCGACGACACGCTGGCGCCGCGCCGGGCCGCGCAGGCCGTCGCCGCGCTGGCCGGACTGACCCTGCCGCCGGCCCCGATGCCGGTCACCGTGACGCCGGCGACGGCGCGATTCGGTGGCTGACGTGGATGTAGTCGATTTCTACACCGAGTCCTGGATCGGCGACGACCGCGACGGCGTGCGCCGGGTGCTGAGCCCCGACGTCGAGGTGGAGTGGAACCTGGACGCCCCGGTCGACGAGGAGGAGCTGGTGCAGACGCTGCACCGGGTCGCGGTCTTCGCCGACTCGGTGACCGTGGTGTCGCAGGCCCGGCGCGCCGACGACACGCTGCTGGTCTATGACCTGGTGGCGCCGTTCGGCACCGCCCGGGTGGCCGAGTTCCTGACCGTGCGGGCCGGCCGGATCACCGAGATCCGGCAGATCTACGACGTGGTCGCGATCGACCGCTACTTCCCCGGGCTCTACGAGAACTGAGGTGCTCACCGCTCCTGGATCGACTTGAGCGGAGCCAGCTTCGGGTCGGTCGGCGCGTTCCACTTCTGCTCGGCCTTGCCGGTGCAGTCGGTGGCGATGATGTAGCTCCACTTGCCGGCGAAGACGTAGTCCGCGCCGCGATGCTCGGCCGCCTCCAGACAGTGCCCGTAGTTGTCCTTCACCTGGTAGGCCTCGTTGATCAGCGTGGTGGCGCCGAAAACCGTCCACTGCTGCTTGATGTTCGCGGCGTCGCACGCGGCCACCCAGACCCAGCCGCCGTTGACGCCGGGGCTGAGCATGCACCACTTCTTGTTGGACTTGTCGGTGGAGTAGACCTGGCCGACCGCCGAGGTGACGTTGTCCTTGATCATCTGCGCGGAGAGCGGGCCGACCCAGACGTGGTTCCAGTAGGGCAGGCCGTTCAGGCTCTGCTTGCAGGGGTACGAGATCAGCGCCGGCGCATGCGGGATCGCCTTGGCCCAGTTGCCGTCCGGCGCCTCGTTGGTGAGGTCCAGGCAACGGCCGACCTCGTCCTTGTTCACGTACTGGCTGGACTCGATGCCGGCGCCGCCCGCGCCGACCGTGTTGTCCGGCACGAACGACTTGCCGAACACGTTGGCGTTGCCGCAGTCGCCGCCGGTCTTCAGCACGATGTTGCCGCCCGGCGTCACGGCCGGCGTGGCCATGCCCAGGCAGAAGTTGCTGCGCTGCGGGGTCAGCACGCCGCCGACCAGCTTCAGGGTGGCGCCGTAGTAGGTCTGCTTGTTCACGTCGTAGTCCCACTGCTGCAGCGGGTCGCTGGTCGGGCTGCACGCCTCGAACGTGGTGCTGAGGCCGGCCGCCTGCACCTCCGGCGCGGTGACGCACAGGCCGTAGGGATAGGTGGCCGAGCGGGTGTTGGACAGCTGCAGGCTCAGGTTCTTCGGGTAGATGAACGTGGTCTGCGGGTCGGTCGGGTTGTTGAAGTTGCACTTGACCGCCTTGACCGTCTTGAGGGCCGCCGGCGGGTTCTCGGTCGTGCCGACGCAGAGCCCCTTGTTGGTGCCGTTGACGATCAGCTTGCCGCCGGGGATGGTTTCGTTCAGGTTCCGGAACGTGTAGGTCGCGTAGAGCGTCCGGGAGACGCCGCCGACCGTGCCCACCGAGCGCAACAGGCCGAAGAGCGGCACCTGGGTGAGCACGCCGCTGACGCAGCCGACCGCGCTGTTGACCGCGTTCTTCAGCGGCTCGGTGAGCGTGACGGCGAGGCCGTCGGTGAGCGTGAGCGTGTTGCCCACGAGGTTGCCGAGCGGCGTGGCGAGGTTGGTGCTGACCAGCCCGGTGAGGTTGGTGAGGTCGCCGATCGGCCGGACCGTCTCGATCAGGCTGGACGGGTCGATCAGGAAATATCCGATCGACGCCGAGTAGGTCGGGGTGACCGCGCCGGCGCCGGTCAGTGAGCCCTGCGGCAGCGTCGTGCAGGGCAGCTTGTCGAGTCGCCCGCCGGTGGCGTCGAAGGCGGAGCGGATCTTCGCCAGCCCGGCGTCCAGACCGGCCTGTGCGGCGTTCACCGCGGACACCCGGTCGGCCTCGCGCTTGCTCTCGCTGATCTGGCCCACCACCAGGCTGGTGAGCCCGGCGCTGAGCGTCACGCTGACCAGCGTCACGAGCAAGGCCAGCGGCATCGAGCCGGCGTCGTTGCGGCGCGCGCGCCGACGCATGCGCCACGTGCGGGCGAATCTGCCACGGCCGGCGAACATGTGGCCTCCTGGGGCCCGGGGTCGGATGGTGTCCGACTCGCCATTCGGCAGCCAGCCCCAGATCTTGAGGTAAGTCCCCCCGCGGCTTGCCCCGGTCAGGCCGGGTGCACCCGGCCGAGCAGGTCGAAGAGCGCGGTCCAGTGCCGCTTCTCGCCCTCCTCGTGATAGGCCGCCGTGTCCGCCATGGTGAAGCCGTGCCGCGCGCCCGGATAGACCTCGGACGTGTACGTGACGCCGGCCTCGTCGAGTGCCGCCTCGAGCGTCTTGATCTGGTCGGCGGACATCGAGTGGTCCTGGTCGGCGTTCGCGAACAGCAGCTCACCGGTGACCGCGCCGACCCGCAGGTGCGGACTGTCCGGCTGGTCGGTGGCGAGCCGGCCGCCGTGGAAGCTGGCGATCGCCCTGACCCGGTCGGGATAGGCGGTGACCACCCGCAGCGCGTTCGTGCCGCCCATGCAGTAGCCGACGATGACCACCTGCTGGTCGGTGCCGAAGAAGTCCAGATAGGACTGGGCGTCGCTGGTGATCTTCTCGGTGTCGAGGTCCTGCACGCGCGGCATGATCTGGCCGATCACCTCGCCGCGCCGCTCGGGGTCGGCCAGGCCGGAGAGGTCGAACTGCGGCGAGCGCCCGAAGCGGTAGAGCAGGTTGGGCACCAGCACCGCGTAACCCCGCGCGGCGATCCGGTCGGCCATCTCTTCGAGCCGCGGCCGCAGCCCGAACGCGTCCTGGAAGATCAGCACGCCGGGGAACGGCCCGTCGCCGTCCGGCCGGACCAGATAGGAGTCCGCGACACCGTCGCGCGTCGGGATGTCCACCGAGATCCGCTGCGTCACGACCGCGAACCTACACCAGATCCGGGGATGACCCCCCGATCCCCCGGTACGCTGTGCACATGGCCGCCGTTCGATTGCGCGCCGATGCGGAGCGCAACCGCATCGCGCTGCTCGCCGCCGCCCGGGAAGTCTTCAGCGAGCAGGGCCTGGAAGCGTCCCTCGACGAGATCGCCCGCCGGGCCGGCGTCGGCAACGCGACGCTCTACCGCCGCTTTCCCACTCGACAGGATCTCATCGCCGCAGTCTTCGCGGACCGCAAGACGACTCAGGTCGAGCTCGCCGACCGGGCGCTGGCCCAGCCGGATCCGTGGCAGGCGTTCGCCTCCTATGTCACCGGGCTCTGCGAGCTGCAGGCGGAGAACAGGGGCCTGGGCGAGCTGCTGGTGACGGTCAACTTCGACGGCGACGACCGGCTGACCCAGCTGCGCGCCACCTCGCAGCGCCGGGCCCGCGAGGTCATCAAGCGCGCGCAGGACGCGGGCGCCCTGCGCGCCGACTTCGACCTGGACGACCTCTGGCGCCTGCTGATGGCCAACGCCGGCGTCATCGAACGCTCCCAGGATCCGAACGCGTGGCGCCGCCAGCTCACCCTGGTCCTGGAGGGCCTCTCCCCTCGCTGACCCGCATCACGCAGAGTGGCGAGACACCCATCTCCGCAACCTGCGGTCGGCGGCCCGTTACGTTGCGGTTTTTCAGGGAAAATTAAGCCGCAACACTCGCCGAAAGCGCTCTCCGCAGGGCACGATTCCAACTCCGTCGTAACCCCCCGCGATCGGAGCACCCGTGCCCACCGAACACTCTGAGCCGTCGTCGACCCGAAGACCGCACCCTGACCCCGTCGCCGACCCGCGCCGCGTTCCACAGCCGCCGGTCGAGCCGCCGCCGGTCCTGCGGTGGACCCGCCGGATCGCCCTCTTTCGCAAGCCGCACTGTGCTCCGCCGACTTGGCACCCCCGCGGCGCCTCGCCGTTCGCCATCCGCCGCACCCGGCTGACGGCGCCGCAGCAGACCCGCCGGCCCCGCTCCGGCCCGCGGATCCGCCGGCACCGCACCGGCCCGCCCCGCTAGCTTTCCTCTCCACGCGCGGCGCCGGGATTGCCCCCTCCCGGCGCCGCGCACCCCGAAGAGTCGCCGCGCACCCCGAAAGGCCCGCGCACCCCGAAGCGTCCACTGTGGTCAGCCGAAGCCCCGGCCCGCTTCGGCCAGGGAGCGCGACACCACCTCGGGCAGGCGCACGCCGGACGGCTGGTCCAGCCACACGTCCAGGGACACCCGCAGCGAGGTCATGAACGCCGCCGCGGTCAGCCGGGCGCGCACGCCCATCGGGTCCGGCTCGGGCAGCCGAGCCGCCACCTCGGCGCTCAACGCGCGCTCCAACCCGGCGAACGTGTTCACGTGCTGCGCCGCCAGCGCCGGGTGCTTGCGCATCAGCCGCCACCGCTGCACCACCTGCGGGTCGAGGTCGCCGAGCCGGCGATAGAACTCCTCGGCCGCAGCGGTCAGCGCCGCCCACGCGGGCTGCTCGGCCGGCCGCTCGCGGACGATCTCGATCAGCCGGCCCATCCGCTCGAAATCGCCATAGAGCAGCGCCTGCTCCTTGTTGGCGAAGTAGTTCGAGAACGTCCGCCGGGACACTCCGGCCTCGTCCGCGATGGCCTCGACGGTCACCCCACCGGCGCCCTGGGCGAGCGCCAGCCGGACCGCGGCCTCGTGCAGCGCCAGCCGGGTCGCCGCCTTCTTGCGCTCCCGCAGGCCGACCGTTTCCGTCGCGCCGACAGTCATGCCGGAAAGGCTAACCGGTGTGTGATCCGGTTCCCATCGAGGAATATTGCGCACTGAGCAACGTTGGACGATAGTTGTATGTGCCAACCAAACCGGAGGTGCGCCATGGCCGACAACGCCGCCGCCCGGCACGAGCTCCTGACCCGGGTGCAGGACGTGCTGAAGGCGGTGCGGCTGTTCAAGAACCAGATGCCGCCACGGCCGGCCGCGGTGCCGTACGGCGCGATCAGCGTGCTGGCCGCGATCGACAGTGTGGCCGCGCCGAACGGCTGCCACAGCAAGGAGCTGGCCGCCCGCTGCGCCCTCGATCCCTCGACGATCAGCCGGGCGGTCGCCGCCCTGGTGCGCTCGGGGCTCGTGCAGCGCACCGCCGACCCGGCGGACGGCCGAGCCAGCGTCCTCGCCGTCACCTCGCACGGACGAGAGGTGCTCGGCGACATCTTCGGCTGGTATGAGCAGCGCCTCTCCGACGCCCTCACCGACTGGAGCAACGACGACCTGCGCACGCTCGCCGCGCTGCTCCAACGCTTCTCCGCTGACCTGCGCACCCGCTTCGACGACCGGCAGACCGGCGCCGCGGGACCGCGTGCCGACACCGAAACCCCCACGATCCTGGAGGCCGCGCGATGAGCGCCCCAACCCTGACCACCCGAGCCGAACCGGGTGCGATGAACCACCGCGAGATCATGGAGGCCCTCAGCGGCCTGCTGCTCGTGCTCTTCGTCGCGATGTCCAGCGCCACCATCGTCTCGACCGCCCTGCCGAAGATCATCGGATCGCTGAACGGCAGCCAGACCCAGTACACCTGGGTGGTCACCGCGACCCTGCTGACCGCCACCGCGTCCACCCCGATCTGGGGCAAGCTGGCCGACCTCTACAGCAAGAAGCTGCTGGTCCAGATCTCCATCGTGATCTTCGTGCTGGGCTCGCTGGTGGCCGGGCTTTCGCAGAGCGCGGGCCAGCTGATCGCCGCCCGGGCCTTCCAGGGCATCGGCATGGGTGGCCTGCAGGCGCTGGTGCAGGTGGCCATCGCCGCGATGATCCCGCCGCGTGAGCGCGGCCGCTACAACGGTTACCTCGGCGGCGTCATGGCGCTGGCCACGGTCGGCGGACCGCTGCTCGGCGGGCTGATCGTGGACACCTCGTGGCTGGGCTGGCGCTGGTGCTTCTTCATCGGCGCGCCGGTCGCGGTGGTCGCCCTGGTGGTGCTGCAGCGGACGCTGCACCTGCCGGTCATCCGCCGGGACCACGTGAAGATCGACTACGTCGGCGCCACGCTGATCGCGGCCGGGGTCAGCACGTTGCTGATCTGGGTCTCCTTCGTCGACAGTTCGTTCGACTGGCTGTCCTGGCAGACCGCCGCCTTCGTCGGTGCCGGGCTGGTGCTGCTCGGTGTCGCGGTGTGGGTCGAATCGCGGGTCGCCGAGCCGGTGGTCCCGCTCTCGATCGTGCGCCGGCGCACCACCGCCCTCGCCATCCTCGCCAGCCTCGCGGTCGGCATGGCCATGTTCGGCGGCTCGGTCTTCCTGGGTCAGTACTTCCAGATCGGCCGCGGTTACTCGCCCACCGAGGCGGGCCTGCTCACCATCCCGCTGATGGCCGGCGTGCTGGTCTCCTCGACCATCTCCGGCCGGATGATCAGCAAGAGCGGCCGGATCAAGCCCTATCTGATCGCCGGCACCGCGGTGCTGGTGGCCGGCTTCGCCGTGCTGTCGGTGATCGATCACGAGACCCCTCTCTGGTACGTCGGACTCGGCATGGCGCTGGTCGGCATCGGTGTCGGCATGTCGATGCAGAACCTGGTGCTCGCCGTGCAGAACACGGTGGCGCTGAAGGACATCGGCGCGGCCAGCTCGACGGTGGCCTTCTTCCGGTCGCTGGGCGGCACGATCGGCGTCTCGGTGCTGGGCGCGGTGCTCGCCCACCGGGTCACCGCATCGATCACCGGCCAGCTGCAGGCCGCGGGCGTGCCGGCCGGCTCCTCCTCGGGTGGCACCAGCAGCCTGAACCTGGCCGAGCTGCCGCCCGCCATGCAGCACATCGTCCGGGCCGCCTATGGCGACGCGACCGGGCACATCTTTCTGATCTCGGCCGCGATCGCGGTGGTCGGCGTGCTGGCCACGGTCTTTCTCAAGCCCACCTCGCTGCGCACGACGGTGGATCTGGAGACGCCCGGCCCGGTCGGCGAAGGCCACCGCCCACACCACGCGGCTCCGGCCCACGCGGCGGTGGCCGAGGCGCCGGCTTCGCACGCCGCGCACGTGCCGGTGCACTCTCACGCCGACTGACGCGAGGAGTCCGAGCCCACTCAGGGGCGTCCCGATGCGGGGCGCCCCTGATCGCTGTCCAGGGTCGTCTGCCATGGCCGAGAAGGTGCCAGAGATTCCGTCGGGATGCGGCCTGACCTGTGGATAACCCCCGGCTGTGGATAACTCGGGGCGACCTGGATCACGCGTGGGAAGCTGGTTCGCGACATCTACGGAGCGCTAACGTTCACAAACGCTCCGCATTTGTCCTCACCCCGGGCCCGGCGGTGTCGATGAAACCCGGTGAGTGGAAAGGGGTGGCAGGTGACGCAGCGCGCGACGGACGCGGAGCAACTCTCCGCCGCCCTTTCGGCGATCGAAGACGAGTTGCTCTGGGATGCCCTGGACGCACTCGAGGTCACCGCTCAGCTCGAGCGGGAGGCCGCCGAGATCGGCGACGAGCTGCTGGTGCACCGCGCCCGGCTCTGCCACATCAACATGATGATGCGCACCGGCGACCTGGCCGGCGCCGCCCGCAGCATCTGGGCGGTGCACCGCTGGGCGGTCGAGCACGACGAGACCGAGCTCCGCTCCCGCTCGCACATGGTCTGGTCCAACATCCACCGGCTGCTGGGCGACTCCGCGCAGTGCCTGGAGCACTGCGTGCTCGCCGTCGAGCTGCTCAACGACCGCTCGACGACCTACATGCAGATCTGGTTCCGCGCCAAGCTGGCGGACGCGCTCGGCTCGACCGGTTCGATGGAGGCCGCCCGCCAGCGCTATGCGCAGACCGAGGACCTCTGCATCCGCCTGGACCAGCCCTACATGCTGCTCTGGGTGCTGAACAACTACGCATACACCGAGTTCTCGCTCGGCGACCCCGAGCGCGCGCAGCAGGTCACCCGCCGGCTGCAGGGGCTGGCCAAGGTGCACGACTTCGACCTGCACCCGGCGGTGCTCGACACGATCGGCTCGATCGAGATCGAAAACGGGCAGTTCGCCGAGGCGGAGCAGACCCTGCAGGAGTGCATCCGGCGGTTCGGCGACGGCCGGTTCGAGGACGCCGACTCGATGGCGGAATACCTCCTCACCCTGGCCCGCGCCCAGCGCGGACTGGGCGCCACCGACCGCGCGCAGGCAAGTCTCGACGAGTCGCGCCGGCACTGCGAGGAGCGTGATCTCGGCGACGTCCTGGTGCGCGTGCATCAGGAGCAGGCCGAGCTGCACGCGGTCCGGGGCGAGTTCGCCGAGGCGTTCGCCATGCACAAGGTCTTCTTCGCGGCGCACCTGGCGCTGGGCTCGACCGAGCTCGAGGCCCAAGCCCGCACCCGGCAGGCGATGTTCGAGACCGCCGAGGCCCGGCAGGAGGCCGAGCGGTTCCGCGAGCAGGCCCGCCGCGACCCGCTGACCGGCCTGCGCAACCGGCGATACGTGGACGAGCAGCTGCCCGGCCTGATCGACGACGACTCGCTGCTCACCGTGGCGATCGTCGACCTCGACCACTTCAAGCGGATCAACGACCACCTGTCGCACGACGTCGGCGACCAGGTGCTCGTGCAGGTGGCAAAGCTGCTGGAGACCGAGCTCGCGGCGATCCGTCCGGACGGCTTCGTGGCCCGGATGGGTGGCGAGGAGTTCCTGATGGTGCTGCCGCGCACCTCGGTCACGTCGGCGGCCCGGATGCTCGACACCATCCGGGTGCGGGTCAAGGCGCACGGGTGGGACGAGACCACCGGCGGCCTTCCGGTGACGGTGAGCATCGGCGTCGCGGGACTGGCGGATGCCTCCGCGCGCACCCAGCCGAGCCTGTTGTCCACTGCGGACCGCAACCTCTATGCGGCCAAGCACGGCGGTCGCGATCGGGTGGTGTTCGGCACGGCCCGTGACGGGCTGAACCGGTCATACCGCAACAGCGTGACCGCCGCTTGATCCTTTTCGTAGCTTTGCAGAGCCGGACCGGCCGGGGCGGCCCGGCTGCGGCGCGCGGAGGTCTCGCCGCGCCTGGCCCGGGCGTGTGCCACTGGGGTCTTCGGCGCGCGTAACCATCGGAATTTGATCTTTTGAAGCCGGTCGAGCGGCCTGGCACGGGGGAACCCGACCGCCCGACCGGGGCATCAGGGCCGCGATCGCGGCCGTTTCTTCGTCGGGCGCAGCGGCAGTCGCCGGGCCCGCACCAACGCCTGCCGGCGGGCGCCCTCGTGGCCGAGTTCGTCGATCACCGTGCCCTCGACCTCGAGCCAGGTGTCGCCCTCATAGGGCACCGGGCGGTCCCACTCGATGCGGTCCAGCCGGAGGGTGAGCGTGCCGACGCCGTAGCAGTAGTCCTGCTCGGCGAACGCGTGCAGCGGGCGATGCGGCAGCGCGGTCTGGAGCCGGCCGCGGCGGATCGCCAGCACCCCGGACACCCAATATTGCGGGCGGCTGCGGTGGCCGCACCGGACGGCCTCAAGCGTGCGGATCGGACTCACCACCCTCGGGCGCGGCGGATGCATCCGGCAGTTGGACGCCGCCGGCGAGCGGCCGACTCAGTGCGTAACGTACGCCGCCAAAACGCTGAGTAACGGCGCTGGCACGGCTCGACGCCGCGACGACGTCGTCGGTGGGAAGGTGATCGCGATACACGAGGGCCGGGTTACCTCTCCGCGAGTTGTCCTGAGCATGCACGTCCGACGGGTCGGGAAGCTCCGGACCAATGTTCGGCACCCACATGCGCTGTTACCTCCGGCTCGGACGCCCCCGCCAAGGGACCTCGCTTGAGGCCGTTCTGCGACCGTATGGTCA
This sequence comes from Actinoplanes sp. NPDC051388, assembly GCF_055586225.1. Lineage (NCBI taxonomy): Bacteria > Bacillati > Actinomycetota > Actinomycetes > Micromonosporales > Micromonosporaceae > Actinoplanes > Actinoplanes sp. NPDC051388. Next base: position 475,863 of record NZ_JBVJIP010000002.1, on the reverse strand, counting down.
CTTAAAGATGTCACCCTAAGTGACCTTTATTTGCGTTGCCCGTGCGTTATCATGCTCATAATCCCGTGAGAGCGCAAGGCCAAATGCACGTGCATCTGCACAGCCTGCAGTCTGGCGGGGCCAGAGGGTTAGCAACAGATCGGCCGATCCCGGCCGATTGGGCAACGTAGGGAGTAAGAGATGTCGCGCATGGTCAACGGCATGTCGGCCAGCCAGTTGCAGGGAGTCACCTGGCAGAAGAGTGGCCGTAGCAACCCCAGCGGCAACTGCGTCGAGTGCGCTGCGCTTCCGGAGGGCGAAGTCGCCGTGCGGAACTCCCGGGACCCTGAGGGCCCGGCGCTGATCTACACGCCCGCCGAGATCGAGGCTTTCATCCTCGGCGTGCGGGACGGCGATTTCGACAACCTGCTGTCCTGAGCGGACCAGGCGTTCCAGTCGCGGGCCGGGCGAGGCCCGTGAGGCATGACTATGCCGGCCTGCCGACCTCATGCAGGAGCTTCTCGAGAATCTCCGGTGTGTGGTTCGGCGGGTCGGCATCGATGCAGACCCGTTCCATCGCGATGGCGTAGTGATCCACGTCTTCGCGCTTGTCCAGATAGATCGCACTGGTGAGCTGCTCGACATAGACCACGTCGGGCAGCTCCGGCTCCGGGAACCGCAGGATCGCGAAGGGCCCGCCCGCCGCGGCATGGCCGCCGGCGTGGAACGGGATGATCTGCAGCCGCACGTTGGGCAGCTTGGCCGCCAGGATGAGGGCCTCGATCTGTGCCTTCATCACCTCGACGCCGCCGATCGGGCGACGCAGCACCGCCTCGTCGATGACCGCCCACAGTTGCGGCGGATCCGGGCGGTTCAACACTTGCTGGCGCTGCCGGCGCAACTCCACCCGGCGGTCGATCTCGTCGCCGTTCGCCCCCGCGTGGCCGAGCATGATGACGGCTCGCGCGTATTCGGGCGTCTGCAGCAGACCCGGGACAAACTGGATCTCATAGGTGCGGATCAGCGTCGCCGCCGCCTCGAGCCCCAGATAGGACTGGAACCAGCCGGGCAGGATGTCGCCGAAGTGGTGCCACCATCCCGGGTTGTTCGCCTGCCGGGCGAGGCTCAGCAGAGCCTCGCGCTCCTTGGGGTCCGCGACCCCGTAAAGACTGAGGAGATCGGCGACGTCGCGCTCCTTGAAGCTGACGCGACCGAGCTCCATCCTGCTGATCTTCGAACCGGACGCGCGAATCTCCCACCCGGCGTCTTCACGGGTGATCGCCTTGCTCTCGCGGAGCTTCCGCAACTGTGCACCCAAGAGGATGCGCAGCACGGTGGGCCCGCTGCCCGGCGCCTCCTCCGCACTCACCTGACTCCCCAAAGGTCGCTTGTCGAGGGCTGCCGGTACGCAGTCCCGGTCATCCTACGGGTGTGATCGTCCGGCTGAAAACCGTCCGATGCATCCGAACTTGCATGCACGCACAAGCCATATGCACGTGCATCCGGCCTTGCGAACGCCCTTGTCAGCGAGCATGATAGCTGACAGACACGTACTTGCTTGCTGACACAGCGTGCTGAAATGTTCGGCTTCTCGGCCGACGTGGTCGGCTACCCCGGCCGACACACGGGATCTTGGAGGCTTCCCCGATGTCCACTCCGACCATCGCCCCGCCGGAGCGCGACCCGGCGGACGTGGCACCGACCGACAGCTACCGCAAGGCCGACCCGGTCTGGGTCTACCGAGCGCAGGGCTGGCGGCCGGGAGTGATCGAGGCCGCGTCCCCGCGCGCCGTAACGGTCACCTATCGCCCCGGCGCCGCTCTCGGCACCGGCGTCGACACGTTCACCGCCGACTGCGTGACCACCCGCGCCGACGAAGATCCGGCGCTCGACGACCGCACGGCACTGGTCAGGCGAGTTCCCGCGACCGAGTCGAGGAACGCGGCGTGACCGGCGCGGTGGCGCTGGCCGCACTGGTCGGTCTGGCCAGTCTGCTGGCCGGCGTCGCCCTGGGTTGGTATCTACGCCGCACCAACGACTGGTGCGCGCACTGCGGCGATCAGCTGAGCTGCGATGGTTGCGGCAGCCGCGCCGCCTGGCCCAAGCCCCGCGTCACCGAGAACGCCTGACCGCCGATCTCGACGCTGAGCGGGAGAGTGCGTCCGCCGCCGGCCTTCGCCGCGCACCGCGAACACGTCACCGGTCTGTCCACGCTCGACATTCACCACGCGCAGCCGCGTGCTCGCTCGCGGCAGGCACGATCCGCTTCTCCACGCCCATGCGACGCAACTACCATCCCGGAGCGAACGATGTGTTCGTCCATCCCTCACTCTGGAGTCGCCGTGGCCGCCTATGTGGAATTGCCGATCGACGAGGACGGCGACGACCTGATCAAGGTCGAGGTCACCTATGAGGGCCTGCAGCGGGCCGGCGCGGGTGATGTGGTGGCGCGCACCACCGAGCGCTTCGACCAGGCCGTGGCCCAGATCGTGCGGCTCGGGCAGGATGCCGTGCGCAAGGCCCGGGCGGCCGCGACGCCGCCGGACGCGATCGAGGTCGAGCTCGGCCTGAAGCTGACCGCCAAGACCGGCTTCGTGATCGCCGAGTCGAGTGGCGAGGCCAACTTCAAGGTGACCCTGCACTGGGCCGCCGCACCGGCTACTCGTCAACCGTGATGTTGAAGTTGTCGCGGAACACGTTCGCCGGGTCGTAGCGGCGTTTCAGTGTGCGCAGCCGCTCCAGCGTCGCCGGCGGCCAGGCCTCGGTGATCCGCTCGGGTCGCTGGTCCGTCTCGAAACTCAGGTAGAGGCCGGTCGAATGGGCCGCCATTTGCTCCCACGCTTCGTCCAGCTTGTCCTTGGACGCACCGAATGCCACCACTGAGAAGTTTGCCGATCGGTGCGCATAGGCCGTCGCGTCGGACAGGAGGTCGGCGACCGCGCCGCCCACCGAGCGGATCTGGAAGAAGTAGACGGCGCCGGATCGGATCAGCTGCTCGGCATCAGCCGCGAATTCGGGCGTCAAATGTGCGACCAGCGCCGAGCGCGCCACCGGGTCGCCCTGGCCGTCGTGCGCGGCGTCCGGCACGTTCATCACGCCGGCATAGGGCGTCAGCTGCACCGATTGGTCGAGCAGCGGCGCCACGCCGGCCACCCGCTGGAACCGGTCGATGATCACGTCGGGCTCGGACGAGTCGACCACCCCGTAGATCTGGGCCAGCATCTGGCCGCGCCGGGGCGGACCCATGATCAGGTTGGTGGTCACGTCACGCGGCGCCGACTCCATCGCGGCGCCCCACCGCTGCAGGAAGCCGGCCGGGTCCGAGGCGTCCAGCACGAACTGCCCGAAGCCCACGTCACCGACCTCATCCACGGCGAAGTCGAAGGACAGCGCGATGCCGAAGTTGGCGCCGGCTCCGCGTACCGCCCAGAAGAGGTCTTGATTCTCGGTTTCGGAGACCGTCGTCACGGAGCCGTCGGCCAGCACGAGGCGGGCCGCACGCAGGTGGTCGATGGTGAGGCCGTGCTCGCGCACCAGCCATCCGATGCCGCCCGCGGTGGCCAGCCCGCCGACGCCGACACCGCCGTAGTCGCCGCTGCTCAGCGCCCAGCCGTGCGGCGAGAGCGCGGCGGCGACATCCTTCCAGCGCGCGCCGGCCTCCACCCGGACCAGTCGCCGATCCTCGTCGAGCACCGTGATCCGGTTGAGTTTCTGCAGGTCGATGACGATGCCACCGTCGTTTGTGGAGCGGCCGCTGATGCCGTGCCCGCCGCTGCGCACGGCCAGCGGCACGTCCTGCTCGCGGGCGAACGCCAGGGCCTCGACGACCTGCGCCTCGTCACGCGGCTGCAGCACAAGACCCGGAGAGCCACCCCTCATGTACGTGGAGCGCACCTTCGCGTACCCGAAATCGCCTGGCTCGATGGCCGAGCCGACCAATCCTGGCGGGAGTCCGTCGTAATCGATGTCGTCGCGCCGCGCTCTCAGCGCCGTGGCGCTGCGCACGTCGCCGACTTTTACGGTCCGTTCCTTGGTTATCGCTGCCCGCACCTCTGGGATGACCTCGGTGGCGAATCGCTGCAACTCGGCGGGGTCGTCGCTGCCCAGGATGAAAGTGCCGATGCCGTGCTGAAGCGCGAGCGAAAGCAGCTCCTCGACCCATTTGTCCTTTGTTTTGGCCGGATCGCCGACGACGTTGAGCAGGCGCCGGATCTCACGCGGATCGCGGCCCGCCTCCTTGGCCGCCGCGTCGATGATGTCGTTGCCGCGCTCCAGGTCACCGGGCTTGAGATAGGAGAGCGTGGGCAGCCAGCCGTCCGCCTTGGCGCCGACCAGCCGCAGCATCCGAGGCTTGTAGGCGCCCACCCAGATCGGGATGTCGTGCGCCGGCCGCGGACCACGCTTGGCACCCTTGAGCTGGTAGTACTTCCCGTCGAACCGGGTCGCCTTGCGCTCGTCGGCGCGCCACAGCTCACGGATCACGTCGATCGCCTCGGCGAGCTGCTCGACCGACTCGGCCGGCGTGCGCCGGGTGACGCCCATGCCCTCCATCGCATCCCAGAACCCGCCGGCGCCCAAGCCGAGCTCGAACCGGCCACCGGAGAGCAGATCGAGCGAGGCGGCGGCGCGGGCGAGCTGGGGGGCCGGGCGCATCGGGATGTTGAGCACGTTGCCGGCCAGCCGGATGCGCTCGGTCTGCGCGGCCACCCAGGTCAGCAGCGTCCACGTGTCGTGGAAGGCCGGCTGATAGAGGTGGTCCTGGAAGGTCACCAGGTCATAGCCGAGATCCTCGCTGAGCTGGGCTCTCTCGACCGCGGCCAGCGGCGGGTCGTTGGCCGGCGTGATGAAGGCGCCGAACTCGAGCTGGTGACCGTAGTCCATGATTTTGATCGTAGGTCGACGCTCTCGGCGGTGAGGTGTGACTTACCGCCACTTCTCGCCGGTCAGCTTCTCGTAGACCTCCACGTAGCGGTTGCGGGTCGCTTCGACGACCCGCTCGGGGATCTCCGGGCCTGGTGAGGTGCGGTCCCAGTCGGCCTTTTCGGTGGTCGCCCAGTCGCGCAGGAACTGCTTGTCGAGGTAGCGGGGCGGGCTGCCGTCGCACCATTCGTCGGCCTGGAGGAAGCGGCTCGAGTCGGGGGTGAGGAGCTCGTCGGCGAGGGTGATGCCGCGCTCGCCGAAACCCAGCTCGATCTTGGTGTCGGCGATGATGATGCCGTGTTTCTTTGCGACCTCCGCCCCCCGACGGTAGGTCTCCAGGGTGATTCGCTTGAGTTCCTTCGCGACGTCCAGGCCTTCTTGGGCGACGACGTCGTCGTAGGTGATGGTCTCGTCGTGGCCCTGGCCCGGCGCCACCTTGGTGGACGGAGTGAAGATCGGCTCGGGCAGGCGTGAGCCTTCGAGGAGGCCTTCGGGGAGCGGGTTGCCGGCGATGGCGCGGTCGTTCTGGTAGTCCTTGATGCCGGAGCCGGCGAGGTAACCACGGGCGATGCACTCGACCATGATCATCTTGAGTTTCTCGCAGCGGACGGCGCGGCCCTGCCACTCCGGGGGGACGTCGGTGGCGGAGAGGATGTGGTTGGGGGCGACGTCTTTGAGCTGGTCGAACCACCAGAGGCTGAGCTGGGTGAGGATCTTCCCCTTGTCGGGGATGGGCGTAGGCAGGATCACGTCAAAGATGGAGATCCGATCACTGGCGACAAGCACCAGGTCCGCGCCGTCGGCGTAGACGTCCCGAACTTTCCCCGAGTGCAACAGCTCCACGTGCCCCAACCTCCACCGACGACCCTTGCGCAGCAACTCTACGGCCGTTTCATGAGCCGTTGACTCGCGGCCGATGTCCGCCGCGTCGACAGCCGGCTGCGGCAGACTTCTGGGCGTGGCTGAGGAGCTGGACGCCGGACTGTACGAAGATCTGCTGACGGAAACGCTGGCGAGCCGCCTCGAAGCAATCGACGCGGACCTGGCCAGGCTGGAGCCGTTGCGTCCGGCCGACGCGGCCGATCGCATCGCACGCCTCGCGGGCAGGCAGATTCAGAAGGCGCTCGAGGCGGTACCAGACTCCGATCGCGTCTCAGCAGGCATCGAGGTCGCCCGCCGGGTAGCGGATGTGGTCGCGGACCTAGTGCCGCGTGCGGCCACGATCGTGGACCGGCCGCTAGCGCCCGGCAGGTGGCTTAGCGAGATCAGCGAGCGCCGCGCTGATGGATCGCCTCGAACCACCTCCCGCCCGATGATTCCGCTGCTCGACACCACCCTGCTGACCAACTCCCCAGGTGAGCCGCGGGTCGGTCGGCAGATCGCGGCGGAGATCGACTCGGCCGACTCCATCGATCTAGTCATGGCGTTCATCCGGAAGACCGGCCTATTGCCATTGCTGCCGGCTTTGCGCCAGCACGCCGCTCGCGGCCGACGACTTCGGGTGCTTACGACCACGTATACCGGCTCGACGGAAGCGGACGCTCTCGACATCCTCGGCGAACTTGGTGCCGCGGTCCGGGTTTCCTACGACATCCAGACCACGCGACTGCACGCGAAGGCATGGATTTTTCTGCGCCAGACCGGCTTGAGCACCGCGTACGTCGGATCGTCGAACCTGACCCACTCGGCGCACGGTCCGGGTAAGGAATGGAACATCCGCATCTCCGGGGCCCGAAATCCGGACACCCTGGAGAAGGTAAAAGCCATCTTCGAGTCCTACTGGACGAGCGGCGACTTCGTTCCCTATGTGCGGGAGGACTTCGAGAAGGCCATCACTCGGGGACGCCGGCCCGACCTGACCTATCTCAGTCCCATCGAGATTCGACTCGAGCCGTTCCAGGATCGCCTCCTCGAACTGATCGAACTCTCTCGCCAGCGAGGTCACGCCCGCAACCTGCTCGTTTCTGCCACCGGCACCGGAAAGACCGTGATGGCGGCCGTCGACTACGCCCGGCTGAAGGCCAAGCTTCCCCGTGCCCGGCTGCTATTCGTGGCCCACCGCGAAGAGATTCTGGAGCAGAGCAGGGCCACTTTTCGGCATGCACTTCGTGACTACTCGTTTGGCGAGTTGTGGATCGGCCGGTCGCGGCCCACAGAGTTCGAACACGTCTTCGCTTCTGTGCAGAGCCTGCGCTCTCAGTCGCTTGACAACTTCGCGGCAGACCACTTCGACGTCATCATCGTCGACGAGTTTCACCATGCGGCGGCACCGTCTTATCGCCAGATCATGGACCAACTAAAGCCTCAGCAACTGTTGGGCCTCACGGCCACGCCAGAGCGCGCCGACGGTCTGGACGTCTTGCATTGGTTCGGCAACCGCATCGCCGCCGAACTTCGACTCTGGGACGCGATCGAGCAGCAACGCTTGAGCCCGTTTGCCTACTACGGCATCCACGATGGAACCGACCTCACGCAGGTCCCGTGGCGCCGGGGTAAGGGCTACGACGTCACGGAACTCGTCAAGAGATACACCGCAGACGGCGGTGCGTTGGCGCGATTCGTCATCAAGCAACTCCGGGACCACGTCGACGACCTGGCAGCGATCCGTTGCTTGGGCTTTTGCGTCAGCGTGGCCCACGCGGAGTACATGGCGGCACAGTTCCGAGAGCACGGCATCAGGGCGATCGCAGTCTCCGGCGAGACCCAGAGCGATGCGCGGCGGGTGGCGCTACGTGACTTGGCCGCCGGGAATCTGCAGGTGGTGTTTTCGGTGGACCTGTTCAATGAAGGTGTCGACGTGCCCGCCGTCGACACGGTGCTGATGCTCCGGCCCACGGACAGCGCAACTCTCTTCTTGCAGCAACTGGGGCGCGGTCTCCGGCTAGCCGAGGGCAAGACCGTCTGCACCGTCCTCGATTTCGTTGGCACGCACCGCAAGGAGTTTCGGTTTGATGGGCGATACCGCGCACTCTTGGGTGGCAGCCGACGAGACCTCGAAAACGCCGTTAGAGACGGCTTCCCGTTCCTTCCGGTCGGCTGCCACATGGACCTCGACCGCAAGGCTGAGGAGATCGTCCTGCGCAGCATCCGTGAGGCGATCCCTTCGCGGTGGCCGGCGAAAGTCGCTGACTTGTCCAGCCTCTACCGCCAACGAGGCTCAGTCACGCTGGCGAACTATCTCGACGAAACCGGACTCGATCTGGCAGATGTGTACTCCGGCAGCAACGGCTGGTCTGACATGTGCGAACAGGCGGGCATGCTGGTCGCGCCCAAAGGCCCGCACGAGGTTGCCCTCCGGCGAGCCGTCTCGCGACTGCGGCACATTGACGACAACGAACGCACCCACAGCTACCGCACTTTCCTGAAGAGCGGTTCACCGCCAGACACGCACCGGCTCAGCCCGATCGAGCGTCGCCTCGTCCGAATGCTGGTCGCCAATGTCGCCGACACGGTGCTGCCCAAGACAATGTCGCTGCAAGAGGGCACCGACCTGCTATGGCGGCACCCACAGGTGCGTTTCGAGATCGCAGAGTTGCTGGAGGTCGTCGGCGGGCACCCAAACCACCTCCAGAAATCGGCGGTGGCCGACGTGCCTCTGCAGATTCACGGGCAGTACACGCGGATCGAGATCCTCGCCGCCCTCAACGAAGGAGGGCACGCGAAGACGCCGCCGTGGCGTGAGGGCGTGTACGACGCCAAGAAGGTTGGCGCAGACCTCCTCGCCTTCACCCTCGACAAGACCAGCGGAGACTTTTCGCCGAACACCCGTTATCGGGACTACGCAATCAGCCGAGAACTCATTCACTGGGAGAGCCAATCTGGCCTGCGCGCAGACACTCCTACCGGCCGGCGATACCAGCACCACGCCCAGATGGGACGCGAGATCTTGCTCTTCGCCCGAGCACGGGCCGATGACCGCGCATTCTGGTTCCTCGGTCCCGCCTCCTACGTCAAACATGAGGGCGAGCAACCGATGGCCGTGACGTGGAAGCTGGAGACACCGCTGTCCGGTGACCTCTTTACGATGTTCGCCGCTGCCGTTGCTTAGTGTCGGTGGACTATAAACATCACATGGCTGGCGATGGAGATCTGGACGCGCGCCTTCGCACGGCGATGTTCGCCCACTTGTCTCGGGTTAGCGCTGCCCATCCCGATGGCGTTCCGTCCAAGGTGATCAACACTTTCGTGTTCGAAGGAGTGTCGACGCCTCTCGTCGTGCAACCCGGCATCCGGAAGCCTGCCCGTCTGCAAGCGGCGCTGACCATCCGCACCACCTGGACTCGGCCGGGAGCCGAAGCGCCGTACGTGGACGAGATCGGTCCCGATGGAGGTCTGCGTTACAAGTGGCGCGGCACCGACCCGCAGCACTCGGACAACCGAGCTCTGCGCGAAGCAATGCGCCAAAACGCCCCGCTGGCGTATTTTTATCCCGTCGCCAAGAGCGTCTACCAGGCGATTTACCCAGTGTTTCTGGTGAATGAGGACCGGGACGCCCACGAATTCGCCGTCGACCTCGGCGATTACTACGCCGATTCAGACGACGATGACGTGGCGACGCTGGACCGCCGATATACCCGTCGACTCACCCTGCAACGGCTGCACCAGGCGATCTTCCGCCCGATGGTGCTGCGCGCCTACGAGTCGCAGTGCACCCTGTGCCGCCTCAGGCATCCGCAGTTGCTCGATGCCGCACACATCCTGTCGGATCGGCACCCGCAGGGAGATCCCGTCATCCCCAATGGGCTGGCCATGTGCAAGATCCACCATGCCGCCTACGACGCCAACATCCTTGGCGTCCGACCCGACCACGTGGTCGAGGTGCGCAGCGACATCCTCACCGAGATCGACGGGCCGATGCTGCGACATGGCCTCCAGGAGATGCATGGTGCTCACCTAGTCCTGCCTAGATTGCGCAAGAACCACCCGGACCCCGTTCGGCTGGAAGAGCGCTACACCGAATTCCGCTCAGCCGCATGAGCTCCTCTGGAGCAACGTGATCACCACGGTCTCCGGCGACGGTGGCCAGCTGGCCGACTCGCAGTTCGACCGGCCGGCGGGGATGGCCCGGGACGCGGCCGAAACCTCTACATCAGCGACACCAGCCAGCAAAGTGTCCAGCGTCGGCACGACGATCACCTACACACGTTTCGCTGTCGCGGGCGTACACCTGTATTTGCGGTTCGCGGAGTTGACCAACCCGGCGGCCGGAACCTATGCGGGCGGCGTGATCGCCATCAGTGATTTTGTCGTGGCGGTCGGTCATGCTGGCCCAGCACAATCGCGATGGCCGCCGCGAACACCGGATTCCCCGGCCACGCCCAAACCGCGACCCTGAGCCCGCCGGCCGAGGTCGTCGTGGCGATGAGCCCGAACCAGACCGCGAACGCCGACCGCCCGGTGGCGACCTCCTCCACGGCCCGCAGCGGATACACCCTGACCGTGCAGAGCAGCGGTTTCACCGGCCCGGAGGGCACCCTGTCGACCGCCCTCGCGACCGCGGCGATCCCGATCAACCGGTTCGGCTACGGGCGTCTCGATGAGCGGGTCGGGCATCGTGACGCCGGCGCTGAGCGGCAAGTGGGCGGGCTTCTCGTCGACCCCCGAGCAGATCGTCGCGGCGCCGGCCGACACCGTCACCCTGAATTTCCAGCAAGATCGACTATCTGATGAAGCCCGGCACCTACTCGGGGACTGTGACCTACGCCCTGACGCCGTCCTACTAGAAAGTGACCTACACCTCTGTTTAGGTAAGCCTTACCAACAGAAGGGAGGCAGCGTCATGCACGATCACGCCACGAGCGCGGTCACCGTCACCGACAGCGTCGGCCTCGAGCCACTGGCCGCGGTCTATCGCCGGGTCCACGCCGCCGACCTGCATCTGATCGACCACACCGAACCGTCCGTCGAGGATCGCTTGCGCTGGACGGCGGAGGCGCCGGGTTTCCGGGCCGCGGTGGCCCGTCTGGACGGCGAGGTGGTCGGCGCCGTGCTGGGCTGCCCGCTGCCCGCCGACACGCTCTGGTGGCGTGACCTGGAGGATCTCGATCCGCAAGTGGCAAAGGAGTGGGACGGGCGCACGTTCGCGGTCTGTGAGGCGTTCGTGCTGCCCGCGGCCCGGAAACACCGTCTCGGCGTACGCATGATGGCCGACCTGCTCGCCGGCCGTCCCGAGGAGCGCGTCTCGCTGGCCGTCGCGGAGACGAACACCCGGGTGTGGAGGGCGCTGCAGGGACTCCGGTTCGAGCACGTCGGCGACCTGGTGCCGTTTCCCGGCTGGCGGCCGCACCGGATGCTGGTGCGCGATCTGCCGCTGGAGGCGTCCCGATGACGGTCCACACCGAGGAGCTCCCGGGGCTCGGCACGTTCGAGCTCGTCCGGCTCGACCCCGACGAACATCTCGACCTCGTGTACGGCTGGGTGCACGAGCCACGCGCCGAATTCTGGGGCATGACCGCGTATTCGCGAGACGAGGTGCGGGAGGTCTACGAGTTCCTGGACGGGCTGGAGACACATCACGCCTATCTGATGGTGCTGACCGGCACGCCGGTCGGGATCTTCCAGACCTACGAGCCGGCCGCCGACCCGCTCGGCGAGTTCTACCCGGTGCGGGACGGCGACTTCGGCCTGCACCTGTTCCTGGCGCCCGCCGAGACCGAGGTGCCCGGATTCACCGGCGCGATCTTCGGGGCGCTGTCGCGGTTCATCTTCCGGGAGCCGGGCCGGCGGCGGATCGTGATCGAGCCGGACGCGCGCAACGAGCGGGCGCTGCGCCGATGGAAGCGGCTCGGCTTCACCTTCGACGCGCGGATCGAGCTGCCGCACAAGACCGCCCAGCTGGCCTTCCTGGACCGAGATGGCGGCCGGATCCAGCGTCTGCTTTAAGGGATCCGGCCGACGCCGCCGAAGTGGGACACGTCCTCGGCGACCCCGGACGACGTCGGCCGCCATCGCGAACAGCTCACCACGCCGGGTTCCTGCACCTGGAGCCCGGCGAAGAACGCCGCCACGCCGGCCTGGTCGCGCAGGCGCATCTCGGCGCCGCCGGTGGAGTTCCACAGCCGCACCGCCTCGGTCATCGCCTTGCCGTGCACCTCGTTCGTCGGGTGCGACACCACCAGGAAACTGCCCGGCGGGGCGGCGTCGATCAGCTGTCGCAAGATCGCGGTGGCCTCGGCGTCGTCGATGATGAAGTTGAGGATGCCGAGCAGCATGATCGCCACCGGCCGGTCGAAGTCGAGCGTGCTCGCCGCGCCGGCCAGGATCTTCTCCGGGTCGCGCAGGTCGGCGTCGAGGTAGTCGGACGCGCCCTCGGGGCTGCTGGTGAGCAGGGCCCGGGCGTGCGCGAGCACCAGCGGATCGTTGTCCACATAGACGATCCGGGCATCGGGGGCGATGCGCTGGGCGACCTCGTGGGTGTTGTTCGCGGTCGGCAGGCCGGTGCCGATGTCGAGGAACTGCCGGATGCCGGCCGACCCGGCCAGGAACCGGATCGTCCGGCTCAGGAACTCACGGTCGGCGCGGGCCGAGGTGACCAGGGCCGGCACGAGCGCCAGGATCTGCTCGCCCGCCGCCCGATCCGACTCGAAGTTGTCCTTGCCCTGCAACCAGAAGTTCCAGATCCGCGCGCTGTGCGGAATGCCGGTGTCCAGATCCATCCGTCCATCATGGTCTATCCCGGCGGATCCAGGCCGCTTGCCGATCGACTAGGAGAAGTCGGTGCTCTCGGAGACTTGCCGCCACTTCTCCAGCTCGTCCCGACGCGCCTGCGCCACGGCGGTCGCGGCGCTCGCGGCGTCCTTGCCCAGCAGCAGCAAGGCCGGTGCGTCCGAACCGGCGACCGCGTTGATCATCGCCTCGGCGGCCTTGGCCGGGTCGCCCGGCTGGGTGCCGTGCATGGTGTCGTTCTCCTTGCGGCGCGGGCCGGCAGTGCTCGCGTAATCCGCGATCGGCACCGCCGACTGGGTCAGCGAGCGGCCGGCGAAGTCGGTGCGGAACGCGCCCGGTTCCACCACCATCGCGGTGATGCCGAGCGGCTCCAGCTCCTTGCGCAGCGAGCCGGTCATGCCCTCGAGTGCGGCCTTGCTGGCCGCGTAGTAGCCCGAGCCGGCTGGGCAGATCTGCGCCCCGATCGACGAGATGTTCAGGATCGCGCCGCTGCGCCGGGTCCGCATGCCGGGCAGTACCGCCTTGATCATCGCGACGGCGCCGAAGAAGTTGGTGTCGAACAGGCGCTGGACGTCGGCCGGGTCGCCCTCCTCGACGGCCGCGCGGTAGCCGTAGCCGGCGTTGTTGACCAGCACGTCGATCGCGCCGAAACGCGCCTCTGCCGCGCGTACCGCGGAATTGATCTGGTCTTGATCGGTGACGTCGAGCGGGAGGGCGAGCGCGGCGCCGGGATGCGCCTTCTCCAGGTCCTCGACCTTGGCGACGTCGCGGGCGGTGACCACGGCATTGTCGCCGCGGGCCAGGACGGCCTCGGCGAGCGCGCGGCCGAGGCCGGTGGAGCAACCGGTGATGAACCAGGTGGACATGTTCAGTGGTCTCCGATTTCGACGTTTTCGGGGCTGACTTCAGTGCCGACTTCGTGGCCGACGAAGGACCAGCTGGCCAGCAGGTCCAGGGCGTCCTGCGTGGGTGAGGCCGGCTCGGCGGTGTAGACCAGCAGCGTCAGGCCCTCGTCCGCCTGCAGGTCCATCGCCTCGTAGGACAGGTCCAGGTCACCGACGACCGGGTGGTGCACCGCCTTCTGCCCGGTGCGGTGGAACTTCACGTGGTGCTTGGCCCAGCGGACCCGGAACTCCTCGCTGCGTGTGGACAGCTCGCCGATCAGGTCGCTGAGCTGCTTGTCATAGGGGCTGCGGCCGGCCTCCGCGCGCAGGATCGCCACGATGTCGTGCGCCGAGCCCTCCCAGTTGCGATAGAACTCCTTCGCCGCCGGGTCGAGGAAGGTGAACCGGGCGTTGTTGGTCGGCCTGGTCGTGCTCTCCAGCAGCGGGGCATAGAGCGCGGCGCCGAGCCGGTTCGCCGCCAGGTAGTCGAGCCGGCCGTTCCGCACCCAGGCCGGCGCGGTGATGCTGTCCAGGATCCGCTGCACCACCGGCCGCACCCGCCGCGTCGACGGGCGGCGCTTCGAGTGGCTGGTGGCGTTCGCGGTGCGGGCCAGGTCGAAGAGGTGCGCGCGCTCGGCGTCGTCGAACTGCAGCGCCCGGGCCAGCGCGTGCAGCACGCTTTCCGAGACACCGCCGAGATTGCCGCGCTCGAGCCGGGTGTAGTAATCGACGCTCACCCCGGCCAGCATCGCGACCTCTTCGCGCCGCAGGCCGGCCACGCGACGATTGCCGCCGAAGGCCGGCAGACCCGCCTGCGACGGCGTGATCCTGGCCCGCCGGGTGGTCAGGAAGTCGCGGATCTCGGCCCGGTTGTCCATGACCACGACGCTACGTCCGCTGCCCGGGCCGGCACAGGTACTGATGGAACCCCCTTACGAACCGCCTCCCTGACGGAAGATCAAGGGATAGACGCTGGAGTACGCCTGCCAGGACGGCTCCTGCGTGGGCGGCGGCTTGACCTGCACCGGCACCAGCGACCTGAGCAGCGCCTGGACCACGTCGAGCAGGGCCATGTGCAGCCGCTGGTCGGTCACATAACCGTGCCGGTCCACCGAACCCGGGTCGAGCGGGATCCGGATGCACGCCGAGCGCAGGATCTTGGCCTTGGCATGGGTGAGCACGGTCTCCAGCTCGGCGCGGGCGCCCTCGTCGCGGCCCGCCGAGGCGGTGGAGAGCCAGGCGACCGGTTTGCCGTTCAGGTCGCCGCCGTCGACCAGCCAGTCGAGCAGGTTCTTGAGGCTGCCGGGCAGCGAGCCCGAGTATTCCGGCGTGCAGAACAGCACCGCGTCCGAGGCCTTCACCCGGTGCCGCAGCCAGTTCACCTTCTCCGGGGCGTAGCGCTCGCCGGGCAGGAAGGCCGGGAGGTCGCGCAGGCCGTCGTACAGGGTGGCGTCGATCCCAGCCGGGGCGAAGTTCGCGGCCGTCCGGAGGGCCGCCGTCTGCAGGGACCCGTCAAAGGTGCTCCCGGAGATCAGCAGGATGCGCGTCATGTCGCAGACGATAGGACCAGCGGACGCACGGCACCCCCATTCGACTCGTGACCCGAGTCACAGGTTGGTCAGGCGCTCCAGGTGTTCCGGGTAGCGGCCGCCCTCGATGTCGATCTTTGCGAGCGCCGACTCGATCTCGGCCAGGTCGTCCGCGGTGAGCTCGAGGTCGGCGGCGCCCAGATTCTCCTGCAGGCGGGAGAGCTTGCGGGTGCCCGGGATCGGCACGATCCACGGCTTACGGGCGAGCAGCCAGGCCAGCGCGACCTGCGCGGCGGTCGCGTTCTTACGCGCGGCGATCTCGGTCAGCAGGTCGATCAGCGCCTGGTTGGCGGCGCGGGCCTCGGGGCTGAACCGCGGGATCGTGGTGCGGATGTCGCCGCTGGTGAACTCGGTGGCCTGATCGATCTTGCCGGTCAGGAAGCCCTTGCCCAGCGGGCTGTAGGGCACCAGGCCGATGCCCAGCTCCTCGCACATCGCCAGGATCTCTTCCTCGGGCCGGCGCCACCACAGCGAGTACTCGTTCTGCAGGGCGGTCACCGGCTGCACGGCGTGGGCCCGGCGCACCGTGGCGGCGGCCGCCTCGGACATGCCGAAGTGCTTGACCTTGCCCTCGGCGATCAGCTCGCGGACCGCGCCGGCGACGTCCTCGATCGGCACCTCGGGATTGACCCGGTGCTGGTAGAAGAGGTCGAGAGCGTCCAGCCGGAGGCGCCTGAGGGAGGCCTCGGCGACCTTCTTGATGTCGTCCGGACGGCTCGACAGGCCGGACTGCTTGCCGTCCGCGTCGAACGCGAAGCCGAACTTGGTGGCGATCACCACCTCGCCCTTGAACGGCTCGAGCGCCTCGCCGACCAGCTCCTCGTTGACGAACGGGCCGTATACCTCCGCGGTGTCGAAGAACGTGACGCCGAGCTCGACCGCCTGGCGCAGCAGGGCGATCATCTCCGGGCGCTCCGGCGACGGACCATAGCTCTGGCTCATCCCCATCGCGCCGTAGCCGATCGCGGAGACCTCCAGGCCGCTCTTACCGAGAGTTCGTTTCTGCATGTCCCGACGCTATGCGTTCTCCGGCGGTCGGAAGAGGCCCTGTCAGTACCTGCCTGCGATTCCGGAGAATCAGCACGATCAGCAGGACGGTGACGAGCGGCGCGCCGGCGTACTCGGCGAACCGGGCCAGGCCGCCGCCGTCCGGCAGCACCAGGAACGCGGAGACGGTGGCGGCGACCGTCACGAGCTCGGTGCGCACCGTGGTGGCCGCGAGCAGGATCATCGGGAACATCACGTACCAGGGGTGGAACGACGGCGACAGCACGACGAACGCCGCGCTCGCCAGTCCCGCGCCGCGCAGCGCGGCGCGGACCGGATCACCCTGGGTGGTCGCGCTGCGCAACCAGATCACGACCAGGACCAGAGCCAAGATCAAGATCGCGAGCAGGCGTACGGCGGGCACCGCGTCGAAGTCCGGCAAAAACGGATCGGCGGCATACGTCACGGTCATCCCGACCGCGGTCGGCGGCGACGTGAACTGCACCAGATCGCCGGTGCGCACCATGCCGCCGACCCAGCCGAAGCCCAGCCCGCTCGCCGCGGTCACGCCGAGCACCAGCAGAAGCGTGCTGCCGGTCACCCGCAGGCCCGGACCGATCTTGCCGGCGAACCGCTGCACCGGCGCCACCGCGATCAGCACCGCGAACGGCACGATCACGATCGCGGTCACCTTGATCGCCACCGCCAGGCCGAGCAGCAGTCCGGCGGTGAGCTGCAGGCCGGGATGCGCCGGCCGGAGCACCAGCACGGCCAGCCCGGACAGCGCGGCGCCGATCATCAGGGCGTCGTTGTGCGCGCCGCTGATCAGGTGGATCCCGACCACCGGGCCGGCCAGCGCCAGCCAGAGCGCGCGCTCGACCGGCACCCCGCAGCGCCGGGCCAGCACCGGCACCGCCGCGGCGACCGCGAGCAGACCGGCCACCGCGAACAGCCGCAGCATCAGGATCACCCCGGCCAGCGTGCCGCCGGCCAGCACCGCGAGCCCGGCGAGCAGCAGGAACACCGGGCCGTAGGGCGCCGGGGTGTCCCGCCAGATCGGCGAGACGGCATCCAGCCACGGGCACGGCAACGCGGCCACGCCGGCCGCATAGGGGTTCACGCCGTTCACCAGCAGGTGGCCCTGGCAGGCGTACGAATAGAGGTCGCGGCTCTCCATCGGGGGCACCACCAGGAACGGCGCCGTCCACAACGCCACCGTGACCAGGGCCCAGCGCGCTGACGGCACCCGGTCGCGGGCCGCCCACCAGGCGCCGGCCAGGATCGCGGTGCCGATCAGCCAGCCGAGCAGGATGAACTCGCCGTGGTCGCCGCGGGCCACGCCGGCCGGGTTCGTGGTCAGGTCGCCGTGCGGGAGGGCGCCGCCGAAGACGCCGGTGAGCGCGAGCAGACACGCGCCGGCCAGACCGCCATATCGGATCGCTCGCATCCGTCCCATCATCGGGACGGGTGGTGAGTCGCCGGCCAACACCGCACTACGAGCGCTCGACCACCAGGTTCACGATACGAGGAGCCCGCACCACCTTGCGCGCGAAGGTCAGCCCGGACACCGCGGGCAGCGCCAGCACCCGGTCGAGCAGTGTCGCCTCGTCGACGTCGACCGGCACGGTCAGCCGCTCGACCACCTTGCCGTCCACCTGCACCACGCAGGTCGTGGTGGGCCGGGCGGCCAGTTCGGGGTCGGCCACCGGCCAGCCGTGGTCGCACACCGACGGGCCGTGGCCGAGCCGCTCCCACGCCTCCTCGGCGGTGAAGGGCGCGACGCAGGACAGCATCCGGGCCAGCATCTCGGCACCCTCCCGCGCGCTCGGATCGCCGGTCGCCCGGCGCAGCGCCGAGGTGAGCGACATCAGGTGCGCGATCGCGACGTTGAAACGGCGGTTCTCCATCAGCGTGGTAATCGCCGCGACCTCTCGGTGCACCTCGCGGCGCAGGTCGTCGTCCACCGGCTCGCGCTCGATCGGCCCGATGTCCGCGGCCAGGCGCACGACCCGGGCCAGGAACTTCACCGCGCCGGTGACCGAGACGTCGGCCCAGTCGATGTCGTCCTCGGGCGGCCCGGCGAAGAGCATGCTCAGCCGCACCGCGTCCGGGCCGTGCTCGGTGATCTGTTCCCGCAGGTCGACCAGGTTGCCGAGCGACTTGCTCATGGCCTTGCCGTCCATCAGCACCTGACCCTGGGTGGTCAGCCGGGCGAACGGCTCGACGAAGTCGACGTAGCCCAGGTCGTGCAGCGCCTTGGTGACGAAGCGCGCGTAGATCAGGTGGCCGGTGGCGTGTTCCTTGCCGCCGATGTAGTCGGTCACCGGCAGCCAGCGGCGCAGCGCCTCCGGGTGGAACGGCGCCTCGGTGTATTCCGGGGCCGGATAGCGCAGGTAGTACCAGGACGAGTCGACGAAGGTGTCCATCGTGTCGGTCTCCCGGCGGGCCGGCCCACCGCAGGCCGGGCACGCGACGTCGACCTCGGCGCCGAGGAGCACCGGCAGTTCGGCGTCGGGCACCGGCACCGGGCCGCAGGACGGGCAGTGCACGATCGGGATCGGGGTGCCCCAGGACCGTTGCCGGGACACCAGCCAGTCACGCAGCCGGAAGTCGGGCGCGGATCCGATCCAGTTGCGCTGCATCGCCAGGATCTCGTCCGGCCAGTCGATCAGCGCCATGTCGTCGAGCAGCCGCTGGGCATAGGCCGTGGTGCGGAAGAACCACTGGGTGAGCGGCCGCTGCTCGACCTCGGCGCCACAGCGCTCGCACCGCCCGCCGACGACCTGCTCGTTGGCCAGCACGGTTTCGTCCTGCGGGCACCAGTTGACCGGCGCCTCCGCGCGGTAGGCCAGCCCGTGCTCGAAGAAGCGCAGGAAGAGCCACTGGTTCCAGCGGTAGAACTCCGGGTCGGAGGTGTGCAGCCGGGACCGCCACTCGACCGAGATGCCGAGCCGGCGGAACGACTCGGCCTGCGTCTCGATGTTCGCGTACGTCCATTCGCGCGCGTCGAGCCCCCGCTTGCGCGCCGCGTTCTCGGCCGGCAGCCCGAACGAGTCCCAGCCGATCGGGTGCAGCACGTTGCGTCCGCGCATCCGGTGGAACCGCGCGATCGCGTCCCCGATCGAATACACCTCGGCATGTCCCATGTGCAGGTCACCCGAGGGATAGGCGAACATGCTGACGACATATGCCCGCTCGCGGTCGTCCGCGGTGGCTTCGTAGGTGCCGCGCTCGGCCCAGATCTCGGCCCAGTCCGTCATGACGCGCGCCCCTGCGGCACGATCAGACCGCTCTCGTACGCGACGACCACCACCTGCGCGCGACTGGACAGGCCGAGCTTGGACATCAGCCGGTTCAGATGGGTCTTCACGGTCGCCTCGCTGAGGAACAACGCCGCCGCGATCTCGGTGTTCGACACCCCGGTGCCGACCAGCCGCAGGATCTCGGTCTCCCGCACGGTCAGCGTGGCCAGCCCGGGCGGCGTCCGATCGGGCCCGGACGGCGGCGCCCACGCCTCCACCAGCCGCCGGGTGATGCTCGGGGCGAGCAGTGTGTCGCCCTCGGCCACCGTGCGGATCGCGGCCAGCAGGCGCTCGGGCGAGGTGTCCTTGAGCAGGAACCCGCTGGCGCCGGCCCGGAGCGCGGCGTACACGTACTCGTCCAGATCGAAGGTGGTCAGCACCAGCACCCGGGGTGGTGGCGGCGTGGCGCCGGCCAGGATCCGCGCGGTCGCCATGGTGCCGTTGACCCCGGGCATCCGGATGTCCATCAGGATCACCTGCGGCCGCAGCTTCGCCGCCATCGCGATGGCCTGCCCGCCGTCGGTGGCCTCACCCAGCACGTCCATGCCCGGCGCGGCGCGGATCAGCGCGGCCAGCCCGGCACGGGTCAGCTCCTGGTCGTCCACCACGAGCACGCCGATCATCCGCGGTCCTCTCTTGCCAGCGGCAGCACCAGCCGCACCTCGAAGCCACGGTCGGCGGCCGGCCCGGCACGCAGCGTGCCGCCATATAGCGTGGCCCGCTCCCGCATGCCCATCAAACCGTGTCCGGCGCCCTCGTCGGGTGCATTTGTCCGCGGCCCGCCGTCGTCGCGCACGACCGCCACCAGCTCGTGCGGCAGATAGTCCAGCCGCACGTGCGCGGTGGCCGGCGCCGCGTGCTTGAGCACATTGGTCAGCGACTCCTGGATCACCCGATACGCGCACAGCTCCAATCCGGACGACAGCGGCTGCGCGACCCCGGTGACCTCCACCTCGACCGGCACCCCGGCGGCTCGCACCCGGCCGAACAGTTCGGGCAGCCCGGCCAGCCCCGGCGCCGGGTCGTAATCCGCGTCCGGCCGGCCGTTCGCCCCGTCGGCGCCGACCCGCAGCAGGGAGAGCAGGCGGCGCATCTCGTCCAGCGCCTCGCCGCTGGTGGCCAGCACGGTGTCCATCGCGGTTCGCGCGGTGTCCGGGTCGGATCGCAGCACATAACGCGCCAGACCCGCCTGCACCGAGATCACCGACACGTGGTGCGCCACCACGTCGTGCAGCTCGCGGGCGATCCGCACCCGCTCGTCGGTGACCGCCCGCCGGGCCTGCTCCGCCCGGTCGCGCCGCAGCAGGTGGTTGGCCTCGGCGAGCCGCCGGTTGGTGCGGTCCAGCTGCTTGGCGCCGTCCGCGACCTTCCAGATCACCCCCGGGATGACCAGACCTTGCAGCACCACGGTGAGCACCGAGGTGTCCTTCACGGAGGTGCCGGCGAAGGCCCAGATGGTGAACGCGACCGCCATGCATGCCACGATGCGCGGCCATTGCTGGGTCGCGGCGACGGTGTAGAGCGCGAGCAGGGCGCCGTAGTTGGTCACGATCGGGTTGTAGCCGAGCGCGATCTGCACCACCCAGAAGGTGCCGGTGAGCACGAAGACGATCAGCGGCGCCCGGCGCCGGACGGCCAGCGGCAGCGTGCTCAGCGCGGTGAGCGCCACCGCGGTCGCGTCGAACGGGCGCCACTTGCCGCTGATGTCGTCCAGCCCCTGGAAGACGCTGACCGCGGTCAGGCCCACGGCCAGCGTGACGTCGACGGTCAGCGGATGTGTCTTCAGCGTGGTGCCGATCCGCTGCCAGGGTGCGGGGCGCATCGGCGCACGATATCCGCGCTGCCCGGAGGGTGTCCTCAACGCAGCGCGGTACGCATCGCATGCCAATTTCGGACTGATGACTTTCGTCGATGGTCGTCGTCACTGCATGCTGATCTCGGGGGCACGATGAGTAGACGTGGCTTGCCGCCGCAGCTGGTGGCCGAGATCGACAGCCCGATCCGGGAGGCTCGCCTGCAGGGCGTGTACGAGCTGGCCCGGCTGGCGAACGGTGACGATCTCGTGCTGGCCGCTGCCGCCCGGATGGCCCTGCAGCGCCTGACCGACGACGACAGCCGCACGGTGGCCGCCGCCGCGGTCGCGATGCTCGAGCGCACCACCGTGCGGGTCCACCCCGAGCTGGTGGATTTCGGTCAGGTCCCGCCCGGCTCCCCGGCCCTGGTCACCGACGTGCTGGTGGAAGGCCCGCCGCTGGCGATCGCGGCCGCGAAGGTCACCTCCGCCGGGCCCGGCCTGCGCGCCATGCTGAACGGCCGCCAGCTCCGCATCGCCTGGCACCCCGAATCGGAGTGGCTGGACGGCTCGGTCACCGTGAGCGGCCCGGCCGGCTGGGCCGACGTGCGGGTCACCGGCCAGGTCGTCGAGGAACGCTCGCCGTCGCTGGCCGACATCGACGAGTGGTTCACCGACACCGACGCGTCCGCGTCCCGGGTGACCGTCCTGACCACCCCGCCGAAGCGCCGCCGGGTCGGGCTGACCGTGCTGGTCGCCGGGCTGACCGCGCTGGTCGTGCTGGCCGGCGTGGGCGTCGCGGTGGCCCTGAACGGCTCTCTTTTTGAAAGGGAGGCAACGCCGGTGGCGGCGCCGACCTTCGTCGCGCCGTCACCCTCGGTCGTGCCGAAGGAAGCGCCGGCGAAGGTCCCGAAGGTCCCGCTGGCCCGCTCGATCCGGAGCGTCGGCAAACCGTCCGTGCTGGCCACGATCAAGGTGGGCGAGGAACCGGAAGGCGTCGCGGTGGCGCCGGACGGCCGCACGGTCTACGTCGCCAATCAGGGCGCCAAGGTGCTGTCCGTGGTGGACGCCGCCAGCCGCAAGGTGACCTCGGTGAAGCTGCGCAACACCCCGCGCTTCGTCGCCACGTCGGCCAACGGCCGCCAGGTCTTCGTCTCGATGTATGAGGACGACAAGACCGGCAGCGGGGTCGCCGTGGTCGACGCCACCACCCGCAAGGTCAGCAGATATCTGAGCACCGGCAAGCAGCCGTTCACGCTGTCCGTGGCCCCGGACGGGCGACTCTGGGTGCCGATCCACAGCAGCGGCCGGGTGGACGTCTTCACCGCCTCGGGCCAGCGCCCGGACGGCCGCGTGGAGGTACCGCCCAACCCGCACGCGGTCGCCTTCTCGGCGAGCCTGCGCCGCGCGGTCACCGCCAACCACGAGTCGAACTCCGTCTCGATCATCGACATGCGCACCGACAAGCTGATCAAGTCGGTCGACGTCAGCCGCTCCCCGCACAGCGTCGCCTTCTCCCCCGACGGCAAGAAGATCCTGGTCGCGGGCTACGACGCGAACACCGCCGACCTGATCGACGCGGTCACCCTCAAGCGAATCGGCCCGCTCCGGGTCGGAACAAAACCACAATCCGTCGGGTACGCCCGGGACGGCGCCCATGCCTACGTGGTCAACGAGGGCTCGAACACCATCTCCGTCCTCAATGGCCGGACCGGCGCCGTGACCGCGACGATCAAGGTCGGCCGCAGCCCGCGGACCCTGGCCGTGGCACCGGACGGCCGCACGGCCTATGTGTCCAACGGAGACGACGACACGATCTCGGTTTTGCGGGTAGGAGAATAATCAACTCTCGCCTATTATCAGATCGTGACCAGGCATTACACCCAGTGTCACCACGGTAGGCGAGTGCGATGACCGCCGCGGGCGGGGTCGCGCTGGCCATCGCGATCTTCGGCGCGTTCAGTTACGCCGCCGCGTCGATCTTCCAGGCCGTGGCCGCCCGCCGCAGCACCGGCACGGTCAAGACCATGGGTCACCCGCTCTATCTGCTCGGCATCCTCTGCGACATCCTGGCCTGGGTCGGCGCCATGATCGCGCTGCGCGACCTGGCCGTCTATGTGGTCGAGTCGATCCTGGCCAGCTCGCTGGCGGTCACCGTGGTCGCCGCCCGGCTGGTGCTCGCCTCCCGGCTGCGCAAACGTGACGTCGCCGCGGTCGTCGTCACCATCGTCGCGCTGGTCGCGCTGGGCTTCTCGGCGGGGCCGCAGGAAGACGTCGTCACGTCGGACACGCTGCGCTTCTGGCTCTGCGCCGCCGCGGTCGGCATGGTCGTCGCGGGCTGGACCGCGGGCCACACCGGCGCTCCCGGTGGCGTGGTCGCGGCGCTGGCCGGGCTGTCGCTGGGCGGCGCCGCGCTGGTCGGCCGCGCCCTGCCGGTGCCCGCCGGGCTGGACACGTTCGGCACCGTGATCGCCATCGGCACCGAGCCGCTCACGCTGGCGCTGCTGGTCTTCGCCGGCACCGGCATGATGCTCTACGCGCACGCGCTGCAACACGGCGAGGTCGGGCCGGTCACCGCGGTGCACTGGGCCGCCGAGGTGATCGCGCCGTCCACCATCGCGCTGGTCTTCCTCGGTGACGCCGTGCGTCCCGGCTGGCACTGGACGGCCATGACCGCCGGCGTGGTGATCGTCGGCGCGGCGGTGCTGTTGGCCACCGCACCGGCGACCAACGCGACCCACCACCCGGACGCCGCGCCCGCCTCGCCCCGGGCGCTGCCCTCCGCCGAGCCGGCTCGCGATCGCACGTCGATCCGGGTCATCTGGTGGGGCCCGCCGCCGATCTGGCGGCCACCCGCCCGGGCCGCGGCGACCGCGCCCGCGGAACCGGCGATGGCTCGCCAGCTGGAGTGGACCCCGCCGGCGCACGGCCGGCCACTGTGGTCGGAGATCCAGGAGGAGATCCAGGAGGAGAACGCCGAGCCGGTCCTTCAGAACGCCCGGCCGACGCCCTGGCACGACCTGTAGGAAGCGCACATCGCGTCGACGAACGCGTCGATCTGCGCGCGGGTCACGCCGGGCATGCAGATCAGATGCGACCAGCCGTCCGTGTCGCTCGCGATCGGCCAGGTCCGCAGGATGTCCGCCGGTGGTGTGGGGAACACGACGGTGAAGCCGTGCGGGTGCCGCCAGGCCGGGTAGCCGATCTGGTTGAGCCGGTCGGCGGCATAGGCGGCCAGACCACGGGCGGCGTGCGCGCGGGCGCGGAGGCCGTCGTTGCCCTGTGTCGCCACGGCGTACCACATCATCAGGGCGGGCAGGCCGTCGATCGAGCCGTTCGGGTTGTCGTCGATCGACGCGATGTAGGGCACGTGCCGCTCCCGGCGGAAGGCGCCGCGGCGGCCGAGCACCATGCCGCTGATGTGCGTCACTCCGAAGAACTTGTAGCCCGAGATGGCCACCGAGTGCACCCCCTCGGTCCACAGCGCGCCGTCCAGGGCCAGCGGGATGCCACTGAGCGCGGCGTCGACATGCACGTACCGGTGGTCGGCGCCGGCCGAGTCGAGGATCTTGCCGATCCGGGCCAGGTCGTCGACCGCCTCGGTCATCGTGGTGCCCGCGGTCGCGTTGACGATGGCCGGGCGGGTCGGGTCGAGCGCCTCGGCGAAATGGTCGTAAACCATCTCGCCGAGCTGGTCGGCGTAGATCTGCACGGCGGGCATGGCGAGCTCGTGCAGGATCTTGGGCACGCTGTAGTGCGCGCTGGCCGAGTAGTAGGTGATCGCACCGGGCGGCAGCAGTTCGCGGGCGGCGAGCAGACCGGCCCGGTTGCCCGCGGTGCCGCCGGTGGTCAGGTTGCCCCACCAGTCCGCGGGCGGGAAGCCGAACAGGGCCGCCGCCCAAGCCAGCACGGCCCGCTCGGCGGCCTTGGTGTGGTTGCCGCCGGGCGGGCTGGAGAGCCGGCTGCCGATGTTGTTCCAGATCTTGCCGTAGAAGACGTCCAGCCGGCTGAAGTCGATGTCGGTGGCGACCGGATAGAAGAAGTGCCGGTCGAGTTGGGCGGCGCGCTGGGCGAGCAGACCGTCGAGCACCGCGTCTACGTCGATCGGCGCGCCGGACAGCAGCGACGCGGCCTCGTCGAGCCACGCCGGGTCCGACGAGGTCACGCGGCGGCCAGCACTTCGTGCAACGCGCGCAGGTGCGGCCAGGGCGCCAGCTCGTGCTCGCCGAGCGGGTCGAGCATCAGCTCGCTGTCCCGGCGCACGCCGTGCCCGGTCGGGCTGCGCACCAGCCGGTTGGCGACGATCCGGTGCGCGCCGGCCAGCGGGCCCAGCATCGCGCCGCGCTCGACGTGCACCGCGGTGCCGTCGAACAGATAGATGAAACCCTGTCCGGGCAACCGCAGCGCGTCGTCGCGCTGCACCACCCGGCGGGCCTCCCGCCAGGGCAGCTGCGGACGGTCCAGGGTGGACACCGCCAGTCCCACGTACGCGTGCTCCCAGGTGCGTTCCTCGCTGGTGCCGACGATGCCGGTGACCGGCTCGCGGGGCTCCCAGCGCTGCCCACGGCGGCGGGCCGCGGTGATCCGGGTGACCGCGTGCGCGGCGACCTTGTGCAGCATCTCCAGCATGTCCTCGCCGTCCTCCTCCTCGTCGTCCAGCCGGACGGCGGTGGAGAGCCGGAACGGATAGGCCGTGCGGTCGGTGGAGAACAGCACCAGGGCGTGGGCGCTGAGCGCGTCGGCCGTGCCCCGGTGCTCGGCGGCCAGGCGGGAGTGCGTGAGGTTGGCCTGGATCAGCCGGTCGACCACGGCGCCGCGCAGGTCGCAGGAGAGGTCCCAGCCGGTCTCCTCGTGGTGGCGGCCGCGGCTGATCTCGAAGGAATGCGTCACGGTGTCTCCCTCAGAGCTCGAACTTGCTGAGGCGATCGTTGACCATGCTGTATTTGTCCGGGGTGCCGAAGCCGATCTGCTCGTAGCCGATGCGGTTGCGCAGCACCAGCCCCCAGGTCAGGCCGCCGAGGAAGACGATCACGACGGCGAGCAGGATCAGCATCGGCGCCGTCGAGCCCGGCCCGGTGCCGAGCAATGCATCCACGTTGAAGATCATCAGGGCGGCCACGACCACCCCGCCGCACAGGCCGAGCACCGGCGCGACCGAGTGCACCCACACACCGACCGGGTCCGGCCCGTTGGTGCGCAGATAACGCAGCGCGGCGACCGACGTGAGCAGCAGCAACAGCAGCAGGCTGAGCGCGCCGAGCGCGGAGAAATAGGCGAACAGCGAGGCCAGCGGATCGGTGCCGAGCACCGCGAAGGCGAGGATCACCAGCACCGCCACGCCGCTCTGGGCCAGTGACCCGGCCACCGGCGCGCCGGTGCGGGTGCCGCTGCCGGTGCTCTGCATCCAGATCGGCAGGACACCCTCGCGGGACATCGCGAACGCGTAGCGCGCGCAGATCGAGTGCAGGGCGATCATCGAGGCGACCACCGCCAGGATCAGCACCAGACGCACCACCGGCGGCATCAGCGGCCCGAACTGCTCGTCGAAGACCGCCATCGGGTCGATCGGGGAGCTGGTCACCTCCCCGGCGCCGGCCGCGACGCTGGTCGTCCAGGCGGTCAGCGCATAACAGACCACCAGGAAGGCGAGCGCCGCGCCGACCGCCTTGCCCGGGGCGTGCCGGCCGCGCGCCTCCTCGGAGAAGGTCGCGGCCGCCTCGAAACCCATGAACGAGGCGATGGCATAGGCGAAGGCGCCGCCGACCCCGCCGGTGAGACCGGACGCCCGGAACCCGTCCAGGGTGAGGCCGGCCGCCGGGTTGGCCAGTGCGGCCAGATTGGACAGCAGCACCATCAGCAGTGACAACACCAGGACGATGGCCAGCGCCGCGGTCAGCCGGGTGATGCCGCGCATGCCGAACGCCGCGACCACCGGCACCACGACCAGCGCCCAGATCCACCACTGGCCGCCGAACACGTCGGCCAGCTGCCAGCCGACGAAGCCGTACAGGCTGGTTTGGATGGTGTTGTAGGCCAGCAGCGCGACCATGCCGGCGCCGACTCCCACCGGGCGGCCGAGTCCACGGCTCATCGCCGCGTAGTAGACGGCCGGATGCCGAACCGCGCGGGCCATCGCGACATAGCCCACCGACAGCAGGCCGACGACCACCCCGGCGATCACGAAGACCAGGGGTACGCCGAGCACGTGCGTGCTGCCGTACGCGGCCGGAATCGATCCCTGCTGGACCACCAGCGGCGCGGACGCGGCACACGCGACCGTCCACATTGCCGCGGCGGTCATCTGCTTGCGCTCGAGTGCTCCCTGCATGGTCATCGCCTCGAACCATAGGAGCGGCGGCGGGCCGGCAACCACCGATTGACCGGTCACGGCCATGCGTCGGAGGGATGTATCAATTCTGGTCAAGGCATTGATGTCTGCCTATGCTGCGAAGATGCGCACACGCGGGCGACGACTGGCCGGATTTCTTTCCCTGGTATTGATCGCCGTCGTGCTGACGCCCGCGCGCCCGGCCGCCGCCGGCATCCCGGCCGACTACCCCGAATTCCCCTATCCGGCGACCGGTTACGACGAGGCGTTCCGCGGCCAATTCCACTTCAGCTCGCGGGCCGGTTGGATGAACGACCCGAACGGCTCGTTCTGGTACCGCGGCCGATACCACCTCTTCTATCAGCACAATCCGCACGGGCTGGACTGGGACACCATGCACTGGGGGCACGCCACCAGCACCGACCTGGTGCACTGGACGCAGCAGCCGATCGCGCTCGAGCCGGGCGTGCACCCGGGCGACCTGTGGTCCGGCAACGGCGTGGTGGACACGGCAAATGTGACCGGGCTGAAAAGCGGCGCGGACGACCCGATCCTGGTCTTCTCCGGCACCAACGGCGCGATCATCCATTACAGCCTCGACGGCGCGAAGACCTTCCAGACGTACGCGGCGGGCCGCAAGGTGGCCGTGCCGAACGGGACCAGCCGCGACCCGAAGGTGTTCTGGCACGCGCCGTCCCGCCGCTGGGTGATGGTGATGTGGTCGGACGGCGGCGGCAACGGCGCCGATTTCTACACCTCGACGAATCTGCTCAGCTGGACCTGGCGCAGCCGTTATGCGGCCGGCTGGTTCTTCGAGTGCCCGGACATGTTCCAGCTGCCGGTGGACGGCAACACCGCGAACCAGCCGTGGGTGCTGACCGATGCGAGCGGCGAATATGTGACCGGGGACTTCGACGGCACCACGTTCCGGCCGCGGACGCCGGTGCGGCGGATGGACTACGGCGCCAACGACGCCGGCGGCACGTTCTATGCCGGGCAGACGTTCCTCGGTGACCCGCGCGGGCGCACGATCCAGACGGTGTGGCAGCCGGCCTCGCGGGGCAGCACGTGGAGCGGCAACCTGACGTTCCCGGCGGAGCTGAGGCTGAAGACCTTCGCGGACGGCGTGCGGTTGACCCGTACCCCGATCGAGGAATTGGGGTCCTTGAGGTCCGGGACCGTGACGCTGGCCGATCGGACGATCACCCCGGCCACACCCCTGTCGCCGGCGAGCGCGGACACCTACGAGATCACCGCCGAGTTCGACGTGGCCTCGGCCACCGCCACGCGGTTCGGGCTGAAGCTGCACACCCGCGCGGACGGGAGCTCTGATCGGGCGGTGGCCTATGACCGGGCCGCGCAGACGCTCTACGGCGCGCCGCTCACGCCGGTGAACGGCCGGGTCACGATGCGGGTGCTGGTGGACCGCGGGCAGCTGGAGGTGTTCGGCAACAACGGCGAGCTGTCGGTCAGCGACGTGGTCCGCTTCGACTCCGGCGCGCAGGGCATTCAGGCCTTCGCGGAGGGCGGCTCGGTGCGGCTCGTGTCGCTGCGCTTCGACCGGCTCGGATCGGCCTGGGGCGTCGGCGAATCCACGCTGACCGGCAACCTCGGCGGCACCTGGTCGGCGCGCGGCGGCACCTGGACCGACGTGGCCGGCGGCAAACAGGGCGCGGCGGCCGGTGACGGCTTCTACCTGAACTCGACGATCAGCGGCGACGGGACCTATGAGGCGGACATCCGGCTGCGAGACGCGGCGGCGGCCGGGCTGACCTTCCGCGAGAACTACACCGCCAACGTGGATGCGGCCGGCTTGGTCAAGCTGTGGCGGCCGGGACGCGACATCGCCACCTTCGCGACGCCGATCGCCCGGGACCGCACCTATCACCTGAAAGTGGTGGCCGCCGGGCCGCGCCTGCGGGTCTTCCTGGATCACGGGACCGTGCCGGTGATCGACGCCGAGGACACCGCGCTGGCGAGCGGCCGGGCGGGCGCGAACGTCTTCGGCGGCAGCGCGGTGGTCGGCAACATCACCCGGGACGCGCCCGGATTCAGCACCAACCTGGCCGGGCCGTGGCGGCCGGCCGGCGGCACCTGGACGGCGCCCGGCAGCGGCGTGTACGCGCAGGCGCCCGGCGACGCGTTCCTGCTGAGCGGGACGACCGGCGCCGACTTCACCTACGACGCCGACGTCCGGCCGGTGAACGGGGTCGCCGCCGCGCTCACCTTCCGGGCCTCGGCGGACGCGACCCAGCACTACACGGCCAACGTGGATGTCGGCGGACTGGTCAAGCTGTGGCGGCCGGGACGCGACATCGCCACGTACGCGACGCCGATCGTGCCCGGCCGCACCTACCACCTGACCGTGATCGCCCGCGGTCCGAGCCTGCGGGTGCTGCTGAACGGCGTGCCGGTGATCGACGCGACCGACACCGCGTACGCCTCGGGCCTGCTCGGCCTGAACGCCTTCAACGGCAGCGCGTCCTTCCAGAACGTACGGATCAGTTAGGCCCGGTGTTTACCGAAAGCGCTGGTGGGTCAAGGCAGGGGCCATGTCCTCCGTACACCGGCAAGCCCGCGGCGCCGCTTCCCGCGCCGCCGACAGCACCTGGCTGGACCGGCTGACCCGCGGCGGTCTCGTCGGGTACGGCGTCATCCACCTGCTCTTCGCCTGGCTGATCGTGCAGATCGCCTTCGACGGCTCGTCCACCGACGGCGACCAGTCCGGCGCGCTGCACGCCCTGGCCGAGAAGCCGTTCGGCACGTTCCTGATCACGCTGGTCGTGATCGGCCTGATCGCGATGATCCTGTGGCAGGTGCTGGAGGCGATCGTCGGTCACCGTGACCAGCGCGGCCGGCAGCGGCTGACCGCGCGCATCGTCTCCGGGGCGCGCGCCGCCTTCTACACCTATCTGTGCTGGAACGGCATCAAGGTGCTGCGCGGCAAGTCCGCGTCCAGCGCCGACACCCAGCAGCAGGCGAGCGAGGACCTGATGGCCTCCGGCGGCGGCCGGTTCACCGTGGCGCTGGCCGGCATCATCGTCGCGGCGATCGGCGCCGGGCTGGTGGTCTACGGCATCCGCGAGAAGTTCTTGGAGCACCTGAAGACCGGCCAGATGAACGCCTCGATGCGCCGGCTCACCAAGCGGCTCGGCATCGTCGGCTACGCCGCCAAGGGCGGCGCCTATGCCATCGCCGGCGTCCTCTTCATGGTCGCGGCCATCCAGTACGACTCGGAGAAGGCTCGCGGTCTCGATGCGGCGCTGAGCGAACTGGCCGAGCAGAGTTATGGCCCCTGGCTGCTGGCGCTGACCGCGCTCGGCATCGGCGCCTACGGCCTCTACTCGGTCATCGCGGCCCGTTACCGCAAGATCTAGCTTTCGGCTCTGCGGTCCAGTTTCGAGCTCGGGTTGATCGTCGCGGTGATCCGGCGGCCGATCGCGCCCAGCGCCCGCACCTGGGCCGCGGTCAGCGGGTCGATCACGAACCGCCGGACCGTCTCCACGTGCCCCGGCGCGGCGGCTTCGAGCGCCGCGAAACCCGCGTCGGTGAGGATCGCGTTGGTGTAGCGGCCGTCCTGCGGGTCGGGCTCACGGCGCATCCAGCCGCGCTGCTCGAGGCGCTTGGCCGCGTTTGACAGCCGGGTCAGCGAGCCGTTGGTCAGCTCGGCCAGGTCGCTCATCCGATGCGTGCGGTCGTCCGCGACGGACAGCACGCTGAGCACGAAGTATTCGAACATGTTGAGCCCGGCGTCGCGCTGCAGCTGCGCGTCGAGCACCGGCGGCAGCAGCAGGAAGATGCCGGCCACGCCCATCCAGGCGTCCGTCTCCTCATCGCTCAGCCACCGCATCCGCCCATTCTAGCCATGACTTCACCGGTGAAGTGACGCGTGCTACGTTTGACTTCACCGTTGAAGTGAAGGGCAGATCATGGGCGTGCTCGACGACAACCCGCTGCTGCGCCAGCTGCAGTGGGTGCACAATGGCCTGCGGCGCGATCTCGCCGACGTCCGGCAGCTCGCGGCCGACGTGGCGGGCGGTGCCACCACGACCGAGGTGCGGGCCGGGCTGGGCCGGTTGCAGAGCCAGGGTCCGCTGTTCCAGCTGCGGGTCAACTGCCTGACCTACTGCAGCTTCGTGCATCACCACCATCGGAACGAGGACGTCGCGCTCTTCCCGGCGGTGCGCCGATCGGCGCCCGAGCTCACCGCCACGGTCGACCGCCTGGAGTCCGACCACCGCGTGGTCTCCGACCTGCTCGACGAGATCGAGGAGACCGCCACCCGGCTGGACGCGGCCGCCGACCGGGAACACCTGGTCAAGGCCCTGGAGACGCTGTCCGACCACCTGCTCGAGCACCTGGCCTTCGAGGAGGAGTCGCTGGCGCCGGTCCTCAAGGCCTGGCAGAGCTGGCCGATCGACTAGATTTTCTTTTCCGGTGTTGTCGATCCTCGTGGCCGGCCGTTCGACCTGTGGGTGAGAGGGTCGACAAGCGGCCCGATTCGCGAGGAGAACGACGATGGCAAGGTACATGTTGATCATGCGCGGCACCGACGAGTCCGTGGCCGAGATGATGAAGACCCCGTTCGAGGAGATGCTCGAGACGATGGGTCGCTTCAACGAGGAGATGATCAAGGCGGGCGTGGTGGTCGCCATGGAGGGCCTCGACGACCCCAGCCAGGGTGTGGTGGTCGACTACACCGCCGGCGCCCCGGTCGTCACCGACGGCCCCTACGGCGAGACCAAGGAGCTGTTCGGCGGCTTCTGGCTGCTCGACGTCGCCACCAAGGAGGAGGCGATCGAGTGGGCCAAGCGCGCCCCCGCGACACCCGGCTCCAAGTGCGAGATC
The DNA here is from genome assembly GCF_055586225.1 of Actinoplanes sp. NPDC051388. NCBI lineage: Bacteria > Bacillati > Actinomycetota > Actinomycetes > Micromonosporales > Micromonosporaceae > Actinoplanes > Actinoplanes sp. NPDC051388. Next base: position 443,569 of record NZ_JBVJIP010000002.1, on the reverse strand, counting down.
CGCCGGGTGCCGACCATCGACGAGTTCCCGCAGGACAACGAGTGGATCATCCGGGAGAAGGCCTGGCGCGAGCGCACCGGGCAGCTCTGATGTACGCCGCCCCGGACGGTCCCGCCGCTGCCGCTGCGGCTCGGCGGGCCGTCGAGGCGGTGTGGCGCATCGAGTCCGCCAAGATCGTCGCGGTGCTGGCCCGCTACACCGGCGACTTCGAGCTCGCCGAGGACGCCGCCCAGGAGGCGGTGGCCGAGGCGCTGGTCTCCTGGTCCCGGGACGGCGTGCCGCCGAACGCGGTGGGCTGGCTGATCACCGCGGCGCGCCGCCGGGCCATCGACGCCTTCCGCCGCCGGGACACCCTGGACCAGAAGTACGCCCTGCTCGCCAACGACCTGGACCAGAGCGCGACCGACGAGCTGTGGGATCCCGAGCGGCTGGACGACGACGTGCTCGCGCTGATGTTCATCGCCTGCCACCCGGTGCTGTCCCCCGAGGCGCGGGTGGCGCTGACCCTGCGCGCGGTCGGCGGCCTGTCCAGCGAGGAGATCGCCCGCGCGTTCCTGGTGCCGGTGCCGACCATCCAGGCCCGGATCACCCGGGCGAAGAAGACCATCGGCGCGGCCAACGTGCCGTTCGAGGTGCCGCCGCCCGAGGAGCGCCGCGAGCGGCTCGGTGGCGTGCTGAGCGTGCTCTATGTGATCTTCACCGAGGGCTCGACGGCCACCGCCGGCGACCGGCTGCTGCGGATCGATCTCGCGGCGGAGGCGATCCGGCTGGCCCGGATGCTGGTGGCGCTGGCGCCGGACGAGCCCGAGGTGTCCGGGTTGCTGGCGCTGCTCGAGCTCACCGCCGCGCGATTTCCCGCCCGCACCGGGCCGGACGGCGCGGCGGTGCTGCTCGAGGACCAGGATCGGCGGTTGTGGGACCGCTCGGCGATTCGCCGCGGGCTCGCCGCGATCGGTCGCGCCACCGCGGTCGGTCGCGGCCTCGGACCGTACGGGTTGCAGGCCGCGATCGCCGCCTGCCATGCGTCGGCGCCCTCGGTGCGGGAGACCGACTGGGAGCGCATCGTGCTGCTCTACGAAGCCCTGGGCCGGGTCGCGCCGTCCCCGATCGTCGAGCTCAACCGGGCGGTCGCGGTCGCCATGGCACACGGCCCGCAGCCGGCTCTGTCCATGGTGGACGAGTTGGTCGCCACCGACCGCCTGCCCGGATCACATCTGGTCCCGACCGTGCGCGGCGAGTTGCTGACCCGGCTGGGCCGCACCGGAGAGGCGCGGGCCGAGCTGGAACTGGCCGCCCGCTTGTGCCGCAACGAGCGCGAGCGGGACGTCCTGCTGCGCAAGGCGGCGGCGTTGGAAACCTGACAGGAGCCGTCCGAACTCGTCCGGGATCTCCCCGCCCGCACCGCCGCGCCGCGACGCTCGACCGGCAAGTGCGGTTTCGAGAGGTGGGGGAATCATGAAGTCGATCAGCAAAGCCCGGGTCGCCCGCTGGGTCGGTGTCACGGCCGGGGCGGTGGTGTTCCCGGCCGCTCTGCTCGCCGCGCCGGCCTATGCGTCCGGCCTGGTCTTCAAGAGCGGCCAGGACATCGTGGCCACCATGTCGACCGGGATGAGCCACACCGTCCTGGTCGCGCCGTCCGGTTCGACAGCGGTCCTGATCAGCGCGTCCGGCGAGTCGTTGAGCGCCGGCATCGGCTGCACCCAGTCCGGCGCCGCGGTGTTCTGCCCGCTCGACACGTTCACCACGGTCATCGTGAACGGCGCCGAGTTCGCCGACACCATCACCAAGACCGCGAACGTGCGGGGCGACCTGCGCGGCGGTTCCGGCAACGACACCATCAACGCGGGCCCGTCGCCGGCCGCGAACGTGCTCGACGGCGGCTTCGGCCAGGACATCATCAACGGCGGACCGAGCAACGACGTCTTCAACGCCGGCCCCGGCAACGACCGCTTCTCCGGCGGTGGGAGCCTCGACATCGTCAGCTACATCAACTCGACCGCCGGGGTCACCGTGACCATCGACAACGTCTTCAACGACGGCGTCCCCGGTGAGCAGGACAGCATCCAGACCGACGTGGAACTCATCTACGGCAGCAATTTCGCCGACACGCTGACCGGCTCGTCGCTGGCCAACATCTTCCTCGGGTTTGCCGGCGACGACCGGCTCAACGGCGGTGGCGGCGACGACACCCTGGTCGGCGACACCGGCCGGGACACCCTGCGCGGGGAGGGCGGCAACGACCGGCTCGAGGTGAAGGACGGGGTGACCGGGGAGATCGCCGACGGTGACATCGGAACCGACACCTGCCTGATCGACGCGGCCGACGTGCCGTTCTCCTGCGAGACCATCCTCAGGTAGTCAGCACCAGCACCCAGTCGGTCTCGCCGGTGCCGTTGTCGCCCGGCGTGGTGAAGGCCGACGATTCAGCCCCGCCATCGGTGCGCGCGCCGGTGGCGGGTTTGAACCTCCGCGATGGCGAGAGAAAGAGAACCGCCCGCACCGCGGAGAGCGATGCGGACGGAACGCCGGAGAAACGTCAGGGGTTGGTGTAGCCGAGCGAGTAGGAGCCGGAGCCGCTGTAGGCGTGCACCCGCCAGCGGTAGTAGCCGGACGAGCCGTTGTAGGTCACGCTCTCGTCGGCCGCCTCGGTGATGCCCTGCGCCACCACGGACCAGCTCGCGCCGTTCCACTTCTGCAGGTACAGGTCGAAGTCGGTGCCGGTCGGGCCGTCCAGGCAGCCACGGTGCGCGCCGGAGCCGGCCGAGTAGTAGTAGCTGCCGTTCGGCTGATAGACGCTGGCGCCGCTGGAGAGCGAGCCGGTCACGGTGAACTCGTACCCGGTGCAGGCGCCCGGTGGCGGTTCGGTCGGCGGGGTGCCGCTACCGGTGAGCAGCGTCCGGCCGTACGCCGACAGGATCTCGTTGACCGGCTGGAAGTAGGTCGTGCCGCCGGAGGTGCAGTTGCCGGAACCGCCGGACGTGACACCCTGCGCCTGCTGACCGCTGAGCCAGGAGCCGCCCGAGTCGCCGGGCTCGGCGCACGCGTTGGTGCGGGTCAGGCCGGTGACCGTACCCTGCGCGTAGTTGACCGTCTGGTTGTAGGCCTGGACCGTGCCGCAGCGCCAGCCGGTGGTCGAGCCCGAGCGGCAGATCGCCGCGCCGATGGCGGCCACAGTCGAACCGGCCACCGTCACGTTGCCGCCGGCGTAGTTGTTGACCCACGGCTGCGGCGTCCAGTTCGCGTTGACCGAGACCCAGGCGTAGTCGTTGCCCGGGAAGGACGAGCCCTGGAAGCTGCCCTGGGCCACCTGGTTGTAGCCGGAGGTCGCGTTGCCCGCGTTGCCGCAGTGGCCGGCCGTGACGAAGCCGCCGTTCACGGCGAAGCCGATCGAGCAGCGCCCACCCCCGATGTAGTAGGCGTCACCGCCGCGCACGTCGTACAGCGTCCGTGGTTGTTCCGCGGTGGTCTCCACCCGGATCGCGCTCGCGTCCGCACCGCTGGCCTTGACGAAGGCCTTGGCCTTCGCGGTGCCGCCGCGGGCCTGCACCACCACGGTGTTGGTCTTGACGTCGACATACCAGCCGGGCACCGCGGTGGGCGGCGCCTTGGCCGCGGCCCGGTCGAGCACGGCCTTGATCGCGTCGAGCTTCGCGGCGCTGCGGCCGACCAGCTTGGGGGTGGCGCCGGCCGCGGTGACCTCGGCGGCCTTGGCGGAATCGGTGACCGCCACGACGAACGACTTGGCATCGGCGGTCAGCCAGGCGCCGGCAAAGGCCGGCCCGAGCTTCTTGCGCAACTTCAGTTCGGTACGCCCGGCAGCGTTGTCCTTGGCGATGCGATCACGCGCGCCGTCCAGGGTCAGGCCGAAATCCCGCTGCATGGCGGCGAGCATGGCGGGCGAGGCGGCGTCGGTCGGCTGGGGAGCGGGGGCTTTCGCGATGGCTGGGCTTGCGACCAGAACGCCGACGGGCAGCAGCATGACCGCGGCGGCGGCGGTGGCGAGGGCTCGATTCATCCGGTCACTCCTTCAGGGGTGGAGCTGTGCGGGTGCGCACACCGTAACGACGGGTGATCGATACTGGTAGATCTCACTTTGCTCATACCGTTTATCCGGCGCGCGAAAAGCGTTGACGACAGGGAGCGAGTCGGCCATCCTGGATCTCGGCAACACACCGCACACATTGAGAGGAGTTGAACCGTTATGTCATCCCCGTGGTCGACGGTCAAGCCCTCTGAGCTGGTGCGGTGGAGCGGGTAGGCGCGGCAAGATCTGCGTTTGCGCCGCCCCGGTGAGGGCGGCTTTTTTGTACCCATTTCAGATCCGAAATTGCTTACGGGTGTAGCTCAACGGCCTAGAGCACCGGCCTCCAAATCCGAAGGTTGCAGGTTCGAATCCTGCCGCCCGTGCATTGTCGTGAACGATTCCAGGAAAGGAGGTGGGCCCGATGACCGCGGTGCTGGTTTTGAATGCAGACCTCGGCCCGCTGCATCGGGTCAGCCTCAAGCACGCGATCCGGATGCTCTGCCGCCGGGTCGCCGAGGTCCACGAGGCCGAGCCGGACCAGGTGATCGGGGTCTTCCCGATGCCACGGGCGGTCCGGCTGGTGGCCTACGTGGTGACGCGCTGGCGCTACGGCCGCGGACCGGCCTGGTCCCGGCAGGGTGTGCTGGTCCGCGATGAGCGGCGCTGCGCGTACTGCCGCAAGGCGGCCTCGACCATCGACCACGTCGTGCCGCGTTCGCGCGGCGGAGCCAACACGTGGCTCAACACCGTCGCCGCGTGCGGCCGGTGTAACCAGCGCAAGGGTGACCGGACCCCGGCCGAGGCCGGGATGCCGCTGCGGGCCAAGCCTTGGGCCCCCAGCTGGGCACAGCTGGCACCGCGCTGAGGGCCGGGCCGGCGGGGGAATCGCTACCCCCGCCGGCCCGGACGATCCTCAGCTTTGATGGAGGGTTGGCCGAGTGGGAAGGCTGCGGCTTGCTAAGCCGTCGACAGGGTTCGCCCTGCGCAGGTTCGATCCCTGCACCCTCCGCGTTCTTTCTTCACAGAGACGGGTTGTAGCGCAGTTTGGTCAGCGCGCTCGGTTTGGAACCGAGAGGCCGCCGGTTCGAATCCGGCCAACCCGACGCGGTTCTGGAGGAGCCAGCCGACAGCCGGCGCCGGCCACCGTCTCGAAAACGGTTGGGGCTAATCACCCGTGGCGGTTCGACCCCGCCCTCCTCCGCAACGCGCCGTTAGCTCAGCGGTAGAGCTTCCGCCTCTTAAGCGGTAGGTCGCAGGTTCGATCCCTGCACGGCGCACGAGTAGCACCCGATAACCGATGGAGTTGGGCGGTCGCCCGCTGTTAGCGTTCGCAGCGTTCCGGGTGCCGAACGAGGACGGGCCGTTGTACACCAGCTGAGACATTCACTGCACTGACCTCCCGCATGGTCCACAGCGAGAGCGGCGCGCCGTCCTGACACGCGGCCCGCCACTCGCTCCTTCGCCATGCGCGGACCTCTCCGCGGAGCGTCGTCTCCGCACGCAGATGTCGCAGCAGATCGGTATCCACCGAGGTGTCCAACAACAGAACAGCACGGCAAATCACCACGCAGTGGCTGGTGCGCCCGACCGGCCTCCCGCTCATCCGTCGCCGCTGCCTGAGCTGCGCGTCGGCGCAGTACCGCGCACACGGAAAGTTCCGGATCAACGCGAACCACAAACTCCTCGACGTCTGGCTCCTGGCGCTCTGCGTCGGATGCGGGGAGACCATCAAGCTGACCGTCCTGGAACGCGCCCACGTGCGCGCCATCGATCCGGCGGCTCTGACCCGATTCCACGACAACGACCTGGAACTCGCGGCGAAGTTGCTGCGCGACCCGGGACTGCTGCGCCGAAACGGCGTCACGCTCGACTGGGAGGGTGCGTGGATCGTGCAGCGGACGGCGGCCGACCTCTCGGCGGCCGAGGTGATCGACACCTCGGTCCACTTCGTCCAGCAGATCCCGATCAGGCTGACCGCACTGCTGTCGGCCGGCTTGGAGGTGTCCCGATCCGAGGTGCGGAAGCTCATCGCCGCCGGGGACCTCAGATCGAAGGACCGCCTGACCGGCAAGGCATCCGGCGACTTCAGCTTCACCCTGCACCGGGAGCCGGCCTCATAGGCGAGCGCCGGCGTGGATGGCGATGGCGTCGTGGGCCACCACGTCGGCCCGGAACCAGCCGGCGGCGTCGACCGTGATGATCGGGCCGGTGCAGGTGCTTCCCGAACGCTCGCCGTGGATCACATCGCAGTAGCGGCCGGCCGGCATGTTCGTCTGGTATGAGCGGCCGGCCACCGCGAAGTCCTCGTCGTTGATCGTCAGGTAGCCGGCGCTGCCACGGCCGAAGGCGATGTGCTGGAAGCCGTTGTCGTACCAGTTGACGACGCCGGTGCCGGTGACCGCGTTGCGGAAGCCGACCATGTTCGCGATCACCTGCCAGCGGTGCTCGCAGCGCCAGCCGCCGGTGAAGCAGGTGCTGTTGTTCGTGCGCCCGGACGCGTCCGACGGCGGGCCCTGGTCACGGTTGCCGAACTCGTAGCTCGACATCACCGTCGGCGAGCCGTAGGGCCAGGCCAGCATGAACGCGTTGGCCAGGGCGTAGAGGCCGTTGTCGCGGTAGGTGAGGGTGCCGGGGGTGTCGCGCTGGGTGTCGTGGTTGTCGACGAAGACGTTCGCCACGTTGCCCGGCAGATATCCCCAGCCCTCGCCGAAGTTGTTCAGGTAGGCCAGCCGCTCGTTGCGGAAGACCCGGGCCAGGTCCTTGCCGTAGCGGAACTCGTGCACATCGCCGTTGCCGGTGTACTCGGTCGGGGTGATCGGCTCGCCGGCGCCGAAGATGACCTCCTGCACCAGGTATGCCGGCCGGCTCAGCCTCGCCTTCAACGCCGCGACGTCACCGGCCGCCATGTGCTTGCTCGCGTCCATCCGGAAGCCGTCGACCCCGAGGGAGAGCAGGTCGTTGAGGTATCCGGCGAGTCGCCCGCGCACATAATCGGCACCGGTGTTCAGGTCGGCCAGGTTGGCCAACTCGCAGTTCTGCACCTCGTACCGGTCGTTGTAGTTTTGAATGTCGTCGTTGCCGTTTCGGCCGCAGTGGTGGAAGTCCTGCGTCTGATAGGTGCCCGGGTAGTCATAGTGTGACCAGGCACTTCCGGCCCAGCCCGGCCCGCTCTTGTCGGTGTTGGCCATGTGGTTGACCACCGCGTCGACGATCACCTTGACGCCCGCGTTGTGGCAGGCGTTGACCATCGCCTGGAACTGCGCGCGGGTGCCCTTGCGCGACTCGATCTGATAGCTCACCGGCTGATAGGCGACCCACCACTCCTGGCCGCGCACGTGCTCCTGCGGCGGCGAGACCTGCACATAGCCGTAGCCGCGGGGGCCGAGGAAGGTGGTGCACTCGGCGGCGACCGACGACCAGTTCCACTCGAACAGGTTGGCGATCACCGTCTTCGGACCGGCGGTGGCGGCGGAGGCCGGCGCCTGTGGCACTGCGAGGGCGACGGCGACGAGCAGGATTGTTACGAGCGAGCGGCGAAACGACATAGTTGACTGTCTATCACCGTGGCGCCCCGATGTGTGTCAGCAATGCGCGCACGCCACCCGCGGGCGGGGCGCGGCCGCCGGTCCAGACCGCGCGCAGATCGCGGCGCAGGGCGAGGCCGGTCACCGGGACGTGCCGCAACCGCCCGGCCAGCAGATCGTCGCCGACCGCGAGCCGGCTGATCACCGCGGGACCGGCGCCGGCCAGCACCGCGGCGCGCACCGAAGCGGTGGTGGAAAGTTCCAGCGCGGCCGGCGCCTGCCGAAAGCCGACACCGAGAACGCGACGCAGCGCGGCGGTCAGCGACTCCCGGGTGCCGGACCCGGCCTCGCGGGTGACCAGCGGCGTCTGACCCAGCTCCTCGGCGTCGATGCCGTTCTTGCGGCGGGCCCAGCGGTGATCCGGCGGCACCACCAGCACCAGCTCGTCGTGCGCCACGACCCGGCTGCGCAGGCCGCGCGGCGCGTGCGGTCCCTCCACGAAACCCAGGTCGGCCGCGCCGGCCAGCACCCGCTCGAGCACGTGTTCGCTGTTGGTCGCCTCGAGCACCACCTGCACCGGGGTGACGCCGCGACGCTGGGCATCGGCCCGCAGGCTGACCAGCCAACTCGGCAGCAGCTGCTCGGCGACCGTCAGGCTCGCGCTGACCCGGATGCGGCTGCGGGTGTCGTCGCGCAGTGCCGACAGGCCCGCGTCGACCTCGTGCGCGACGCTGAGCAGCCGGTCGGCCCACTGCGCGACGACCACACCGGCCGGGGTGAGCTCGGCGCCGCGGGTCGTGCGGGTGGCCAGGCGCACGCCGGTCTGTCTCTCCAGCGCCGCCATCCGCGCCGAGACGGCCTGCTGGGTCAGGCCGATCTCGCGCGCCGCCGCGCTCAAACTCCCTGCTCCAGCCACTGCGAGAAGGACCTCCAGGGAAGCCAGGTCCGGCATGCGCGCGCTCAACCCCACAACCCCTGATGGTACGGGGCCACAAGCACACCTTGTGGGTCCACAACCTCGGGGCACCTGCCGTTGTCGCCCGGCAACCGTGATGGTGGAGGAGTGAACACGTCTGCCTTGGCTCCCGCCCCGCCACTCGACGTGTTGGCGTACATCACCCCGAACTGGTACGCGACGATCATGGGCACCGGCATCGTGGCCACCGCCGCGACGTCGCTGCCGCTGCAGTTTCCCGGCCTGCACGGCTTCGCCACCGGCGTCTGGGCGCTCGCCGTCGTGCTGCTCGCGGCCCTCACCGCCGCGACGATCACGCATTGGCGGCGGTATCCGTGCACCGCCCGAAGCCACCACGCCGACCCGGTCATGGCCTGCTTCTATGGCGCTCCCCCGATGGCCCTGATGACGGTCGGCGCCGGCACACTGCTGCTCGGCCCGGACGTCATCGGCGTCACGGCGGCGGTCGGCATCGACTGGGCGCTGTGGACGGCCGGCACGATCGGCGGGCTGATCACCGCGGTGTGGGTGCCGTATCGGCAGTTCACCCGGCCGGCCGGCGTGCCGTTCGGCGGGTGGCTGATGCCGGTGGTGCCGCCGATGGTGTCGGCGTCGACCGGTGCGCTGCTGGTGCCGCACGCGCCCGCCGGGCAGGCGCGGCTGACGCTGATCCTGGCCTGTTGCGGCATGTTCGGGCTGAGCCTCGTCGCGTCGCTGGTGGTGATCACACTGATCTGGGGGCGGCTCGCCCGGCACGGCGCCGGACCGGCGCGCATGGTGCCGACCCTGTGGATGGTGCTCGGCCCGCTGGGCCAGTCGATCACCGCGGCGAACCTGCTGGGCGGCGTCGCGGCGTCGGCGTTGCCCGCGCCCCATGCGCAGGCCATGGAGGTGTTCGGCGTGCTGTATGGCGTACCCATGTGGGGTTTCGCCTTGCTGTGGGCCGCGTTCGCAGCGGCCGTGACGGTCCGGACGGCGCGCGACCACCTGCCCTTCTCGTTGACGTGGTGGTCGTTCACCTTCCCGGTGGGCACGGTGGTGACCGGCACGTCGGCCCTGGCGGTGCACACGGGCGCGACGGGCTTCGCCGGCGCGGCGGTGCTCTTCTATGCGGCCTTGCTCGCGGCGTGGGCGGTGGTGGCGGCCCGCACCGCCAAGGGCGCCTTGACCACCACCCTGTTCCGCCCGGCAGTCTGAGAGACCTCTCGGGTTGACGCCTTGCTCTGCACACAAATACGCAACACCCCTCGCGAGCTGCGACGGCTCCCGGAGCCGACCTTCGTCGTCCGCTGTGTGCTGACGACGGACCCCTCGACGTCCAGCCCGAGTGGCATGCGACGCGGAATGCGTCATCGCGAGACTCATCACCGCGGGGCGCGCCGGCGAGACGTGGCGGATCGGTCCGACGCAGAACACCTCGACGCAGCGCAGCCGACGCTGAACAACCCGACGCGGCGAGGGCCGTTCGGTTGGTCTGGTTGGTTCCTCGCAGGCTCGGACGGCGAAGCCGTGGGGCGGGGCCGCGGGCAGGTAGTCGCCGGTGGCGTGGTTCCAGTTTGGACGTGCCGTGGCGGCCGCCGGTGGACTGCTCGATCGGTGGGTAGAGCGGCGAGCCGAAGAAAGTGGGCTTCGGGTGTCCGAGACGACCAGGTGGCCGCCCGGCTTGAGCATCCGGGCCGCCTCGGCGAAAAACTGGCACAGGTCCTTCAGGTGGGACAGGGCCAGGGTGCAGACGACGTCGGGCTCGACCGGGTGATTCGTGAAAGAGCCTGGGGCGAACTCGGCCTGGGGGACGTTGGTGCGGGCTCGGGCGAGCATGCCTGGGGAGATGTCGAAGCCTCGGACCTGGTGGTCTCGTTCGACCAGCAGGTGGCGCTCGTTCGGCCGGTGCCGCAGGCGGCGGCGATGGCCGCGCCGGGCGGGAGGCTGTCCAGGATTGGGAGCGGGGCCTGGTACTGCAATGGGAAGGCGCGGTTAGGGTCGCTGTTCTAGGTGCGTGACCAGGCGTCGTCGCCCTCGGCGGTCGGCAGCGGCGGGAGGTCGACGTCGGGGCCGAACTCGACCGCCCGGCCGAGGAGATCGTGGATCTCCTCGAACCGGGCGGCGGTGAAACTCGCTGTCGTGCTCCCCCGGCTAACGCGCGCAGCAGGGCTGCGCCTTCCAAGCAGAGAAGCTAGGCCGGCGGGTGCTGGTGGATCTCGCTCAGTGGATCATTACGGGGGCTTCCAAGCGGCCCTCGCCCTCGCCTTCGCCCTCGCCGGTCGCGTCGCCTGTCTTGGCCGGCGTGCGTTTGCGTGGCAGGAACGCGATCGGGATGAACGTGCACAGCACCAGCGCGAAGCCGACCCAGAATGTGGTGGCGAACGAGTCCGCCACGAAGTCGAGGCCGCGCTCGATGATGTTCGGCGGCACCGGCAACTGCTGGGAGTGGCTGGCGATCGCCGCGCCCGCCTCGGTGATCGGCTCACCGGTGCGTGGGTTGTTCAGCCCCGGGATCGGGTCGGACTGGTTGAGCTGGCTGGTCAGGATCACCGACATGATCGCGGAACCGATCGAGCCGCCGATCTGCTGCAGGATGTTCACCAGCGTGGAGCCGCGGGCCACCTCGTTGCTGTGCAGGGTGCGCAGCGCCGACGTCATGATCGGCATCATCGTGCCGCCCATGCCGAGGCCCATCACGAACAGCGAACCGCAGAGCACCAGGTAGGACGTGTCGGCCTCGACCTGGGTGAAGGCGAAGAACCCGGCGGCGATCAGCGCCATCGCGAACGGCACCGTGCGGCCGACCGGGATCTTGTCGGCGAGGGTGCCGGCGATCGGCATGGTGATCATCGCGCCCAGGCCCTGCGGGGCCATCAGCAGACCGGCGTGCAGCGTCGACTCGCCGCGGACCTGGAGGAAGTAGCTCGGGAACAGCAGCCCGGCGCCCATGAACGCGATGATGAAGACGAACAGCGAGATCGACGAGACGGTCAGCATCCGGTTGCGGAAGAGCCGCAGGTCGAGCAGCGGGTGCTTGGGCTTGAACGAATAGAGCACGAAGCCGATCACCAGCAGGGCGCCGACCAGCATCGTCGCCCACACCTTGGTGGCGGTGATCGTGCCGGTCTCCGGCAGCGAGGACACGCCGTAAAGGAAGAGGGCCAGGCCCGGCGACAACATCAGCATGCCGACGAAGTCGAACGACTCACCCGGCTTGGCGGTGTCCTTGGGCAGCGCGAAGAACGCGTAGACCAGGGCGATCGCGCCGATCGGCAGGTTGATCAGGAAGACCCAGTGCCAGCTCGCGGCCTCGATCAGCCAGCCGCCGAGGATGGGGCCGCCGATCGGGCCGAGCAGCATCGGGATGCCGAGCACGGCCATCAGCCGGCCGATCCGCTGCGGGCCGGCCGCGCGGGTCATGATCGTCATGCCGATCGGCATCAGCATGCCGCCGCCGAGGCCCTGCAGCACGCGGTAGGCGACCAGCTGCTCGATCGAGTCGGCGGTGGCGCAGAGCACCGAACCGAGCGTGAACAGCAGCAACGCCAGCATGTAAAGGCGCTTGGTGCCGAACCGGTCGGCGGCCCAGCCGCTCAGCGGGATCACCGTGGCGAGCGCGAGTGTGTAACCCGTCATGGTCCAGGCGACCTGCGCATAGGTCGCGTCGAACTCGGTCTGGAAGGTCGGCAGCGCGACGCTGACGACGGTGATGTCGAGGATCGACATGATCGCGCCGAGGACCACCACGCCGGCGACCTTGAGCACGGCCGCATCGAGCTTGTCGGGCGGCGCGGCGACTTGATCAGTCACGGAGATGCTCCAACTTCTTGATCTTGAATGGCACTCGTCGACGGGCTGCTGAAAAGTCGCAGGCCGCGCGCGTCAGAAGAAGACCATGATTTCATTGCGTCGCCGGTGCCAGCACCTGTTTAACGGTTCCCGGGGCTGTGTGCCCTGTCTCAATGGGCGGACCGGGCGGGTGCGCAGAACGGGACGAGAGCGGGCACCTAGTGCGCAACGGGCACACGGCATGATGACTGGCATGGATGACTTCGTGATGCGCCGGTGGGAGCTGGCCCACTACCCCGGCGACCAGGCGCCGCCGCATCGGCACTACCGGTCCGTGGAGGGATTCGTCGTCCTCCGGGGTCGCCTCGAGGTGCTCGTCGGCGATGAGCGGCGGATCCTCGAGCCCGGCGACCACGTGACGATCCCGGCCGGCACGACCCACACCTTCGCCACCGTCGATCCGCAGGGCGCCGACGTCGTCGCGGTCATGACTCCCGAGATCGATGAGCTGGTCGCCGCGCTGCACGGCGCCGCGACCGACGAGGAGCGTGCCGCGGTGTGGGCGCGCCACCACTCAGCGGTGGTGTGAGCACGGCCGATCGGTAAGGAATCCGACGAAATAAGCCTGACGAAGTAAGCCTAAGGTCGGTCCATGACGCCCTTCACCACGCCGGACGGCGCGATCACCGGCACCCTGGACGGCGACGGGCCGCCGCTGCTCGTGCTGCACGGCGGGCCTGCCCTCTCCGACTACACCGCCATGCTGGGCGACGAGCCGGCCGGTTGGCGGGTCGTGCGCTACACCCAGCGCGGCGTCGCACCGTCGACAGCGGACGGGCCGTTCACGGTCGAGCAGCACGTCGCCGACGCGGTGGCGGTGCTCGACGCCCTGGAGATCGATCGGGTGACGGTGCTCGGCCACAGCTGGGGTGGCTATCTCGGCTGCGCGCTGACCGCGGCCGCGCCGGACCGCGTCGCCGGGCTGCTGCTGGTCTCGACGCTGGGGATCGTCGGTGACGGCGGGGTCGCCGCGATGTCCGCGGAGCTGGAGCGGCGGCGGCCACTGCCGGATCCGGACCTCGATTCGATGGCCCAGTTCGAGCACTACTTCCCCGCCTATTTCGCCGAGCTCGACGCGGCGCCGCCGATGCCGCGGATGTTCTCCAGCGACGTCGCCTCGGATCAGGCCTGGGAGTCGATCGGCACGACGCGCGTCGACGGGGCGGCCATCCGCGGCCCGGTCGAGCTCGTGCACGGCAACCGCGACCCGCTGCCCCTCGACGCCGCGGCCGCCACCGCCGCTGTCATCCTCGGCGCCCGCCTGACCGTGATCGAGGACGCCGGTCACTTCCCGTTCGTCGAGCGGCCCGGGTGCGTCCGCGACGCGCTGGACCGGCTGGCCAAGCGGATGACAGCCAAGGGTTAACAAAGTTGCCCCTTGCGGGCGGGCGCCACGGTCACTTCGGTGAGGGCATGGTGACCACATTGGTCGGTCGTGACGATGATCTCGGCACGGTGCTCGGCCTGGTGCGGACGCGGCGGCTGGTAACCCTGGTCGGGCCCGCAGGAGTTGGGAAGAGTGCGCTGGCGGCGGCCGTCGCGGACGCGTACCCCAAACGGGTTTTGATTGATCTCAGTGCCCCTCGGATGGTGTCCTGGCGGGTGCTGAGCTCGGCGGCGGCGCATCGGGCCGGGCTGCTCGTGCTGGACAACTGTGACCACCTCGTCCCGCCGGTGGCCGAGCACGTCTCGGCGCTGCTCGGCGACCACCCTGAGCTGCGGATCCTGGTCACCTGCCGGGAGCCGCTGCGGCTGGGCGCGGAGTGCCGGTGGCCAGTGCCGCCGCTGGCCGTCGGCGCGCCGGGGCAGTGGACCACGCCGGAGCGGGCGGGTGAGATCGCGAGCATCCGGCTGTTTGCCGAGCGGGCCGCCGCGATCACCGCGGACTTCCGCCTGACCAGGACGAACGTCGCTGCTGTCGGGGCGATCTGCGCTCGGCTGGACGGGCTGCCGCTGGCCATCGAGCTGGCCGCGGACCGGATGGCGACGCTGCCGATCGAGGACCTGGCCGCGCACTGGGACCGCGCGGCCCGCCTGCTCGACCTGGATCGGCATCATCCGGCGCCGCGGCACCGCTCGATGCGCGCCTCTCTACAGTGGAGCCTCGATCTGCTGGGCGACGACGAGCGGGTGCTCTTCCGCCGGCTCGCCGTCTTCGCCGGCGGCTTCGACCGGGAGGACGCCGAGTCGGTCTGCGCCGCCGCGCCACTCACCGAGGGTGAGATGCTTCCGCTGCTTTCGCAGCTGGTCGACAGGTCGCTCGTGCGGGTCACCACCGGTCCGCGTTACTCCATGTTGGACACCATGCGACGGTACGCGACGGAGCACCTGGTCACGGCCGGCGAGGAGGACGCGACCCGCCGCCGCCACGCCCGGCGCCAGCTCGACCTGGCCGCCCGGATGGACGTCGACCGGGACAACCTCAACGCCGCACTGGCCTGGTCCGCCGACCACTGGCCGGAAGGGCTGGTGCGGCTGGTGGCCGGCACCCGCTTCTGGTGGGCGTTGCGCGGCCACTACGCGGAGGGCCACCACTGGTTGCGGCGGGCGGTGCGGTCGGGCGCGGGCACCGAACGGGACCGGGCGGCGGTGCTGGGCGCGGCCGGCACGATGGCCATGCTCTCCGGCCGGCACGCGCAGGCCGCCGAGTGGCTGCACGCCGCCCTCGCCGGATACGAGCACACCACCGACCGCCACGGCGCCGCCCGCACCGTCGACGCGCTCGCCGCCCTCGCCCGTGAACAGGCCAGATATGACACCGCCGACACCCTGATCGCGGACGCCGCCGAGCGCTGGCGGGAGCTGGGCGACGAGGCCCGGCTGCAGTGGTGCCGGTTGCACCACGGGTTCGTCGCCTGGCTGCGCGGCGACCCGCGGGCCGCGCACCGGCAGAGTGTCGCGCCGACCATCTGGTTCCGCCGCGCGGGCGACCGGCGGCGACTGGCCGGCGGGCTGATCAACCTCGGCGCCGCGGCCCTCTATTCGGGCGAGCCACACAATGCGACCCGGCACCTGGCCGAGGCGCTCGAGCTGAGCCGCGCCATCGGGTTCCCCGGCGGCGCCGCCCGCGCGCTGGGCCTGCTGGGCCGTGCCGCCCGGCTGGACGGCGACCCGGACCGGGCGGAGACGCTGGTCGGGCAGGCCGCGGCGATCCACCACGACCTCGGCGACCAGGCCGGGGTGGCCGGCGATCTGGAACACCTCGGGGTGATCGCCGCCGAGCAGGCGCGCCCGGTGACGGCCGCCCGGCTGCTCGGTGCGGCCGAGTCGGCGCGGTCCCGGCTCGGCGTCCCGTGCCCGCCGTGCGATCAGCCGGATGTCGATCGCGCCCGGTCCGCCGTGCACGCCGCCGTGCCACCGGCGCGGCTCGCCGCTGCTCGGGCCGAGGGCGCCTGCGCCGATCCGGGCGAGCTGGTCGCCGCCCGGCGGCCGGAGAGCGGCCAGACGCTCGTGGTGCAGGCCTTCGGCGCGGCGCGGGAGACCCGGAACGGGCGACCGCTCGGCCCGGCCGACTGGACCTATCGCAAGCCCCGCGAGCTGCTGTATTTCCTGCTCAGCGGGCCGAATCGGGGCAAGGCGGAGATCGGGCTGGCGCTCTGGCCGGAGGCGAGCGCCGGGGTGCTGCGCAACAGCCTGCACACCGCGATCCGGCAGCTGCGGCGGGCGCTCGGCGGCAGCGAGCGGGTGACCTATCGGGGCGGGCGCTATGGGTTCAACCGCGCGCTGCCGTACGTGTTCGACGTCGAGGTGTTCGAGGCCGGGATGGCCGCCGCGGATGCCGCGCCGACCGGCGCCGAGCGGGTCGGGCTGCTGGAGCGGGCGCTCGCCGGGTACACCGGGGACTTCCTCGCCGACCTGCCCGGGAGCCGGTGGATCGAGGAGCGCCGGGTGCTCCTGCGCCGCCGGGCCGAGCACGGGCTGCGTACCCTCGGCCGCCTTCTGCTCGCCGCCGGCGAGCCGGACCGGGCCGCGGACGTCTGCCTGCGGCTGCTCGCGCTCGACGAGCTCAGCGAGCCGGCCCACCGGCTGCTGATGGAGTGCTATGTGGCGATGGGCGACCCGGGCCGGGCGATGCGGCACTACGGCGACCTGTCCGGCCGACTCGCCGACGAGCTGGGCGTGGGCCCGGCCGGCGAGACGGTCGCGCTCTATCGCCGGCTGCGAACCGGCTAGGGCAGACCCGGGTGCGTGGCATGCGACGCACCCGGGTCCGGTCGATCACCAGTCCGTCCATCGCGTGCAGCAGCACGTCGGCGCATCCATGCTGCACCGCATGCCCCCGTTACCCAGCAGCACCGCTCCCTCGTTGGTCGGGGTGGCCGCCGGGAGCTTCTGCAGCGCCGTGACGTCCACGGTCAACCGCAGTTCCTTGAGCTCCTTCTCCATGTTTCACCCCCTTCCCAGCGATAGTTCCGCCCGGTCGCCGGTTGGCCGGCCGGGAGCACTGAGGAAGGCGACCAGGTCGTCGGCGACCGGGCCGTAGGGATCGGTGGTCAGCTCGTGGGTGCCGCCCGGCACCTCCCGATAGCGCACCGCGCGGCCCTGAGCGGCCAGCCCGGCGTGCAGTTCGCGGGCCTGCCCGACCGGCACCATCGGGTCCTGCGCGCCGTGCACCAGCAGCAGATCGGCACGGATCCGCCCGCCGGCCGCCAGCACGTCACGGGGCTTCTCCAGACCGCCGAGGCCGCGGACCAAATCGCGGACGCCCGCGCGGGTCGCGGCCGCGAGCAGCCGCGGCCCGGAGATGAACGGCGACACCGCCGCGCAGCGATCCCAGAGGTCCGGCGCGTGCGCCGCGGCCAGCAACGCCAGGTACGCGCCATAGCTCTCGCCGAACAACCGCAGCCGGCGCTCCCCCTGCACGGCCCGGGCCAGCCCGAGCACGTCGTCGAGATCGGCGCCGCCCCAGCCGGACCGGATCGCGTCCGTGTGCGCGACGCCGTAGCCGGTGCTGCCGCGCTGGTTCGGCGCCACGATCGCGACGCCCGCGTCGGCGATGCGGCTGAACAGCGGCTGGTGCTCGAACCGCCACCCGGACAGCGGTCCGCCGTGCAGCGCGATCAGCATGTGCTCGCTGGCCTGCCAGTCGCCGTAGACGATCGCCTCGATCCCGGCGATCCGCGCCACCCGCACGCGGCCCGGCGCCGTTTCGGCCCGCACCGTTTCGGCCCGCACCGTCAGCGATCGGGTGGAGATCAGCGTGGCCGGGAGGTCCGGGGCCGAGAAGGTCAGGGTCAGCGCGTCGGTCGTCCAGCGGGCCGGGCCGGGCACGTGTCCGGGCGGTGACGGCACCGGGGTGACCCGGTCGGTGCCCAGGTCATACACGCTCAGCCGGGTGCGGGTGCCGAGGGTGCGGGCGATCAGCACCTCGTCGCCGTCCGGGCTGACCGCCAGCGGCCGGACCCCCTCGCCGGCCGGGTTCAGCGCCTCCGGGAAACGTACCGGCGCGCCGTCGCCCAGCCGGGTCCAGCCGACGCGGCGGGCGCCGGCCGCGTTCGTGCCGATCACCAGGAGCCCGGTCGACGGGTGGCCCTGCAGCATCACGTCGTGGTGGTCCGGCCCGGTGTCCAGCAGGGTGCTGTGCTCGCCGGAGGCCAGGTCCACGATCACCACATCGGTGCTGCCGCCGGGCTCGCGGGCGCGCTCGATGGCCAGCAGGCGGCGGTCCGGGGTGACGGGCACGCCGGACATCAGCACGCCGGGGATGCGCGCGAGCCTCCGCTCCAGGCCGTCGCCGAGTTTCCACAGCTCGCAATAGCCGGGTCCGTACGTGATCGCCAGGCCCTGCTGGAAGAGCCGGCACTCGGTGTCCCAGCCGGGCGGGGTGAGCCGGGTGCTCGTACCGTCCGGGTGGTGGCGCCGGATCGCCCAGCCGGCGCCGTCCCGGTCCTGGACCAGCGCGCGGCCGGCGTCGTCGATCAGCATCTGCGGATGCTGGACCGGGCCGAGCCGCCGGGCCGGCGCCCAGCGCAGATCGTCCCGCCGCCAGGTCTCCAGCCGCAGCCCACGGCCCGGGCCGGCGGCGAGACAGATCGCGTGCCGGCCGTTCGGGGAGATCCGGAAGTCGGACCTCACGGCAGCCAGCGCCGCGGGCCGCCGTGGCGCAGCCGATGCAGGAACGCCACCCAGCCGGCCACCCCGACGCCGTAGTCCGCGCCCCAGCCGGTCATCGTCTCGTCCGGCGTTAGCAGGCGGCCGTCGTGCTCCGCGGCCCGCACGGCCAGCGCCGAGGCCAGGTCCGCGGCCCGCTCGCGGTGCCGCGCCGAGCCGGTCGCGTCGGCCAGGTCCAGCAGGAATTCGCCGTTGCCGGCCAGGCCGTGGCACACCGCGCTGGTCGCCTGCCAGCGATAACGCCACACCGCCTCGGCGGCCTGCTCGGCGAGGGCCAGGGTGGCGGGGTCGCCGGTGTGCTGCCACAGCCGGATCAGGAAGGTGCCGATGCCGGACGAGCCGCTGCACCAGTAGACCAGCGGGTTCGTGGCGTCCCGCGGGCCGGACGTCCAGCGGGCGCCGCCGTCGTCGTCGAGCCGGGCCACCCGGGCCAGCCCGGCGCCGGCCTCGACCGCCAGGTCCACCCAGTCCGGCCGATCCAGCAGCCGGCCGGCGGTGAGCAGGAACGTCGCGACGCCGGCGGTGCCGTGCGCGAAGCCGTAGTCGGCGGTGCCGGCCAGGCGGGACTCGAAGTCCTCCGGAATCGGCCAGAGCGGCACGCCCTGGTCGAGGGTGGCTCTCGAGACCAAAGCCTCGGCATAGCCGGCGGCCCGGTCCTTGATGCGCCGGGCACCCGTCTGCTGCCACAGATGCAGGCAGGCCAGGCCGGCGCCGGCCAGGCCGTGGGTGACGTCCGGGTTGGGCCAGTGCGCGGGCAGGTCCTCGGCGGCGGCGATGCTGCGGGCGGCTAGGTCGTCATCGCCGAGCAGAACGCCCGCGTCGTAGAGCGCCCAGAGCATGCCGGAGCGGCCGAAATAGAGGCCGGGGCTGCGGCCGGGCTCGCGGCCGGACATCAACTCGATCCAGTGCGCGGCCGCCCGGACCGCATCGTGGCGCCCCAGCCAGGTGAGCACGGCCAGCACGCCGGCGGCGCCGTTCTGCACGTTGCAGACGTCACTGCTCGCGCCGTACGCGCTGACCGGCCAGAGGCGCTCGCCCTGCGGGGTCATCGTGGCCAGCAGGTAGTCGGTGCCGTCGGCGAGCATCCGGTCGAGGTCGAACGCCGGGCGCGGGGGTGACGGATCGGCCGGCGGGGTGTGCAGGAAGTTCCGGACCCGGTCCAGGTCCCAGCGGTCGGCCGGTCGCTCGGACAGCAGGCCCAGCAGCAGCGGACCACAGTTGACGTCGGCCGCGAACTCGGCCCACCACTCGGCGTATCGGCCGGAGGGGAGCAGCGGGTCGGCGCCGGTGACGAGGAGCCACAGCAGCGCGCCGAGGGCGTACCGGTCGGCGGTTTGATCTGCCGGGCCGGTGCGCAACTGTTCGGGAGCGGCGTAGCCGGCCGTGCCCATCGGGGGCATCACGGAACCGGCGGCGACCGTGTACTCGACGTCGATCAAATGCAGCGCACCGTCGTCGCCGACCATCAGGTTGGTCGGCGAGAGGTCTCGGATCACCAGGTCATGAGCGTGTACGACACCGATCAGGTCGACCAGCCGCCGCCCGATGCCGGTCACCTGTGGCCACGTCAGCCCCGGTCGTCCGGTGCTGCCGAGCCAGGCCGCCAGGGTGCGTCCCTCGATCCGCTCCTGCGCGAGGAACAGGTCGCCGCCCTGCTCGAAGACGGCCAGGCAGCGCGGCGCGATCCCGGTCGGAGCGAGCTGGTCGAGCACCCGTGCCTCGTTGCGCAGCGCCGAGTGCGTGTCCCAGCCGGCCGATCCGGCGCCGACGTGGGCCCGGGCCTGCTTGACCACCACGGTCGCGCCGGTCCGCCGGTCGGTCGCCTCGAAGACGCCGCCCTTGTTGGCGTGCCGGATCGCTCGGCGCACCACGAATCGGTCGTCGAGCAGCACGCCGTCCGCGTCTTCTTTCTCCGGCGCCGCCAGCGGATCGGCTGCCCAGTCCGGCGCGGTGTACCAGGCTTCGCGGCGGTCCTCGACCAGCGAACCGTCCGGCCGGGCCACCACCAGCTGGTATTCGCCGTCGTTGGTCAGCACCCGGCGGCCGACGAACGCGCCGTAGCGGTAGTGCACCAGGCTGCCGGCGCGGACCGGGCGGTCGGAGAGGATCACCGGGCCGGCCAGGCCGCTGGTCGCCTCGTCCAGGGCCGCCGCGACCCGGCGGAACTGGCCGTCGTCCCCGGGGTAGACGGTGAGGAACTTGCCGGCGCCGCCGCGCGTGTAGCGGCCGCCGTTGAGCTCGGCGATCCGCCTGCGGCTGGCCGCGAACTTGAACGCGCACCGGGCCGGGAGCAGCACGTCCAGGCAGCGGGCCAGCACGTCGGGCGCGGAGTCGACGGTCGCCGAGACGTGCAGTTTCCAGCCCTGCGTACGCGGCTCGAAGCCCCTTGGTTTCACATGAAACCAAGCCTCGTCGGCGTGTAGCTCCCAGGTGGCACTGTCATCGGCGATCCGGTCGTGCAGCAGGCGAACCAGCGGTTCCCTATCGGTATCGATGATCGACAATGCCGTTGCCCCTCAGCTCGGCCTCTCCTGCTCGCCGCAAGCTAGTTCCGGGGTGCGGGGGGAAACGCGGGGGGACGGCGGTGCAACCTCGCGCGCCGCCGATTCCGACAGACCCGTGAAGGCTGCTTCGGGAAGGGAGCTTGATGCGGGCCGAACAGGAACGCGAGTACGTGGAGTACGTGAGCGGACGGTTGGGCCGGCTGCACCGGACGGCGTACATGCTCTGCGGTGACGCCCACCGGGCCGACGACATCGTCCAGGCCACGCTCACCGCGCTCTACGTGAACTGGAAGCGAGCCGCGACGGCGGACAACATCGACGGGTTCGTGCACCGCATCCTCGTCCGGCGTTACATCGACGAGCGACGCCGGCCGTGGTCGCGGGTGAAGCTCGGCGAGCTGCCACCGGAGGCGTCCAAGGTCGCCGGTGCGGAGACCGGCATCGATGAGCGCGACGAGCTGGTCGCGGCCCTGCGAACGCTGCCGAAGGGCCAGCGTGCCGTGGTGGTGCTGCGTTTTCTCAACGACCTCTCGGTCGAGGCGACTGCGGAAGCCCTCGAGTGTTCGGTCGGCAACGTCAAAAGCCAGTGCGCACGGGGGCTCGTCGCCCTGCGTGCGGCGCTGGGCGCGGAACGTCAGATGCAAGCGAGGGGAACGTCATGATCGACGAGCAGGATCTGCGCGATCGGCTGGACGCGGTCAGCGTGCCGCCCACCCGGCTCGACACCGACAAGCTGGTGCACGCCGGGCGGCGACGGAACTTCCGCCGGCGCGCGGTGCAGGCGGGCTGCGGCGCGGCGCTGGCGACCGGCCTGCTGGTCGGGGTGCCGACGCTCGTGGTCCGGGACAACGGGCCCAGCACCGACGCGGCCGGGCCACGCGAGACGACGGTTCAGTGCGCCTCGACCAAGCTGCCGTTCCCGGCCGGGATGACCGGCACCATCGACGCCACCGTGGTGGATCCGAGCGGCAAGTACGTCATCGGCAACCACATCGGCAAGGAGCTGGACCCGCCCGCCCCCAAGGCCGGCATGTCCGAGCTGACCCCGGTGCTGTGGACCGACGGCCGGCCGCAGGTGCTGCCGATGGTGGGCCGGTCGACCCGGGCGTCCGCGGTCAACTCCAGCGGGGTGGTGGTCGCCGTCTCGGGCGGGAAGAAGTACGACACGGTCGTCCGCTATGTCGGCGGCGTGCCCGAGAAGCTCACCGCGCCGCCCGGCGAGTGGGAGTTCCGAGTCGTGCCCAAGATCAATGCGAACGGCGACATCGTCGCCGACGGGACCCGCAAGGGCGAGTCCGCCGAGAAGAGCGTCGTCCTGCACTGGAAGGCCGGATCGACCACGGCGACGCAGTTGCCGCTGCCGGCCGGCTCGCAGGCGGACGGCTTCACCGACGACGGCACCATCGTCGGCACCCAGATCATCGGAAGCGAGGTCGACGACCTGACCGCGTTCGCCTGGAGCCAGGCCGGCGGCCGGCGCGAGCTGCAGCAGCCGGTCGGGCAGCACGGCGCGATGACGTCGGCGCAGGGTGACTGGGCGCTCGGCAACCTGTGGCCGTCCGGCACGGCGGCCCGCTGGAACCTGCGCACCGGCGAGATGACGGACCTCGGCATCCACGCGCCGGCGAACGCGATCAACGCCAAGGGCTGGATCGTCAGCGAGGGCACGGTGCACCGCGACGATGCGACGGTCGAGCTGGCGGTCCGCGAGGGCGACCGGACCGAGCCGATGGGCCTGTCCGACAATGGGGTCGTGATCGGGTCGATCTATGTCGACGCCCCGAACACGCCCACTGACGTCACCGGCCCGTACATCTGGAAGTGCGAAGGCTGACCGAGGGATCGGCCGGTGCCGGGAGCGCGCGTTCGGCGCTCCCGGCACCTTCGCGTCCGCAATCTCCCATCATCTGCTCGCCGCCCGGCGGGCGACCACCGCCTGACGCGCCACGTGCCGGACCGCGAGCGCCGCGCCGGCCGGGCGACCGCACCTCGGCCGGACGAGGTCGGCGGCGATCAATTAGATTCGCCGGCATGGACCTGCTTCCCGAGACCCGGCGCGCGCTGCGCCACCGCCTCGCCACCGGTCAGGTGGACGGGCGCGCGCCCTCGGTCGTCGCCGCGGTGGTGCGCGACGGTCATCCGGTGTGGACGGAAGCGTGGGGCACTGTGGATGGTGCGGTGCCCGGTGGCGACATGCAATACCGGATCGGCTCGATCACCAAGACCTTCGTGGCGCTGATGGTGCTGCGCCTGCGTGACGAGGGGAAGGTCGCACTCGCCGACCCGCTCGACAAGCACCTGCCGGGCACGGAGGCCGGCCAGGCAACGATCGGCGCCCTGCTGGCGCACACCGCCGGGCTCTCCGCCGAGCCGCCGGGACCGTGGTGGGAGCGCACCCCGGGCGACCTGCGGCCCGAGCTGACCGACGTGCTCGGCAGCGACTTCCAGGTGCACCCGCCGGGCCGGCGGTTCCACTACTCCAACCCGGGGTACGCGCTGCTCGGCGCCCTGGTCGAGCGAGTACGCGGCGACTCCTGGGCGGACGTGCTGCAGCGCGAGATCCTGGCGCCGCTCGAGATGACCCGCACCACCGTGGACCCGGTCGCGCCGTTCGCGGCGGGCTGGGCCGTGCACCCCTGGGCGGACGTGCTGCTGCCCGAGCCGGCCGTCGATCTCGGGCAGATGGCGCCCGCCGGGCAGCTCTGGTCGACGGCCGACGACCTGGCCAGGTTCGCCGCCTTCCTGCTGGGCGACGACGAGCGGCTGGCCGAGATGCGCACCCCGAGCGGCCCGCCGGAGGCGACGAACTGGGACTCCGGCTATGGATTCGGCATGCAACTCGTGCGCCGGGACGGGCGGATGCTCTCCGGGCACACCGGCTCGGTGCCGGGCTATGTCGCCACCCTGTGGGTGAGCGCCGACGACGACGCGGGCGCCGTGGTGCTCAGCAACACCACCTCCGGCCTCGCGGTCGGCACGCTGGCCGCCGACCTGGTCGCCACGGTCGCCGACCGGGAGCCGCGAATTCCGGCGGCGTGGACCCCGCTGACCTCGGTCGCCCCGGACGTGCTGGAGCTGGCCGGGCTCTGGTACTGGGGACCCGCGCCGCACGTCATCCGGCCGCGATCCGACGGTGGCCTGGACTTCGCCTCGCTGTCCGGGCCCGGCCGCGGCGGCCAGCTGCGCCCGTCCGGCGGCGGGCGGTGGACCGGGCTCAGCGGCTACTTCGCCGGCGAGGTCCTCACTCCGGTGCGCGACGACGCCGGCGCGGTCACCCACCTGGACTTCGGCACCTTCGTCTTCACCCGGCAGCCGTACGATCCGGCGGCGCCCGTGCCCGGCGGCGTCGACCCGGCCGGCTGGCGCGCCGGCGACGCGCGTCCCGAGTGAGCGCTAGCGCGCGGTGTCGATCGCGGTCACCAGGTCGGACTTGGTCGCGTCCACCTCGTCGTCGTTGACATAGACCGCCGGCACGGAATCGACGCCGTAGTCGTTGGCGGCGGTGGTCGCCTGTTTCACCCAGTCGAGTCGCTCGCCGCCGGAGACGCAGCGCGCGAAGCCCTGCCCGGCGCCGAGCGCGGTGCCCGCCACGATGAGGTTGTCGTCGGTCGGTCCGGCGGTGTCCTCCGGCGGCTGGTTGCGCAGCAGATAGCTGTGGAACTGCGCGGTCAGGCCCTGCTCGTGGGCGCAGGCCATGGCCGCGGCGGCCCGGGTCGCATACTGGTTCTTCGACCGCTCGTCGATGAACGCGACCGGGTGGATGCTCAGCGTGACCCGCTTCGACGCGATGTAGTCCGCCAGCACGTCGCCGGTGGACGCCTCGAACGTGCTGCACGGCGGGCACTGGTAATCCACGAAGACGTCGACCCGCACCGGTCCGGAGCCGACCTCGAGGCCGTCCTCGGGATCGGCCGGCCCGGCCGGAAGCACCGGCGCCGGCCCGGGCGCCGACGAGGTGGCCGCCGGGTTCGGGTCCGGCCGGTCCTGGTGGGTGTAGACCCAGGCGGCCACCCCGACGATCGCCACCATCGCGAAGATCGCCACCCCGACCACCGCGAGCACGAGAGGCCCCTGGCCGGACTTGGCCGGCTGCGGCGGATAGGGCTGCTGCACCGGGTAGCCCGGATAACCCTGCGGGGGCGGCCCATAGTTCTGCGGCGGTGGGTAAAACTGCTGCTGCTGCTGCGGCGGCGGCGGAGGCGGGTAGAACTGCTGCTGAGGAGGCGGGTAGACGGGCTGCCCCGAGGTCGGATCCGGTCGGTAGGGATCCTGCGGCGGCTGATATTCCGGCTGCTGGCTCGGATCGTCCTGCGGGCCGCCGCCGGGATACATGAAGCTCCCTCCACCAGGACCGACTCGTCTCGTCCCCATTGTGCCTGCCTGTCAAGGGTCCACTGTGGCGGGCCCGCGGCGCGGGAAAGTGCGTCCGTCCCGGGAACCGCACCGGACCGGATCGCGACCAACGCACCGCAGACCTCACAACGGGACGGACATTCATGCGAAAGAGCCTCACCTCCATCGTCGCGGCGATCAGCCTGGTCACTCTCGGTCTCGCCGGGTGCGCGGACAACGGCGCGACCGCCACCACCCCGCCCGCGAGCACGGCCGCCGCGACGCTGACCGTGATGAACCCGTGGGTCAAGGCCTCCGCCGCGGGCACCATGACGGCCGCGTTCGGGGTGCTGGTCAACGACACCGATGCGGACATCACGGTGACCGGCGTGACATCGCCGGCGTCACCCATGGAACTGCACGAGATGACGATGAAGGACGGCAAGATGGTCATGCGGCCCAAGCAGGGCGGCTTCGTGATCAAGGCGAAGAGCACACACGAGCTGGCACCCGGCGGCGATCACCTGATGCTGATGAGCCCGGCCGCCGCGATCGAGGCCGGCGACGAGCTGCAGTTCACGCTTCAGCTGGCCGGCGGCGCGACGGTGCCGTTCCAGGCCATTGCCAAGCCGTTCGCCGGCGCCGGGGAGAGCTACGACCCCGGCATGTCGATGCCGGTCCCCGCGGCTTCATGACCACTCGGCGCGGCTTGCTCGCCGGCGGCGCCGCGGCGGCCGGTCTGGGTGCGGTGGCGGGGGCCACGGTGATGGCTTCCACCAGCCCAGAGACGCCGGTCCCGGTCGCGGCGCTCCCCCAGACCGGTACGGGTGAAGCCACCGTCCCGTTCCACGGCCCACGTCAGGCCGGCGTGACCCAGGACCCGCCCGCCCACGCGTCGTTCGTCGCCCTCACCCTGGCCCGCGGCGTCGACCGCCGCGGCCTGGGCCGGATGATGCGGCTGCTGACCGACGACGCGACCCGGCTCACCCAGGGCACGCCGGCACTCGGCGACACCGAACCGGACCTGGCCGTGCTGCCCGCCCGGCTGACCGTCACCTTCGGGTTCGGGCCCGGCCTCTATCGGGCGGCCGGCCTGCGAGCCCCGATCGCCGACCTGCCGGCCTTCGGCATCGACCGGCTGGAGAACCGCTGGTCCGGCGGCGACCTGCTGCTGCAGATCTGCGCCGACGACCCACTCACGGTGGCGCACACCCAGCGGATGCTGATCAAGGACGCCCGGCCGTTCGGGGCGATCCGCTGGGTGCAGCAGGGCTTCCGGCGCAGCCCCGGCGTGCAGGCGCCGGAGCACACCCAGCGCAACGTGCTCGGCCAGCTCGACGGCACCGCCAACCCGCGCGGTGAGGTGCTGGACGCGGCGGTGTGGAACCCGGACGGCTCCACCACGGCCGTGGTGCGCCGGATCCGCGCGGAGATCGAGAAGTGGGACCTGCTCTCCGTGCCGGACAAGGAGAGCGCGGTCGGCCGCCGGTTGACCAGCGGCGCGCCGATGAGCGGCCGGCTCGAGCACGACGAGCCCGACTTCACCGCGGTCGACGCGTCCGGGTTACCGGCCATGCCGGACTTCGCGCACGTCACCCGGGCGCATGTGACCGACCCGGAGCTGAAGATCCTGCGGCGCCCGTACAACTACGACGGCGCGCCGGACGCGGCCGGGCACCCGGACGCCGGCCTGATCTTCGCGGCCTTCCAGCGTGACATCGCGCGGCAGTACATCCCCATCCAGCAACGCCTCGCGGACAAGGACCTGCTGAACGAATGGATCACCCCGATCGGCTCCGCGGTCTTCGCGATCCCGCCCGGCTGCGCGGCCGGCGGCTGGATCGGCGAGCAGGCGCTGGCATGAGACGGACCGTGATCGCCCTGGCCGCGGTGCTGGTGGTCGTGCTGCTGCCCGGCACGCCGGCCTGGGCGCACGCGCAGCTGGTCTCGGCGCAGCCGGCCGAGGACGCCACGCTGGCCGCGGCGCCCACCTCGGTGACGCTGAAGTTCACCGAGCGGCTGCGGCCCGGCTTCGCCACGATCGTGGTCAGCGACGCCGACCGCCGGCGCATCCCGGCGACCGAACCGGTGGTGGATGCCGCGACCGGTTCGGTGTCGCTCGGCGAGGCGTTGGGTAACGGCGCCTATCTGGTCGCCTATCGCGTGGTGTCGGCGGACGGGCACACCGTGCAGGGGTCGTACGCGTTCACCGTCGCGGACCCGGCTCTCGTCGTTCCCGCCGCGACCGCCGCGCCGTCGTCGTTCCCCAGCCTGGCGGTCGGGCTCGGCGTGTCGGTCATCCTGCTCGCGGGCGGTTTCCTCGGATGGTGGCGGCGGCGCCGGTCTTGACCTTGACGTTGGGAGAGACTGCAAGCTGGCTCCGGACGGGCGGGCGCCCGGTCAGCGAACGGGAGGCGATCATGGTTGAGGTTCGGTTGCGCGACGTGCCGGAGCAGCGCGTGGTGTCGGAGACGCGCAGTGTCGATCAGGCCGAGTTGGAGGCCTGGCTGCCCGGTGCGATGGCCCGGGTGGCGGAACGCGCGCGGGCCGCCGGTGGACTGCTCGGCACCACGGACTGGCCGTTCCTGGATCGGCCCGGCGCCGACGAGCCGGTGTTCGTGACGATCTACGAGGGCAATCCGAACGAGGGGCCGACGCCGGTCGAGGTCTGCGCGACGGTCGCGGCCGGTGGCGACCGGGCCGTCGAGGCACACCGCGAGGCGTACGCCAGGGTGACGAAGTCGCAGGTCACCAGCGGTGAGCTGGGTGGCGTCTACGAGGCCGTGGAGAAGTGGATCAGTGCGAAAGGCATGGCCGTGGCCCGCGCGCCCCGGGAGACCTACTGGACCGACTTCGGATCCGCCGCGCCGGAGGACGAGGTCTTCGACGTCGCGTTCCCGGTGACCTGATGCACGGCGGGCCCGGGCTGCTGACCATCGGCGAGTTCGCCCGCCGCACGGGTCTGTCACTGCGGGCCCTGCGCCTCTACGACCGGCTCGGCCTGCTGCGGCCCGCCGAGGTGCATGCCGACACCGGCTATCGGAGTTACGCGAGCCGCCAGCTCTACGCGGGCCGGCTGATCGCCCTGCTGCGCCGCCTCGACATGCCGCTGAACGAGATCGCCGAGATCGTCGGCGCACCCGGCCCGGACGCGGCCGACCGGCTCGCCGGTTACTGGACCGGGGTGGAACGCCGGCTGGCCGCCCAGCGCGAGCTCGCCGACCGCCTGGTCCGCAGCCTGGCCGCGGAGACCCCAGCGGCGGACGACGCCTGGCCGGTCTCCGTGCGCGACGTGCCGGAGCAGCACGTGGTCAGTGAGATGCGCTATGTCACCGCCGCCGACCTGCACTGGATCCGCGAGGCCACCGAACGGCTCACCGCTCTGGCGGATCGCTCGGGCGGACCGGCCGGGCCACGCTTCGTGGTGTTCCACGGCGAGGTCACCGAGGACGCGGACGGGCCGGTCGAGGTGTGCGTGCCGGTCCGCACGTCCGCGGCCGGTCCCGCCTTTCGCTCGGAGCCGGCCCATCGGGAGGCCTACGTCCAGGTGATCAAGGGGCATTGGGAGCCACCGCAGATCCTCTCGGTGTACGACACCGCTCGCCGCTGGGTGCGTGAGCACGGCCACACCGTCGCGGCCCCACCGCGCGAGGTCTACGGATATGGCGCCGACCCCGATGCGGCGGATCCGGACGCCCTCATCTGCGACGTGGCTATCCCGTTCCGCTGACCCTCTCGGCCTTCTCCGGCTTCGCTGCCTGCTCCGGCTTCGCTGCCTTCTCCGGCTGGAAGCGGACGTTGATCTCCGGCCGGGGATCGCCGTCACCCGTCTGTCGCAGGTTGATCGGGTGGCCGCCGGGGTTGTCGAACAGCCGGACGCCGTCGCCGAGCAGGACCGGCACGATGTGCAGGTCGATCTCGTCGATCAGGCCCAGATCGAGGAGCTGAGCGCCGATCGTCGGCGAGAGCACCTCGAGGTTCTTGCCACCGGCCGCGGCCAGCGCGATCTCCACCGCCTCGGCGAGGCCGCAACTGAGGAACGTCACCCGGTCGGCGGGCTCGGCGTCCTCGGGGTGGTGGGTGAGCACGAAGACCGGCCCGTCCCAGGCGCCGCCATAGAGGTTGCCGGCATCGGGGAACGCGTCCCAGCCGCGCCGGCCGCCGAGCACCGCGCCGGTCGTCGAGGTGTATTCCTCGATCAGGCCCGGCCGGTTCGTCACTCCCGCCATCCAGCCCATGTCGTCGCCCGGTCCGGCCACGAATCCGTCCAGCGACATGGAGAAGTGCCAGAGGACCTTGCCGTCCGCCGTCTGTGGCTCTGTGTCTCTCATGATTGTTGAGACGGTGACCGGCCGCGAAACTGATCGGATTAGGGTCCTGGAATGACCGATCACAGGCCGCCCGGGATCTCGGGCGACGAAAAGGCGACGCTGGTCGGATTCTTGGACTACCTGCGCGACGCGATCGCCGTGAAGGCGACCGGTGTGCCGGAACCGCAGGTCCGAACGCCCGGCGTGCCATCCGGCACCAGCCTGCTCGGGCTGATCAAACACCTCACCCACGTCGAGCGGCACTACTTCCTCGGTGACGAGGTCCGCAGCTGGCCGCGGACCTTCAAGCCGACCGCCAAGGAGACGGCCGAAGGATTGCTCGCCGGCTACCGGGAGGCGATCGCCGAGGCGAACAAGGTGATCGAAGCCTGCGGCGACCTGACCGGGCCGGCGCGACCCGGCGCGGCGCCGTCGATGCGGTGGCTGCTGGTGCACATGATCGAGGAGACCGGCCGGCACGCCGGTCACGCCGACATCATCCGGGAACAGATCGACGGCGCGAAGGGCCGCTGACCCGGCGCCGGCGGCGGCAGGCGCAGCGCGATCCGTACCGACGACCCTCGATATCCTCGATCGCATGGCGTCCGACGAGCTGGCTCATGAATACGACGTCTACTCGGAACAGGCCGCCACCCTCTATCTCGACGGTTACCTGGACGAGGCGCACGCGGCCGCCGATCGAGCCGTCGCGGCCGCGAGCCGGCTCCGCAGTGGAAACCCGGAGTTCGCCGAGGCCTATGCGGACGCGTGCCGCAACCGCGCGGAGATCCGCACCGTGCTGGTCGGGACGGCCGGCCACAATGGACCGGCCAACCTGCGACAGCTGTGCGCCGGCGGCGCGGACGACGCCGCGCAGGCGATCGAGGTGTACGCGCAGCGCGACCAGCAATATCCCACCCTGGTCGCATCGATCCGGCTCAACCTGGCCGAACTGCTCGCTCAACTCGGCCGGCGGGCCGAAGCCCGCACCCACGCCGACACCGCCCTCGCCGACTACCGGCAGCACCTGGGCACCGAGCGCGAGCTCGACGTCACCAGCCTGGCCCGGGCGCTGGAACGCTATGCCAACCTGCTATCCGCCGGACTGATCGACAGCCCGCCGGAGGCCCGCGACGCGCGACTCTCGGCCGTGCAGCTCTATCGGCCCTACGCGCGGCCCGGCACCGACCTGTGGAACAACCGGCACAGCCGGGGCACCACCTGGTTGAGCACCCCGACGCTGGCCGGATTCGGCGCCACCGCCTGGCACCTGGCCGCCGACCTCACGCACTCCGACACCGAGGCGGCCCTGGCCCTGCTCGACGCCGCCGAGGTCGAGGCGGCGCTGGTCACCGAGTGGCGGACGGTCGCCGGCCCGCTCGACCTGCGGCACCTGCAGCGCGCGGCCAACCTGCTGGACGGGGTCGCCGACCGGCTCGACGGCACGTCACCCGGCCTGGCCGCCCGATGCCGCGCCACGGTGCCCAGGGGTGACTATCCACCCGGCCAGGACTGGTTCGCCGCCGTCCGCGCCCTGCGCCCGGAGGTCGAAGCCGCGACCGGCGTCAGCTGACCGGCTCGAGGTCGACGGCGCGGCGGGTGCGGCGGCGAGCCGACAGCCGGCTGCCGAGGTGGACCAGGCCGAGGCTGACCCCAAAGATGATCAGATTGACGATCAGGTAGGCGAACACGTTGGCCTGGCTGGCGTCCGGATAGGGACCGAACGCCTCGGGGGATCCGCCGACCCACTCGAGGATCAGGCTCAGCGTCTGGGCGGTGAAGACGAAGCCGTGGATCGCGATGAAGGCGACGAACGCGGCAGTTCGGCTGCGCACGAAGTAGCCGAGCGGCAGCGGGGCGAGTACGAGCAGGATGAGCGCCATGACAGACCTCCTGTGACAACGGGAACTCCGGAAGCCTCGCCCCGAGGCGCCCGCCCGGGCATCCGTGCCAGCCCCGGTCTTTGCGGCACGTCAGCCGACGGGCTCCGCTAGGCCGTTCGCAACGCCTCGGTGGGCGACAGCCGGGACGCCCGGACGGCCGGCATCAGGCCGGCGAACGCGCCGATCAGGACGGCCGACGCGATGCCGCCCGACCACGCCTCGACCGGGATCACGACGGCCCAGTTCTTGGAACCGGCGTAAACCGCCGTCGCCGCCGCCCCGGCCAGCACGCCGACCACGCCGCCGATCACCGCGAGCAGGATCGACTCACCGAGGAACTGGGTCCGGATCTGGCTCTTCGTCGCACCGAGGGCGCGCCGCAGTCCGATCTCCGACCGGCGTTCCAGCACCGAAATGATCATGATGTTGGCGACCCCGACGGCGCCCACGATCAGCGCCACCACGCCGAGCCCGAGAAAGAGGCTGTCGAACGCGCCCGCCGCTGCGGCACGGGCGGTGAGCGCGTCGGACGGCTGGCTGACATTCACCTCGCTCGGCGCCCGCGGGTTGGCGGTCCGCGCGAGCAGCGACTGCACCGACACGACGTGGTCGATGTCGGCGCGCACATAGATCGAGCTGGGTGGGCCGGCTTCCGGCTCACCGCGGACCACGCTGACATACCCGAGGTACGCCTGGGCGGCCGGATAGCCGACCAGGGCGCTGTTGTCGATGTCGGGCGCCAGCGGCGCGGGCCGCATGATGCCGGCCACGGTGAACCACTGGCCGCCCAGCCAGATCCGCTGATCGGGATGGATCCGGTCGATGCCCAGCCGGCGGGCGGCCGCCGAGCCGAGCACCGCGACCGGCACCCGGGCGGTGCCCTCGTTGAGCCAGTTGCCGCCGGCCATGCCGCTGTTCAGCACGGACGGCAGGTTCAGGCTGGTGGCCCGCACCTGGAGGCCGCCGCTGTTGGCCTCCGGCACCATCGAGTTCCGGTAGACCCGCTCGTCCTTCATCAGACCGGTGTGTGCCAGCTGCTGCACGTCGGCCAGGTGGGTGATCCGCCCGGTCGCTTCCAGCGGCAGCGTCGCGTCGCCGCCGGTGAGACTGTGCCCGGCCTCGGCGGTCAGCATGTTGGTGCCGAGTTGGTCGATCTCCGCGAGCAGACCGGCCTGCGAGGACGCGGACAGTCCGAGGACCCCGACGATCGCCGCCGTGCCGATCGCGATTCCGAGCGCGGACAGCGCGGCCCGGGTCGGCCGGGCGCGCAGCCCGACACTCGCCACCCGCAGCCCGTCCTCGAGCCCGAGCCGTCCGCCCGGGGCGCTCATGGCTGCCCGCCGATGTCGGAGACCACGTGCCCGTCCAGCATCCGGATCCGGCGTGGCAGCTGATCGGCGAGACCCGCGTCGTGCGTGATCATGAGGATGGTGGCGCCGCCGGCGTTGAGTTCGCGGATCAGCGCCATGATCGATGCGCCGGTCGCGCTGTCCAGGTTGCCGGTCGGTTCGTCGGCGAGGACGATCGCCGGCCGTCCGACGAGAGCCCGGGCGATCGCGACCCGCTGCCGCTCCCCTCCGGAGATCTTGGTGGGCTTGAAGTGCGCGCGGCCGGAGAGGCCGACCCGTTCGAGCGCCTCGTCCGCGCGCCGGCGCCGTTCGGCGGCGGGCACCCCGGCATAGAGCAGCCCGTCCGCGACGTTCTCCCGCACCGTGGCGTGTTCGGCCAGGAAGAACTGCTGGAAGACGAACCCGATCCGCCGGGCCCGCAGCCGCGACAGGTCACGGTCGCTCAGCCGCGCCGCGTCGACCCCGTCGATCCGGACCACGCCGGTGCTGGGCCTCTCCAACGTCCCCATCACATGAAGCAGCGTCGACTTGCCCGACCCGGAAGGGCCGACGATCGCCACCAGCTCACCGGGCCGCACGGCGAAGGACACCCCGCCGAGGGCGTGCACTTCCCCATAGGCCTTGGTGACCGCATTCAATTCCAGGACCGTCATGAGGCCGGCACCACCACGTGATCGCCCTCGTGCAGATCGCCCTCGACCTGCACCCGGCCGCCGACGGTGTCGAACATGCCGAGCCGCACGGCGACCAGCTCACGGGCCCCGCCGTCGCGCACGATCTCGACCGCGAACCCGTCGCCGGACTTGCCGACGAGCGCGAGCACCGGGACGCTCAGGACGCTCTCCACGCCCTTGGTCGCGATCTCCACCTGGACCGGCGCCTGGTCCAGGCCGCGGGCCTGTTCCGGCTTTTCCAAACTGAGGTACGCCGGGATGGTCGCCGTTCCGGCGTCGGCGTCCTGCCCGGCCGGGCTGCGGGCGACCTTGCCGAGCCGGGTCACCCGGCCGGTCACCGCCTGCATGCCGGGCAGCGTGATCTCGGCCCGATCGCCCGCATGCACCGCGGCCTGCTGTGACGCGTCGAGCTCGACCTGCACCTCGAGCGTGTCGGAGGTGGCCTGGGCGACCTGCCCACCGGGCTGGGCGAATCCGCCGAGCCGGCCGGTCACCTTGGCGATCCGCACCGGCTCGGGCAGGAAGACCGCGTCGTCGACGTCGAGCCGGCCGGTCTCGGCGATGCCCTTGTCGTCCTGGAGATCCTTCAGGGCCCGCTCGGTCCCGCGGGTGAAGTCGGCATCGGTCGGATCGACGGCCTCGTGGCCGATCCGGCGCAGGTTGGCATTGAGCTGGCGGACGTCGCTGCCCCGGTCGCCGCGGCGCAGGTCGCGATAGGCCGGGATCGCGCCGCACAGCAGCAGCACCGGGTCGTTGTCCACCCGGTAGAACACGTCACCGCAGCCGACCTTGTCGCCCTCGTCAGGCAACGCGGTGTAGATCCCGCCGGCCTGGTTCATCACCGGGTAGGGCGAGCCGTCGGAGCGCGCGCGATAGGTCAGGATCCCGTCCAGGGAGACCCTGGACGAGAGCGCCCCTTTCTCGATCTTGACAGTGTTCGCCGGCGAATCCTGCGCGGCCGGGCGCGGTTGCCCGGTGCCGGACGCGATCACCGCGATTACCGCGACCAGGGTGACCAGGGCGGCCGTTCCGACGGCCGCCCAGATTGTCCGCCTCACTTCCCGCCGCCCGCCGCCGCCGACAAGGCGTCACCGCACTTCTCCATCGCGGCGTTCAGAACATCCATCCCACCCTTCCGGTTGGAGGACGGGATCTTCTCCGTGTTCACGATGGGCTCACCGTTCACCGGATCGGGGAAGTCCGGCACGCCGTTGGCGCGGATGCACTTGGCGAACTCGAGGGCCGCCGCCTGCTGCTCGGGGCTTCGCTCCGATTGCAACGTGCCCGGTGGTTGCAGGTCCTTGCAGGCGTTGACGGCCTTCGTCCACACCTCGGGGGTCACGTTGACCCCGAACTCGTAGTCGCCCTCCGCGTTCGGGTCCGGGAAGTCGGGGACGCCGTGGGTCCGGATGCACTCGGCGAACTTCACCGCCTTGTCCCGGTCGGCGGTGCTCTGCGCACCGTCGCCGCCGGTGGTGGCGGTGCCGCTGCCGTTCTCCGCGGATCCGTTCGAACAGCCCGCGCCCAGCAGCGCGACGACGGCCAGGACGACCAGTAGCTTTCGACTCATGGGCGCCAGTCAAGGCAATGGCGTGTTGCCGGCCCGTATGCGCTTTTCCATACACCCGCGATATGCGCCGGCTCGTACGATCGGGCGGTGCGTGTGCTGCTCGTCGAAGACGAGCCCTTCATGGCCGAAGCCATCCGCGATGGCCTGCGCCTGGAAGCCATCGCGGCGGACATCGCGGGCGACGGCGACACGGCTCTGGGGTTGCTGAGCGTCAACGCCTACGACATCGCCGTCCTCGACCGCGACGTCCCCGGGCCCAGCGGTGACCAGATCGCCGAACGCATCGTCGCCTCCGGCAGCGGCATGCCGATCCTGATGCTGACGGCCGCCGACCGGCTCGACGACAAGGCGTCCGGCTTCGGGCTCGGCGCCGACGACTACCTCACCAAGCCGTTCGAGCTGCAGGAGCTCGTGCTCCGGCTCCGGGCGCTCGACCGCCGGCGCGCGCACAACCGGCCACCCGTACGGGAGATCGCGGGTCTGCGGCTGGATCCGTTCCGCCGCGAAGTCTTCCGCGGCGGCCGTTACGTTCCGCTGACCCGCAAGCAGTTCGCGGTGCTGGAGGTGCTCGTCGCTGCCGAAGGCGGCGTGGTCAGCGCCGAGGAGTTGCTGGCGCAGGCCTGGGACGAGAATGCCGACCCCTTCACCAACGCGGTCCGCATCACGGTCTCGGGCCTGCGCAAACGCCTCGGCGAACCGGGGATCATCGCCACCGTGGCCGGCGTCGGCTACCGCATCGAGTCGGAGAACGACCGTGGATAGGCAGCCTGGTCTCAGCGTCCGCCTCAAACTCACCCTCAGCTACGCCGGGTTCCTCATGCTCGCGGGCGGTCTGCTCCTCGCCACCGTGTGGGTGTTCCTCCTGCGCTACGTGCCCGACCCACCCCCGGGTTGGGGACCCGGCCGTCCCGGGATGATGAGCCCGACCCGCCAGGACCTGCAGGACGCGTTCGCCCCACGGGCCGGCCAGGCGTTGGCGTTCCTGCTGGTGTTCGGCCTGCTGGGCGGATGGATCCTGGCCGGTCGGATGCTCGCCCCGCTGCACCGGATCACCGACGCCACCCGCAGGGCCACGAACGGGTCGCTCTCGCACCGGATCGAGCTGGAGGGCCGCCGCGACGAGTTCCGCGAACTGGCCGACAGCTTCGACGCCATGCTCGCCCGGCTCGAGGCGCAGGTCGCCGAACAGCAGCGGTTCGCGGCCAACGCCTCGCACGAGCTGCGCACCCCACTGGCGATCACCCAGACCCTGCTGGACGCCGTCCGCAATGAGGAGAACCAGCTCCACGATCGCCTGCGCGCCGTCAACACTCGTGCGATCGAGCTGACCGAGGCGTTGCTCCTGCTCAGTCGCGCCGACCAGCGGTCCTTCGTGCCGGAGCACGTCGACCTGTCCCTGATCGCCGAAGAGGCCGCCGAAACGCTGCTCTTCCTGGCCGAGAAGCACGACGTCACGATCGAGACGTCCGGCGAGATCAGCCCGGCCGTCGGCTCACCCACCCTGCTGCTGCAGCTGACCACGAACCTCGTGCACAACGCGATCGTGCACAACCTGCCCGAGCGGGGCACCGTCTGGGTCACCACCGGGGCCGGCGCCAAGAGCGTGGTGCTGACCGTCGAGAACACCGGCGAGCGGCTCACCCCGCAGCTGGTCGCCACGCTGGGCGAACCGTTCCAGCGGGGCAGCAGCCGGATCCGCACCGATCACGCCGGCGTGGGCCTAGGGCTGGCCATCGTCAAGCGCATCACGCAGGCGCACGACGGCACTCTCACCCTCACTCCCCGGCCGGCCGGCGGCCTCCGCGTGACGGTGGAACTGCCAACCCCGTGATTGGTACGCGGGTGCGTTCTTGTTTCGCGGCCACCGGTACCTCAACGTTTGCTTCTTGGATGCTGCGGCGCCGAAGTGACGACGATGAGGGCGAGTGCGATGGGCTCCGACAACACGATCCCGGTGCCGCCGGAACCGACCGGCGCAGCCACCTCGGCCGAGTTCGCCTCGCGCTTGCAGGCTCTGATGAGGGCGCGCAGGCGGTCCGTCGACAGCGTCGCCAAGCGCAGCCGAGACGCCGGCACCCCGATCTCCCGCGCCACGGTCTACAACCTCACCACCGGGACCGGCGCACCGCGCCGCGACACTCTGGTGGCCTTCCTGCGCGGGTGCGGGGTGCCACCGCAGGAGCAGATCCGGTGGCTCACGACGTTCGACCGGGTCCACTCCCACCCGTTGCAGCGCATGCCGGTCTGACCATCGCACGGCCCGAGCCATCGACATCCCGGGCATGCGGCGTTGGGTTCAGTCGCGGCGTTCCTGGTTCTGCCGGAGCGCTTCCTCGAGCTGGTCCTCGAGGATGATGATGCGGCAGGCCGAGTGCATGTCGGTGCCCTGATCGCACAACTCGCGGGCGCGGGCGGCGAGCCGGATCTGGTAGCGGGAGTAGCGGCGGTGGCCGCCCCCGGACCGGAACGGGTCGATCAGTTTCGCGTCGCCGAGCCGGCGCAGGAAATCCGGTGAGCAGCCGATGATCTCCGCGGCGCGGCCCATGGTGTAGGCCGGGTAGTCGTCGTCGTCGAGCATGTCGTCGGGTTGAGCCATCTGACCTCCAGAACGAGGGCCCCGGCGCTGTGGAAGCGCCGGGGCCCAAGGGTTATGGGACTAAATACACCATCTGCCGACAGAAACGTCGGTTGTCGTATCCACACCAGCCCTGATCCAGGGATTCGGGTGCGAGGACCGCATAAGCGTGACCGGAGACCACCTCTCGTTCGATGGAAACTGCGGTGTCCGCGCCTGACCCGATGATGCGGCCGGCGGCGGGCGATCCAACGGTGTAAGACCCTCCCTTTCCTCTGACTTCCTCTGTCACTTGCCTCGTGCTGTCCGCCGGTGCCGGAGCCCCACGCGACTTCATGGCCCCACACACGTGCGACGAACTCTCTTGCCGTACTGCCTTACCTTGCTTTCTTGCGTCAAACCTGAGCCGGGTCGGTGTCGGTCCAGCTCCGCCGCCCAGTCGGGGCGGTACTTCCGTCTGCGTCTTTATTGATGCTTCGTTCTCGACCAGAAGAACGTTAGCCGATGACGGCGAGGAAGTCTACTAACTCAGACATAGATTTTTTGGTTGAGTTCACGTCACTTTGAGCGACGGTGCGCAGACCAGGTGTTCGTGATCCACGGTGCTCTGGGAGTGGCGGTAGTAGGTCAGCGGCCCGGCCGACGACGGCGACGGGGACGGGCCGGTCGGCGTGGGTGCCGGCTCGCCCGGCTCGTCGGCCGCCCGGGCGATGCCCACGCAGAAGACCACCTTCGACGCGTCCTGCGGCAGTGCCAGCGGCGGATCGAAGACCGACTCGTACGGGTGGTTCACCCGGAACGGCCGGCTCGCCATCGCCGTGCCGGTCAGCGTCCGGCCGGGCTGCAGGACCGTGCCGTACTGCATGAAGTCGCGGGCCAGCCCGACGTCCGGCGGCGGCGCGAACACCCGCTGGGAGACCTCGATCGTGTCGTCCGGACCCGCGACCACCCAGGTGACCGGGCCGGCGTCCGGCGGGTCGTCGCCCCACGCCCCGTTGAAGACGGCGATCGGCGCGGACTCATCGTTGCGCAGCGTGTAGGTCCAGGTGATCCGCTCGGCGGTGACGACCGGCTGCGCGGTCAGGGTCGCCGCCAGCTCGGGACCGCCGGCCGCCGTCGAGCGGTCCTCGCCGGAGCCACAGGCGGCCAGGGAGCCGAGCAGCACGAGCAGACCCAGGGCCGCGCGTACCCGCATCTCAGTACCTCGGCCGGTGCGGTGCGCCGAGCTCCTCGCGGAGGCCGTTCTCGGTGTACACGTACGGGTGGTCGGGATAGATCTGCTCCGGGGTGCTCGGGTCGTCGTCGTGGTCGATGGGCAGGCCCGCGGCCTCGCGTTCGCGGTTCGGCACCTCCGTGCCGCCCTGGTCGTACTCGCCGTCGGCGAGGGTGTCGTTCGTGTAGTCGTAGACGTGCGCCATCTCGTGGTAGAGCACCACGACCGGCGGCCCGGAGTGGAGCGTGTCGAACGACGGGTTGTACTTGATCTCGTAGCTCTCGCGCGGCCAGGAGTACCAGTGCGACTCCTCACGGGCGTAGCCGTTCTCGTCCGTCGTCTCGCGGATGGTCAGCCCGTTGCCGTCATAGAACAAGGCGCTGCTGTCCTCGTGGGCCTTCTGCAGGTTGCCGAGCATCTGCTGGCCGGTGGGCGAGGCGCGCAGCATGTCCATGTCCGCCTCGACCCGGGCGACGAAGTCCGGCGAGCCCTCGATCTTGACGTATTTCGCCTGGTCCGAGATGTCGATGGTGATGACCTTCTCGGAGTTGGCGACGGTGTCCTCGTTCTGGCCGTAGACCTTGTCGGCTCCGGCGCCGGCGTCGACGGTGTCCCGGCCGTGCCCGGTGTAGACCACGTCGTCGCCGCTGTTGCCGCTGATCACGTCGTCGTCCCGGCCGCCGGACAGGATGTCGTTGCCGGTGCCGCCGGTCAGGGTGTCGTTGCCCTTGGCGCCCTCGAGGTAGTCCTGGCCTTCGCCGCCGTCCAGCTGGTCGTTGCCGTCCATGCCGTAGAGCGTGTCGTCGCCGAGGCCGCCGGTCAGCCGGTCGTCGCCGGTGCCGCCCTCCAGGTAGTCACGGTCGGCGCCACCGTCGAGGATGTCGTTGCCGTCCCGGCCGATGAGGTTGTCCGAGCCCGAGTTGCCGCGCAGGGTGTCGCCGCCCGCGCCGCCGTCCAGGGTGTCCCAGCCCTCGCCGCCCTCGATCAGGTCGTTGCCGGATCCGGCCTTGATGGCGTCGTTGCCCAGGCCGCCGTACACCCGGTTGTTGCCGTCGCCGCCATCGGCGCTCTCGGTGACCGGCTTGCTGCGGTCCTCGTCGCCGATGTGGTTGCGGCCCGCTCCGAGGGTGATGCGGTCGTCGCCGCCGCGGCCCTCGACGGTGTCCTTGCCGTCCAGGCCGAGCATGCGGTCCGCACCGTCGCCGCCGCGCAGGATGTCGTCGCCCTTGCCGCCGAGCAGCGTCAGCCCGACCTTCGTGCCCGGTGCCACGTCGACGGTGTCGTTGCCCTCGCCGGCCCGCACGGTGATCGCGTAGTTCGGCGGGAAGGTGGTCTCGACGCCGTTGACGGTGACGATCTGCTCGCCGGTGCGCGGATCGACCCGCACGGAGACCTTGTCGTCGCCCGGACCGGTGTTCAGAACCACCGAGTTGCCGTCGTAGATCCAGCTCGTCCCGCTCGCCTCGGCCGGCAGTTTCCAGCCGTCGTCGGTGCCCTGCGCCACCGAGTTCCACACCCCGGACAGCGAGTCCAACTCGTTCTTGGCGCTGTCCATCCGGCCGTTCTGAGTGACCAGGTCGCCGTCCAGATCACCGCGGATCTGCACGGCCTCGAGAATCGCGGTGTTGATCGGCGGGATGTCCTCGACGTCGCGCGGATTGAACGTGACCGACCGGCCGCTGACGACGGTCGGGACGGCCGCGCGAACGCGGGACAACGATCCGTCCAGAGCGTTCTGCGCGTGGGTCAGAGCGGTCGCACCGGCGTCCAGGGCATCCGCGAAAACCGTGGCCGCCTCGGTGACCTCGGTGCCGCTCTTGCCGAGTTTCCGCAGGTGATCGTGGTAGGTGTCGGACGCGTCACCGGACCAGGCGTCGCCCCGCAACGCGGCGGCCGCGTCGCTCACCTGGTCGCGGGCCACACCCGCCTTACGGCCGAAGGCACGCCAGGCGATGGCCGCCGAACTGAGCGCGCCCGGGTCCGCCTCGAGGTCCCAGATGTTGTCCGTGGTCACCGGGTCGGGCGGAGGAACGAACGGGTTCGTCATATCGGCTGCTTCCCGTGTCCGCCGGCCCGGCGCTGCCGCTCGGCGGCCTCGCTGTCCGCCTGCTGATAGGCGAACGCCACCCGGTAGAGCTTGTCCACATCGTTCTCGTAGACCTGCACGATGCGCCGCCAGGTGGTGTCCGTGGACGCCTCGGCACCCACCGCCGACGCCGCGAACGGGGCGCCGGACATCGAGTTGCCGAACGCGGACGCAGGCGGAGCCACCACGCCCTGGGTCGCGGACCAGCCGTCGCTCATCGCGTCGGCGGACGACAGCGTGACCTTCGCCAACCGGACGATCGCCTCCGGCTCGGCACGAACTTCGTCGGCCATGCGGGCAGCGTATCCATCCAGCGCATCCCACACTGTCCCGCAATCCACGCCGTCGCCTACGGTGCAGCCCGGCGAGGCGCATCGCGGGTTGCCGTCCACCGATCGGATCGAGCGCGTACACCGGCGGCGCGGCAAGCACGTTACCGTCAATGGGTGATCGAGCTGTTGTGCGAGTCGGCTGACCTGGCGCGGATCCGGTTTGCTCGCTCGCCTATGCACGAGCTCATGGCCAGCATGAGGATCGGTGGTCGCGCCGACCGGATGCAGATGCACCTGCCGTGGGCCCGTTCGGTCCGGGGCGCCTTGGCCGGCCTGCGACTCGACCTGCTCGGCCCGCTGCAGGCCGATCCCCGATACCTCCCGGACTTCCTGACACCATCACCGGAGCGCACGGACACGAGGTTCGCCGACGAGTTGGACCGCGTGCGCGCCACCCCGGAAGCCGTCGTGCGGGAGCAACTTGACCTTCTCGGCGCCACGGCCGGCCTACCGAAAGCGCTGCTCCCGCTGTACGAGGACCCGGAACGTCAGCTGGGCCGGCTCGCCGCCGAGGTGCAGGCTTACTGGACGGCCGCGATCGGGCCGATCTGGCCGCGGCTGGCCGGGCTGCTCGACGCCGAGATGGGCTACCGGGCCGACCAGCTGACGTCCGGTGGGATCGTGCGGCTGTTGGGCAACCTGCATCCGGAACTGGAGTACGCGCAGGATGCGCTGCGAATCCGGTGGCCCACCTGGCAGATGCAGAGCCGGCTCGACGGGGCCGGGATACTGCTGGTGCCGTGTGTGTTCGTGTGGCCTTCGCTAATGGTCGAGACCGATCCGCGGGCACCGAAGCTGATCTACAGCCCGCGGGGGGTCGGGCAGGTCTGGGACGGGTCGGCGCGGCGGCCGGCACCGTCGATCGCAGACCTGCTGGGGCGCAGCCGGGCGAAGCTGCTGGCGACGCTGGACCTACCGCTGTCCACCACCCAGGTTGCCCGAGACCTCGGACTGAGCGCAGCGTCGGTCAGCGAACACCTGTCGATCTTGCGCCGCTCGGGCCTGGTCGCGGCCCGCCGTTCGGGGCGGTCGGTGCTGTACCAGCGCACACTGCTCGGCACCGAACTGCTGGGCGCCGCGGTGCACGCCGACCATTCGGCGAGAAACGAATCGTGGAGCCGCCGCACCGGCTGACCCCACCATTTCCTCCGACAGCGTCACGGATGTTCGGAGGTAGCCATGCGAATGAGAAAGATACTGCTCCTGGCGGCGGGTCTGGTGCTGGTGATCGCGGGACCGGCGGCCGCCGCACCGGCCGACAACGACGCCGCGCCCGCTAGAGGTGGCGGCGGCTGGGAGCCGACCAGCACACCGCCGTTCGTCATCCCGGCGGGGCAGGTCTGCTCCTTCGAGGTGAAGGGTGACATCGTCGCCGACCACGAGTGGATGCGCACACCCGCGACCTTCCCGGACGGCTCGCCGCAGGTGCAGGACTTCAAGGGGGTGCTGGTCATCCGGTACACCAACACCAGCAACCACCGGACGGTCGTGCGCGACGCGACCGGCAGCATCCGCGTGTACCGCCTGCCCGACGGCACGAGAATCCAGCAGCTCAAGGGCCACAACGCCCTGCCGGTGCGGGCGGCCAACACGGGGTTTCCGGGCGGCGACTACATCACCCACGGCGACTTCGTCGTGATCGACCGACCAGGTGGTGTCCGGGAGGTCCCCGTTCAGCTCGGCACAATGGAGAACCTCTGCAAGACCCTCGCCTGACCCGACGCGCCGGGCCTCCCGGCCGACGGGAGACCCGGCGACACCGCCTGTGCTGAACCCGACTCGCGGACCGTCCACCACCCGCAGAATGTGGGAAAACAAAATGGCCGTCACCAGCGTTTTCCGCTGGTCCTGGGCGGCGCCGGCCTGGCTTCTGCGCTGGACCTCCACTACATGCGGCGCGCGCATCCTCGACACCAGCATCCTTATCGCGACCGACGTAACGCCGATCCCGGCGAACTGGCCATCAGCATTGCGAATCTCGCCGAACTCCAGTTCGGAGTCCTGGCCGCGAAACCGCCGAGGCGAGAGCGCTGCGCCTGGCACGACTCAGCGCCATTCAACGGCGTTTCGACCCGCTCCCCATCGACGAAGCCATCGCTGACAGCTGCGCACGGTTGGCGGCACGCGTCGTCGAGACGGGCCGCCAGCCGAGAGTGCGAGTGATGGACCTGCTCATCGCCGCAACCACGCACGCGCACGACGCCGTCATCTACACGCGCAATGCCGACGACCTCGCGGGCCTCGAAGACTGATCACGATCCACACGATCTGATCTCCGCTCCGACGGCGGCAAGAGGGACACCAACACCTCCCGACTCAGATCGACGAGAATCGGCCATCGCATCGATCGGGCGATCGTTGCGTATCGGGGCTTCGAACCTTTTGCGACGGTTCGCTATTCTCCGCCGATGGCATCGAAGCGGGACGCGGCACTCGAGGCGATGATCGAAGAGGCCACAGTCGACGCGTACAACGAGGACGAGCAGCTCACCGGCCTGTTCACCATGATCGAAGAACACCTTGTCGTGCCGTTCATCACCACCGTCCTCGGCGTCGAGGTCACCGTGAAGAAGGTCGACCTGACGGGTGACAGCATCGTCGCGATCTGCGTGCGCGGCCGCGATCGGCAGCGGATCGACCTGCTCGACCTACCGCTACCGACGCCGCCGCCGGAGGGCACCGCCTGGATCGACGCCTATCGGCACTGGGCCGGACGGTAGGAACACGGTGAGCGAGTACCAGTACTACGAGTTCACCGCCGCCGACCGGCCCCTCACCATCCGCGAACAGGCCGAACTACGGTCGCTGTCCACCCGCGCCGAGATCACCGCCACCAGCTTCGTCAACACCTACGAGTGGGGCAACTTCAAAGGCGACCCGCGCAAGCTCATGGAACGGTACTTCGACGCACACCTCTACTTGACCAATTGGGGCACGCGCGAACTCATGCTCCGGTTGCCGAAGCGCGTGCTCGACCCCGCGATCGTCGCCGACTACTGCGTGGGTGACCGAGCGGCCGCCTGGACCAGTGGCAAGAACGTCATCCTGCACCTCAATCGTGAGGACGAGGACGGCACCGACGAGTGGGACATCGGCGGAGAGGGGCTGCTCGCCTCGATCATCGGCGTTCGGGCCAGCCTTGCCGCCGGCGACCTGCGCCTGCTCTATCTCGGCTGGCTGCGCTGCGTACAGTCGCTGGAAGTCGACCTGGACTCCGCCTGGCAGCGG
The DNA here is from genome assembly GCF_055586225.1 of Actinoplanes sp. NPDC051388. Taxonomy (NCBI): domain Bacteria; kingdom Bacillati; phylum Actinomycetota; class Actinomycetes; order Micromonosporales; family Micromonosporaceae; genus Actinoplanes; species Actinoplanes sp. NPDC051388. The sequence continues at coordinate 399,068 of NZ_JBVJIP010000002.1, read as the reverse complement.
ATCGACGAATGCATCGCCACGAAGAAGCCGCAGGAGTACGACAAGGCCGTGCAAACGCTCGTCGACCTGCGCGACCTCGCCGAACAGGACGGCAGGGCCTCCACGTTCCGGAGGCGCCTGACTCAGCTGCGGGCGGTCCACGCGCGCAAGCCCAGTCTGCTGGAACGCCTCGATCTTGCAGGCCTCGATGACTGAAAGCACATCCACGACACCGGTGTGCTGTTTGTTCGACCCCGACAACGGGTGCTGCGCAGGTTCCTGGAGCGGCTGCGCGACCGTCTCGTCGGCGGGGACATCGACAGTGTGGGCGCGCTGGCATCCGTGCTGGCCCACGAACCCGGCAAACTGCAAATGCCGGGCGACGAGCCGCAGCGCTGGCCACCGGTCGGCGGCCGGCTCCTCATGCCCCTGCCGACCAATGAGACCCGAGAATCCATTGCGCAACGACTGGCCCGTAACCGCGACGTCGCCGTGCAGGGCCCACCCGGTACAGGCAAAAACGCACTCCATCCGCAACCTGATCTGCCATCTCATGGCGCACGGCAAGCGGGTCCTGGTCTTGGCCCAGAAGGAAGACCCGCTGCGGGTCCTCCGCGACGGCCTGCCCGATGGGGTCAAGGCGCTCTGCCTCGCGGTACGCAGCCGCCACCCTCATCCCGCAAGGCTGGCTGACCCACTCAGCCCAGCCGGCCGAGCTTTCGGCCCTGCTGTCCGTTTTGACCACGTCAAGATTTGTGTTTTTGGTGTTTAGAGCTATTCTCGATCCTGTGACGACGACATCTGGCGGTCTCCTGACCACGGGTCAGGCTGCGCAACTGCTGGGCACGTCGCGTCAGCAGGTCGTCAACCTGTGTGAGCGCGGAGACCTGCCGTTCGTCATGGTCGGCAAGCACCGCCGAATCGAGCGGGCCGACGTGGAAGCGCTGCTGCGACCAAGGCAAGAGCTGACGCGTGACCAGCTGAAATCGCTATGGCTGCATCAAGCGGTGGCCGGCAGCCTCGTCACCGACCCCGATCTTGTGCTGGACAAGGCTCGGCAGAATCTGGAACGGCTAATCGGCCAGCACCAAGGAACTATGGCCGAGGTCTGGCTGACGAAGTGGCAGGAGAAGATCGAAGCCGGTCCAGTGGTGGTCCTCAAGGCGCTGACCTCACAGGATCCCGAGTCGATCGAGCTCCGGCAGAACTCGCCCTTCGCCGGAGTCCTTCCGCAAGAGCAGCGAAGGCAGATCCTCAGCGCCTTCAGCCGAACTGGATGGGTGCGGGCGGCGTGAGGCGCGAACAGCTGGAACACGTTCTACGGTCCGCGTGTCAGATCGCCGGCGACCCGGACGTCCTGGTCATCGGTAGCCAATCCTTGCTGGGTTCCATCCCGGAAGAGCGGCTACCGCTGGAAGCGACCGCGTCCATGGAAGTCGACGTCGCGTTCTTCGACGACCCGGGCGACCGCAAGGCCGACCGGGTCGACGGCGCGATCGGCGAACTGTCGCCGTTCCACGAGATGAACGGCTATTACGCCCAGGGTGTCAGTGTGACCACGGCGACGCTCCCTCAAGGATGGCGCGATCGGCTGGTGCTGGTCGAAAGTCAGAGCACCCATCCGGGACGGGGCTACACCCTCGACCCACACGACTGCGTCGTCTCAAAGCTCGTCGCCGGACGCGAGAAGGACAACGCCTTCGCCCACGCCCTGATCCGCGAAGGCCTCATCGATCCCGCGATCATCGCCGAACGAATCGAGATGGTAGATGTGCACCCTGCGGTGTTGAAGCGCCTCCGGGCATGGGTTGGCATGTACCGCTGAAACCAGCAAGATCTCTCGCCGATCTCGATTTTCGAGAGCTCCTGCGCCTATCGGGCCGAGGTAGACGTGAGAGCGACGATTAAGGACCTGCGCAGGACTCGAACACTTCCCGGGCTGGTGGTGGTCGGCGACCGCGGACCGGCATGTGCTCGCAGTCAGCCCAGCATCGCTCGGATGGCTGCGGTGTCCCCGTCCAGTTTCAGCAGGCGTACGACGTACCCTCCCGGTTCAGGCTCGGCTTCGGGGTTGTCACACCCGAGTCGCCCGCCGCCGTCGGCGTGTAGCTCCACAGCGCATCCCGGTCCTGCCAGGAAGCCGCCGCCGCCGCCCAAGCCATTGGGTTTGGTCAGTTGCACCCTGACACCACCATCCTCCACGGAAGCCGACACCGTCCACTTGCGGAGTGAGAATTTGACCGAACCGGAGAAGGACACTTTGCAGTCGCCGTCGGCACACTCCGGGTACTTGGTGCCGCCCCCGCTCGGCGCCTCCGTCTTCTTTGGCGCTTTGGGCTTTGGTGCCGTCTTCACTTCCCGTGACTCGTCCGCGACGGGGGAGGAAGATGCGGAAGGTTCGGCCTCACGGGAACTTGGGGCGGAAGAAGCGAGGGAGTCGGCCGCGGTAGGGGCGGTGTCAGGGCTCGACCACGTGGCACCGGAGGACGATTCCGCCTTGGAGTCGCAGCCGGCCATGGCCAAGACCAGCAGTAGCGCCCCGATCGCGGTGCGTTTTGTGGAGGAATGTGGACAGTGCTGCATGCGCGGAGTCTAGCGACCCGTCTTTGCCGGAGCCCTGCCCGTGATCATCCACCTCGCCGGCGCCGAGGATGCCGAGTCGGTGTTCGGGTCTGGGTCGTCCAGGAACGACACATCGATCGATGGAATGTCGGCGTGCACGGGAAGGTGGTATTCCGCCAGGCTCGGGTTCATGACCCGTCCGGTGCGCGGGTCGACGAGGGTTTGCCCAGCCATCGCCCAGACCCAGGCCCATGACGATCCCGACGCGTGCACAGCGGCACTCGCCTGCATGCAGTCGTTCGGGCCCCGACCGATTGATCAAGTCGCCCCGGACGTCCCGGCCGGCTCCTCCGCGTGCGAGCGGCCAGCCTCCGCGTCAGCTCGGACGAGAGTGCCGGACTTCGGGTCGCGGGAATAGACCCGACCAGCCCCGGAATGGGCGGGCTCGTCGTCCGGGCCGAGGACATAGCCGAACGCGGCCATCGACCCCGCCCGGTCGATCTCGTCCAAATCCTGCTGTCCGAAAGCCTTCAGAGGCGCGAGATCGGTCCGCCACACTCGTGGGAACAAGGTCAGGTACTCGAGGTTGACTTCGCCGTTTTCCATGTGGAAGCTGCCGTCGCGCTCGAAGACCCAGATCAGCGGGTCGAACGGGTCGTCCAGATCCGCCGGCATCGAGAAGCCGGGCGTGGCCCGCAGCGCAGTCCAGTGCAGGATGAACGGCGCCAGCCGCGTGATTGCGTTAGGGCCGACGCGCGGTACGTCCTCCACGACACGATCGATCACAGCCTGGTCGGCTCGCAGACTCGGATCGACGCACAGCGCGAGGTCGAAGAACGGCGTACGCGTCTCACACCCGAACCGGTCCACCCACAGCGCCATCCGCCGGAAGTGCTCGCGCAGGAGCGCAGCCTTCGACCAGGACCGGTGACCGGTCTCTGGTAATCGATCACCATCAGGCGGTCGGCCATTGCCTCGACGGCTTCGTCGGGTGTCATCGGTCTAGTCCTCTCAAGGCCACGTCCACAACCTCATCCAGGTTGGAAAGATCGTCGGCGATCGCACCGACGAGCCGTCGAGGCCGTATCGTTTCCAGTGGGCCAGGGCGCATCCGGCCGCCACCGATTCGGCGTCGAAGGCGTCGGGATGGGGCGACCGGTACGGCAGTCCCGCTTCCATCAGCCGGATGGGTGGGGTCTTGACGGGCCAGAGCCCGATTCCGGCCGCTCAGCCGGGAGAAGATGTCGGCGAGGTCGTCGAGCGTCGGATGCAGCTTGCGCAGACTTCTCAGCAGGCCGCGGATGAAGTGCTAAATCTTGTCGACCCAGCGAGCGACCAGAGTGCCGACCTGGCCGATCACGACAACCTCACAGAACTGCGTCAGGCGCCAACCAGAAGTGACGAGAACGAAGAGGGCCTAACGCTCGCTGAAGCCGAGCTTCCGGTATCCCGGCATGCGTCGCTGCAGTGAGACGGCCAGCACCGGCGTCTGGACGTCGTAGTAGTCGTGCACCTCGGCGGTGTCCTTGCCCGGGGCTGGGCGAATCACACGGCCGGCGCATTGGATGAGGAGGCCGTCGAAGGAAATGGGGCCGGCGAGGAACAGGGTGTCGAGAGCGGGGGCGTCGAAGCCTTCGCCGATGAAGGGTGTCGTCCCGATGACCAGGACACCATCGCCAGGCCTGGTGTCGGCGAGGCGGCTGACCGCGGCTCGGCGGTCGGTCACGGACATACCGCCCTGCAGCACCATCGCCTTGTGCCCGCGCTCAGCCAGCAGCGACTCGAGGAGCTTCACGTGCGCGACGCGCCGCGTCAGCACCAGGCAGTTCCGGCCCCTGGCCATGGCTGCAGCGACGTCGGAGGCGATCTGCGTGTTGCGGGCTTCGTCCTCGACGAGGGTCCGGTGCACCTCGGCCAGCACGTCCGGGGGCGCCGAGGAGCGGAACGACGTCTCGTGAACGTGCAGGATCCGGGCCGGCCCGGTCCCCAGGCCGGCGGTGTCCAGGAGGGTGCCTTGGTCCTCGTCGGCCAAGGTGTGCCGGATCGGGCCGAGCTGCCAGGTGACGATCTCGCCAAGTCCGTCGCGGCGGGTGGGTGTGGCGGTCAGGCCCAGCCAGAACTGAGCACTGATGTTCTTGACCGAGTGGTCGTAAGCGGCTGCGGCCAGGTGGTGGCACTCGTCGACGACGATCTGGCCGTAACCGCTGGTCAACTCGGTGACGTCGTCGCGGCGGGTCAGCGACGGAAGCATCGCCACGTCCACGATCCCGGTGAGCTTGCGACGCCCGCCGCCTACCTGGCCGGCGCGGATGCCGAGAAATTCTTGGATTCGGGTACGCCATTGCTCGGCCAGCGCCTTCCGATCGACCAGCACCAGGGTCGAGGTGCTGCGCTCGGCGATCACCGCGCAGGCCATGACCGTCTTCCCGGATGCGGGCGGCGCCACCAGCACACCATCGTCGTGGGCGAGCATCGCGCTCACCGCTGCGTTCTGCTTGGTGCTCAGTTCGGCGCTGAACGCGACCTCGATCTCACTACCAGGATTGCGTACGTCGGTCAGCGCCAGCCGTGACCCGGCACGGTCGACGATCTCCGCGACCGTATGACGGAGACCGCGTGGCAGGACCAGACGATCGTCCAGCGTCATGTCGTAGCCGCGGACGAAGCGGGGCGTGTCCCACGTGGACTTTCGTAGGCGCTGAAGCTCGTAGAACTTCGGATTCGCGATCGATGCCGCATGCTTGAACGTGGCGAGTGCCGCGGGAGTGAGCTGCGCCGATGCCAGGCTGAGAGTGGCGCCCAGCTCGGCTTGGACGATCTTCGGAAGCGGCGGATTGACCCGGGTCGCCTCCGACCTGCTCAACGACGAGACGTCAGCGCCTACCGCGGCACGCTTGGCCCGGCGGGCCACGCGCTCGGCGTCGCCGGGGCTGAGCCGGTCCAGCGTCGACAGGAACGCCCACTGATCCTCATGCGGCTCCAGGGTGGCGAGGTCAAGGAAAGCCGTCAGCCCGTCCCTGCGTCGGCGGCCTTGCAGTGGCGCGGCGATCAGGTTGCCGAAACCGCCTTCCGGGAGCACGTCCTGGTTGGGGAAGAGCCGATCGTATGAGCGCAGATCCATCGACCCGCGCAACACCATCGCCTCGTGAACCAGCACGGTGCCTACCGCCCGAGCGACCGAGGCCGTGACTGCGCCGCCGAAGAACACCCAGACGTGGGCGCCGCGCCCCGACTGCGAGATCTCCAACGCCGCAGGGATACCGGCAGCACGAGCCGCCTTCACGTAAGCGAGCGCATCCAGCATCGCCGCGGCCCCGTCGAAGTCTGCCGCCAAGAAGTGGCAGGTGTTGTTCCTGAGCAGCGGATACATCCCGATGAAGTTGTCGCCGACCAGGTGCGACGCGACGACCTCGGGCGTAAATCGCAGGTGCGGCGCGCTCCGCCGATCCATGCCCTTACGCCAGCCGCCGGCCACCGCGGGCATCCAGCCACTCGCCCCGGTCCGGGGGTTATCCCAGCGCACCGCGTACACATCGGTCCTGGCCTTGAAAAGACCCGCATAGAGGCGCAGCTTGTCCTCGACCGGCGAGGCCATGGTGACGAGCCGCCCGGCCGCCAGCTGCTCCGGCGCCGGCTCGGTGTCCTGGCCACCCAGCTCGAGCAGGCGGGACAGCCGGACGTTCTCGGCCCGTAGCCGCTCCAGCTCACGGCGAAGCCCGGCTACCTCAGCATCCGCGTCCATCCTGATCAATCAAGCCGGACGCGGGCCAGCCGGTCAAGCAGGCTCGGCTTACGCGCGTGCGCCACCCGCAGCAGCCGCATCCGCTCCTCGAACCCGTCCGTTTCGCCGTCCAGGAACGCCAGATCCCGCAGATCGACCAGCAGCGTGACCGCTACGTCGCGGCGGATAATCCTGAATCATCGACGCGGCCGACTCCACCGGGCCCGGGTTGCAGAACTTCCACAGCTCCTTGGCCGCCCGCGAGTACTGAAACACCACCTCGTCGACCTCGAACGCGTCCAGCTCACCGGCGCGATGACGATCGACGGCCTCACCAACACGAGCCACCAGCTTCGCCAGCTCGGCTTCGTGGTACCTACCGACCACCTCGCGCGCTGCACGGCGCTCCGCCTTGTACGACCGCCTCCGCGATCAACTCATTCAGCTCCGCACGGCTCCACGATCCCATCGATGCAGCCTCAGTCGCCTTCGGCAAGAAGATGGTCACGCCACTCCGCGAAGCGCTTTCTCATCGCGGAGGTGTGAGCCGGGTCGGCTCCGTAAGCGGCGAAGCGTCGGTCTGGATACCTCTGCAGCATCGCCAACAGGTCCGCCAGAATTCGCTGATCAAAGCCCGCGTCGGCGGTCTGAGCGAGTTCGATCAGTTGCTCGCGTGTGTATCGGCCCGACGTCACTGCGGCATCGACGTCCAGAAAATCACGCGGCTCAGCCCGTGTGAAGAGTGCGGACATCTTGCCTGCAACGACGTCGTCTATGTGAAGGACGGGTCCCACGTCCATCATCACCGGCGGCTGCAGTCGCCAGTTCGCCGCCAGCTCGACCTTGTTCGGAGAGTCCGGTTCGGCGGGATCGGTCACAGCAAGCCGCGCGAAGGTCTCGAACTGCTGACTCACCTCGACGGCATAGCCTTCAGCGCCGTACGCCGCTGTCACCGCTTCGACCGCGGCCGAGAACTCATCCCGCCGATCCCAAGCGGTGAAGAGATCAATGTCCTCACTTGGCCGGTCGAGGAGGCCGTGCGCTTGAACAGCACCTCCGCCCGCCAGCGCGAAGCCATAGCGGCCGGCAACCCGGAGTCCGATCTCTGCCAGCCTCAGCAGGCCTTGGTCCATCCTCAGCCGGCCAGCGTCCTCGGCGGGATCGCCAGCTCCGCGAACCGCGCTTGCCACAGCGCACGCACCCGGGCGGGTAGCCAAAGATCTGGCCACAGCCGGACGAGAGTGTCGCCGTCGAGCCACCGATACAGATCCTCGGCGTTCGCTGCCTGGTTTAACACGGTCTGATACATGACTTGGAGGTCGCCAGCATCGTCCAGGTCGTAGTCGCTGTCGCCGGACCAGTCCAGCGATCGATCAAGCGTGACCACGCCACTGATCGGACCGCGCAGATCGGCCAAGCTGGCGGCAACGACGTAGTGCCTCTGGTCGGCATACCGCGAACCAGGCGGCGCACTTCCGAAGCTCGCCATCGACTCCACCTCCTACCAGATGATCCTACGTCCAAGCCAGCACCCCAGCCGTTACGAAGCGGAACGATCGAAGAGCCACGCGCCGGGATCCGATTGGAACCCCGGGCGACGCTGCCATGGTGACGGCGTTCAACGCCGCGACCTTGGTGCTGGGCGGCGGAAGCCTTTGGCGCCGCCGCCCAGGTGCACGAACGATGGCGCGAACCTCCGCATAGATCAAGTCGTATCGATGGTGGGAACCCACCGAGCACCATCGGAGTACCGCCGGCCAAAGGATGGGATCGAGCGGGCCGGAAATGGGAAACAAAGAAGGCCGTGGCCCGCGTTTCCGCAGCTCACGGCCTTACATGATTGGCGCGCCCGAAGGGACTCGAACCCCTAACCTTCTGATCCGTAGTCAGATGCTCTATCCATTGAGCTACGGGCGCAGTTTCGCTTGACTGCTGAGTGCTCAGCCAGGTGACGACACTAGCATGTCGTCCCGGTCGGCTCCCGGGCGCAGGCTTCCATCGATGCCCTTGCCTGGGGATGCTGCCCGGAGCGAGCGGAGACTCCGGGATTCGAACCCGGGAGGGGCTATAAAACCCCAACCGCATTAGCAGTGCGGCGCCATAGACCAGACTAGGCGAAGTCTCCCCGGCGGCACGCAGCCACCGAACGCTGAGGATACCGGACCCGCTCAGGGCCGGGCAAAGAGGTCCGCCTGCTCGGTGCTGCGGTTCGCAACGGGTGAAATCGGCCACGTGCGGCTAGGCTTCCGCGGATGGAGGAGAAGGAGCCGCGCAAGCGCTCTCCGGAGGCCGCTTTCAGCACGCCTGACCAGCCGACGCCGCCGGACAAACCGGCCGAGCGCGCTGGCCGACGCACGCCCCGACCAGCTCCTCCGGTGACCTTCCAGCCTCCCGAAGCCGGCGACGCTTCCTCGGCGCCCCGCTCCGGCACGGCGGCCGGATCAAGGTCACGCTCGCGGCCCGGCGCCGGCTCAGCCCCGAGATCGACCTCCGGCTCAGGCGAGACGACAGCCGCAAGCTCGACGTCCAGGTCCGGCGGGGCTTCGGCCGAGAGCTCTCCGCCCAGGCCGAGCCAGGCGTCCGGCCAAAGCTCTCCGCCCGAGGCCGGCCAGACATCGGGTGCGGCCACGCCGTCCGGCGAAAGCGCGCCGGCCGAGTCCGGCTCCGGGTCGGGACAAGCCGCGCCGTCGGGGTCCGGCTCCCCGGAAACTCCCGCTCGCCGCGCCCGGAAAACCTCTCCGGGTACGCGCAAAGCACCCGACCGTGGCACCACCCCGTCGGCGCGCCGCCAGCCCACCCCTCGCAAGGCGGCCGCCCAGCCGACATCTCCCGCCCAACCGACAGCTCCCGCCCAGCCGTCAACTCCTGCCCAGCCCTCCACGGCGCAGCCAGCAGAGCCCTCGACACAGACCGACGCACAGCCCCCAGCAAAAGCGGCAAAACCAGCCAGGGCAGCCCGCAGAGCGAAGGCGACTCCAGCACAGGTCACCCCCGCCCAGCAGACAACAGTCGAGCCAGTGTCGACCGCCTCAACCACCGCGCAGCCAGTGCCGGCCCAACCGGCAAAGGCCCAACCGGCAAAGGCCCAACCCGCGAAAGCTCAACCCGCGGCGCAGGCTCAGCCCGTCAAAGCCCAACCCGCGCAGGCCCAACCCGCGAAAGCTCAACCCGCGGCGCAGGCTCAGCCCGTCAAAGCCCAACCCGCGCAGGCTCAGCCCGCGAAGGCTCAGCCCGCAAAGGCCCAGCCGGCGCAGGTCGATCCGGCCGCAGCGCGCCCCGCGACATCCCAGCCAGCGAAGGCGCAGCCAACCCCGGTGATCCCCGAACAGACACGCCCCACCCAGGACGAGCCGATCGAGGCCACCCAAACCCAGCCGGCCAGGTCCCCCAGGCCGGCTCCGGCCAAGCGGACCCCCCGAAAGGCAACGACTGGCGGGCCGATCACCCCGAAGCAGCCCACCCCCGCGCCGGAGCCGATCACCGAGCCCGCAGCACCGGCGGAAACAAAAGCAGAAACAAAGCCAAACGAGAGGGCGGTCCCCGTGCCGACGCAACTGCCGGCACGCACCCCCACTCTCAGCGGAAGCGGAAGCGGAAAGGAAAAGCCCCCCACCGACGCCTGGGCCAAGCTGATCGCCGACCCGGGCCACGCCCCCGAACTGCTGGCCCTCGCCGCGGTCCAGACCACCGGCCCGCGAGCCGCCGAATGGTCCCGCCGCACCCGCGAGACCTACCCGACCGCCACCAACCAGGCCCTGGCCCGTCTCGCGGAGCGCCAATTCGTCCGCTTCGGCGGCGTGGCCAGCCTCTTCGCCGCCGCCACCGGCTCCTACGTGCCGATCGCCCTGCTCGGCAGCAACGCGGTCACCTATGCCGAGCTCATCCTGCACGTGGCGGCGGCCTACGGCTTCGACCCGACCGACCGCCGGCGCGCCATCGAACTCCTCGTCCTCACCCAGGTGCACGCCACCCCGGAGGACGCCGAGACCGCCCTGACCACCGCCGAGCAGCCGGCCTATGAGGAGGACACCTCCCTGACCGACGCCGTCTGGCGGCTCGGCCGGATGGCGTCCGCGCAGGCCGCCACCTGGACGCTGATCAAGGGCATCAACAAGCTCTATCCGGGCACCACGGTGCTGACCGCGCTGATCACCAGCCGGTCGGCAGCCCGCACGATGGGCACCCGGGCGGTCCGGTTCTACAGCCAGCTCAGCCAGGAGTCGGGCAGCAGGGTGTAGCCCACGAACGCCACGATGTCGAGCAGTGCATGGGCGATGACCAGCGGCATCACGCGTTTGAAGCGCAGGAAGAAGAGGGCGAACACCACGCCCATCACCGCGTTGCCGACGAACGCGCCGAAGCCCTGGTAGAGGTGGTAGGACCCGCGCAGGACCGCGGAAGCACCGACCACCAGCCACAGCCGCCACGCGAGGTCGTCGCGCAGCCTGGTGACCAGGTAGCCGACGACGATCACCTCTTCGACGATCGCGTTCTCCAGCGCCTTGAGGATCAGCACCGGCACCGCCCACCAGACCGGCTGCAGGGCGGCGGGCACGATCTGGGCGTTCAACCCGAGCTGCGCGGCCGCGTACACCAGGAGAAGGCCTGGGATGCCGATGGCCGCGGCCAGGCCGAAACCCCAGCCCACGTCGAAGCCGGGGCGGAGAAAGGGCCGGCCGAGCGCGGAGCGCCGGCGGCCGAGGAGATAGAGCGCGAGCACGACCGGGACAAGGGCGAAGAAGATCCCGAGCATCTGGTACGTGAGATCGAGGTACGGCCGCGGCGACTGCGACGGGTTCAGCGTGGCCGTCTGCTGTGACAGTGGCGGCCCGGCGGTGAGCTTGGCGATCAGCGAAACGACCGCGTAGACCGCACTCGCGCCGAGGGACAGCAGCAGGACGAGAACGATCTCGATGCCCGTGTGGGTGCGGGTCGGACGATCAAGGGCGCTGGTCACCCGCACAACGATAGGGCGCGGCGTGTCGGGGAAGGTTACGGCATCAATCGCACTGAGCGTGCGTCGCCTACCCGACTGCCATGTCCACCCTGAGTCATATGGGAGACCTCGCGCGTTTGCTCAAGGAAAGCTGGAGCCTCGTCGAGGAGCATCAGGACAAGGTCGCGGGCCATTTCTACGCGCGGATCTTCCTGTCCTACCCGGCGCTGCGCGACCTCTTCCCGGTGCACATGGATGTGCAGCGCTCCCGGCTGCTGAACGCGATCGTCACCGCGGTCCAGACGCTGGAGGACCCGGAGAAGTTCGACGAGTACCTGCGTGCGCTCGGCCGCGATCACCGCAAGTTCCACGTGGAACCGGAACACTACGAAGTGGTGGGCGGAGCCTTGATCGAAGCCATGCGCAGTTACGCCGGCGAGCAGTGGGGCGTCGAGTACGACCAGGCCTGGGCCGACGCGTACGCGGTGATCGCCGCACGCATGCTGGCCGGCGCCGAGGCCGACCCGAATCCGCCCTACTGGTACGCCGAGGTCGTCTCGCACGAGCGTCGCGGCAACGACATAGCGGTCTTCACCGTGGCCCCGATGCAGCCGCTGGAGTTCCGCGCCGGCCAATACCTGAGCCTCGAATGCCCGCGCATCCAACCCCGGCTGTGGCGCACCTATTCACCCGCGAACGCCCCGCGCCGCGACAACACGATCGAGTTCCACGTGCGCGCGATCGGGGCCGGCTGGGTGTCCAGCGCGCTGGTGCGACGACTGCGGGTCGGCGACATGATCAAGCTGGCCGCCCCGATGGGCACGATGAACCTCGATCGCCGATCCACCCGCGACGCCGTCTTCGTGGCCGGCGGCACCGGCCTGGCGCCGATCAGGTCCCTGCTCGAGGAGCTCACCCGCTACAACCGGACGCGGTGGGTGCACGTCTTCTTCGGTGCGAAAGACCGCGACGACCTGTACGACCTGGCCGAGCTGAATCGGCTGGCGGCCCGCTATCCGTGGCTGTCCGTGGTGACCGCGTGCAGCGACGACCCGACCTTCCCCGGCGAGCAGGGCAACATCTCCGACGTGGTCGCTCGATATGGCCCGTGGAACGAGCACGACTTCTTCGTCTCCGGCTCGGGCGCCATGGTCAAGGCCACCCTGAAGACCCTGGCCGAGTTGCAGGTGCCCTCGATCCGCGTCAAATATGACGCGTTTAACTAATAGGTCCAGGGCTGGCCGGTCTGCTGGTAGTCGGAGACGGGTACCAGCGCCGCGTCGGCCGCCATCCGGTCCACGTAGAGCCGACCCTCCAGGTGGTCGATCTCGTGGCCGACCAGGCGCGCCATGGCCAGCTCGAAGGACGTGATCACCCGGGTGCCGTCGAAGCGGGCGTGCTCGACCTCGATGCGCAGCGGCCGCCAGACCTGGCCGCGGTAGTCGAAGAAGGACAGACAGCCTTCGTATTGGCTGTCGGTGTCGCCGGACTCGCCGACGATGCGGGGGTTGAGCAGCACCACCGGTTCACCGTCGCGCTCCGGCGGGCGCACCACCGCGGCGGCGACCGATAAGCCGATCTGCGGGGCGGACAGGCCCACGCCCTTGCTGAAGTCGTGCAGCGCCTCGAGCCGCTGCAGGGAGTTGAGCAGCGAGGTCACCGCCTCCTGGGCGCTGTCCTCCTCGCGGGGCAGCTGGAAGTGCCGGGCCCGCTGCCTGAGCAGATCCGACCCGCGCTGCACGATGCCGATGCCGCGCATCCGATGCGACGCCCGCTGCTCGGGCAGGAACGGCATGGCGGGCGGCGCCGACGGCGCGGTCAGGGAGTGGCCGTTGAGCGGCGGGCTGTCCTCATATACGGGCGCCCCGGCTCCGCGGAACCGCCACTCGAGCCGATAACGCGCGTTCAGCAGCGGCTGGTCGGTGGACCACTCGAAGATCGCACGATCGTCCTCGTTGTGGCGTTCCAGCGGCGTCCGTACGGGTACCTCTGCGGCCAGGGACGTCTCCACGCCCCACACCTGCGGCTCGAAGTGCACCGGGAAGTTCAGCCGCACGGTGAGAGTGCGGGTCGGCAGGCGCACCGCGCGCTGGAACCACTGCCCCCACTTCTCCTCGCCGACGGTGTACGCATACGAAATCGTGGTCCGCTCGCCGGGATAGAGGGGGAATTGGCCGTGCTCGTTGGCGAACAGCAGCCAGACCTCCTTGGACGCGTCCCGGTCCAGCTTGAGCCGGCGCTGCATCGGCTCCTCGGCGTCGCCCTCTCCGGCGCTCGCCTCTATGTCCAGCTCCTCCCAGGTCAGCGGGTGCTGCCGGTGGTGCCGGTTGGAGCCGGACGGGTCGCTCGGGTATCGATCCACCGAGATCTTCATCAGGTAGCGGGTGACCGGCTCGTTCCCGGCGTTGTAGAGCGACCGGTGTATTCGGCACCGGTAGGCCCGGTCGATGTATTCGAGCTCGGCGACCTCCTGCTCGACGATCAGCCCGGTGCCCGGCGGCATCCACTGGGTCGGCACCGGAGGATCACGGTGAGTAGCCGTGCCGCGGGCGTGCCGCAGTTCGTCGTACTCCTGGAATCGCTGCCAGATCACCCCGCCGGCGGCGAGCACCGCCTCGGCCCGGCGCGCGAAGTCCTCGGTCGGCTTGTGCCGGCGACCCTCCACATGGCTGACGTAGGAGGGATCGAAACCCATGCGCGCGGCGAGCTGCTTCTTCGTCATTCCCCGATCGGAACGCCACTGTGCAAGAGCCGTGACGAACTGGTCGGCAGCCCGCTCGACGGGCGAGGTGGTCATCACAGATGTCCCCTTCGCGACGGGAAGTTCAGTGTCGCTGGCTCCCGGTGTCAACAAGGGGCTAGTAGCGCGTTGCCGACAGATACCTTGACGAATCCGGCAACGCCGCAACGGTGCGTCAGGACACCGTCGCTTCGGGTATTCGGAGGAGAAACACCTGTTGGGGGGCGGCCATCGGTCCGCGGAGGTCGCGTGGTTAGGTTAGCCTTAACAAGGTACGGTGGTTGATCTGGAGGCCCCCGACGACGCGACGTGGCGAGGTGACAGCGGTGATCCAGCAGACGAAGCGGCACTCCCGCGGCGCCCGGTGACCACCGCGCTGGACCGTGGAGTGGTCACTCGCGGTGATCAACCACTCGCCCCGGTGACCGCGACCCTGCGGGCGATGTTCGGCACCAGCACCCAGTTGCCCGGGCTCGCGCCCGATCTGATGGTCACCGACGCGACCGGCTGGTTGCCCACTGCTGACCTGGCCGGCCCGGCGCTCGACACGCTGCTCGACTCGGCCCGCCGCAGGTGGGACGCGCAGCCACACGCCGCCGCCGCGCTGGCCTGGAAGGCCTACACCTACTGGCTCACCCTGCCCGCCGTGCTCGGCTGGGCGTCGGCCCGGCGCGTGCCGCTGCTCACCGCGCAGCACGTGCTGATGCACTTCGACGACCCGCGGCCGCTGGTGACGATCGGCCTGAGCGCCGACATCCCGGTCGCGGTGCTCCCCAGCGACCCGCTGGCGCTGAGCGGCCTGCCCCAGGTCAAGGTCGTCGCCGACGAGGCCGCGCTGCTGGCCGAGCTGCGTTCTTCGCTGCTCGACGAGCACTTGGACCCGCTGCTCGACGCGATCCACGGCCGGGTGCGGCTCGGCAAGCGCACTCTGCTCGGCTCGCTGTCCTCGGGCGTGGCCTATGCGGTGCTGCGGTCGGCCGACGTGCTGCCCGGCTCATCCGCCGAGAGCATCGACACGCTGCTGGGCGCGCTCGGCGTGAACGACCTGATCGAGCTGGTGCCCGGCCACAACGGCAAGCTCGACGTGCAGCGCAAGACCTGCTGCCTGGCCTTCACCCTGCCGCAGCCCAAGGTCTGCAAGGGCTGTTGCATCAAGCAGTGAGCCCGCTGCCACTCAGCTGATGGTCGGGCCGGTCAGCACCGAGTTGGGGTTGTCGACCAGCGCCCGCACGTTCCACGTCCAGACGCCGCCCTGCCAGGTCGGCTCGAAGCCGAGCAGGTCGGTCATCGCCCGCAGCATCTCCACGTCACGCACCTGCGGCTGCAGGACGATCACGCCGGCGTTCCAATAGCGCAGGTCGGCCAGCGTCATCTCGCGCCGGGTGTCGGTGATCTCCGGCGTCGGGTTGCCCTGCCGGATCGAAGCCATCAGGCCGCTGGTGGGCCGCCACGGCGGCGAGAACAGCGCGGTGCGGTCGGTCGGGTCCAGTGGGTTCTGGTTGGGCAGCAGCGCATATGCCCCCGCGATCCGCATCTCCTGGCGCGTGTACGCGGTCCAGCGCAGCGGGTCCGGATATCCCGAGTCGGGCAGCGGCAGCGCGACGACCGTGTGGTTGTCGTCCACGTATTCGCGCCACTGGCCGGAGGTCACGAACTCGGGCACCGGGGTCATCGGCATGCTGCGCACCGGGGTCGGCGCGAGCGGCACCAGGGCCATCGCCACCGCTGTGATCATCGCCACCCGCACCGGGCCGCGGGCCGACGGCTGGGTGCGCGCCAGGTCGATCGCGCGCTGGCAGCCGATCGCCAGCACGATGCCGACCACCGGCGCGATCGCCATCGCCCAGCGGGTGGGCACCGCCGAGTTGAGCACCGGCACGCTGTGCAGCAGCGACCACGGGCCGGGGACGCCGGTGTTGATGCCGTTCAGGAAGATGCGCGGGCCGAGCGACATGGCAGCGAAGAGCAGCGCGATGCCGCCCATGGTGACCACCGCGACGCTGCGCCGCAGCCACACCAGCAGGCCGAGGAAGAGGATGACCAGACCCCAGCCGAAGAACGCGTTCTCCTCCGCCGGGTTCTGCGCCAGGCGCTCCGCGGTCAGTTCATTGCCCGCCACCGAACGACTGGCGTACGCCGTGAAGGAACCGAGATCCGCGCCGAAGTTACGGACGAACTGGGGCAGCCCGTGATAGCTCTGCGGGCCGAAGAACTGCACCGCGAGCGGGTACATGAGCACCGCGAGGGAGACCATCGCCGCGATGCCCAGACCGCGGAGAAAGTTCGTCGTCTCGCCACGATGGGTGTGCCGGCGTGAATAGGCCATGACCGCGCAGAAGATGCCGAGTCCGACCGCGGTCATGAAAAGGATTTCGAGATTGATGAACGCCTGCCACACCAGCAGCGCGGCCAGGATCAGCCCGTTGCGCAGGGCCTTGCCCGGGGCGCGGAGGGCCAGGCAGCGCCAGATGATCAGCGGCACCAGGAATTGCGAGACGATGTTCGGATGACCGCCGGCGTGCGACACCATGCTCGGCGCGAGGGTGCAGAAGAGAGCGCCCACCCACGCCGCGAGTCGGGACGACACGAACACCCGGGAAAGCACCAAATACCATGAAGTCCCGGTGACTGCCAACGCGAGAGTAAGAAATAAGTTGAACGCCACATGCGGGCCGAACAGAAGTGTGATCGGCGCCATCGGCAGGGAAACGGCCAACACCGAGGTGTTGGCCATCATGTTCACCCCGTCGGGGTAATTCATGCGATCGGAGAAGAACGGATAAGCGCCATCCGTGATGACGCGTGCACCGTGCGCCATCATCCACTCAAAGAATGCCTGATCCTGTGGATCATCACGCAACTCATGATCAAGATGGAGCCACAACGGTGCGGTGATGAACAGCGCTACCGCAACGAATGACAGAATTGCGAGCACATCTCGCCAGGTGAGAGCGCGCCAGATGCGGGCTCTCGAACCGGGCTCTGCCTCGGGCTCAGCAGCGGGTATGACCGAGATCGGCGGGCTGGTCACGCCGGTGTCGAGGCCCAGCAACTCCGCGTCGAGATCCTCGGCCTCGGCCACATCGCGGGGACGCATGGCGTTCCCGCCGGCCGACTGGCCTGAAGAGTCAATACCCGTAATCGTCATAGCATCGGCGAGCCTAACCGAGGTTGGTAACGGAGTTGTGACGGGCGGCCCATGCGTGATCGAGCCGATATCTCTGTGTGTTTAGCGTGAAGCCAACCTCGCAGGGGTACCCACTGGGCAATGTCTCAATCAGGCAAAAAAAGACCGGTCACGCCCCGCTCAACTTTCGTAGCTCGACTGCGGATGGTTAAGTAGACCGGTCCCGCTGTCAGCTCGGATAGGCAAGACGAGGGAAGCTTACTTATGGCAGACATCACCGGAGACCAGCGGATCCAGTCGGAGGTCCTCGAGGGCCTCGCGACTGCGGTCAACCACCGCCGCTGGTTCGTCGAGCTCGCGCTCCCCTACCTCGGTGACAACCCGATCGAGATCGGCAGCGGGCTGGGTGACTACGCCCTGGAGTGGGCCGAGCACCTTCCGCGGTTCACCGCCACCGAGGCCGACCCCGACCGGCTGGTGCAGCTCAAGGAGCGCCTCGCCGATCACGCCAACATCGACGTGCGGCAGATGCTGCTGCCGACCACCGAGGCCGCCGGCGAGTTCAGCGCCGCGGTTTCCTACAACGTCCTCGAGCACATCGAGGACCACGTCGGCGCGCTGCGCAGCATGGCCGAGCTGGTCCGCCCGGGCGGCCGCGTGGTCCTGATCGTGCCGGCCTTCATGTTCGCCATGAGCCAGGTCGACATCGCCACCGGCCACATCCGGCGTTACACGAAGAAGACGATGCGGGCCGCGATGACCGAGGCCGGCCTCGAGATCGAGAAGCTGCACTACGCGAACGCCCTGGGCCTGATCGGCTACTACGGCGCGACCAGCATCTTCAAGCTGGCGCCCAAGGAGGGCCCGATGGTCAAGGTCTACGACAGCGTGGTGCTGCCGGTCACCAAGGCCGCCGAGTCGATCGTGAAGCCGCCGTTCGGACAGTCGGTCTTCGTGGTGGCGCGCACGCCCCGCTGATCCAGACGCACAAAGGCCGCCCGGTTCTAGCCGGGCGGCCTTTGCATGCCGAGAATCAGCCGGCGACCCGGAACGTCGGCCGGATCGTGGCCCGGGCCAGCGTGTGGAAGGCCAGGTTGAAGCCCACATAGGCGGGCGTCGCCTCCGGACTCACCTCGAGCAGGTCGACGTCGAGCGCGTGCACCGCGAAGACGTAGCGGTGCGGGCGGTCGCCGGGCGGCGGCGCGGCGCCGCCGTAGTTCTGGTCGCCGTAGTCGTTGCGCACGCAGAAGGCTCCCTCGGGCAACGGGTCGACACCACGCTCCAGCTCGGTGACCGAGGCCGGCAGGTTGACCAGCGACCAGTGCCAGAAGCCGCTGCCGGTGGGCGCGTCCGGGTCGAAGCAGGTCACCACGAAGCCGCGGGTCTCCGCCGGGAAGCCGGACCAGGCCAGCTGTGGCGACAGGTTCTTTCCGCCCACGCTGGGATGGGCGAACATCTCGTCGAGCGCCTTGCCGTCGGCCATGTCCGTGCTGGTCACCGTGAAGGACGGCACCGCGGGCAGAAGGTCGTACGGGTCCGGGGCGGTGGCGCGGTCAAGGCTCATGCTGAGGTCCTTCCGGGCAGACAACCAACGGTGAAAGTGTTTCCCGCTCCGACCGAACGTAATCGCTCCTCGTGTCGTCGTCCTTGCGGGGCGATTGCGGCCTGCTGGGAGTCACCTGACAGAGACCTGGGAGAAGCGCACAGCGGGTGCGCGAGGCAAGGCCTGCGCCAGGCGACACTTCTGTCATACATCCGACCGGGTGCGAACGGCGAAGATCCTCGTGCCCGGTGGTGATCGGTCTGCCCGCCGGCGACCGCAAGTCGGCGCTCGTCCCCCGGGACGGGCGCCGACTGCCATGTAGGCAAAGTCGGCTGATTCCATCCAACCGGGGTGCGAACATCTGAGGGTGAGAGCGCCCCTGCCCGAGGACGAGCCGGCCCGGCTGGCCGCGCTGCACGATGCTCAGGTGCTCGACACCGCGCCGGAAGAGGACTTCGACGACATCGCGCTGCTCGCCTCGGAGATCTGCGGCACCCCCATGGGCCTGGTCAGCCTGGTCGACACCGACCGGCAGTGGTTCAAGGCGAAGATCGGGCTGGACCTCGACGAATGCCACCGGGACCTGTCGTTCTGCGCGCACACCATCCACGGCCACGAGCTGCTCGAAGTGCCGGACGCGACCCTGGATCACCGGTTCGCGGACAACCCGTTCGTGCTCGGCGAGGACGCCGTCCGCTTCTATGCCGGCGCGCCGGTGGTGCTCGACGGCACCCACTCGGTCGGCACGGTGTGCGTCGTCGACCACGTGCCGCGCGAGCTGACGTCGGCCCAGCGCCGGGCGCTGCGCAGCCTGGCCCGGCACGCCTCGGTGCAGCTCGAGCTGCGGCGCTATGCCCGGCACGCCGGGGAGATCGCGGACCGGCTGCGGCAGGTCGACCGGATGAAGGACTCGTTCCTGGCCGGCGTCAGCCACGAGCTGCGTACGCCGCTGTCGTCGATCCGCGGCTATCTGGAAATGCTGCTCGACGACGAGTTCGACGCCGAGACCTCGCGCCGCTTCCTGTCCGTCATGCAGCGCAACTCCGACCGGCTGCTGCGGCTGATCGACGACCTGCTGCTGGTGGCCCGGCTCACCGAGGACGGCGTGCAGCTCGACCTGGCCGAGGTGGACCTCGCCGAGCTGGCCCACCACGTGACGTCGGCGTGCCGGCCGCTCGCCGACCACAAGGAGATAAAGCTGCGCGACCGCACCGAGAGCCCGGTGCCGGCCCGCGGTGACGCCAAGCGGCTCGGTCAGGCGCTGAACCACCTGGTGGTGAACGCGATCAAGTTCACCTCGGCGGGCGGCGAGATCGTGGTGGACGCGAGCGCCGGCGACGAGCCCGCGCTGGTGATCACCGACGACGGGCTGGGCATCCCGGCGGCCGACCTGCCGCACGTGTTCGACCGGTTCTTCCGCAGCGCCGCCGCCGACCAGATGGCCGCGCCGGGCCCGGGGCTCGGGCTGGCCATCGTGCGCTCGATCGTCGACGCGCACCACGGCACGATCCGGGTGGACAGCGAGCCGGGGATGGGCACGACGGTCCGAGTCACCCTGCCGAAGGTCTAGATCTAGAGGCTCCGCGCTCCCCATCGGCAGGCGGCGGACGAATTCAAGCGGTCCGGTCAAGACCGAACATCGGCAGGCAAGGGTCAAGACCGGCAACCTCCACGGGTACGCGGCGCGCCACCGCCCACGACGCCCGATCCAGACGCACCCGCCGCCCCACGACCGTCTCCCCGCGCACCACGTGCCGGGCGATCCCGTCGTCCGCGTAACCGAGCCGCCGCGACACCCCGTAGGACGCCGCGTTGTGGTCGAACGCCTCCGAGGTGGCGAACTCCGCGCCCAGCCCCTCGAACGCCAGGTGCAGCACGGCGGCGCGCATCTCGGTGCCGTATCCCTTGCCCTGGTGGGCCTGGCCCAGCCAGGAGCCGGTGTTCACCTCGCGCAGCACCGCGAACTGCTTGGCGCCGACCGACTGGGTGCCGATCACCGTGCCCTCGGCCAGCACCACGAACTGCAGCTGCCAGCTCTCCGGCGCCCAGCTCGCCCAGGTCGACCACAGCCACTGCAGCACGTTGCGGGCGGTCTTCTCCGGCCCGTCGTCGGTCCACGGCGTCACGAACGGCATGGTCGCCGGGTCGTGGATGCCCGCCGCGGCGGTGTCGGCGAGGCCGGCCTGCTCCGCCGGGCCGGGCACCACCAGCTCCAGGCGTGGCGTGCTCAGGCGCAGGCCGAACAGCGGCCAGTGGTCGGTGATCATCAGGCGATTCTGGCCCGGTTGTCCGGTTCACGCGACCCGATTCAGAACCTCTCCACGCGCAGCCCCCGATAGAGCTTGCGATAGACCACACCGGTGCGGCTGTTGCCCGCGTCGATCATCATGCCGCCGCCCATGTAGACGCCGACGTGACCGGGTCCGACCACCAGGTCGCCGGGGCGTGCCGCGGCGCGGGAAATGCCCCGCGCACGGGCCGCCTGAGCGCCTGAGGAATGCGGCAGACTGATCCCGGCCCGCGCGTACGCGCTCTTGGTGAAACCGGAGCAGTCAAAGTAACGCGGGCCTTCGCCACCGGCGCCGTAACGCTTGCCGAGTTGTGAGCGGGCATAGGCCACCACCGCGGACATGCCCGATCGTGCGGCACCCATTTCCCGGCCGGCGACCCGCTTGATTCGCCGCTCGACCTTGGTGCGCTTGGGGACACTCCGGCGGGCCACACTGCGGCTTTCCGGGTGCGACTCGGAATCGCGTACGCGAGTGGGGTTTTGTTTGCGGACCACCCGCTTGACCTGCACCGGGGCCGCCTTCATCGCACCTCGCCGGGCGACCGGACGAGCCGGGACCGGACGACGGACAACACCCCGCGAAGCACGTTCCGGGCGCTTCGCCAGCGTGACAGGCAGCTTGAAACCAGACGATTCCGCACTGCTCTGCGGTGGCGCTCCGGCCTCGGCCGGACGATCGGCGAAGTCGGCGGAGGGCGCGATAACGGCAAGAACAATGGCGCCGGCAGTCAGCGCACGCCGAGTGGACGGACGGGACAGGATAGCCTCCGTGCTCGGCCCGGGGCACTCACGCGAATCCCATTGGGTGTTTACCGCTTCCGCCGTTGGAAACAGAGATGGGAACCCGGGCATGCTGTGGGTAATTCCGTCGACCATGTGAGCACAGAATGGCATTCGTCTCGTGCAGAATCGCGAATTTGTTCCCGGCGATTCGCACAAAAGATTTAACTTGAGCGCGGGACGTTTAGCCGTCCGGGGCGGTGGGGAGCGCTCACCAACCGGCGGTGCCGGGGGCGCCCTTGAACGGCCCGGCGATGTCCGCGGTGATCCAGCCGCCGTAGAAATCGCCCTCCTGCGGGCGCACCACCTCGCCGCCGAT
The DNA here is from genome assembly GCF_055586225.1 of Actinoplanes sp. NPDC051388. Taxonomy (NCBI): domain Bacteria; kingdom Bacillati; phylum Actinomycetota; class Actinomycetes; order Micromonosporales; family Micromonosporaceae; genus Actinoplanes; species Actinoplanes sp. NPDC051388. Next base: position 377,071 of record NZ_JBVJIP010000002.1, on the reverse strand, counting down.
CGAGGCCTCGTCGACCCGGCCCGGATAGAAGGCGACGGCGCCGGTCAGCACCTCGAAGCCCGGGCTCGGCTGCTCGTAGGACCAGCCCGCCCGCGGCACCCGGGTCCCGCCGACCACCAGGTCCCAGTAGCTCGCCATGCCCTTGAACTCGCAGAACGTCTGGCCGGAGACGGCGGCGAGCGCGTCCGGGCGCACGTCGGCGCGCGCCACGTAGTAGACCGGTGGGTGCGATGTCTCCAGCACCCGCCACGCCCGGTCGGTGTCCACCACGACCACGCCGGCGTGCACGATGCGCACCCGCCCGGCGGCCGGCTCGACGCGCGGCGGCCGCGGATAGTCCCAGACCGATTCCATGTGTCCATTCTTAACTCAGGAAATCGGTGATCGAGCGCCGCAGGCCCTCCGGGTCCAGGCCGTGCGTGCGCGCGTGGTCCGCCGGGCTGCCGTAATGGCGCACCTCGGTGCGGCCCACGCCCAGGTGCAGGGCCCGGTGCGGGACGTCGCCGAGCGCCTCGGCGACCTGCCGGCTGGAGGTGCCGCGCAGATAGGGCTCCACCACGATCACGTCCCGGCTGACCAGGCGGCGCAGGCCGGACGCGTCCAGCGGGCGCGGCGTCAGCGTGTACGCCACCGTGACGTCCAGGTCGGCGACCGCGGCGAGCACCGGGTCGAGCATCGGGCCGACCGCCAGCACCACCGGCGCGCCCGCCCAGCCGCCGCGGATCTCCTGGATCTCCGGCCCGGCGCCGTAGGCCCGCCCGTTCTCCTGCGCGGACAGCCGCACGTAGATCCGGTCGTCGTTGCCCGCGGCGGCGCGCAGCAGCGGCGGCACCTCGTCCGGGTGACCGGGCACGTGCACGGTCCAGCCGTCCAGGGTGTCGAAGAGCGCCACGTCGCCCGGCGAGTGGTGGGTGAACCCGGAGGTCGAGGAGTCATAGGAGGCGCCGACGCTGACCACCACGGCGCCGGTGCCCTGATGTCCGAGGTCGAGCTTGAGCTGCTCGTAGGCGCGATCGACCAGGAACGGCGCGTACGAGTGCAGGTAGGGCCGCATGCCGGTGAGCGCGAGCCCGCCCGCCACCCCGGCCATCAACTGCTCGCGGATGCCGACGTTGAGCACCCGGTCCGGATGCCTGCGCATGGCCGGCTCGAACGCGTCCGCGGAGATGTCCGCGAGCACCACGGCGGTGCGCGGATCCTCCTCCAGCAGCGCGGTGGTGGTGGCGACAAAGGTGTCCCGCATGGCTAGCTGCCCTTCTTCTCGACGTTGGCGATCACCACGTGCGGGCGATCCCGATCCCTGCGCTGCAAGGCCATCTCGATCGCGACCCGGTCCCGGCCGTCCACGATGGACACGTCCCAGCCGGTGAACCGCGCCGCGATGCCGCCGGGCCAGCCGTGGGTCGCCGACTGGTTGTCGATGACGATCGCGGTGATCGGCAGAGCGGTCGCCGCGGCGTACGCGATGGCCTCGTGGTTCGATCCCTCGTCGAGCTCCGCGTCGCCGAGCAGGACGAAGACCCGCGCGTCGAGCAGTCCCTGCGCGCGCAGGCCCAGGGCGGTGCCGACGCCGATGCCGAGCCCGTGCCCGAGCGATCCGGTGCCGATCTCCACGCCCGGGATCATGGTGCGGTCCGGGTGGCCGCCGAGGTGGCTGTCCCGCCCCCCGAAGTCGTCCAGCCAGGCCTCCGGGATGAAGCCCTTGACGGCCAGCACCGCATAGTAGGAGGCCGGCCCGTGCCCCTTGGAGAGCAGGAAGCGGTCGCGGTCCGGAGCGTCCACGGTCTCCGGGGTGATCCGCAGGATGCGGTCGTAGAGCACCCAGAGCACGTCGAGCGTGGAGTTGGCGCTGGGTGCGTGCTTCTCGTCGCCGGTCAGCCGGGTCAGATACCGGCCCAGCAGATCGATGTTCGTCGCGGTAACGGTCATGTCGCTAGAGTGCAAGTTGAAGTGAGGTTTAAGGCAAGCCGGGGGAACTGTGGAACTGCTTACTATCGGCGACTTCGCCGCGCGCAGCGGCGTGGCGTCATCGGCGTTGCGTTACTACGAGCGGGAGGGCCTGATCCGGTCCACCCGCACCGGCGGCAACCAGCGCCGTTATCAGCGCAGTGAGCTGCGCCGGGTGGCGTTCATCCGGATCGCGCAGCAGGTCGGGGTGTCGCTCGACGAGATACGGGAGGCGCTGGCGGCGCTGCCGGAGAACCGCACGCCGACGAAGGCGGACTGGTCGCGGCTGTCCGCCCGGTGGCGCAAGAAGCTGGAGGACCGCATCGTGCTGATGGAGCGGCTGCGCGACCAGCTCACCGGGTGCATCGGCTGCGGTTGCCTGTCGATGAAGAGGTGCACGCTGATCAACCCGCAGGACCGGTTGGCGGCGACGGGTTCCGGGCCGCGGACCCTCCTCGGCTCCTAAGCGAGCAACAGGATCTTGCCGAGGTGGTCACTGGCCTCCATGCGGCGGTGGGCCTGCATCGCCTCGGACATCGGCATCGTGGTGTCGATGATCGGCTTGATCGCGCCGGCGTCGACGAGCGGCCACACCTGGTCGCGTACCCCTCGCACGATCCTGGCTTTCTGGGCGAGCGGACGCGCGCGCAAGGTGGTCGCGGAGAGCGACCCCCGCTTCATCATCAGCGCACCCAGGTCCAGCTCGCCGGTGCGGCCACCCTGCATGCCGATGACGGCGATGCGCCCGTCCGAGGCGAGCACCTCGATGTTCTGCCGCAGATATTTGGCGCCGATGATGTCGAGCACCACGTCGGCGCCCCGCCCGTCGGTGAAGTCCTTGGTCGCGGCCACGAAGTCGGTGTCGGTGTAGTCGATGACCAGGTCGGCGCCGAGCTTGGTGAGCGCGTCGTGCTTGGCCTTGCGCGCGGTCACGATGACGGTCACCCCGAACGCCTTGCCGAGCTGCACCGCGAACGTCCCGATGCCGCCCCCGCCGCCGTGCACCAGCAGCGTCCTCCCCTGCCGCAGCCGGGCGATGTCGACGACGTTCGACCAGACCGTCGCGGCCACCTCGGGCAGCGCGGCGGCCTCCTGCACGGACAGCCCGCGCGGAATCGGCAGCAGCTGCCCGGCCGGCACCGCGACCTTCTCGGCATAGCCGCCGCCGGCGAGAAGAGCACAAACCCGCTCGCCCACCGCGTGGTCGCTCACCCCGGGCCCGATCGCGCTGATCACTCCGGAGCATTCCAATCCCGGGTACGCGGACGCGCCCGCGGGCGGCGGATAGTGCCCCTGGCGTTGCGAGACGTCGGCCCGGTTGACGCCCGCGGCGGTGACGTCGACGATCACTTCCCCGTCGGCCGGCTCGGGGTCAGGCACCTCGACCCATCCGAGCGAGTCGGGCGCTTCGATCACGATGGCGTGCATGGTGCCAGTCTGCCCGCACTGCGGATGACGCGCCCGGATCTGGCAGACTGAACCAGCCATAACGGGAGGGCTCGCCTAGTGGCCGATGGCGCCGGTCTTGAAAACCGGTGAGGCGTTCCGCGTCTCCGTGGGTTCGAATCCCACGCCCTCCGCATCCTGAACAGCAGAAAGCCCCGCTGACCAGCGCGGACACCGGCCAGCGGGGCTCAGTCTTAGTGATCGCTCGGTCTCATTCGATCTCGCTGTGACTCGCTTGATCTCACTACTTGCGACGAATGCGCGACAACGAACCTCGGGCATCAGCCCAGGTCAGAGGTCGCCAAGCGCCACCGCGATGCGACGCCGAGCCGCCTCGTCCTCCCCCTCGATGCACTTGGCGTAGACCTTGAGCAAGACGTTCACGCTGTGACCCGCCCACTCGGCCACCTGAGTGGCGGGCACCCCCGCGTTGAGCCACAGGGACACCGCAGCGTGTCGCAGGTCGTAAGGTCGCCGGGCGAGCGGCGACCTCTGCTCAGCAAGCGTGAACGCCTTCTTGCGGGCAGTGCGCCACACTCGCGCGTAGGTCTCCTTCGAGACCGGGCCGCCGCCGTAGCCTCGGGTGACGAACAGGCGGCCGTCGCCCGTCTTCACGTGTTCCGCGATGTGCCAGCGGAGCGCCCGGACCAGGATGGGCGCTGCGGGAACCAGCCTGGTCGCCGTCTTCGCCCGGTGCTTCAGCTCCCGATCCTCACGGACTGCCGTCCGAGACCGTCCCCAGCCCGGCACCGCAGCGCAGACGCTCGACATGGCGGCTGCTCTCCCTTGCCCCCTACTTCTTCCTGATCATCGCTGTCATTGTCGGCCTTCTCCGGTGAGCGCCACCGCGATGGAAGGCAAGCAGGAACACACATCGACGCGACCGGAGTGGGAGTGCAGCAGGTGTGGGGAGACATGGCCATGCGCTGGCGCGAAGACGGACCTACTGACTGAGTACGCCAACTGCCTCGGGCAGCTCCTGCTGTACCTCGCCCTCCAGAAGTGGGACGCCTTCGATGACTTCGCAAACAACGGTGAACTTCTGACTGACCTTGACGACAGATTCCTCGATTGGGTGCCACGCCTTCCGGCACGCTTGCCCCCGTCACAGGGATAAAATGCGGCACATAAATCAAAATGGATGATCTTAAGTGCTCGGCAGTCCAATGACGTCAAAGAAGGCTCTGTTGCGCTGGTTCGCGACATCCAGCAGTCTATCGAAGGAAATTACCTCGATGTACGCGTCGTATGCATTCTGGTATCCGAAGTACCCGGAACCGTCGGCGGTCTTGTTCAATTGATGGATCTTGCAGCGTCGCTCAAGAGACGGAGTTATGTCGGCAATCACGTAGCAAAATCCGGGAATCGAATCAGCGTTCGGTATCGGCCTTCCCGCCGGCGTCAGAACTCCACCATCTCGGACCTTCTGAAGGTATTCCAAACATTGCTCAATAGGATCCTTGTCGGATCCGGAGGCGGCATCGTTACGCATCGGTCGCTTGATCTCGATGATAGAGAGGGCAGCCCAGCCAGGCCGTCCGCCTTCTCCGACGAGCACCGGCGTATCCGTCAGTTGCAACGCCAAAAGGTCGGGTTCCTTCAAGGACTCAGACCCAGTGATGGACATAGACTTCAAGGTCTTGTCGGACGCAAGGAAGTTGTGAAATGCAAGCCGCTCATCGACTATCCAAAGATTGCTCGCCCGAAGCGAGCCGTCATCGGATGTCGTGCGCATCGGCATGAGGAGGTTGTGGATGTAGTCTTCTCTGTTGTACCTCCCGTCGTCCTTCTTACCAATGGCCTGCTGCAAAAGATCCAGAATGAGCTTTCGGCGGGAAACGTAGGCCGCAAGATCAGATTTCTTGACGTCCTCCACCTTAGCCAAGTAGTCGTCAAGCCTCTTAACATATTCTTCATCCGTAAGGTCTAGGATGGCTTCGCCCAGAACCTCCTGGCCTTCTCTTAGAATTTCGGCTTCTAAATCGGTCAGCCGTTTGTGTAGTTCGAGTTCCAGGTCTTTGTCGCTCAAACTTGGGTTCACGCTAAGACCAGTCTCATTTAGGCGATTGAGCACAGGCCGATATCGCGGAGCCTTCTGGCTTACGAAGGACGCCACTCTTGCATGCCCTTTAGCCCGCGCCGCAACGAGGCTTTCACGGAGGTAGCTTTCTACGCGCGTGAGGACAGCTTCTCGAATGCCGGCCTTTGTTAGCTCGATCGACGGAATGAGTTCCGAGGTGTCCACCTCCTCCTGTGGCACTTCGTCGCGCACCTCGGGGAGGTCGAAGTCGGTTCTCTCCGGCCTTACATGTTCATCTAGATAAGACGACGTAAGATAGCCCGAATAGACAAATTCGCCTTCATCGTCCGATAGCGCGCCATGAAGCCCTGGAATCTTGCCAGAAATTGGTTCATCTTCGACGACCCGATTCGCGGCACACCACTTCAAAGTAGGCTTACTTTTGGCGGAAGTCTTTAGCTTCAGGTGAATCAGATCGAACGAGTGCGCTCCGACCCTGAATTGTTCGGACTGCGATGAGGATCGCATGTATTCGTCGAACTGCGCTTGTAGCTGAAGAACATCATTATCGTCGAAGACGATCATATTGGGGGCGCCTCCGGCTCGCACGAAGTACCATAGGCAGTGCTCCAAGAGGTCCCTTGCTATCGTCGAAGCCTTCTTGTGAGAGCCTTGCTGGTATCTCTTGTTGAATCCGATGAGACGCACCTGCGTGTAGGTTTTGTCGTGTTCTGCCTTATACAATTGATGGTTGGAAACGCCGTCGGCTGCGGTAAAGGTGAAGGTGCGCATCATCGCCGTGCCTTGATCGTCGAAGACACTCTCCACCTCTACTCGCCGAAAGGCCTTCAACCAAAGAAGCCTACCGACGCCTCGGCATCCCTTTCCAATCTTGTAATCGGTATCGAGAGTCTCAAACGAATGCATGTTTGCTTCAGTGAAGCCAGCACCATTGTCGTGAATAGCGAATTCGACAATCGGTTCCTGAGGTTGCTTGCCGGGAAGCTTTAGATCCAACGCGCCCTGTGCGCTGCGAACTATCCGTATCATGATCTCGCCGACACCAGCATCTTGATAGGTCTCGTCGATCGATTGGATCGAGTTGACGACGGCTTCGAAGAGCGGGAAGAGGCCATGATGCGGCTGAAGTGGCGTGTTTCTAAGCCGTCCAGTCAGCGACGTATTGATCAACGAGCTGTCCCCTCGCACGCGGAAGTGACAGCGAGTATATTCCTGCCAGACTCTCTGCTACAGGCCACCAGGCTGCCATATTGATGCAGATAGAGAGCCGGCCGGAGGCCAGCCAGCTCCGCTCAGGCTGTGACGCGCCTCTGGGCAATACGCGTTCGGAATGGCTTGATGCCTCGGCGCACGTACGAGTGAAGAGCCTGCCGAGCTGGCCGCTTGGACGAACCGAAATCCGTCGCTAGAGGAACGGGTCACGACTACGGTGCCGCAAATGGACAAGGCGGACGAGGACGCACTCAAGGTCATCTACCTGGAGCTCGGACGGGTCGCGCTCTGGGCTCAGCGGCTAGACGGCTCAGGCACGGGATTCGACGTCGCCCCGGCCAGCGACCTTGCCAGCGCCGACCTCGCGCTGGGCAATTACCGCCTGAGCCACGCCGCATGGATCGCCATCGGCCATGCTGTCGACCACCTTCAGATGCTACGACTGGCCTTCGGCGACCGCGTCCACCTCCAGTTGTACGCGCCTTACACGCTCCTGCGTGCTGCGATTGAGAATGCGGCGACCGCGGTGTGGATGCTCGTACCTGACTCCGGATCGGACCGTATCGTCCGGCGGCTCGGCCACGCGGCTGGCGACATCCGCGCCAGCGAGAAGCTCAAAACCCTCATTGGTAGTCCAGGTCCGCGGACCCTCGAAGAGCGCCTCGACGACCTCCGTGCCATCGCGACGGCACAGGGCCTGGACGTGAAGAAATCATTGCAGACCGCGGGCTGGGGCGAGATCGTCGGCGTCGCGGGCGCGGAGGTCGAATCCGGGTCGACGCTGGCCAAAGCGATGTGGCAGGTAGGGAGCGGCATCGCACACGGCGACTTGTGGGCCACCCTCACGGTGCCGAAGACCGTTGCACTTCCGGGCGCTCCGGCCGGCGTCGGATACCTGCAGATCACCGCCGGGCTCAACGCGCTCGCCATGATGCTCATCGTTGCGACTGACCTCACCGCGAAGGCGTGGGAGCTGTTCGACCGGCGTCGCCGGCCGCCCGCCTGAGGGCAAGACCTCGACCGAGCTGAGCTAACGCGGTCTCGCGATCGTTCTCGTCTGCCGTGGCGGGATCATCGCTGAAACAGGAGCGTGCGATCAGGGCGCGACAACGTCCGTGCAACTGTCCGTATTTCAGCAGTTCAGCGGCTCGTAGCGCACGGTCTTGAAACCGGTGAGGCGTTCCGCGTCTCCGTGGGTTCGAATCCCACGCCCTCCGCTCCAAGTACGCAGAAGGCCCCTATGACCAGCGCGAACGCTCGGCGGAGGGGACTCTTGCCGTACCGGCGTCGATCTCACTCGGTCTCACTCAATCTTGCTCGGACTGGCACCGCTGCCCACATGCGGCCCAAAGTTCGGCGGCCTAGCCTCCACGCGACCTAGCGTGGCTGCTCGGGATGCGAACGCAGTTGTGCGCAACGATCCGTGGCTACCTCTCCAAGGCTAAGCGTCTTGTTCATCGGAAGATGACAGGTGACTGCCGTGAAGGCTGGCGCACGCCTCTGCTTGATTCTCACGATCCAGTGCGATGGAATTAGGCGGTGGATACCCAGGTTTCATTTCCGTCGTTGGCCGCGGCGCTTGCAGGTCGGGCGATGGAGGGGAGTGCCCAGAAAAGCTTCTGCATTTTCAGGACTGAAAACTTCTTCGTGAATCCTCAGCTCGTAGTGCAGGGAGGTCTCGATGACCTTGCATCGCCGGTGATCCTGGTCTCCGCACGTGGGGCGGCTGGTAAGAGTCGGTCAGCTGAGGAGCTGTCTCGCCGGTTGAGTACCCCTCTATGGAAGTTGGAAGAAGACAAGGCCGTCAGCGGCACATCTCTTCAATTCACTCTCGGTCGCTATTTGAATGTAGCCGATGGTCTAGCCGCAATTGGAGATGGGCCTTCTCCCGTTATCCTAATTGACTCACTAGATGAGGCTAGAGCCCGCGTATCTGGAACCTCCTGGGATGAGTTTCTTGAGTCGATCAGCGAGGCTGTGAGTCATGGGTGCAGATTCGTCCTGTTCGGCCGGGAACGCATTTTGGAGGAAGTCTGGCTGAACCTGGCCGACTCAGTTTCCTCTATTGCATGGCTTGAGATCTCTCATTTTGGGCCGGCCGAGCGACTTCAGTATGTCGACGGCGTAGTGCGACGGCGCAGCAAGAATGAGGCTGTCCTTGAAGGCTCATATTATGAGGCGGCACGTGATGCCGTGCTCAAATCCATTGTTAGCTCGGTTCCCAATCAAGCAGCCGACGAATTTTCTGGGTACGCACCTGTACTTGACGCCGTAGCCGCAGTCCTTCTACGAGAAGAGAATCACTTCTCGGTATCCAATACATTCGGCACGCAGGCAGGCGGGTCCCGCCACCTTCAAGAGCTAAAGCGGATCCTCGATGATCTACTGGCTCGCGATCAGGGAAAGATGAAGCCGGTTGCGACCCAACTCGGGATCGATCCATCACTTTCGTTCACGCCAGATGAACAGATCGATTGGCTCTGCCACGATCTAGAGGGCGGGCAAGCCCCGGATTTGTCTCACATCACGGATCCTAAGCTGCGAAAAGACTACGTCGACAGCGTGCGGCCCTTCCTCAATGATCATCCTTTCCGCAATGAGTTGAGATGGGCCAGCACAGTTTTCGCAGCGTATATCGCATCTAGGCGTTTCGGAACGGCCATAAGCAATGGTCGTCTCATTGAGATTGGAAACGATTCGAGTCTGCTGTTTGACCTAGTAGCGCTAGAAGACGGCGAGCCGTTTATCGACGAGTGGCAGTTCGCGGCTCTGCATGCTTCAATTGCTGCGGGCGAGTTCAGCGGCGCGTTAGCGTCTGTGACTGCCTCGGAGGTGGGAGAGGGCCAGTACGACGCGTCGATCGGACTGATCCGGTCCGGCGTTTCTTCGAACACCAACCTCACGCTTATCTCCGAAGCCAGTCAGCAGTTGACACTATTCGGCCCCCTGGAGGGCCTTACTATCTCCACCTCCGGAGCTTTAAGGATTCCAAGCTCGGGAATTCCCAAGGTGCTTGGTCCCGACCTATTTCTTCATTGCCGAGATCTGACCATTGAAGGAGAGACGCTAGAATTTGCCCACCGGCCAACTCTTAAATCTGACTCCGATTCCTCTAGTAGCGGCGTCGTCATTGAGGTTGAGCGTAGCATTCAATTGCCACATGTCATCGCCCGCGACCCGTCGCCGGGAGAATTTGAACTGCGCATCGCCGAGAGCGCGGTTCTTCGTTACCCATGGACGAATTATCGCGAAACGCTACTGCCCTCGAAGACAGCTGACCCAGGCGATCGCGCGGTGCGATTCCTCAAGATGCTCATGAACCTGACTCGCACGCACGGGCATACTGGCGAACGAGGCGCTTTTATGATGAAGCTGCAAGGTTGCCAATCTCTGAAGGGCGACGACTTCAAGACAGCAGTCGATGTGCTGGTACGACGCGGCATTGCCCGAGTCGAGGGTGTGATGATTTACGTCCGAGCCGAGTATGAGGCTTACCGTTTCAGTGGAAAAACTATCCCCGGACAAAGGTTGATCGATGACGTATGGGAGTTCTGGCAGCCTGTTTCGCAGGAGATCGCTGAGGGCATCCGCTGATCAGTGGGTACTCTAGAATCTTGGGGGCGTACTCTTCGATTTCGTTATTAAAAGCGCTGGCCGCTGAATGGCGGCCGGGTCTCGGTAGCGCTCGTGGACGAAGCATTTGGTGCCCTCGGCGTTGATGAAGACAAAGTATTCGATCGTGCCGGGGTCCTTGGACCGGACGATCTCCATCGACCTGGCCACCAGGCGTTTGACCTCGGATCTTCAGCTTCGTCGTGCCCCACATCTCGTTCGAGGCCGACGCTGACACCGTTCGGCCCGGGACCTCGCCGCCCGTCCGCAAGCACTACGTTGGTGCCGATGTCGGAGTCTGCATACGCATTGAGCTCGGTCGAGGCGCGTCTCGTCGAGGCGGTGGTCGCCGGGCGGATTCTGGATCTGGCCGGGTCGGGGCCGGTCGACGAGGACGCCATGCGGTCCTGGGGTGACGACCGCACGATCCGGGCTCGGGTGATCCGCGACATCGTGCGCGGGCGGCTGGCGCCCGACCCGGATCCGCACGGGTTGAGCCTGCGCGGCGCCCGCATCGCCGGCCGCATCGACCTGCGCAACATCACCAGTTCGCTGGACGTGGCTTTGACCGCCTGCTTCCTGCCCGGTGGGCTCATCCTCAACAACGCCGGCCTGGCCGGCCTCGACCTGAGCGACTCGGTGATCGAACAGGCCGCCGGCTCGACCACGGCGCCCATCAGCGCCGCCGGGTTCACCGCCCGTCATCTGCTGCTCGCCGGTGCCCGGGTGACCGGCGCGGGCCGTGCCACGGTGGAGTTGGTCGATGCTCGCCTCGGCGTGCTGGACTGCGATCGGGCACAGCTGCGGAACGACTCCGGAACCGTGTTGTTCGCCGACCGCCTGCGGGTGGAGCAGGCGATGTTCCTCCGGGACGGATTCACCGCCGTCGGCAACAGCAAGGTCGGCGCCGTCATGCTGATCGGCGCCCAGATCACGCTGCTGGGGTGCGGCGAGGCCCGCATCGAGAATCCCGCCGGGCCGGCCTTGGCGGCCGATTACATGCGGGTCCAGCAGAGCGCCTATTTCAACCAGGGTTTCGTCGCGATCGGCGCGGGTGCGCTGGGTGCGGTGCGGCTCAGCGGCGCCCATCTCGGGCTGCTGGAGTGCACCGGCGCCAGGATGGAGAACGCGAGCGGGCCGGCCCTGCACGCCGAATACCTGAAGGTCGACCAGATCCTCTATCTGCGCAGCGGATCTCTGAAGGGTTCCGGCCGATCGGCATTGGTGGACCTGCGCGGCGCCGCCGTCGGTGGTGAGCTGTGGCTCGACGCCACGCGGCTGATCCGGCCGGACGACGATCCGGGACCGCTGGTCGGGCTGGACGGCGCCACCTACAGCGGCATTCCGCAGCCGTCGTCGGTGGACGGCTGGTTGACGCTGCTTCGCGACCGGACCCGGTCCTATGCGGCACAGCCCTACCAGCAACTGGCGGCCGTGCACCGCGCCGCCGGGCACGACCGCGAGGTCCGCACCATCCTCATGGCCCAGCGCCGCGACCAGATCGAGCGCCGCGCGATCACCGGCTGGGACCGCACCTGGGCGCGGATCACCGGCCTGACCCTCGGCTACGGCTATCAACCGTGGCGCGCGCTGCTTCTGCTGCTCGCCGCGCTCGCGCTCTCCATCGCCGCGGCCCTCACCGCCGGCCAGCACGGCGGGCTCACGCACACCAGCCGCAGCCCCACCCCCAAGGCCGCGTGCGGCGCGCTCGAGCAGGTCGGCGTCGGCCTCGATCTGGGCACCCCGCTGCTCAAGACCGGCGCCCGGGATCAGTGCGCGCCCACCGCCACCGCCGCCGGCCAGGCGCTCACCGCCGCCGGTTGGCTGCTGCAGGTGCTCGCCTGGGCGTTCGCCGCGCTGTTCGTGTCCGGCTTCACCGCCGCTGTGCGTAAGACCTAGGGGTCGATCAGGTAGGCCAGGAACAGCATCGTGGATGCGTGCGCCGGGATCTCGGAAAGCTCGAGGCGGCCGGGGCGATGGCTCATCAGTTCCGTGCCGTAGACGGACCACGGTGTCGGGACCCGGCCGCTCACGTGCGCGGCGACCAACTCCGGGGTGAACCAGTGCCGCAGCGCCGCGGGCTCCGGGGTGCGGATGCGGAAGGCTCGATCGAAGGCGGGATGCCCGGTCGCCGTCTCGCCCGGCCCGAACATTCTGTTCTTGAGTCGTGAGGCGGCCCCGCGAGGCTCGACCGCCGTCTGCGCGATGGGACGGCGAAGCACTGCGACGACGACCACGTGGTGGTGGGTGTTGATGTTCGTGCTGTCGATCGCCTCGGTCACCGAGTACTCCGCCACGCTGACCGGACGGCCGTGCAGCACGGTGGAGAAGAGCGGGCCCACGCCGTCGCGGTTGCCGCCCGGCAGCTGCCGTCCCCAGTCGACGTTCGGCGACAGCGAAAGGGCCCAGCCGTTGCGGTTGGCCCAGTCCAGCATCCGCGCCCGCTCGAGCCGCCGGTTGCGCACACCGAAGACGACGGCGAGCGCGATGATCATCGAGAACACGACACAGAGAGCGCCGCCCACCACAACGATCGGGTTGTCCATGCCGGACCTTCTCAACCATCGATCTTCGGCGCAACCCCGCCAGTCAGGATTCGTTCAGCAGCGCGCAGGCCTCGCGCAGTTGGTCGGCGGTGTTGAACAGGTGCGGGGTCAGCCGCACATTGCCTTCGCGGCTGGCCGCGTCGATGCCGGCGGAAGCCAGGCGGGCGACCACCGCCTTCGCGTCGGCGCCGCGCGGGCGCAGCACCAGCAGGTTGGAGTCCGCCGGGCTGAGCACCTCCCAGCGGTCGCGGTCGACCGATGAGAGGGCGACCTCGATCAGCGTCCGGTCGTGGGCCGCGATCCGCCCGATCCCGATCTCGGTGAGCAGGGCCACCGAGGCGGCGAACGGGTCGTTGTTAAGGAAAGCCGCGGGGCAGAAGACGTCGAAGCCGCGCGCGCCGAGGTCGCGGACCCGGTAGTCGCGCATGTGCTCGAGGTCGCCGCCGGCCTGCTGCGCCAGCCAGTACGCCTGCCGCGGCGCCAGTTGCTCCCGCAGGGAGGGCCGAATCCAGCTGAAGCCGGTGCCATATGGGCCGCACAACCACTTGTAGCCGCACGCCGACACCGCGTCCACCGGCGTCGCAGCGACGTCCAGCGGCCGGGCGCCGACCGCTTGTGACGCGTTGACGACGAGGAGCACCCCCGCGGCCCGGCAGGCGTTGCCCACGGCGTCCAGGTCGACCACCGCGCCGGTGAACGAGTCCACCCAGGTGACCGCCATCAGCCGGGTGCGCGGCCCGATCGCCGCGGCCAGCCGCTCGCGGGGGACCGCCCGCACCTCGACCCCGGGCAACGCGAGGAACGGCAGCACCGTGGCCGGGTAGTCGCCTTCCACCACGATCACCTCGTCCCCGGGCTGCCAGGTCAGGCCGTTGGCGACCAGGTGCAGGCCGTGCGAGGTGCTGTTGCCCAGCACGACGTCGTCGGGTTGGCCGCCGACGAGCGTGGCCAGCAGCCCGCGCAACCGGGCCGGACGCTCCTGGAAGGCCTCGTCCGGGATGCGATGCGGAGCCGCCTTTTCGGCGATGGCCCGCTCGGCGGCGGCCACCGCGACAGCAGGCAGCGGGCCCTGGTGGGCGGTGTTCAGCCAGATCCGATCACCGAGGCCGGGAAACAGGTGGGACCACACGGGACCATTGTGCCTATTCGCGCGGGCTGACCAGGCTGACCTCGGTGGGTGCGCCGGGCTTGCCGCCCGCGGTGGACCGGTAGTCGGGCACACCGACACACGTGAAGATCAGGCCGTCCAGGGGCTCGCCGAGCAGGCCCTCCATCTCACTGTCCAAAAAGGTCATGCCGGTGGCGCCGGCGCCCAGCGCGTACCCCAGAAGGTGCAGGCGGCCCTCCACCAAGCCGGCGCCCAACTGCGCGTCGCGGTAGTCGCGTGGATCGAGCGCGCCCACCGACGAGGCCGCGATGACCACGAAGGCCGCATCGCGGGCGAGGCCCTGATCCAGCGCGATGCGGTAGAACTCGTCGCGCAACGGCCCGGGCCGCACCACCTCGGTCAGCGCCGGCCAGCGGTAGAGGCCCGGCTCGATCTCGCCGACGTCGTGCACCGCGACGTAGTGCGGGAGGTCGATGCCGCGCAGCGCGATCTCCATCGACGTGGTCAGCGTGCTCAGCGGCAGGCCACGGCTCGGATCCATCCGCCGCGTCGAGCCGCGGGCCAGGATCACCGTCTCGACCGGATCGGACTTGTCGTCCGGCACCCGGATCGGCAGACCCTCCGGCCACGCCGCACCCCAGGACGTCTCGTCGCCCGCGCGCTGGGTGCTCGTGACCAGCGGAAACTCAAGTGGCGCGGCATCCACCTCGCCGGCCTCGGCCGGGCCACCCGCCTCGACCGCCGGGTCGTCGCCGGCCAGCGTGACCACCGCCACCGGCCATTCGTGCACGCCGTCCGCGCCGACCAGCTTGCTCACCTCGGCGTCCGGGAAGCGGCTGTAGAGCGCGGCCGGAATGCCCGCCGACTCGGCCGCCGCGAGGAGCTGGGACAGCATGGTGCCGGCGTCCCAGAAGACGTGCCGGTAGCCGCGCTCGCGGTAACGCCAGCCGGTGCGCCACGGCACGCCGGTCGTGATGATCGCCGGAGAGGCGGCGCGCGGCGGCGGGCCGATCCGCACCAGCGCGTGGTCCTGCGGGTCGTACCAGTGCACGCCCGCGGGCAGGTCGAGCCCGGCCGGCACGCTCACATAGAGCTCCAGCGGGAATCGCCCGCCGGCCGATCCGGCGGCCCGGAAGAGATGGGCGCCATAGGTGCGCTGCGAGGTGCGCACCACGCCGGAGGCGAGAAAGAGCAGGCGGGCGAGCTGCGCCAGGTCGAGCTCGGTGGCCGCGACCTCGGCGGTGCCGGCCAGCACCGACACCGTCGGCGCGGTGGTCTCCGGAAGATCCTTCGGCAACGGTACGCGGGGCAGCGAAGCCGGGTACCTCTTGAAGAACCAGGGCAGCCGTGCCAGGTCGTTGACCTCGAGATCCTGCACGATCAGCGGATCCGGATCGGGATCGGTCCACTCCCGACCGGGCGAGTAGGACGTCAGCCGATGCAGCGTCTGCGATGCGTTCTCCACACACCGACGCTACTAAAGATCAGGCGGCCAGCGATACGTTCCGCTTGCGCTCGGTGAACACGCGCTTGAGCAGCGCATCCAGGTGCCAGACGAGGTCCGGCCGGGCCACCCGCATCTGGAACCGCTCCCGCACCCCGTCCACCGCGGTCGCCGAGATCTCCACGGTTGCGTCGCGCTCGTCGGGGCTCCACGCGACGTGGGCCAGGTGCCGCAGGTTCGCGTTCAGGTGCAGCCGCAGCCGGTGCAGCACCCGGGTCTCCCGGGTCACCACCAGCCGCCGGGTGGTGAGCAACATCAGGGAGTCGCCGGAGGCGGGCGAGTCCGGCAGAGAGCAACGCGTCACCAGAACGGTGGCGTCGTCCGGGTCGACACACTGCCGGAACACGGGCAGGTGACGGCCGACGGTCGGATTTGCCACGCCGGCTTCGGCGGCGGTCAGGAGGAACGTACGGTAAAAGACGTCCATATGGTGTTTAACGGTGACCGAACAGCGAAGTCTCGGCGGTCACCCTCTGAATATCGGATTACAGAAGCTCGACGATGGTGGCATTCGCCATTCCGCCGCCCTCACACATCGTCTGCAGGCCGTAGCGAACACCGTTCTGTCGCATGTGGTGCAGCATCGTCGTCATGATCCGCGCGCCGGACGCACCGAGCGGGTGACCGAGCGCGATCGCGCCGCCCCGCGGGTTGAGCCGGGACGGGTCCGCGCCGGTCTCCGCGAGCCAGGCCAGCGGCACCGGGGCGAACGCCTCGTTCACCTCGTAGACCCCGATGTCGTCCAGTGCGAGGCCCGCCTTGGCCAGCGCCTTGCGGGTGGCCGGAATCGGCGCGGTCAGCATGATCACCGGATCGTCGGCGGCGACCACGGCGGTGTGCACCCGGGCCAGCGGGGTCAGCCCGTGCATCGCGGCCCAGCGCGAGGTGGTCACCGCGAGGGCCGCGGCGCCGTCCGAGATCTGCGACGCGGACCCGGCCGTCACCACGCCGTCGGCCTGGAACGGCGTCTTCAGCCCGGCCAGCTTCTCGATCGTGGTGTCCCGCCGGATGCCCTCGTCCTCCGCGCAATCCGGCAGGTCGGCGATCTCCATCTCGAAGTCGCCGGCGTCCTGCGCCTTGGCCGCGGCGGCGTGGCTGCCCAGAGCGTATTCGTCCAGCTGCGACCGGGTGAAGCCCCAGCGTGCGGCCACCATCTCGGCGCCCACGCCCTGGTTGAAGCTGTTCGTGCCGTATCGGGCCAGAATCGCCGAACCGTACGGATCCTCTCCCTGTGCGGAAGATCCCATCGGCACCCGGCTCATCGACTCGACGCCGCCGGCCACCACCAGATCGGCCTGCCCGGAGAGCACGGTCGCGGCCGCGAAGTGCAGCGCCTGCTGACTCGATCCACACTGCCGGTCGAGCGTCGTGCCGGGCACCGACTCGGGCCAGCCGGCCGCCAGAACCGCGTTCCGGCCGACGTTCCAGGCCTGCTCGCCGACCTGCATGACGGTGCCCCACACCACGTCCTCGACGAGCCGGGGCTCAACTCCGGACCGCTCGGCCAGCGCCCGCAACACGTGCGCCGACAGGTCCACCGGATGGATGCCGGCCAGACCACCGTTCCGCTTGCCGACGGGCGTCCGCACCGCCCCGACGATCACCGCATCACGCATGCTCTCGACGGTACGCGTGCCTGCCATAGTGGGTCACATGTCTGGACAGCCCTGGCGGATCAAGCCGGTCCTCCCGGTGACGAAGGGTCTCGGCGCGGTCGCGGTCGTCGTGCTGGTCTTCGCCTTCGGACGCGACGATCGGGTGCAATGGGTGCTGGCCGGCGCGGTCGCGGTCGGCCTGGGGATCTGGGCGCTGCGCGATCTGATCGCACCGGTCCGCCTCGCGGCGGACGCGTCGGGCGTCACGGCAGTGGCCGGCTTCGCGCGCCGTCGTTGGTTGCCCTGGTCGCAGATCGAGCGGGTACGCCTGGACCGCCGCGAACGCCTCGGCCTCAGCACGGAGTTGCTGGAGATCGACGCCGACGACGCGCTGTTCCTGTTCAGCATGCACGACCTGGGCGCCGATCCACGTGACGTGCTGGCCGAGCTCGAAGAGCTGCGCGCGGAGCACGACAAGTCCGCGTCCTAGGCGGGCGTGGGCTCTGCTCGGAGCAGGGTGCGAATCACCCCAGCTGTGGGCGGGCGGGTGGGCTTGCTCTGCACACCCATACGCAACGCCCCAGCCCGGCCGACGCCCGGGATTGCTTTTCACACGCCTGGGGCGCCGGGAGGAGCGCTGCCCTCTCGGGTCGCAGAGCAGTTCTGTTTCCCGAGAGGAGGCGCTGGCTGTCAGGCCGCAGAGCCGCTCTGCTCCCCGCAAGGAAGCGCTGGCTGCCAGGCCGCAGAGCCGCTCTGCTCCCCGCAAGGAAGCGCTGGCTGCCAGGCCGCAGAGCCGCTCTGCTCCCCGCAAGGAAGCGCTGGCTAT